>NZ_JBITDW010000007.1:0-300656 GCF_044454685.1 Actinoplanes sp. NPDC051513
CGATCTACCGGAGACCTCCCTACTTTTCGATCACCGACACGCCGCCTGTGACCTGACCAGGCAACCACCAACGCCAGTTCTTAAACACGGCCTAGTCGAGGAGCGATCGCGCGCAGTCAACAGATGCCATGGCCTGGGCCGCAGGCTGGGATCAGGCGCGAACTTAGTCCGAGCAGGCGGGCGGTGGCACCGAGCTACGGACAGCGACGCTAGGGTATTTGATACAGCAGTCCATGCCTCGGTCGAGTGGAGATGAGTTGTGGCGGAACAGCGTCGACAGACAACGCAACCTATCGCTTGGTTCTTAGACCTTCACCGCCGCGAGCTCCTAGACCTCGAGCCGCCGTATCAGCGTCGCAGTGTCTGGAATCAGGCGTACAAGGATTATTTCATAGACACAGTTTTGCTCAACTATCCAGCGCCAGCAGTTTTTATATTTGAGGAAATTACCGATGAGGGCGTCGGGAACTACGCCGTTGTCGACGGCAAGCAGCGACTGCAAACTGTTTTTGAGTTTATAGATGGTGAATTCCCGATTGGCGATAAGGCATCCACACCGCGACTTCGTGGTTTGTACTTCTCTGACCTAGGAAGCGCAGAGAAGCGCAGCTTCTACGCCTATCAGTTTTCAATTGAGTTCCTTCCATCGACGGACGAAGGGACGCTAAGCAATATCTTTGACAGAATCAACCGCAACGTTTCCAAGTTGACTCCTCAGGAACTTCGACACGCGAGGTATTCGGGAGTGTTCGCTGCGTCCGCCGAGCGGCTGACTGAGGACTTAATCCGTAAACTTCCTAATGACTTCCCCCGTATTGCATCTTCCTCACGACGCCAAATGAAGGACGTCGAGCTCGTTGCCCAGCTACTGCTTTTAGTTGAACGCGGCATCGAGTCATATTCCCAGGCAGATCTTGACGCGGCATATAGCAGCCGAGACGAAGACTGGGAGAGCGCAGCGGAGGTTGAAGAGGAGTTTTCGGAGGTCTTGGGGGTCATGCGCTCCTGGGCTGAGGGTCTACTCGCCGGCGAGGCGAAACGGCTACGAAACCAAGCGGACTTCTACTCATTGTTTGGCGCGATCCTGCTTGCATTTCGGGAAGGCGAATTGCCAGATTCCGAGACGGCGATTCCGCGCCTGAACCTCTTCATGTCCGAGGCCAACAGCGAAGACGCGCGAGCAGACAACGCGAGGGCCCGGCGATACTACGAGGCGGCAAGATCGGCTTCGAATGACCTCGCACAACGCAGAGACCGTATTGCCATAATCCGGGACGTAATCACGGGTAACTGACCATGCCTGCACCGGAGCGTTTACGGCTGGAATACGAGAAGGCCTCTCCCCTCCTCCGAGAACTTCAAGCATACGTAGCTCGCACGTTACGACCATATTGCGATTCCGAAAAGTATATCTTCCTTGACCGAGTCAAGGACCTTGAATCCCTAAGCGAGAAGCTGGAAAGCGGAAGATACTCATCTTGGAGCGATCTTGACGACTTGTATGCCTGCACTATCGTGATTCCGGTTCCAAGTCACGAAGCGGAGGTTCTTGACAGGTTGAGACGCAGTTTCCAAGAGGTCAATCTTCGCGATAGGAGTATAGCTAAAAAGGCGCCGGAAGTATTTCGCTTCGACGGGCTGCGATGGTATGGTCGCATGAACTCAGAAGCTGCAGCTGCACGTCAGCCGGGCATGGCCACAATAACTTTCGAGGTCCAGGTCCTGACTGCCTTCGAGCATGCTCTGTCGCTGGTCACACACGACCTTGTTTACAAGGCGGACAACGCTGACTGGAAGCGCCTTCGGCTGGCTGCTCAACTGAAGGCCGCCGTCGAACAAATCGAGTTGATTATCGTAGCGTTCGATCAAGCCGCCGATTCCGTTCGGGTGTCGCCGTGGCCAGAGATGGAGGCAAAGGAACGACTAATTTCCGGCTTTAAGAATTTCTTTGCCCTTGACTTGATTTCGGAAGTTCTCGTTCCAGCAAGCTGGCGACGCTTCGCCGACAACACCTACGACTTGATTCGGTCCTACGAGCGAGATCCCAACAAGTTACCAAGCAGTGTTGATGATCTCTTGAGCGCTTGCGAGTCCAGGCTGCAGGACTCCAGCTTGCCGGGTCCACCGATTAGTGGATCCCTCTTCCGGTACGTGCTATCAGTGGTAAATTCTCCTGCAATTCGCGGGAACCTCAACAAGTTTGTAATAGTTGATTCTTCGGACCTGGCCGAGCTTTACGGGATTAAGAGCGTTCCCAGGAGGTTCACATTTCCTGACCTTGCGACCTGATTCGGGCTTGAGCGGGGCGAATGGGGGCGGGGGCCGCAGTCATCCTGGAGTCGGAGTACCCCGCTCGAGGTGAGTTAGCCGCGAGTAGCACAGTTGGCCACCGCGCGTCGTAGTGACCGACGCGCGTAGCTGGTCCGCGCCTTCCAGGTCGCGCCGGTAAGCTGCCGGCAAATTTCTTCACCCACATAGCCCGCGTTCTGCCTGGTGTAGACCCAGTCGACTCTGCGTTCCACGCAGACGACGAGGCCGCCTGCCTGCCCCGGGCCAAGCCCGACAGCGACGGCCCAGGCACGCACCCAGTCGGGTGCGTGAGCGGCCCGCTTCGGGCCGCCTTGAATACGTACAGCAAGTTGACAAGATCCGGCGGCACCGCCTGCCGTGGGCGAGGACGGTCTGCGTCACAAATCATGCAAGCGGCACTGATGCTGGCAGCGGCTCTAGGCATCGCGGACCCCCGGGGAGGCGGCTGGCACGAACCCGGTCGCGCTCGCCCCTTTGTGGGGGGTTTTCGAGGGACGATTCAAAATCCGCAAACGAAACAGGCGTGTCCTGACCGGAAAAATCTGGTCAGGACACGCCAGTGGTCGGGGTGGCCGGATTTGAACCGACGGCCTCTTCGTCCCGAACGAAGCGCGCTACCAAGCTGCGCCACACCCCGAGCTGCCAGCAAATACTATCCGACGCCGAGGCCGACGCGAAATCGGTATCCCCCCACCCGCAAAACCCCAGCTCAGCGCGGGATCAGCGTCAACACCGAAGCCTCCGGCCGGCAAGCGAACCGGATCGGCGCCGTCGGATGAGTCCCCAGCCCAGCCGACACGTGCAGCCAGGCATCCGTCCCCGGCCACCGATGAAGCCCACGAGCCATGCCGTGCGGCAAATCGCAGTTGGTAGTCAACGCCCCATACGCCGGCACCCGAACCTGCCCGCCATGCGTATGACCGGCCAGCATCAGCGCGAACCCATCACCCGCCATGGCGTCCAACACCCGCGCGGCCGGCGTGTGCGTAACCCCAATATGCAGGTCAGCCCCACCCGAGACAGCCCCGGCCACCGAGGCATAGTCGTCCCGATCAACGTGCGGGTCATCCACCCCCACCAGCTCGATCGACCGCCCCCCAGCCTTGACGATCGTCCGAGCGTTGTTGAGGTCGGCCCAGCCGGCGTCCACGAACGCAGCCCGCAGATCCTCGCTAGGCAGATCCACCCCCTGCACGTACTCGCGCTCACCAGGCAGGACATACCGCAACGGATTAGCCCAAACCGGCCCCCGATAATCATTCGACCCGAACACGAAAGCTCCGGGCACCGAGAGGAACGGATCCAACGCCCGCAACACCCCCGGCACCGCCCCCGGATCGGACATATTGTCGCCGGTCACCACGACCAGATCCGGGTCGGTGCCGACCAGGGCCGCCACCCAGTCCTGCTTTCGCCGCTGGTCAGGCATCATGTGCAGGTCTGAGATGTGCAGAATCCGCAGCGGCTCCGCGTCCGGCTCGAGAACCGGCACATCGAAGCGCCGCAGCGTGAAAAGGTTTCGCTCGATCAGCGACGAGTAGGCGAAGGTGGCCGCTCCGGCCGCCGCCACACCGGCGGCCAGGGCAATAAGGGGACGCTTGCGCATGATGGCAAGAGTAGTTTCTCCGTCCATGGGAACGCTGAAAGACCGCCTGAACGATGACCTGCACACCGCAATGAAGGCCCGCGACGAGCTGACCACCGCCACGCTGCGGATGACCCTGGCCGCGGTCCGCAACGCCGAGGTGGCCGGCTCCGAGGCACGCGCTCTCAGCGACGACGAGGTGCTGGCCGTGCTCACCAAGGAGTCCAAGAAGCGTCGCGAGGCAGCCACAGCCTTCGCCGACGCGGGCCGCACCGAGCAGGCAGCCAAGGAGCGCTCCGAGGGCGAGGTGATCGAGCGCTACCTGCCCAAACAGCTGACCGACGACGAGATCGCCGACCTGGTGAAGGGTGCGCTCGCATCCGGCGGTTTCGCCGGCAAGGCCCAGATGGGTCCCGCCATGAAGGCAGCTCAGGCCACGGTCGCCGGCCGCGCCGAGGGAGGCCGCGTAGCCGCCGAGGTCCGCCGTCAGCTAGGCGCGTAACAGCCCAGCGATCAAGCGCCGGCTAACTGCACTTTCAAAAGCCCTCATATCGTACGGGCGGGAGCCGTCCACAACCGCAGCAGCGGGGCACCCGGCTGCTCAGGCCAAGGGCCGGCACCCCGGTGCGCCTCAAGAAACCCGACGAGCGACCGATCTACTCCAGGCCCATCCCCTCCTGGAGACCCGCCATGAGCTGCACGACCTGTGGTTCCCCCCGGTCCGCCCAAGCCGCCTACTGCGGCACCTGCGGCCAGCCCACATCCCCACCCGCCTGGCATACGACACCAACCCAGTTCACCCCCACCGTCCATGCCGAGCCCCAGCCCGCCCCCCACGACCCACCATCGCCGGCGTCGTCGTACCCCCAGCCCGACTTCCCGACGCCGTCCCTCTACCCCCAGTCGGCGTTCCCCACGACGCCGTCGCACACCGACTCGGCCTTCCCCGCGACGCCGTCTTACCAGTCGGCGTTCCCGACGTCGTCCTACACCACTCCCGACTTCAACCAGCCCTTCTCCCAGCCCAGCTACGGCGCCACCTTCGCGCCCAGCTACAGCGAGTCCACCTACGCCGAGCTCACCTACACCACCAGCCTCAGCGACTACGGCTCGCCCACCTTCACCGGCCAGCCTTACGCCGAGCCGGTCTCCCCGGTGCCGCAGTCGTACCCCCAGCCGATCTCCCCGGCCCTGGCTCACGTCTCGGCGCCGATCGAGCCCCAGGCTCCCGCCCTCAGCTCAGCCCCGCCCGAGGCCCAAGCCCCATCTTCGCCCCCGCCCCAGGCCCCACTTCAGCCCGGCCGGCTATATGGTCCGCCACCGATCCAGCCCTACGCCGGCCCAGGCCGGCCCTACCCGGCTTACGAAGAGCCCCGACCCCAGGCCGCCAACCGCTTCGACATAGCCGCCATCCTCTTGGCGCTGGTAGCGATCCTGGCCTCCCCCATGGGCATAGTCCTGCCCGCCGCCTTCGGCGCCCTGGCCGTCCTCTGCGGCGTAGTAGCCCAGCGCCGAGCCGAGCCCCAGGGCAAGCTCTCCCTGATAGTCGCCGCTGGCGCGACAGCCCTGGGCATGCTCGCCGCCATCGTCATCACCCTGCTCTGACGACGAGCCGGCCCTGACTGCCTTCCGGCTTCGGCGTCAGGGTCGGCCCGCTGACCTTTCATTGACACGCTTCGAATGTCAGCGAACCCTCGCCTCATGCGACCCGTCTCGCACCACCTGCCGCTCTCCACCGCGAATACCTCTCGATCGCCGGCGCGTCGCCGGTCGTTCACCGTCGCCGGTCTAGCCGTCGCACCCCTCGTCGTCGTGTTGGCCGCGGCGGCTCCCGCCCAAGCCCACACTTTCGGGCTGGACCCCTCGTTCGGCGACGCCGGCACCGTCAGCACCGACTTCGCCGGCTTCATCGATGAGGGCCTGGCCCTGCTGGTGCAGAACGGAAAGCCGGTCGTCGCCGGTTCGGCCGGCCGGCTGGTCGGGGGACTGGGTGTTACGGACTTCGGCCTGGCCCGATACACCACTGACGGTCGCCTGGATCCGAGCTTCGGCTCCGGCGGGACGGTGACGACGGACTTCTTCGGCTCCTCCGACGACGCCTACGCGGTGGTAGGGCAGCCCGACGGCGCCGTGGTCGCGGCCGGCCGCACCATCACTGACGACAGCGGTGACTCCGACTTCGCGCTGGCCCGCTACCGGCGCGACGGCACCCTGGATCCGGCCTTCGGCAGCGGAGGAAAAGTCCACACTGACTTCGGCGGCGCGTTCGACGTGGTGAAAGCCGTGGCACGGCAGCGCGACGGCAAGATCGTCGTGGCCGGGAGCACTCTGGTCTACCCGGTGAGCGACGACTTCGCGCTGGCCCGGTATCACGCCGACGGCAGACTGGACACCAGCTTCGGCGTCGGCGGCAGAGTGGTGACCAAGTTCAGCGGCAACAGCGCGGCCACCGCTCTGGTGCTCCAGAACGACGGCAAAATCGTCGCCGCCGGCGAGACCTCGACGGACACCTTCGACTTCGCATTGGCGCGTTACAACACGAACGGAACCCTGGACACCCGCTTCGGTAATGGCGGCATGGTGGTCACGGACTTCGGCGGAGCCGATCGGGCTTCCGCCCTCCTCATCGACAACGCCGGCAAGCTCGTCGCCGCCGGTGGCAGTGGGGGTCCGCTGAGTTCCGCTGTGGCGCTCGCCCGGTATCGAGGTGACGGCAGTCTGGACCGTACCTTCGGCGCCGACGGCATGGTGACCACCGAGATCGACAGCGCCACCGCCACCGCCGTGGTGGCACAAGGCACCAAGCTGCTGGTCGGTGCGGTCGCCGGCGCGTTCACGATGGCGCGTTACCACGGTGACGGCACACTCGACCGGAGCTTCGGCACCGACGGTGTGCTCGCCACCTACTTCGGATCCAGCACCACCCAGCTGGCGGCGCTGGCCCTGGATCACCGCGGCCGGGTCGTCGCGGCGGGAACCACCGCCACCGATCCGTACTACTGGGGCGACTACTTCGTGGCCCGCTACCGCTGATCGTCAACGTGGAGCCGCGGGCTGAGATCGTGGTCGCATGACGCGTTCGCGCAGGTCTGGCCGCCGCTTGAGCTGGGGTGAGGTGGCGGTCGACGCTCCGCAGGTGGATGACGGCGGCGGCCGGCCGGCGATCGCGGCGGCCGTCATTGTCGACGACGGCAGGGTGCTGATGGTTCGTCGCCGTGTTGGCGAGGGCCGTCAGGCTGCGATAGAGCGGGGCACGGCTGACGCCGTACCCCCTGATGTTCTTAAAGTGCCAGCTGGGGACGCACCGGGACGGCGGCCACCGACGGGCCGACGCTGCGGCCCGGGAGCTGTTGGGGAACCGAGTAGGGGCCGAGCATCGACTCGACCGCGGGGGCGATCGCGGGGCGGGCGTCCAGCTGGATCAGGCGGGCGGCTCGGGCCAAGGAACCGGTCTCGCCGTCGCGGAAGCCCTCCCGGTAACCCTTCTCGTAGCGCTCGCCTCGGCCCAGGGCGCGGCCGAGGGCGAAGCATGAGGAGCCGGCAAGTGCGAGGAGGAAGAACAATGCGAAGGGTGTCACGGAATGTTCCTTCCGAGTAATTAGCACCAATTAGGCGAAAAGTACCCCAAAAGGATCTCCCATGTTGTAGCGCGGTGATCAAGTACGCGGATGGGTGAAGATCTGTGTGGAGGCCAGGCGGGAGGGCACGTCGTCGGGGTCGGTGGGGCGGCAGAGGTGGTAGCCCTGGCCGTAGGCGCAGCCCAGTCTGCGCAGCGCCGCGAGCTGGTTCGCGTTCTCGATGCCCTCGGCCACCGTGCGCAGGCCGAGGATCTGGGCGAGCTCGACGATCGTGCGTACGAGCGCCAGATCTTCGCCGGTCAGCTCGGCGCGGGCGATGAAGGCTCGGTCGATCTTCAGCTCGTCGACGGGCAGCTCGCGCAGGTACGCGAGCGACGAGTAGCCGGTGCCGAAGTCGTCGATCGACAACTGCACGCCGAGACCGCGCAACACGTGCAGCGCCGCTTTCCCCAGGTCCGGCTCGCTCATCAGGACCGATTCGGTGAGTTCCAGCGTGACGGCGCTGGACGGCAGGCCGGCGATCGCCAGGGCGCGCAGCACGGTGTCGGCGAAGCGGGGGTGCATCAGCTGGTGGCCGGAGACGTTGACGTTCAGCCCGAGGTCGGGGAAGTCGCGCCGCCAGCGGGCCACCTGCTTGGCGCTGGTCTCGAGCGCCCACTGGCCGATGTCGACGATCAGGCCGAACTCCTCGGCGATCGGGATGAAGTCGACGGGGGACACGAAACCGCGGGTCGGGCTGTGCCAGCGGATCAGCGCCTCGACGCCGGTGGGGGCCAGGTCGCCGAGGCGGATCAGCGGCTGGTACTGGAGGCGGAACTCGCCCTCGCGCAGCGCGCGCTGGAGGTCGCCGCGCAGGCTCAGATGATCGAGCGCCTCGCTCTGCATGTACGGCTCGTAGAGCAGCACCCGGCCGGGGCCCTCCTTCTTCGCCCGGTACATAGCCAGGTCGGCGTTGTGCAGCAACGCCTCCGAGCGCTCGACGGAGTCGCGTGAGGTGGCGATGCCGATGCTCGCGCCGATGAAGATCTCGCGGCCGGCGACCCGGAACGGCTCCTTGATCGAGGCGATGATCCGCTCGCCGACGATCTTGGCGGCGCCGGCGGGAGAGTCGTGCAGGACGGCGGCGAACTCGTCGCCGCCGAGGCGGGCAGTGGTGTCGCTGGCCCGTACACAACCGCGCAGCCGGCGAGCGACCAGCGCGAGCAGTTGGTCGCCGGCCTCGTGGCCGAGGCTGTCGTTGACGGTCTTGAACCGGTCGAGGTCGATGAACAGCACGCTGGTCGGGTCGGTCTCGGTGTTGCGGGAGGCGAGGACCCGGTTGAGGATCTTGAGGAAGAGGGCCCGGTTGGGCAGACCGGTGATCGCGTCGTGGTGCGCCTCGCGGACCGCCTCGACGGTGCGCGCGTCGGTCAGCGCGAGGCTCACCTGCTGGGCGAAGGCGGCGAGCTGATCGCGCTCCTCGGTGTGCTGGTCGGCGCCGCCGAGCAGGTGTGCGACCAGGCTGCCGGCCATCTCGCCGGTCACCCGCACCGGAGCGGCGATCACCGTGCCGTTGCCGTCCGAGCGGATCAGCACGGTGCCGCCGGACATCGCGGCTCGCGCCGCCGACTCGTGCAGCGGCCGGCCGTCGGCGCCGCCGCAGGTCGAGGCGACGCTCAGCCGCCGATCGGGTCCTCCCTCGGCGAGCAGCAGCGACACCGTGGCGCCGTCCAGGAGCTCGGCCGCCCCGCCGGTCACCGCGTCGAGGATCTCGGGCAGCGGCCGCCGGGCGGAGATCGCGCGCTGGATGGTCAGCAGCGACTCGACCAGCCGCTGCCGGGTCTGCGCCGTGGTCGCCTGCCGCTCCTTCTCCGCGCGCAGGTGCCGTTCGGCGACCAGCACCCGGATGCTGCGCAGCGCGAGCCCCAGCACCTGCGCCATGCCCTGGAGCATCTGCCGCTCCTCGGGGGCGAACGGCTCGTCGGCGCGGCAGACGATCAGCGCGTCCGCGTTCTCGCCGCCGAGAGGGCTGGCCACCGCGTACAGCTCGCCGAGCTCGAAGACCTCGAGCAGGAATTCACCGGCGGCCACGGCGAGCAGGCCGGCTTCCGGAACAACGGCGCCGAACCCGTACGCGCCCGAGACCTTGCCCTCCCGCACCACCGCGCCCACCTCGGCCTCGACCATCTCGGTCGCCCGCTCGACGGCGTTGGCGATGGCCGACGCCTCGTCGTCGGCGGCGTTGACCGCCGTGAAGTACTCGGTCAGCAGGTGGGTGGGCCAGGTCAGCATCTGTCAGGCCAGGGCGAGGGTGACCAGGGTGAGGTGGTGCAGGCCGCTCGCGCCGCGCACCCGGGCGATCTCCCCGGTGGTGTAGAAGCCGGCGAACGGCGCGTCGCCCAGTGCCGTACGCATCGCGGTGATCTCATCCTGCATGCCGCCCTCGATCAGGCCGGCCCGCCGGCCGCCGCAGTCGAAGGCGAGCACGCCGAGCGGGGCCAGCCCGTCGAGCCGGGCGATCGCCTCGGTGCACGACCAGGTCGCGCCGTCGATCAACGCCTGCCGGTCGGCCTCCATGAGCCACACCAGCGCGCCCTGCGGCACATCGGCGGTGCCCCACACCGAGCGCTCCTCGTCGTCGCCGGCGTGGATCACCCGGATGTCCTCGCCGTTGCGCCGGGACAGCCCGAGCGGTTGCAGCGACCGTCCCCGATCGAAGAACTCGTCGGCGGTGCCGTCGAAGTCGTTGCGGCGCAGCAGCACGTCGAGGGCGGGCTCGTCGTCGAGGCGGTAGATGTGCGCGCCCTGGCTCTTGGTGACGACCATCGGGGGCTCGGTACGCCGCCAGCCGTGCGCCATGCCGATGCCGATCGGGCCGTCCGAGCCGAGCGCGAGCCCCACCACCGCGCCGCTGAGCACCTCGTCGTCGCAGAACTGGTACGTGCGCTCGAAGTGCCGGTCGTCCGCGCCGAAGCCACCGACCAGCGGCCAGGCCGCGCCGACCGTCGAGTACGCGCCCCGGACGACATCGTGGGGCCGCCCGGTCATCCCGTCGGCCAGCAGGATCAGCACCCGGTTCGGATCGTGCAGGCCACGCAGCGCCTCGGCCGCGGCCGCGCCGGCCGCTCGCGGATCGTGCTCGTCGACTCGCGCGACCCGGGTGTGCACGGTGAAGCCGTCGCCGCCCAGCGCGGCGACCGCCACCCCGCCCACGGTCATCCCCGCGTTGCCGAGCTCGCCCATGGTGGTGCTGCCCACGATCGCCGTCTCCGGGCCGGCCTCCTCGCGCACGGCGACCAGCAGCGCGGGCAGGTCGTGAGCGACCGAGCTGAAGACGAAGACGGCCTTGGGGTCGCGGCCCCCGACCGCCTCGACCGCGGCCTCGGCGCCGGCCTTGGCCGAGTCGGCGGCGCTGCTCTGCCCGGCGCCGAACCAGCGGTGCGTCTCCACGATCTTATGATCGGCACGTTTTGTCGGTTGCTGAGTGGTTGCATCCGGGGTGCCGTCGCTTGTCTCGGGACGGCCTGACAGGCTAAGCCCTTGTGACTTCCTCTGAAGACCTCGCGCGGCGCGTCCGCGACGTGAGCCGCCTGACCGGTGAGTTCGTCCTGCGCTCGGGGCGGATCGCCAACGAGTATTTCGACAAGTATCAGTTCGAGGCCGACCCGGAGCTGCTCGACCAGCTGGCCGAGCGGATGGCGGTGCTGATCCCCGAGGACGTCGAGGTGCTCGCCGGCCTCGAGATGGGCGGCATCGCCGTGGTGACCGCGCTGGCCCGGCACGCCAAGCTGCCCACCGCGTTCATCCGCAAGCAGGCCAAGCAGTACGGAACCGCGCGGCTCGCCGAGGGCGCCGAGGTGGCCGGCCGGCGGGTGCTGGTGGTGGAGGACGTGGTGACCTCCGGCGGGCAGGTGGTGATCTCGACCGGCGATCTGCGGAAGCTCGGCGCGCACGTCGACCACGCGCTCTGCGTGATCGACCGTCAGGAGGGCGGCGCCGCGGCCCTCGCCGCCGAGGGGATCACGCTGCGAGCATTGCTGACGCGGGAAGACCTGAGTTGATCCGCGGTCGCCGCCGAGCGAAGCGGAGCCGGCTCAACGCTCGGCGGCGATCAGCTCGGCTATCTGCACGGTGTTGAGCGCCGCCCCCTTGCGCATGTTGTCGCCGGTGACGAAGAGGTCGAGCGCCCGCGGGTCGTCCATGGCCCGGCGGATGCGGCCCACCCAGGACGGGTCGGTGCCGACCGCGTCGATCGGCATCGGGAACTCGCCCGCCTCGGGATCGTCGACCAGGATCACGCCGGGCGCGTTGCGCAGCGCCTGGCGGGCGCCGTCGGCGCTGACCTCGGAGCCGAAGACCGCGTGCACGGCGATCGAGTGGCCGGTCACGACCGGAACCCGCACGCAGGTCGCGGAGACCTTCAGCGCCGGGATGCCGAGGATCTTGCGGGACTCGTTGCGCAGCTTGAGTTCCTCGGACGACCAGCCGAGCGCGGCGATCTCGCCAGACCAGGGCACCACGTTGAGCGCGAGCGGCGCCGAGAACGGGCCCAGGTCGTCGCCGACGGCCTGGCGCACGTTGCCCGGCCGGGAGCCGAGCAGCCGGTCGCCGGCCACCTTGCTGAGCTGGTCGTGCAGGGTGTCGACGCCGATCTGGCCGGCGCCCGAGGCGGCCTGGTAGGAGGCCAGGACCAGCTCGCGCAGGCCGTACTCGCGGTGCAGCGGCGCGATCGCCATGATCATCGCCATGACCGTGCAGTTGGCGTTGGAGACGATGCCGCGGGGGCGGTCGCGCATCGCTTCCTGGTTGACTTCGGGCACGACTAGCGGGACGTCGGGCTCCATGCGGAACGCGGCCGAGTTGTCGACCACCGTGACGCCGCGCGCGGTCGCGACCGGCGCCCATTCGCGCGAGACGTCGTCGGGGAGGTCGAACAGGGCGACGTCGACGCCATCGAAGGCCTCGGGCGTGAGCTCGCGCACGGTCAGCTGCTCGCCGCGGCAGGCGAGCTGCTTACCGGCGGAGCGTGCCGAAGCCAGCAGTCTGATCTCTCCCCAGACGTTGCGCCGGGAGGAGAGCAGCTCGAGCATGACCGTCCCGACGGAGCCGGTGGCCCCGACGACGGCGAGCGTGGGCTGCGCCATCGGACGGCTTACCGGCCGGTGCCCGCGTACACCACCGCTTCCTCGTTGCCACCGAGCTCGAACTGCTCGTGCACGGCGCGGACGGCGGTGTCGAGGTCACTGTCGCGGCAGACCACGGAGACGCGGATCTCGGAGGTCGAGATCATCTCGATGTTCACGCCGGCCTCACCGATGCAGGCGAAGAACGAGGCGGCCACGCCGGGGTGCGAGCGCATGCCGGCGCCGATCAGCGACACCTTGCCGACGTGGTCGTCGAAGAGCAGGCTCTTGAACTTGATCTTTTCCTTGATCTTGTCGAGAGCGGTCATCGCGGTGGGGCCGTCGGCCTTCGGCAAGGTGAAGGAGATGTCGGTACGGCCGGTGCCCTCGGTCGACACGTTCTGCACGATCATGTCGATGTTGATCTCGGCCTGGGCCACCGTGTTGAAGATGTGGCCGGCCGCGCCGGGCTCGTCGGGCACGCCGACAATCGTGATCTTGGCCTCGCTCCGTTCGTGGGCGACCCCGGTGATCAGCGCTTGTTCCACGTCAGGGTCCTCCATAGATCCGGTCACTAGCGTGCCTGGCTTGTTCGAGTACGAAGAGCGTACGTGGATCGGCACCTTGAAGCGGCGCGCGTACTCCACACATCGCAACATCAGCACCTTCGCCCCACCGGCGGCGAGCTCGAGCATCTCCTCGTACGTGATCTGCTTGATGTGCTTGGCGTTGGGGACGATGCGCGGGTCGGCGGTGAAGACGCCGTCGACATCGGTGTAGATCTCGCAGACGTCGGCGTGCAGGGCCGCGGCCAGGGCCACCGCCGTCGTGTCGGAGCCGCCGCGGCCCAGGGTGGTGATGTCTTTGGTGTCCTGCGAGACGCCCTGGAAGCCGGCCACGATCGCGATCGCGCCCTCGTCGAGCGCCGAGCGCAGGCGGCCGGGCGTGACGTCGATGATCCGGGCCTTGCCGTGCGCCGAGGTGGTGAGCACGCCGGCCTGGGACCCCGTGTAGGAGCGAGCCTCGTAGCCCAGGTTGTGGATCGCCATCGCGAGCAGCGCCATCGAGATGCGCTCGCCCGAGGTGAGCAGCATGTCGAGCTCACGGCCGGGCGGCAGCGGACTGACCTGATTGGCCAGTTCCATCAGCTCGTCGGTGGTGTCGCCCATCGCGGAGACCACGACGACCACGTCGTCGCCGGCCTTGCGGGCGGCCACGATGCGTTCCGCCACCCGCTTGATGCGCTCGGCGGTCGCAACGGACGAGCCACCGTACTTCTGCACCACCAGTGCCACGGGGAACCATTCCTTCAACCTCTACGCCGGCGGCGCCGGTCAGGACAATCGCCACCACAGTAGCCGCGACCGCCGGAGAGGCCGACACGCGATCCCAGATTGCGGCCATCCGAGGCTCCGGAGGCGAGAATGTCTCGGTGCGCCCACGCTTTCTGCCTTTGTCCGCGCCGGCCGCCGCACTGCTCGTGCTGGCGGTCGCGACCGGCTGCGACGGCACGCCCGAGGCCACGCCGACTCCCTCGTCCTCGCAGCCACCGGCGGGTGGCGACGATCCCGGCGGCCGCGCCGATCTGATCGCCCGGGCCACGCGGGCCCAGGACAAGGCGTACGCGGCGCTCTACACCCTCACCACCGACGGCGACGGCCGGCAGCACAACGTCGTGGCGACGATCGGCGCCGACGGCACGTGGCGCGTGGATGTCAGCGACGCGGTACTCGGCGGCACCACCGACGTCTCGATCGTCTCAACAGCGGCCGGTGTCTTCCAATGCACCGTCTCGTCCCCGAGCAACCCCATCACCCCGACATGTGTACGCGTGGCGGACGCCGGAAAACGCGTGCCGAAGGATTACTCCCCCCAGGTCGAGCGCCTCTTCCGCCAGTGGCTGCCGGTCTTCACCGACCGGCAGTCGGCGCTGTCCGTGACCGAGGTGGAGCCGCTGGCGGGGGCGCAGGGCACCTGCTTCTCGATCGACTCGATCTCCGCCTCGCTCAAGGCGCCGGTCGACATCGGCATCTACTGCTACGCCCAGGACGGCGTGCTGACCGCGGCGCGGGTCGACTTCGGCGTGCTCAAGCTGGTCAGTCAGGTCGCCGGGCCGGCCACCGTGGCGCTGCCCGGCCCGTCGGTGCCCGGCCAGGCGATGAGCACCGACGCCCCGCCCGCCGTGCAGACGCCGTCCGTCGGGGCTTCGCCCGCCTGACTCCGGGATCCCACGATCCGGGCGTAGAGTTAGCCACGTCCGAGATGATCACGTAGGGTGATTCCGACATGTGGCAGACGCTCCTCCTTCGCTGCCGCGACGAGGCCCCATTCCAGGCCGGCACCTCGTCGCGGAGTTGACGCGCGCCGCCTGAACGTCTCGTTCTCGTTTGGAGCAGCCACATGTCCGACAACCCTTTTGCCTCGCAGCGGCCGAGCTCGATGCCGTTCGAGCGCTACGCGCCGTACCAGCAACAGTTCGCCATTGACCTGCCCGACCGCCGGTGGCCGACCCGGCGTGTCGAGGCAGCGCCCCGCTGGTGCGCCGTCGACCTGCGCGACGGCAACCAGGCCCTGATCGACCCGATGTCCCCCGAGCGCAAGCGGCGCATGTTCATGCTGCTGGTCCAGATGGGGTACAAGGAGATCGAGGTAGGTTTCCCGGCCGCGTCGCAGACCGACTTCGACTTCATCCGCCAGCTCATCGAGCAGGATCTGATTCCCGACGACGTCACCGTCCAGGTGCTGACGCAGTGCCGGGAACACCTGATCGAGCGGACCTTCGAGTCGCTGCGCGGCGCCAAGCGGGCGATCGTCCACTTCTACAACTCGACCTCGGTGCTGCAGCGCCGGGTCGTCTTCGGCCTGGACAAGGACGGCATCACCGACATCGCCACGAGCGGCGCCCGGTTCTGCCAGAAGTACGCGGAGATCTACACCCCCGACACCGAGATCTTCTACGAGTACTCCCCCGAGTCGTACACGGGCACCGAGCTGGAGTACGCGCTGGAGGTGTGCTCGGCGGTGATCGACGTGATCGACCCGACGCCGGCCCGGCCGCTGATCATCAACCTGCCCGCCACCGTCGAGATGGCCACGCCCAACGTGTACGCCGACTCGATCGAGTGGATGGACCGGCACCTGCCGCGCCGCGAGTCGGTGATCCTGTCGCTGCACCCGCACAACGACCGCGGCACCGGCGTGGCCGCCGCCGAGCTGGGCCTGCTGGCCGGCGCCGACCGCATCGAGGGCTGCCTGTTCGGCAACGGCGAGCGCACCGGCAACGTCGACCTGGTGACCCTGGGGCTGAACATGTTCTCCCAGGGCATCGACCCGATGATCAACTTTGCCCAGATCGACGAGATCAAGCGGACCGTCGAGTACTGCAACCAGCTGCCGGTGCACGAACGGCACCCGTACGTGGGCGACCTGGTCTACACCTCGTTCTCCGGCTCGCACCAGGATGCGATCAACAAGGGCTTCGCCTGGCTGAAGGCCGACGCCGACGAAGCCGGCGTGGAGATCGACAAGTTCACCTGGGGCGTGCCGTACCTGCCGATCGACCCGAAGGACGTGGGCCGCAGCTACGAGGCGGTCATCCGGGTCAACTCGCAGTCCGGCAAGGGCGGCGTGGCGTACATCATGAAGGAGGAGCACAACCTCGACCTGCCGCGGCGGCTGCAGATCGAGTTCTCCGGCGTGGTGCAGCATCACACCGACGAGGAGGGCGGCGAGGTCTCCCCGCAGGAGATGTGGGACATCTTCGCGGCGGAGTACCTGGTCGAGCAGCAGCAGTCGACCGCCTTCAAGATCGAGGGCTACAGCACGGCCACCGTGGACGGCAAGGTCGAGATCGACGTCGAGATCTTCCACCGGGGCGTACGCCGTCCGCTGGTCGGCGTCGGCAACGGGCCGATCGACGCGTTCGTGCAGGCCGTGCTGCCGCTGGGCATCCAGGCGCGAGTGCTCGACTACAACGAGCACGCGCTGACCTCCGGCGGCGACGCGCAGGCCGCGGCGTACGTCGAGGTCGAGGTCGGCGACAAGGTGGTCTGGGGCGTGGGTATCGACGCGAACATCGTGAGCGCGTCGATCAAGGCCGTGACCAGCGCCATCAACCGCGCCCGCTGAGTTCGCATCCCGCGCGTCGTGACGGCGGCGCGCGGGATGATCCACTCACGAGCGATCGACTCGGACAGAACGGGCGGGGCGCTCCTACTCTGAAGGCGTGCCCCCTCACATCCCCCGCTGGACCCTTGTTCTCCTGACCGTCGCCGCCCTGAGCCTGAGCGCCTGCGAAGGCGTCTCGATCGCCAATGGCACCTCGCCCTCCGCCTCCTCCGGCTCCTCCAGCGAGGCGTCCGGCGATGCCGAGGCCCAGCTCGACAAGCTGGTTGTGGCCAAGGCCGGCTCGATGAAGGGCTACAGCCGCGAGAAGTTCCCGCACTGGCGCAGCACCGGCAGCAACTGCGACGTCCGCGACTCGGTGCTCAAGCGCGACGGCACCAAGGTGAAGCTCTCCGGCTGCAACGTGGTGGCCGGCACGTGGAAGAGCATCTACGACGGCAAGACGCTGACCTCGCCCACCCAGGTGGACATCGACCACATGGTGCCGCTGGCCAACGCGTGGCGCTCGGGCGCCTCGTCCTGGACGACCGACCAGCGCGGCGACTTCGCCAACGACCTCGACGATCCGCAGCTGGTCGCGGTGTCGGCGTCGTCCAACCGATCCAAGGGCGACCAGGACCCGTCCACCTGGAAGCCGATCGACTCCAGCGCGTGGTGCGACTATGCGCGAGACTGGATCGCGGTGAAGACCCACTGGAAGCTCACGGTCATCACCGCCGAGAAGTCCGCCCTCGCCGACATGCTGGAGAAATGCTGATGAGCGACCCAGCCCGTTCCACCAACATCACTGCGGGTCCCGGTGGGGTGATGACCGACGAGGTCGGCGTCGTCACCGGCGACCTGACGCTGCGCACCGAGACGACGGGCAACGACGTCACCGTGCGCGTGCAGTACCTCGAGGCCGACGAGTGGTACACGGTCACCGGCGGCAAGACCAAGGTCAAGGACCCGGCCGACGCGACGGCCGTGCACGAGGTCGTGGTGGGGATCCTCAACCGGCCGGAGGGCTGACCCGCCCCGCCTGACGGCGGGACGGGTGCTCCGGGCGTACGGAAGACGCTCTTGGATCTTCGCTCAGGCCGGCGTCGCCGCCGGACGGCGACCCGCGATCACGTCTTCGTTCACCACCGGGAAGTGGCATGCCGTCAGATGGGACGCCGGGTCGTCGAGGCGGGTGACCAGCGGCGGCTCTTCCGTCGCGCAGATGTCCTGCGCCTTCCAGCAGCGCGTGCGGAAACGGCAGCCGGACGGCGGGTTGATCGGGCTGGGCACGTCGCCGGTGAGCAGCACGCGCTCACGCTGCGCGCGATCACGCCGGGCGGGATCGGGCACCGGAACCGCCGACATCAAGGCGACGGTGTACGGGTGGCGCGGGTTCTTGTAGAGATCGTCACGCTCGGCGATCTCCACGACCTTGCCCAGGTACATGACCGCGACGCGGGTGGAGATGTGCCGGACCACCGACAGGTCGTGGGCGATGAAGACGTAGGTCAGGTCGAACTCGCTCTGGAGGTCGTCGAGCAGGTTGACCACCTGGGCCTGGATCGACACGTCGAGCGCCGACACCGGCTCGTCCGCAATGATCATCTTGGGCCGCAGGGCGAGCGCGCGGGCGATGCCGATGCGCTGGCGCTGACCGCCGGAGAACTCGTGCGGGTACCGGTTGTAGTGCTCGGGGTTGAGGCCGACCAGCTCGAGGAGCTCCTGGACCGCCTTCTTGATGCCCTGCGGCGTCGGCATGCTCTGGATCTGCAGCGGCGCCGCGATGATCGAGCCGACCGTGTGCCGCGGGTTCAGCGACGAGTACGGGTCCTGGAAGATCATCTGTACGTCGCGGCGCAGTGGCCGCAACTGGGCCGTGGACCTGTGCGAGATGTCCTGACCCTCAAAAATGATCTTCCCGGCCGTCGGCTCGACGATCCGGCTGAACAGCCGGCCCGTGGTCGACTTTCCGCAGCCGGACTCGCCCACCAGGCCCAGCGTCTCGCCGGCCTTCACCTGAAGATCGATGCCGTCGACCGCGCGCACCGCGCCGACCTGTCGCTTGAACAGGCCCTTCGTGATCGGGAAGTGCTTTTCGAGCCCCGACACCTCGAGCAGGATCTCACTCATCGTTCATTCACTCCGCTCACAGGTTCGGTAGCACTTCCTCCTGGAAGATCTTGCGTCGATCTTCCGCGGGAAGGTGGCAGGCGACCAGGTGCCCGGCGCTGTGGCCGTCGTCGCGCAGCAGCGGCACCTCGGTGTAGGACCGGTTGCCGTTGCGGCCCGCGTAGGGGCAGCGCGGGTTGAAGGCGCAGCCCTGCGGCAGGTTGATCAGGCTGGGCGGGCTGCCCTTGACCGGCGTGAGCCGATCGCGGACGTCACGGTCGAGACGTGGCATCGAGCCGAGCAGACCCCACGTGTACGGGTGCTGCGGGTTCCGGAAGACATCGAGGGCCGGACCCTTCTCGATGACCTTGCCGCCGTACATGACCAGGACATCGTCGGCGAGCTCGGCCACCACGCCCAGGTCGTGGGTGATCATGATGACCGCCGAGCCGAACTCCTGCTGGAGATCGCGGATCAGGTCGAGGATCTGCGCCTGCACGGTGACGTCGAGGGCCGTGGTCGGCTCGTCCGCGATCAGCAGTGCCGGGTCGTTGACCAGGGCCATTGCGATCATGGCGCGCTGCCGCATACCGCCCGAGAACTGGTGTGCGTAGTCGCTGAACCGGCGCTCGGGCTGCGGGATGCCGACCCGGGCGAGCATGTCGATGGCCCGCTCGCGGGCGACCTTCTTGTTCATCCCGGGGTGGTGCACCCGGTACGCCTCGACGATCTGCGACCCGACCGTGAAGTACGGGTGCATGGCGCTCAGCGGGTCCTGGAAGATCATGGCGATCTTGCCGCCGCGCAGCAGGCGCACATCCTCGTCGGTGGCCCGGATCTGCTCCTGGTCGTCGACCCAGATCTCACCGGTGACCTTGGCGTTGCTGCGGGTGCGGTGCAGGCCGAGCAACGCCAGCGAGGTGACGCTCTTGCCGGAGCCGGACTCGCCGACGATGCCGAGCGTCTGGCCCTTCTCGAGCGTGAAGCTCGACCCGGTGACCGCCTGGACGATGCCGTCGTCGGTCTCGAACCGGACGTTGAGGTCCTTGACCTCGAGGAACGGTCGTGGGGCAGCGGAGCCGATGGACAACGTAACCTCCCTCAGCTCAGCCGCACGCGCGGGTCGATGACGCCGTACAGCAGGTCGACGATCAGGTTCATGATGACGATGAAGGACGCGGCGAACAGGGTCACGCCCAGGATCACCGGCAGGTCGCTGGTGCGGATGCCGTTGAGTGCGTAGTAGCCGAGGCCGCGCAGGTTGTAGACCGCCTCGGTGAGGACGGCGCCACCGAGCAGCGCACCCAGGTCGAGGCCGAAGACCGTGACCAGCGGGGTCAGGCCCGAGCGCAGACCGTGCTTGCCGATGACGGCGCGCTCGCGCAGTCCCTTGGCCCGCGCGGTGCGGATGTAGTCCTCGCCGAGGGTCTCGAGCATGTTGGCCCGCGTGAGCCGGGCGTACGTCGCGGCGAACAGGAACGCGAGCGTGATCCACGGCAGGATCAAGCCGGTGAACCAGTGCCACGGGTTGTCGAGGAACGGTGTGTAGCTCGGGTTGGGCCAGCCCAACCCGTACACGAAGATGCTCAGTGACAGCAGACCCGTGAAGTAGATCGGCAGCGAGACGCCGGCCAGGGCGATCGTCATCACCGATCTGTCCCAGATCGTGCCGCGCCTGAGCGCCGAGATGACACCGAAGGTGATGCCCATCAGCACCCACAGCACGGCGGCGCCGATGGCGAGGGAAACGGTGACCGGGAGGGCCTCCATCAGCAGCGGCCACACCTCCTGGTTGGTCTTGAACGAGTAACCGAGGCAGGGGGCAGCGCAGTGCGTGACGTCCGTTCCGGTGCCGTAATCACGGCCGGCCACCAGGCCCTTGAGGAACTTGCCGTACTGAACCACGATCGGGTCGTCGAGCCCGAGCTTGGTCCGGATGCCCTCGATCGCCACGGGGTCGGCCTGCTTGCCGATGTACAGCAGCGCAGGGTCGCTCCCGGTGGCCTTGGGCACCAGGAAGAAGACGCAGAAGGTCACGAAGGTGACCACGAGCAGCGTCACGACGGCGTTGAACAGCCGCCGAATGAGGTAGGTCAGCACGACTTTCGGCCGTAGACCGGGTGGGCGCCGGGCTCTTGCGAACCCGGCGCCCACCCGGAGGGGGCGGCCTTCACCTGCCCTTCGATTTACCCGTCGGTGCTACAGCGACCGCTAGGGATTACTTGCCGTCGCTGACGCCGAGGGACGCGAAGTCAACCATGGCCAGGCCCTGGTGGAAGTACACGTTCGTCAGCCGCGGGTTGTAGTAGTTGAGCGCCTTGTCGAAGACGAACGGCACGAAGTAGTTGCCGTCCATGACCTTCTCGTTGGCCTGCTGGTAGTCGGCAGCCGCCGCCTGAGCGTCCTTCTCGGCCAGACCCTTGGTGAACAGGTCGTTGATGGCCGGGTCGTTGATCTCGGGCAGGTTGTAGTTACCGGTCTTGGCGATGAACGAGCCCATCGCCAGCGGGGCCAGGTATCCGTAACCGGTGGGGAAGTCGGCGCCCCAGCCGGAGATCATGATGCCGTAGCCCTTGGCCTTCACGACGGCCGGCGAGCCGACGACCGAGCTGACGTTCTTGCCGTCGTACTGCTCGATCGACGCGTTGATGCCGACCTGCTTGAGCGCCGCCTGGAGGGCGGTCGCCGTGGCGACCTCGGCCGGCTTGTTGTTCCGGACCGCGATCTTGGTGTCGAAGCCAGTCGGCTTGCCACACGCCTGCAGGGCCGCCTTGGCCTTGTCGATCTGCGGCTTGCCCTGGGCGCGACCGTACGGGTCGTACTTCGGGTCGGCGCCGAGGATGTTCGGCGGCAGCATGTTGGTGGCGATGTCACCACCGGCAACCGGGCCACCGCGAGCGGTCTGCAGCGTGGTGGGGTCGGACGCGTAGATGACTGCCTTGCGGCACTCGATGTTGTCCAGCGGGGCGACCGTGGTCCCGAGCGCCGCGTACCGGATGAACCCGTTGTTCGGGTTGTACGCGGTCTCCTTGAGCTTGTCGTTCGTCAGGATCTGCGTACGCGCCTGGGTCTGCACACCGCTCTGGCTGGCGTCCAGGTCGGCGGTGCCGGCGATCAGACGGGAGTCCATGTCGTCGGCGTTCGTGGTGATCGTGAGAACGATCTTGTCCGGGAGCGCCTTGCGGCTCGGGTCGGTCGACGCGTCCCAGTTGGTGTTGCGAACCAGGGTGGCGCCGCTACCGGGCTTGATGCTCTCGAACTTGTACGGGCCCGAGGAGGCCGGCGCGAGGGCGTACTTGTCGCCGGTGTCCCGCTTCTGCGGCACCGGGGCGCCGCCGGGCAGGGCCAGCTCGTACGGGAAGTTCGCGTTGGCGGCCTTCAGGTGGAAGATGATCGTCGAGTCGTCCGGCGTCTCGACGGTCTTCAGACCCAGCTTGTTCGGGTCGGTGTCCTTGTACGGGCCGGGGTAGTTCTGGCCCTGGTCCAGCTCCTCGATCAGGTACAGCGGGCCGCCGGGGACGACGTCCTGAGCGAAGATCCGCTCGATGCCGTACTTGATGTCCTTCGAGGTGATCGCCGAGCCGTCGTCGAACTTGAGGCCGCTCTTCAACTTGAAGGTGTACGTCTTGCCGTCCGCGCTGACCTCCGGGGCCGCCGTGGCCAGGTCGGGGGTCAGGATCAGACCGTCGGTGCCGGGCTTCGGCGTGTAGGTCATAAGCGTCCGGCTGTACAGCCGGTTCATGTCGATCGTCCAGGCGTAGTACGAGATCGCCGGGTCCCACGAGTCAGCGTCCTGCGGGCTCCACAGGTTGAGCGTGCCGCCCTTCTTGTCGCTCGCGTTGACGACCTTGGTCGCCGCGGCGTTGAAGGCAGCGCCCGTGCTCGAATTGTTGTCCGTGTTGTTGTTGTCATCCGAGCCGCCACCGCATGCGGCGGTCAGCCCCAATGTGAGAGCAGCCGCAGCGGCCACCATCACCTTCGTCTTGCCTGCCACCTAAACTCCTACCTCCTCGAACGGCGACCTGCGGGGGGTCGCCGAGTTACATGCGATGGAACCGCGTTCGGATCCCATGCTCGTCAGTGGGCCTTCGGGTCAAGCGCGTCGCGAAGACCGTCGCCGAACAGGTTGAACGCCAGCACGGTGATGAAGATCATCGCGCCGGGAATGATCATGAACATCGGGTCGTACCGGTAGAACCCGAGCGCGTCCGAGAGCATCCCGCCCCAGGACGGGTAGGGCGGCGGGATACCGACGCCGAGGAAGCTCAACGCCGCCTCGGTGAGAATGTTGGTCGGGATGATCAGCGTCGTGTAGACGAGGATCGGCGCCGCGAGGTTGGGCAGGATCTCGCGCAGCAGGATGCGCGGGGAACGCGCACCCAGGCTCCGCGAGGCCTCGACGAACTCGCGCTCACGCAGCGAGAGCGTCTGGCCGCGAACGATACGCCCGATGTACGGCCAGCCGAAGAATCCGATCACCACAACCAGCACCAACACGCGCGACCACCGTGGGCCGAGGCCGAACGAGGTGGCCGGCAGCACCGAGACCAGCGCGATCGAGAAGAGCAGCTGCGGGAAAGCGAGCAGGAAGTCCATGATGCGGCTGATGACCGAGTCGACCCAGCCACCGATGAAGCCGGCCGACATGCCGAACAGCACGCCGAGGATCGTCGACAGGAACGCGGAGAGGAACGCGACGGTCAGCGTGGTCTGTGCGCCGTAGACGATCCGGCTGAAGATGTCGCGGCCGTTGACCGGCTCGACACCCAGGAGGTAGTCCTTCGAGATGCCACCGAGGTGACCGAGCGGGAGGCCGAGAGTCGGGTCGATCTTGTCGTTGTGGAGCTCGTCGTACGGGTGCCCGAACCACTTGATCAGCAGCGGGGCGAGGATCGCGACGGCGATCAGCACAAGGATGACGATGCCGCCGCCGAGCGCGACGCGGTCCCTCTTGAGACGACGCCAGGCGATCTGCCTCAGCGATCGACCGGCAACCGCGGCCTCGTCGGGAGTCCGCTCCTGAGCCGCGTCGGCGATAGGCGCCGTGGATTCGTCGGCGATTGGCGCCTCTGGGCCAAGCGACATCTAGCGCCGGTCCTCTCCCGGTGAGCCGGGTCGAAGCGGGGCGCTCACAGCCCGCGGCACACCACAGAGCGGTGGGCCGGCAGGCGATGGCTACCCGCAGCCGCCGGCAACCGATCGGTTGTCTCATGCCTCGAGTGCCGGCCCTCGTCGCGACGGTCAGATGAGTCCGCGCCACGAAGGCACTCGACGGCGGGGGTGCCGCCATCGCAAGGAACATTCACCTAATGTGGTGCCTCGGTCAAGTTCACGGACCGCACACGGTCAGTTCCGTGTCTCCCTCGTGATGTGGCCGTGACCTATGGCACCGACCAAACGGAAACTACCGCGTGAGATGGCCCGGATCTAGCTATTCCGGACTAAATCACTAGCAAGGCGTTACAGGCGCGTTACGCGACGTAGATCTAAATGGCTCGACGTCCCTCGAACGCACGACCGAGCGTTATCTCGTCGGCGTACTCGAGGTCACCACCCACCGGCAAACCACTGGCCAAACGGGTGACCGAAATTCCCATCGGCTTCACCATGAGTGCCAGATAGGTGGCCGTGGCCTCACCCTCTGTGTTGGGATCTGTGGCAAGAATCAACTCGTGAACTTCGCCCGTTCCGAGCCGTAACAAAAGTTCGCGGATGCGCAGGTTGTCCGGGCCGATGCCCTCCAGCGGGTTGATCGCCCCACCGAGGACGTGGTACCGGCCGCGGAACTCGCCGGTCCGCTCGACCGCCACGATGTCCTTGGGCTCCTCCACCACGCACAGCACCTCGTTGGTGCGGCGCGGGTCGCGGCAGACGCGGCATTGCTCGGACTCGGCCACGTTGAAACAGGTCGTGCAGAAGCGGACCAGCTCCTTCACCTTGCGCAGCGCGGTGGCGAGGCGGTTGACGTCTGCGGGGTCGGCGGACAGGACGTGGAAGGCGATCCGCTGGGCGCTCTTGGGTCCCACACCCGGGAGCCGGCCCAGCTCGTCGATCAGGTCCTGGATGGCGCCTTCATACACGTGATCAGAACCCGGGGATCCCGAGGCCGCCGCCGAGCCCGCCGGTGACCGGGCCCATCTTGGCCTCGGTGAGCTCGCGCTGCTCTTCGGCCGCGTTGCGAACCGCGGCGAGCACCAGGTCTTCCAGCGTCTCGACGTCGTCCGGGTCGACGGCCTTGGGGTCGATCCGCACCGACTTGACCTCGCCGAGCCCGGTCATGACCACGGACACCAGCCCACCGCCGGCGCTGCCGGTCACCTCGGCGTCGGCCAGCTCGGCCTGCGCCTGCGCGACCTGCTCCTGCATCTTCTGGGCCTGCTTCATGATCTGCTGCATGTTCGGCTGTCCACCGGGGCGCATGCCACCGCTCCTCAGCTAGAAAGTCACTTGTTTCTTGAGCGCCGTCGATACCCACCCGGCCGACCACGTCAATCGCCGCCCAGCGTAGCCGCCCGACGCGCCCCACCCGTCACACGCCACCCACGCGCCTCGCCGCCACCCGTCAGACGCTACCCACGCGCCTCGCCGCCACCCGGGCTGGGCCAGCCGCGCCTCGCGGCCAGGCGGCCGAGCCAGCCGCGCCTCGCGGCCACGGCCGCATTCCGAGCGCCGGCTGAGCTCGGCGCCCCAGCAGGCCGGCGCGGCCCCAGCAGGCCAGCGCCCCAGCGGGCCGGTGCGGCCCCAGCAGGCCAGCGCCCCGGCAGGCCAGCGGGCCAGCGCCGAAAGGGCGGCTACTGCGGGCCGGGCTTTGGTCAGCTCTCGCCGATCTTCTCGGCGCCCAGCACTTCCTGCAGTAGGCGCATGGCCTGCTGCTCGCTGCTCTCGCGCGCCGTCTTCTCGTCGATCACGTCGTCCAGAGGCTCGTCGCCCGGATCGAAGCCCTCGTAGGCCGCCGCCCCGCCGCGCGGCGGGCCGTCGTATTCGGGGTCGTAGGGCGCTTCCTCGGCGGACGACCCGTCGGGCCACGCCGACGACGCCGATGCCGCCGCCGGTGATGAAGCGGGGCGAGCACCCTGACGGGCCGCGGCCCCGGCCCGGGCACCGGCCGCAGCAGCCCGCGCGGCGGCCAGGCCACCGCCGCGCTCCGCGTTACGGGCAGCGCGCGCGGCAGCGGCCTGGCCCGGGGCAGCTTCGGCGTTGCGCGCGGCCGGGGCGGGGGCAGCCTCCGCGTTACGCGCGGCCTGCGCCGGGGCACCTTCGGCCGCTGGCTCGCTGCCGAGGCCGGCATCACCGGGACCGCGGACTCCGGCATCTACCGAACTCGCATCGGCCGCCCGAGAAGAGGCCTCACCCGTGAGAGCATCGTCAAGGTTTGGCGCCCCGCCCGAAATGTCCGACCGAGGAGGGCCGTCGTGCGGGGCTCCTACGCCCAGTCCGTCCGCGGTACTCGCGGCCAGCGCGTCGCGGGAGCCAGGCGCAGAGCCAGGGCCAGGGGCAGGGGCAGGGGCAGGGGCAAGCGCAGGCGCAGAGCCAGAGGCAGGGGCAGAGCCAGGCGCAGCGGCAGAGGCAGGGGCAGAGCCAGGCGCAGCGGCAGAGGCAGGCGCAGCGGCAGAGGCAGGCGCAGCGGCAGAGGCAGGCGCAGAGCCAGAGCCAGAGTCGAGCGGCGACGAGTGCGATGGATCGCCGGCCGGTGCGGCTGCTGCGCCGATCGGGCGGACCTCGGGCCAGTCCTCATCCTCGTCATCGGCCGGGGGTGACGTGGCCGCGGGCGCGGCCGGCGCCAAGCCGCCCGGTCTGGCCGGCTCCGGCCAGTCGTCGTCTCCGGAGGAACTGGACTCGGCCTCCTGGCGGCGGCTCTGCGGCGGCCGGGCCGCGGCGGCGTGCGCCTGCTCGGCGCCCGGCGCGGGCTGGGCTGCGCGACCGTTGCGCACGCTGGAAGCCCCGGGAGACTCGTTGCGTTGCGCATCGCGCCCGGACCCGGAGCCGTCGCCGGGGTGACCCGAACCGCCGCGCGGGGCCGGCGGGACCGACATTGCGCCGGCTTCGCCCCCGACCTCGCAGCGGATCTCCCACCTGCCACCAAGCGCCTCGTAGAGCGCGTTGGCGACCGCGGGCGCCTCTGCGGCAGCCATCTCCGCGTGCTTCGGGTAGCGGAACGTCAAAACGAGCGTCTGCCCGGTGAGATCGCGCACCACCGCGTTGGACAGCAGCGCGACCAGCCGCTTGCTCCGCCGGCCGATTGCCGTGAGGATCTCGGGCCAGACCTCGCGCACCGCCGCCACGGTCAGCTGTCCGGGCGGAGGCTCCACCGCGGCAGCACCCGACTCCTCCGGCGCGTCCGGCAGCACTCCCCGAGGCGCCGGCCGTCGCTCGGGGGCGGAGGGCGTGGGCTCGTCTCGGCGCTGAGCACCAACGGCCGACTCGTCGCGGCGCTGAGAACCCACGGCCGACTCGTCGCGGGGCTGAGAACCCAGGGCGGGTGCGGCCATTTGCTCCGGCTCTGCGGTCGCGACCGGCTCGGGGCGACGCACAGGGGCGCTGTCGTAGGCGTCAGGCTCGGGCTCGTCGTCCCACGGCGGCTCGTCGTCGTAATGATCCGGCTCCGGTGGCGAAACAGGCGCAGCGGACGCTGCTGGGACGGCCACCGGTGGAGCAGACGCAGGCTCAGCAGAGGTAGGCGAACCGGAGGTAGGCGAACCAGGGGTAGGCGAAGCAGGGGCAGGCGAACCAGGGGCAGGCGAACCAGGGGCAGGCGAACCAGGGGCAGGCGAACCAGGGGCAGGCGAACCAGGGGCAGGCGAAGCAGGAACGGGTGGCGCAGAAGGAACCTCCTCAGCCTCGGCGGGAGCGGGCGAAGCCGCACCGGCCGGCCGCCGCCCAACCGCCGCCGTTGGAGACCGCCGACTAGCAGCCGCCGCAGCCGCCCGCGCCGCAGACAAGCCGCCCCGGGAGCCGCCGACCGGCCCATCCCCGGCCGCCGGCCCAGCGGCGAGTCCTAGCGCGGTGACGCCCTGCCCGGAGTCGGCTACGGGCGCCGGGACGCCGGCGCTCGGCGCAGAGGCGGCAACAGGCGCCACTGCACCGGCACCCGGGGCGCCGCCCTCCTCGCGTGCCAGAGGAGCGTCACCGCTCAGGGTGAGTCGCCGCTCCATGCGCTCGAGCCGCTGGAGCAGCGCGCCCGTCGAATCGTCGGCTCCCGGCAGCAGCATGCGCGCCGTCACCAGCTCGAGCAGCAGGCGCGGCGCGGTCGTGCCGCGCATTTCCACCAGGCCGTTGTGCACGATGTCGGCGCAGCGGGACAGGGTCGCCGGGCCCAGCCGGCCGGCCTGCGCGCTCATTGCCTCGAGTTGGTCGGCCGGGCCGTCGATCAGGCCCTTGGTGACCGCGTCGGGGACCTGCTGAAGGACGATCAGGTCGCGGAATCGCTCGAGCAGGTCGGACGCGAAGCGCCTCGGGTCGTGGCCGGCCTCGGCGACCCGCTCGATCGTCGAATACGCCGCGGCGCCGTCGCCGGCGGCCAGGGCGTCGCACATCTCGTCGATCAGGGTGACGTCGGTGACGCCTAGCAGGGCGACCGCTCGCGAATACGAGACGCCGTCGGGGCCGGCGCCCGCGATCAGCTGGTCGAGCACCGAGAGCGAGTCTCGCGCGCTGCCGCCGCCGGCCCGCACCACCAGCGGAAGGACGGCCGGCTCGACGTGGACGCCCTCGGCCTCGGTGAGCTGCTGCAGGTACGGCCGGAGGACCGCCGGCGGGATCAGCCGGAACGGGTAGTGGTGGGTGCGGGAACGGATGGTGCCGAGCACCTTTTCGGGCTCGGTGGTGGCGAAGATGAACTTGACGTACTCGGGTGGCTCTTCGACGAGCTTGAGCAGCGCGTTGAAGCCGGCCGGCGAGACCATGTGCGCCTCGTCGATCACGTAGATCTTGTAGCGGCTGCTGGCGGGCGCGAAGAACGCCTTCTCGCGGAGGTCGCGGGCGTCGTCGACGCCGCCGTGGCTGGCCGCGTCGATCTCGATGACGTCGATCGACCCGGTGCCGTCGTTGGCCAGCGAGCGGCACGACGCGCACACCCCGCACGGCTCGGGCGTGGGGCCCTGCTCACAGTTGAGCGAGCGGGCCAGGATGCGGGCGCTGGACGTCTTGCCGCAGCCACGCGGGCCCGAGAACAGATAGGCGTGGTGCAGCCGGCCACTGCGCAAGGCCTGCGACAAGGGCTCGGTTACGTGCTCCTGCCCGATGACCTCAGCGAAGGTACGCGGCCGGTACTTGCGGTACAGAGCGAGTGACACTCCTACCCCTCCTCAACGACGGCGCCATTGTCCGTCGGGGGTATGACAAGAACAAAGTCGCGGAAGGGTGGAAACAAAAAGGGCCTCCCGTGCACCCGTCAGAGCCCGCTTATCCTTGCTGCCTTCCGGCCCTGGGGAGGTTCACGAGATGCACGCCGCACGAGAGGCTGTCCAACAGCTTACCCGGCCCCGTCAGCACGCGAGCGCCGACCCACACGCACGGCTCGGGGTAGATGTCTGTATCCTGGCCGACGGAGGATTCGCCTAGTGGCCTAGGGCGCACGCTTGGAAAGCGTGTTGGGTTAACACCCTCACGAGTTCGAATCTCGTATCCTCCGCCAGCCCTACCAGCACAAACGCGGCAAGGCCGGACCCATCTTGGTCCGGCCTTCTTGCATTCCCCGTCCTGGCGAACCGCGCTCGGCCCACCAAAGGTAGTACCGGCGGTGCTACCCTTGGTAGGATGACGACATGAAGATAAGCGTCAGCCTCCCCGACGAGGACGTCAGATTCCTCGATGCGCAAGGTGTGAACCGTTCGGCAGCCCTGCACGAGGCTGTTGCCCTTCTGCGCGAGCGGCAACTGGCGGACCAGTACGCGGAGGCGTTCGGAGAGTGGGAGGACTCACCCGACGCCGAGCTGTGGGACGCGGCCACTGCTGACGGCCTCCCATCGTGAGGTGGGGCGACATCGTGCGGGTCGATCTGAACCCGGTCGTCGGGAGCGAGGCCAGCAAGGTCCGGCCGGCCGTCATTGTCAGCAACGACGGCGCCAATCGAGCCGTGGAGCGGTTCGGTCGCGGGGTCATCACCGTGGCACCGATCACCTCCAACGTCATCAAGGTCTATCCGTTTCAGATTTTGCTCGCACAAGATCAGACCGGGACAGGGCTCGCCCTGGAGTCAAAGGTTCAGGTCGAGCAGATCCGCGCCGTCGACGCGGGACGCATCGGGCGGCGCCTGGGCCGGCTTCCCCTCGCCCTGCATGAACCACTACGCGAGGCCCTAGTGGTCCATCTGGGTCTTCGAAGCGGCCGACAGTCCTGATCCGCCCGCGCGACCGCGTCGACCTCAGAGCTGGCCGGCGGCGATCGCGTCCTCGACCTCGGGGAAGATCGCGAAGTAGCGGGTCAGCCCCACGGTCCCCAGCAGGCGCAGCAGGAACGGGTTGGCGCCCGCGAAGCTCAGCCACCCGCCGCGATCCGTGATCACCTGTTTACTCGTGATGAACGCGCTCAGCCCGACCGAGTCGCAGAACTTGAGGTCGGTGAGGTCGACGACGATCCGGGGAACGGGACGCTCCAGCAGATCGGCCATCGTCGAGCGGAGCTTCTCGGCCGTGTCGGCGTCGAGCTCGCCCCGGAGATGCAGCACCGCGATGTCGCAGCGGTGGTCGGTGACTGTCGCCTGCATGGCGTGAAACGTTAAACCCGATCGACTGTTTGCCATCGGACAAACAGTCCGGTTCGACGCGAACGGGCCGGACCCTAGGGGAGGGGTCCGGCCCGTACGGAAAATTCGGCTGGCCGATGAAGTCAAGCAGGCGGCGCAGCCGGCCCAAGGCGCGTCAGATCTCGCGCCACTGCCAGCGTGGACCACGCCACGCATCCGCCAGGATCAAGGCCGAGGCCTTCCCTGGACACTGCTGCACCTTCGACTTGCCGTCGGGTCCGCCCATCTGAGCTTCAACTTCCCAGGCGATGCCGTCGGTGCGTACGAAGACGTCACGGCGTGCAACGCGGACGTCACCATTCCACCAGTGATGCTCAACTCTCACATGTCAAATCTAGGACAGACTCAGGAGATCGGTGTAGAGCAATCTTGTGAAAAGTTCTCACCAGCCGGTTGGAGCGCATTGTCTGATCCGGTGGTTTTTGGCTGCGTGACTTGCGCAACAGCGCTCGTATTAGGGCGGTCCCCTAACCACTACGCTATGTAATCGATCCAGCTAGCGCTGAGGGCCATCCGACGCCGAAACGACCGCGTTACGTATACGACATCTGATCATGGAGAACACCCGAACGGCGGAGTGCCCGCCAACCCGTACGGTTGACCGGCTTTTAGGCACTGAGAGTGACTCTTGTCGGTAACCGAAAGCACGGACAAAATGGCGCACCGCGAGCACGAAAAAGCCCGGCGATCCGCGAAGAACGGGCCGCCGGGCGTTGGCGGTGGTGAAGGGATTTGAACCCTTGGAGGGCGTAAACCCTCACACGCTTTCGAGGCGTGCTCCTTAGGCCGCTCGGACACACCACCGCGAAGAAGGTTACCGGACGCGGGCGCGCCGTCGTCGGCGGGTCACCCATTGCCGAGCCCAGCGGCCCTGACCTGGCAGGATCGGCGGCATGACCAAGCGAGAGGAGCACGAAGCATGAGCGTGCACATCGGCGGGCAGCCGGGCGACATCGCCGAGCGGGTTCTGCTCCCCGGCGACCCGATGCGGGCGAAGTGGATCGCCGAGACCTTCCTGCAGGACGCGAAGTGCTACACCCAGGTCCGCGGAATGCTCGGCTTCACCGGCACCTACCAGGGCGTCCGGGTGTCGGTGCAGGGCTCCGGCATGGGCATGCCGTCGGCGTCCATCTACACGCACGAGCTGATCAACGAGTACGGCGTGAAGTCGGTCATCCGGATCGGATCGTGCGGCGCGCTCGCGATGGATCTCCAGCTCGGCGACGTGATCGCGGCGATCGGCTCGGCGACCGACTCCAACATGAACCGTGCGCGCTTCGACGGCCTGATCGACTACGCGCCGGTCGCGAATTTCGACCTGCTGCGCACCGCGGTCGAGGTGGCCGAGCGGCACGGCACGGCGATGCGGGTGGGCCCGATCCTGGCCGCCGACGCGTTCTACACCGACCGTCCCGATCTCTACGACGCCCTGGCCGACTACGGGGTCCTCGCGGTCGAGATGGAGTCCGCCGCGATCTACACGATCGCTGCGCGTTACGGCGCCAAGGCGCTGACAATCCTCACCGTGAGCGATCACATCAAGACCGGCGAGAAGATGGACTCGGCGCGGCGCGAGCAGGGCTTCGGCGACATGGTCCGGATCGGCCTCGAGACCGCGATCTCCGACGCGTCCTGAGGTGCTGCCGCGGCGTCACTCTCCGCGACTCTCCTCAACCATTCTTCGTACGGGCGACGGGCTCCGACAACCGCAGGCGCGGAGGAGCCCGGCTGCTCACCTGAAGAAATCCCGCAGCAACGCGGCGCACTCACGCTCCAGGACCCCCGAATAGACCTCGGGCCGGTGATTCAGGCGGCGATCCCGCACGACGTCCCAGAGCGAGCCGACCGCGCCCGTCTTGGGCTCCCACGCGCCGAAGACGAGCGTCGACACCCGCGCCAGCACCAGCGCGCCGGCGCACATCGTGCAGGGCTCCAGCGTGACGACGAGGGTGCACCCCTCGAGCCGCCAGCTGCCGAGGATCACCGCGGCCCGGCGCAGCGCGAGGATCTCGGCGTGCGCCGTCGGATCCCCGGTCGTCTCCCGCTCGTTGCCGGCGGCGGCCAGCTCCACCCCGTCAGGGCCGTAGACGACCGCCCCGACGGGCACGTCCTCCGGGAAGGCGGACGCGACCTCGATGGCTCGCCGCATCCATGAAACGTGCTGAGGTGACGCCGGAAGACTCACGCCTCGCGCAGCTCTTCCACCTCATCGCCGCAGCCGATCCGCTGGCAGATCTCGGCGGTCACGTCGGAGGGCAGCATGCCTTCCTGACCGCAGAGTCCGAGCAGCCGGTTCGCGCTGATCCCGAGGTCGTTCAGCAGGTCGGCGTCCCCGACCGGGTCGGCGTCGGGATCGGGCGACGGACGGTCCGTGTCCTCCTCCTCGCTTTCCGACGTCAGGTCGTCGATCTCGAGCACGGCCGGCACCTCGATCTCGCCGAGCAGCACCGCCCCGATCCGCGACTCCTCCACGAACGCCGAGTCGGAGCCGAAGACCCGCAGGTCCTCACCTTCGTCGAGGCGGACGATCGACAGGTACTGGTCGTCGCTCTCGACGAAGAGCAGCGCCACATCGGCGTCCGGCTCGACGTCGCGCAGCGCGTCCACCACCTCGTCGATATCGGCGAGGCCGGCCAGGTCCAGCTCGGACGCCGTCCACCCGTTCTTGCCCCGAGCGACGGCGGCAGCGAAAGTCGACAAGTTTTCCCCCCACGCGACTTTTGTCTTCAGCGAGTGACGGTAGCGGGAAGAACGGCGGGCGCGGCGCGCCACGCCCCCAATGGGGTGGGAAGTCAGTTCGCCAGGCGACGGCGCGTGGCGATGAGCTCGCGGAGACGTGCCCCGCGAAGTCGTTGCGGCTGTGCGTTCTCGCGAGCCTTCGCGTCGGCGAGAGCCGCCAGCAACTCCAGACGGCGACGGCGACGATCGGGGTCGAGCCGTGGCGGTGAGGGGGCCATGAAGCCGAGCGTGCCCACCGCCGCGTGTCGCGTCAAGACCCCGTGCGGACGGCGACGAGGACGGCACACCCGGTCGCTCCCGATTCCGTGCTTTTCACCACAAAGGCCAGTCGTAGGTGGCTATCCATCGGGCGCCCACGAAGGCCACCGCTATCGATAGCCCGAGCCCGCTCGCGAGGGCTATGCCGACCGCCGCGCCGCGGTCGCCGAGGACGGTCAGCACGATCGCCATGGCCCATGCGGTGATCGCCGCCACCATCGTCCACCACGCGTACGCGGCGAGGTCGTGAGCGAGGCCGCCGAAGAGCGCGAACCAGAGCAGCGCCGCGCCGAACCCGGCCAGCACCGGCGCCGCGGCCACCGGGTGCGGCTCGCGGTAGACCGGCCGGGTCGGCCCCGGGAAGAGCCCCGACGGCGGCCGGGCCGGCGGCGGAAGGTAGCCGGCGGGGCGGCGGGCGAAGGTAGGCAGGGGCGGCTGCGCCACCGCGGGCGGGTAACCGGGCTGAGCGTGGGGCTGAGCATGGGGCTGGGCGTGGGGCGGCTGCGCGTGGCCGGGGTGTGCGTACACGGCCGGCGGCACCATCTCGACCCGATCACGACCGGGCGCCGGGGGCGACGCGGCCGGCCAGGACGGCTGGTTCTCGCTCACTGCGCCTCCTCCTGCGTGGCTCGCCGCTGAGGCCAGCCTACCGAGCGCGGGACGGCACGACCGGACGAGTTCTGCCAGGATGGCGCGGTGCGCCTGCTTCGTACCCTCACCGGCCTGACCGCCGCGGCCATGACCATGGCCGCCTGTGGCGGCGCTCCCGGCGGCTCTCCCGGCGGCGTGTCGAACGAGGCCACCCCGCAGTTCGTGGAACCGGTGGCCGCCGACGAGTCGTCCCTGCCCGCCGCCCCGCCGAGCTCCGTTCCACCTTCGGCCGCGGCCGGCGCCACGCCGGTGAGCCCGAGCGCCACGCCGTCGAAGACGCCGTCGGCAAAGGTCAAGGTGAAGTACGTCTTCCCGGTCAAGGCGTCGAACGTGGCGTTCCACCCGACCCACTCGAAGTATCCGGCGACCGACATCTTCGCCGACTGCGGCGAGACCGTGGTCGCCACGACCAGCGGCGTCGTGCTCGAGGTGAGCCTCAAGGACGCGTACGTCGAGGGCTCGCCCGACGGCCCGGACAACGGCGGCCTCTCGGTGTCGATTCTTGGCGACGATGGCGTGCGCTATTACGGCTCCCACCTGAGCAAGGTGCTCGGCGGCATCCGGGCCGGCGCCCGGGTGACGGCCGGTCAGCAACTCGGCAAGGTCGGCAAAACCGGCAACTCGAGCGGCGTCTGCCACCTGCACTACGGCGTCTCCCCGCCGTGCGCCAAGACCGGCGACTGGAAGGTCCGCCGCGGCGTGGTCTGGCCCGCTACCTACCTGACGTCCTGGCGCGGCGGCGGCCAGAAGAGCCCGGTGGCGACGGTCGCCGCCTGGAAGCGCTCGCACAACTGCAAGGCATAGACGCGGGGCCGCACCCTCGCCCAAAGGTGCGGCCCCGCGCTGCCGGGAGAAAAGTCGCTGCCGAATGCGATTCCCGGCGGGGAAAGTCCGGCCGAGACGGTCTAGGTCTCGCTGAACTGAGCGAACCGCTTCTGAGTGCGGCCGTCCACGGTGGTGAAGGCGCCGCCCATCGCGACCGTGCCGGTCTCGGCGTTGCTGGCCAGCGCCAGCACCCCCTCGACGCCGTTGGCGTCGGCGGTCCAGTCGAGCAGGTGGCCGTCGCCGACCGCGAGCGCGGCGAGCTTCACCCGGTTGTCCGAGCCGTCGACGCATGAGCCCTGGGTGCCGGTGCGGGCGGTGCTGCACGCCCGGTCGAAGTGTCCGCCGGCGTAGACGACGTCGCCGAGCACCGTGACCGCCTGCGCGTCCCCGTCGAAGGTGGCCGACCAGCGCAGCGTCCCGCCGGGGGTGTAGGCGCTGACCCGTCCGCCCTGGCCGCCGTGGGCCGAGTAGACGCCGGCCGCGGTGACGGCGATCGCGTACGTGATGAACGGCGGGCGCGGCTTGAAGGCGGTGATGATCGCGCCGCCGGCCGGGTCGAGGGCGGCCAGCCGGTCGTACCCAGGAATGCTGTTGATTTTGTGGAACTTGCCGCCGGCGTAGACCCGCCCGCCGCCGGTCGCGACCGTCTCGACCTGGTCGTCGGCGGTGGGCCGCCAGCGGGTGTCGAGCGCGCCGGTGGTGAGGTTGAAGGCGGCCAGCCGGCCACGCGCCTGACCGTCGACCGCGGTGATCGCTCCGCCTAGATAGAGCCGGTTGCCGCCGGCCGCGATGGCGTAGGGCCGTCCGCTGATCGTGTGCTTGAAGGTGGCGGAGAGGGCGCCGCTGGTCGCGTCGACCCGGGCCAGGCTGTCCCGCTTCTGTCCGCCGACCGTGCCGAAGTCGCCGGCGAGGTAGACCGATCCGCCGCTGACCACGATCGCCTTGACCCGTCCGTCGGCGGCGGGCGCCCAGGGCAGCAGGCCTCCGGTGCGCGCGTCGACGGCCGCGAGGTGGCCGCGGGTCACCTGCTTGCCGCGGACGATCGCGGCGGTGAAGTCGCCGCCGAGGTAGGCGACGTTTCCCGAGTACGCGATGGTGAGCACCGCGCCGTTGAAGCTGGGCATGCTGTCCGAGGACTGCGCCTGGGCGGGCGCGGCCGCGACGGCGAGAGCGAGCGCCGCCGCGGAAAGTCCGATGATGAGTGTTTTCCCCCGGTAAGTCACATGAGAACCGTAATATCCGGTGGCATGCGGTCGGCAGGTGCAAAACGGACAGAATGCGCAGGTGGGACGGGTGATCCCCTCCCGGTCCGAACGGCTGATCTTGGCAGGTGTGGGAGAGTTCCCGGGTGGACGTGGCGGTGATCGGACTCGGGCTCATCGGCGGCTCGCTGCTGCAGGCGCTGGCCGCGGCGGGGCACCGGGTCGTCGGGTACGACGCCGACCGAGCGACCCGCGAGCTGGCCCGCGACGGCGGCGGGAACGTGGCCGGTTCGGTGGCCGAGGCGGTCGCGAACGCGGAGCTCGTCGCTCTCGCCGTACCCTTGCCGGTCCTTCCCGAAATCATCGCCCAGCTCGCCGATCACGACGGCCTGATCACCGACGTCACCTCGGTCAAGGGGCCGGTGCGCGACCTGGCCGTCAAGCACGGACTGCGACGGTTCGTCGGCGGGCACCCGATGGCCGGCAAGGAGACCTCCGGATTCGCGGCGGCCGAGCCGGGACTGTTCGAGGGGTGCGCGTGGGTGCTCTGCCTCGAGCCGCACGAGACCGGCCTCGGCGACTGGCTGACGCTCGCGGCGCTGTTCACCGCGATGGACGCGCGGGTCGTGCCGATCACCGCCGCCGAGCACGACCGGGCCGTCGCCCAGATCAGCCACGTGCCGCACCTGTTCGCCAGCGCGCTGGCCCGTCAGCTCGAGGGAAACCCGCTGGCCGGCACCCTGGCCGCCGGCTCCTTCCGGGACGGCACCCGGGTCGCCGCCACCCGCGCCGAGCTGATCGTGGCGATGTGCGGCGGCAACGTGACGGCGGTACGCGAGGTGCTGCGCGGGCTGCTCGACGGGCTCGAGCGGATGGACGCGGCGCTGGCCACCGACCCGGTCCGCTTCCTCACCCCGCTGGTGGCGGTCGGCGCGGAGTTGCGGCAGCACTGGCCCGCGCGCGGCGGCGCCCCGGCGGAGATGCCGGCCGAGGTCGACCGGCTTCTCGACCTCGGCCGCGGCGGCGGCTGGATCACCGCGGTCGCCGAAGATCGGGCCGGCGTCGTGACAATGCGGCCAGAAACTGACCGCATTGGTTCCTAGGGTGATGGGCGTCGGAGAAAACGCCCGCGCTTAGGAGAGACGACATGGCCGCTCAGGTCGGACCCGTGAACAACGAGCAGGAGGGCCTGCTCGCCTACCTTGCCCAGATGCGGTACGTGGTCCGGTTGACCGCCTACGGCCTCACCGACGAGCAGCTGCGCGCCACGCCGTCGGCGAGCGAGCTCAGCGTCGGCGGCATCGTCAAGCACTGCGCCTCGACCGAGGAGGGCTGGCTGTCGACGATCCGGCGCGAGCCGCAGTCGGTCGACTACCAGAAGTACGCCGAGAACTTCAGGCTGGCCGAGGACGAGACGATCGAGGACGTGCTTGCCCGCTACGACCGGGTCGCCGAGCAGACCGAGAAGACGGTGAACGAGATCGGCGACCTCGGCTTCCCGATCGAGATCGACCACTCGGTGCCGTGGAACCGCAAGGACCTGACCCATTGGAACATCCGCTGGATCCTGCTGCACCTGATCCAGGAGACGGCCCGGCACGCGGGACACGCGGACATCATCCGGGAATCGGTCGACGGCGCGACGGCGTACCCGTTGATGGCGGCCGCCGAGGGCTGGCCCACGACCCCGTGGCTGAAGCCCTGGGCGCAATCGCCCCTTCGGGGGCTGATGAGGAGTCAGCCAGCTCAGCGAATGACCCGCTGATCGGTCACGATCGCGGTGACCAGGTCGCGCGGCGTGACGTCGAAGGCCGGGTTCACCGCGTCGGACCAGGGGGTGATCTCGGCGGCGCCGCGGTCCTCGATCGGGACCGCGTCGCCGCTGGGCGTGTCGACGTCCACCGTCGATTCGGGGGCGACCACGACGAACGGGATTCCGGCCCGGCGGGCGCCGAGCGCGTGCGCGTACGTGCCGATCTTGTTGATCACATCGCCGTTGGCGCAGATCCGGTCGGCGCCCAGGATCACGGCGTCGACCTCGCCGCGGGCCATCAGGAACGGCCCGGCCGAGTCGACCGCGACCCGGTGCTCGATCCCCCACTGGGACAGCTCCCACGACGTGAGGCGGGCGCCCTGCAGCAGCGGCCGGGTCTCGCTCGCGATCACACCGCCCAGCGTGCCGCGCCGGTGCAGCTCGAAGACGACGCCGAGCGCGGTGCCGAGCGTGACCGCCGCCAGCCCGCCGGTGTTGCAGTGGGTGAGCAGCCGGGGCCGGTTGCCGCACAGCTCGACCATCAGATCGGCGCCGCGGGCCGCCATCGCCCGCGAGGCCGTGACCTCCTCGTCGCGGATCGCGCACGCCTCGGCCAGGACCGCCTCGGGCCCGCGCGGCAGCAGCGCCGCCGCCCGCCGGACGCCCCGGGCCAGGTTGACCGCGGTGGGCCGGGCCGTCTCGACCCGGGCGATCGCGGCGGCCAACGCCTGCGGGTCGTCCGCGTGCACCCGGGCGGCCAGGGCCACGCCGAAGGCGCCCGCGACGCCGAGCGCCGGCGCGCCCCGGACCGCCAGCGACTGGATCGCGGCGACCAGCTCCGGCACCGTGTGCAGGCGCAGGACACGTACTTCCTTGGGGAGCACCGTCTGATCGATGATCTCGACGGCCCCATCCACCCAGTCGATCGTCCGCACGAGGCCGAGCGTAACCGCCTAACCTAGCGGGCATGGCATCTCGTGATCCGGTCGACGATCTGCGACGCATCGCCTTCTATCTGGAGCGGGCGAACGAGGCGACCTATCGGGTGCGCGCGTTCCGCTCGGCCGCCGCCGCGATTTCAAAGCTGCCGGCCGACGAGCTCGCCGAGCGGGCCACAGCCGGCACGCTGGCCAAGCTGCCGGGGGTCGGCGACGTCACGGCCCGCTGCATCGCCGAGTCGCTGGCCGGCGAGGAGCCGGTCTACCTGCGCCGGGTGCGCACGACCGAGGGGACCGAGCTGCCGGTCGCCGCGGCCGCGCTGCGGGACGCGCTGCGCGGCGACTGCCACTCCCATTCGGACTGGTCGGACGGCGGCTCGCCGATCGAGGAGATGGCGCTCGCCGCGGTCGAGCTCGGCCACGAGTATCTGGTGCTCACCGACCACTCGCCGCGGCTGACCGTGGCCAACGGCCTGTCGCCGGCCCGGCTGCGCAAGCAGCTCGACCGGGTCGCCGAGCTCAACGACGCGCTGCCCGACGGCTTCCGGGTGCTCACCGGCATCGAGGTCGACATCCTCGACGACGGCTCGCTCGACCAGGAGGACGAGCTGCTGGCCCGGCTCGACGTGGTGGTCGGCTCGGTGCACAGCAAGCTGCGTGACGAGTCGCCGCGGATGACCCGGCGGATGGTCAACGCGCTCGCCAATCCGCATCTCGACATCCTCGGCCACATGACCGGCCGCAAGGTGTCCGCGGCCGGCGAGGGCGACAAGGGCCATCGGGCCGGCCGCACCCGGCCGCCGAGCACGTTCGAGCTCGACAAGGTGATCGAGGCGGCGCTCGAGCACGGCAAGGCCCTCGAGATCAACTCGCGGCCCGACCGGCTCGACCCGCCCAAGCGGATGCTGACCGTCGCGGTCGAGTCCGGCTGCCTGTTCAGCATCGACACCGACGCGCACGCGCCCGGTCAGCTCGACTGGCTGCGCAACGGCTGCGAGCGGGCCGCGCTGTGCGGGGTGCCGGCCGAGCGGGTGGTCAACACCTGGCCGATGGAGCGCCTGCTCGAGTGGACCGGCGGGCACAAATAGATTGTGCCTTTACCGTAGGGTCGCAGGGTGGGACGAATTGACGACCTGGCCGACCGTTACGTCACCGAGTGGGCCGAGCTGAGCCCGACCGGCGCGACCTATGTCGGCATCGCCGGGCATGACGACAAGACCGACGACCTTTCTCCGGAGGGCTTCGCTGCCCAGGCCGAACACGTGCGGCGCACCCTCAACGACCTGGACGTGATCGAGCCCGAGCACGAGACCGAGCAGGTGGCCAAGGACGCCATGATCGAGCGCCTCGGCCTCGAGCTCGCCACCTACGACGCGGGGTATTCCAAGAGCGCGGTCAGCGTGATCTCCAGCGGCCTGCACGGCCTGCGTGGCGTCTTCGACGTCATGCCCACCGAGGGCGAGGAGGCGGTCGCCAACATCGCGGCCCGACTCAACGGGTTCGCCACCGCGGTCGAGCAGTACAAGACGACCCTGCGCGACGAAGCGGCCGCCGGCCGGGTCAGCGCCCGCGCCCAGCTGCTGGCCGTCGCCGAGCAGTGCGATGCCTGGACCGACCCGGCGCGCGACAACTTCTTCCACGGCCTGACCGGCCGGCTCGACGCGAGCGGCGCGCTCGCCACCGAGCTCGAGCTCGGCGCCACCGCGGCGACCGCGGCCACGGCCGGCTTCGCGGCGTTCCTGCGCGACGAGCTGGCCCCGGTCGGCCGCGAGAAGGAGGCGGCCGGCGAAGAGCGGTACGCGCTGGCCTCGCAGTACTTCCTCGGCGCCAAGGTCGACCTGCACGAGACGTACCTCTGGGGCTTCGCCGAGCTGCACCGGCTCGAGCGCGAGATGGCCACGGTCTCGGCCGTCATCGCCGGCTCGGGCGCCACGGTCGACGAGGCGGTGGCCGTCCTCGACGCCGACCCGGCCCGGCGCATCCCGGGCAAGGAGGCGTTCCGTGACTGGATGCAGCAGCTGGCCGACAAGGCGATCAGCGAGCTGAACGGCACGCATTTCGACATCGAGCCGGCGGCCCGCAAGATCGAGTGCTGCCTGACCCCGACCAGCGACGGCGGCATCTACTACACCGGCCCGAGCGAGGACTTCTCCCGTCCCGGCCGGATGTGGTGGGCGGTCCCCGAGGGGATCACCGAGTTCTCCACGTGGCGCGAGGTCACCACGGTCTACCACGAGGGCGCGCCCGGCCATCACCTCCAGGTCAGCCAGACCATGCTCCGCAAAGACCTGCTCAACCGCTGGCGGCGGCTGCTCTGCTGGTGCTCCGGGCACGGCGAGGGCTGGGCGCTCTACGCCGAGCGGCTGATGGACGAGCTGGGCTACCTGGAAGACCCGGGCGACCGCCTCGGCATGCTCGACGGCCAGGCGCTGCGCGCGGCCCGGGTGATCGTCGACATCGGCATGCACCTGGAGTACGAGATCCCCCGGGACAACCCGTTCGGCTTCCACCCCGGCGAGCGCTGGACGCCCGAGCTGGGCTGGGAATTCCTGCGCGGGCACGTACGGATGTCCGACGAGGTGCTGCGCTTCGAGTGGAAGCGGTACCTCGGCTGGCCCGGCCAGGCGCCGTCGTACAAGGTGGGCGAGCGCATCTGGATGCAGGCGCGCGAGGAGACGAAGCAGCGCAAGGGCGCCGATTTCGACCTCAAGGCCTTCCACCGCGATGCCCTCAACCTGGGCTCGCTCGGCCTCGACCCGCTGCGCAAGGCCCTCGCTCGGCTGTGACCTCTTCGGGCTTTTCCCCGGCAAAAACCGGGGAAAAGCCCGTTTTGCGTAAGGGCCATCATTACGCAGCGCAATTCCCATTCCCGTAAGCAATCGTACGACTACTCAGAGTCAATGCGATTCCGAGTCATAATCGTTATCTATTGCGAATCTTGTATCTTTTCGCGGGCCCGCCCTGCCGTTACCATCTCCGCGGTGGCCAACCGGCTCCGGAAGCGCTGTGCGCTGCGACTTCGGCCCGACATAACGAGCGGGAATCGCGCGCGAACAACGACTGACGGCGCCCGCGGGCATCCCCCGATCAGCCGAGAGAATTCTGCCCCTTGGAAAGGGGCTTCCCGAGGATTTCTCGGATAGATTGGCCCGGATCCGTGCGCCCAACTGGCTACGGACAGTAGCCGTCACCAGCGGCTCATCGCGTGTTGCATGGCGGAGGACGAAAGCAATGAACAGCCGGCGAACCCGTTTACGCTCCGCTCTCGCGGTGATTCTGACGGTTTTGGTTCTTGTGCCCAGCGCGGTCCTGTTCGGGCGAGTTTGGCAGGAGAACTCGAGCCAGCGGGCACAGACCGATCTCGAGAAGAAGGGCGTCGAATACATCACCGCCCTCACCCCGCTGATCAACGCGCTCGCCGAGGCGCAGTCCTCGGCGGTCCAGGGCGTGTCCGCGCCGCCCGACTCGCTGAACGCCGCCGTCGCCAAGGTCGCGGCGGCCGACGCCAGCCTCGGCGACGACCTCAAGACCAAGGAGCGCTGGGCCGATCTGAACACCAAGATCGCCAAGCTGCCCAAGGCGACCGGCGGCTCGCTCGCCGTGCTCCAGGCCCATATCGAGGTCTCCGACCTGGCCCTCGCCCTCTACGGCGCCGTCCGGCGCAACTCCGAGTTGAGCCGCGACCCGGACAGCGACCTGTCCAACCTCCAGCAGGCCGTCGCGGTCGACATGCCGACCACGGTCGTGCGGGTGAGCCGGATGGGCGACTGGGCGAACATCCTGCAGACCGCGAACGCCAAGACCCGCGGCACGATCGCGGTCCAGTTCGGCCAGGAGGTGCTCGCCGTGCAGGACTCGGTGAACTCCCTGACCGAGAGCCTCCAGGCCGCCGTCGACGACACCAACAGCCCGACGCTGAGCGGCTCGCTGGTCACCACGCTCGACTCGTTCCGCCGCGGCGTCGAGTCGATGACCCGTGGCGCCAACCCCGGCGGCACCCCGAACGTGGCCACCATGTCCACCGCGCAGACCGCCCTGCAGACCGCGCTGAACGCGCTGGCCGGCGTCACGCTCAAGGAGATGGCGAAGCTGCTCGAGGACCGGTCGAGCTCGCTGTCCTACCGGCGTACCGAGGCGCTCGCCATGGGCCTGCTCGCGATCGCGCTGGTGCTCGGCGCCCTGGTCTGGCCGGCCATCGGCCGCCGCCGCGACTTCGCGCCGGCCGCGCCCCCGATCGGCGAGTCCACCCGGGACATCCCGAGCAGCCGTCCACCGGCACCCGCCGCGTACGGCGGCCAGTACGACATCACCCCGGCCTACGGCGACATCGACCCGACACGGCGGGAGCGGTCCGGTGCTGTTCGGTAAGTTCCGCATTCTGGGCAAGCTCGCCCTGCTCGTACTCGTTCCCCTGCTCGGCGTCGTGGCGCTGAGCGTGCCCATCATCGTCACGCGTATCAGCGACGCCCAGGACGCGCAAAAGACCTCGGACGCCGTCCAGCTCGCCACCCGGGTCAGCACCGCCATCCAGGAGCTCCAGGAGGAGCGGCTGCTCTCGATCGGCTTCATCTTCGGGCTGATCCAGGAGCCCGAGCTGGTCGTGCAGAGCGCCAAGGCGGCCGACACGGTGGCCCGCATCGACGACGGCGGCCAGGCGCTCAGCAAAGATCTGCGCAAGGCCATCCGCAACACGTCCCGGCTGGACAACACCCGGCAGAACGTACTCAACCGAGGTGCGATCCGGCCGGACACCCTGGTCACCGAGTTCACCGACGTGATCACGCCGCTCATCAACGGGCTCGCGCTCTCCTCGAGCGCCGACCTGACGACCGGCGTCGGCAAGCAGATCTTCGCGCTCGACCAGGCGCTGCGCACCGACGACATGATCAGTCAGGCTTCCGCTTACCTCGTGGTCGCGACGATCACCAAGAACGCCGGCTTCGTCGGCCTCTTCTACTCGACGCTGGTGCAGCTGCAACAGGTGATCCTGAACGCTCAGGCGTTCTTCACCGACGCCCAGTACAAGCTGTACCTCGGCGCCCAGGACGCGTTCTCCTCCCGGGTCGGCTCGGACTTCCTCATCCAGGCCGCGATCGACCCGGCCACGGCGGTCGGCTCGCTGAACATCAAGACGCTGTTCCCGTCGCTGCGCTCGGTGCTCGTCCTCGGTGGCTTCGTGGAGAAGCGGGTCGCCGCGGACGTGGACCAGATCGTGACCAACAACCGGGACACGGCGCTCCGGGACGCCCTCCTCATCGGTGGCGGCTCGCTGATCCTGCTGCTCCTGGTGATCTCGCTGAGCCTCTTCATGGCCCGCGCGGTCGCCCGGCCGCTGCGCCGCCTGACCGTCTCGGCCGACCGCATCGCCCGCGCCGCCGAGGCCGAGCTCCAGCGCGTCGCCGACGACGAGGCGGAGACGGTACGCCCGATTCGCCTCGACCCGGTCGACGTCGAGGCCCAGGACGAGATCGGCGACCTGGCCCGCGCGTTCGACCGGGTGCAGACCACCGCCGTCCGGCTGGTGGAACGCCAGGTGCTCGGCCGCCGCAACGTGGCCCAGATGTTCGGGCACGTCGGGCGGCGTACCCAGAACCTGGTCGGCCGCCAGCTCGCGCTGATCGACAACCTGGAGCGCAAGGAGACCGACAGCGACCGGCTCCGCGAGCTCTACCGGCTCGACCACATGTCGTCCCGTCTCGGCCGGAACGCGTCCTCGCTGGTCGTGCTCTCCGGTGGGGCCGGCGCGAACGAGCACATGGCGCCGCTGTCGCTCTCCGACGTCGTCCGTCTCGCCCTCGGTGAGATCGAGGACTACACCCGGGTCGACGTCGAGGTGCCCGAGGAGATCGTGGTCGTACCGGCCGTCCTCGCCGACCTGACCCTGCTGCTCGCCGAGCTCATGGAGAACGCCACCGCGTTCTCCCCGCCGCACACCCGGGTGCTGATCACGGCGACCGAGCTGCGCGGTGGCGCCCGACTGGCGGTCATCGACAACGGCCTGGGCATGACGCCCGAGCGGATGGCCGAGGAGAACTCCCGGCTCACCCGCCGTGAGCGCCTCGACCTGGTGCCCACCGAGGTGCTCGGCCTGTTCGTGGTCGGCCGGCTCGCCCGCCGGCACGGCATCGAGATCACACTGACCGACACCCCCGGCGGCGGTGTCACAGTCTGGGTCGACCTGACCCCGGCGCACCTGATCTCGCGGGTACCGAGCACGACCATGGCACCGTCGTTCCTGGGCGGCCCGTCCTCAGCGCCGAGCTACCACACGTCGGAGTTCGCCCAGGTGATCGCCGGTTCCGCGGCCCGCGCCTCGGTGCCCGGCAGCCAGCTGCCGTTCGACTCCAACGTGCTGGAGCGGGCCACCCGCACCCTCGAGTCCGGACACTCGTGGAACGCGTTCGCGACGGCCACCCGGGCCGACGCGGGCCCGGCCCTCGCGGCGCCGTCGTACGAGGCGCTGCCCGCCGGCCCGGTCGAGGCCGAGCCGGTGTACGAGGCCGAGCCGGTCTGGGCGCCGGCACAGGTCTACCAGCAGCCGGCGCAGGTCTACCAGCAGCCGGTCCCGACGCAGCCGATGTACGACCTGGGCGCGCCGGTCGCCGGCCGGGGGCCGGCCTCGCTGCCGGAGCTGCCCGCGGCCGGTCCGTCGGCCTGGAACCAGCAGCCCATGGAGGCGCCCCAGCCGACCTGGAACGCGTACCCGGTCGAGGCCCCGCAGCCGACCTGGAACGCCCCGTACCCGGAGGCACCGGCCATCCCGCACCAGCGCACCGACGAGGACCCCCGGTACGGCGCGCCGGTGCCGCAGGCCTACGCCCAACCCGCGTACCCGGAGACCCAGCCCGCGTACCCGGAGACCCAGCCGGACCCGTACGCCCAGCCGGACCCGTACGCGCAGCCGGACCCGTACGCGCAGCCCTATGGTCAGCCGGAGCCCGCCGCGTCGCCGGAACGGGGCGCCGGTGGTCCGCTTCGCCGTCGTGTGCCCGGCAGCCAGTTGCCGGCCGAGTCCGGCGCGCGGCCGACCATCGCCGCACCGGACGACGCGGTCGCCGCGCGCGCCGCGTTCGACGCCTTCGAGGCCGGCGTCAGCCGTGCCCAGTGGGACGTCGCCGAGACCGAGATGACGGCCCCGCCGTCGGCCGGTCACTCACCCCTCGCCCGTCGCGTTCCGGGCGCCACCCTTCCGCGGGACGTGCAAAACACCCCGCCCCCGCCCGCTCCGGCACCTCCGCTCGATCCGGATGCCGCACGAGCACTGATGGAACAGTTCGAGTACGGAGTCGCACTCGCACTGAACGAAACTCAGCCACAACCCGAGGGACAACCGCGATGACTAGCCCCTACTCCACGGAAACCGGCAACGGCTACGGCCAGGCCCAGCTAAGTGCCGAGGCGAAGACCTTCAACTGGCTCCTGGACTCGTTCACCTCCGGCACCGCAGGCGTGATCGAGGCCATCGCCGTCTCCTCCGACGGCCTCCTGATGGCGATGTCCGCGATCAAGGACCGGCCGAACGCGGAGCGCCTGGCCGCGGTCGTCTCCGGTCTGACCAGCCTCGCCGGCGGCGCCGCGAGCTGGTACCGGCTGGGCGCGCTGAATCGGGTCATCATCGACATGGCGGAGGGCTACCTCCTGGTCACCGCCATCAGCGCGGGCTCGGTGCTCGGCGTCATCGCGGACCGTTCGGCCAACCTCGGCACCCTCGCGTACGAGATGACCCTGTTCGCCACCCGGGCCGGCGGCGCCCTGAGCCCGCGGTTGATCGCCGAGTTGAAGAACGCCGTCCAGCAATGACATACCCGGACCCTGACGACCCGGCACACCCGGCTCGCCCGAGTGTCCGGCCCTTCCTGCAGTCTGGCCTCCCGTTGGCCGGCGGCTATCGCCCGACATCCCTGGGCGAGCTGCCGGCCGACGATTCGGCCACGACATTGCGCCCGTTCGTCATCACGTCCGGACGCACCGACGGCGCCGATCCCGACATCGGGATGGAAACCCAGGTGACCGTCAACCACGCCGCGATGCCCATGCGGCTCTCGCCGGAGATGCGCGCCATCGTTGCGCTCTGCGGCGAGCCACTGTCCGTGGCGGAGATCTCCGCCCGGCTGCGTCTGCACCTCGGCGTCACCCGGATCCTCGTCGGCGATCTGCGCGCCGCGGGCCAGCTGGACGTCCATGTGCTGGACAACGAGACCCCCGACCCCGAAACCATCATGCGAGTGATCCGTGGACTTCGAGCAATCACCTGACCACTACGTCGGCACCGCGCAGGTGGGCGGCGGCGGCAAGCCGAAGAAGGCGCCGGTCCCGGTGAAGATCATCGTGGCTGGTGGCTTCGGTGTCGGAAAGACGACAACCGTAGGCGCCATCTCCGAGATCTCTCCGCTCACCACCGAGGCGGAGATGACCTCGGAGTCGGTCGGCATCGACGATCCCGGCCAAGCGTCCATGAAAACCACCACGACCATCGCCATGGACTTCGGCGTCCTCACCATCGACCAGACGCTGAAGCTCTACATCTTCGGCACGCCCGGTCAGTCCCGCTTCGCGTTCATGTGGGACGACCTGATCAAGGGCGCGCTCGGCGCATTGGTGGTGGTGGACACGGCTCGGATCGACGACTGTTACCCCGCCGTGGACTACTTCGAGCGGGCCGGCCTGCCGTTCGTGGTCGGCATCAACACGTTCAACGGGCAGATGAACTACAACCTCGAGGAGGTGCGCTGGGCGCTCGCTGTGCGTGACGATGTGCCGGTTCTCTCGTTCGACGCGCGCTTCCGGGCATCGGTCCGCGACGCCCTGCTCGTCGTCCTCGACCAGGCGCTCGACAAGGCAATCCGGGCGAAGTCCACGTAGGGTGTGCGCTGCGTCGCGCAGATCGAGGTTTTCAAATCGGCCTTCCAGCGGGCAGAGTGGATAGGAACCACCCGTAGAGGAAGGACGGTGACGTGCGAGGCGGACTGGACGACGCGCTCGACAAGCTCGCGCGCCGTGATGAGCTGCGCAGGCGCGCCGCGAGTGAGGCCACAGGGACCTCACCCGCTGTGACGGAGCTGGTCGAGGCGATCGCTGGGGTCGTGGCACGCCATCCGGAGCTGGGCGTGACCGTCGGCGCGGAAGGCTCGGGCGATCCCGTCCTGCTGCACTTCTACTTCGCCGAGGGCCAGGTGCAGGTCACCGCCGACACACCGGTGCCGGCGGCCCCGGCGGCCCCCGCCGCCCGGCACGCCGACATCGTCGACGTGGATCTCGACGAGCCGATGGTCGAAGATCCCTATCAGGCGCCACCGGTCTCGCCGGCCGACGATCCCCGGCGCATGTCCCACGACGATCAGGATCGCTACGGTCCGGCTCATTACGGGTACGCGGAACCGGGCGCCCACGACGCGTACTTCGCCGACTCCGACACGGCCGAACGCCGTTACGGGTCGTTCGACTCCCCGCCGCCGGCCGCCGAGCCGCCGTACCCGCCGCATCCCGGCGAGACCTCCCGCGACCTGGGCGCCCGCATGCGCGACCTGGGCATGGCTTCGCGTGGCTCGGGCCCGGGAGCCGGGTTCCCGCCACCCGGGACGCCGGGCGCCGACAACAGCCGGGACGCCTACCCTCCGCACCCGTTCGCGGCCACGCCGCCGCCGCCCGTGCCGCCGCAGACGCCGTCGGCCGAGCAGACCCATCGCATCCGCGCCGAGCAGCACCGCGCGCCCGCCGAGCCGGCGGCCAACGAGCGCATGGCTCCGCAGCGCAACGGCGCCATGCCGACCCCGCTGCCCAAGCCGATCCCGCTGCAGGTCGAGCGCCCCGAGGAAACCGAGATCGCGGCCCGGCGGCTCGCCGCCCTGCTGCGCGACGATCCCTCGCTGCTCAACAACGCTCCGCGCGACTAGGCACTCTCTGTTATCAGCCTCTCGCGGGCTGGCATTGCAGTGAGTAGCAGTCGTTGATGACGTCTGCCCCGTTTGATCCCGATCTGCGACGTCTGGGCTGGGCCGTTTGGCCACAAAGAGTGGTGACGGCTTGCCTCACGCTCCGTGACTGCATAGCGTCCAACGAGCCGCTGACCCCCGCAGTTCCGGAGAAGACATGACGCTGCCCGAAGTCCACCTCGCCGGTGGTACGTGCGCCGAGGCGCTCCGGCTCGCCCCGGTCGCCATCGCCCTGCGTGAGCAGGGCCTGGTCGCCCCGGTGCTGATCGCCGCCGGACCCGACCCCACCGCCGTGGCGAAGACCTGGATCGCCTGCGGGCTCGCCGCCGACATCACGCTGCCGGCCTCGGCCGACCTCGCGGCGGCGATGCGCCGGTACGACCAGCTGTGGGCCGTTCGCACCCCGGCCTCCGTGGTCGTCCGCGGCGAGAACCTCGCCGCGGCGCTGGCCGCCTACTGGCGTCGCGTGCCGATCATGCACATGGACGCGGGGCAGCGCTCCGGCTCGCTGGTCGCCGACGATGCCGACGCGGACCGGCGCCTGCTCGCCCAGGTCGCGACCGTGCACCTGGCCGCCGCGCCACTCGCCGCGATGAACCTGCTCGACGAGCGGGTCGTCCCCGGCGACGTGCTGCTCACCGGCGGCACCGCGGTCGAGGCGGCCCGGCTGATGGCCGCGCGCACCAAGCGGCGCGCCAAGCCCCGGCCCCACCGGATCGTGGTGGCCGGCACGAGCGCCGCGCGAGACGAGCCGGTACGGGCGGCCATGCTCGCGATCGCCGCCCAGCACCACGATCTCGACGTCATCGGCGGGCTGCGGATGCCCTACCCGGAGCGGTCCCGGCTGATCGCGGTCGCCGAGGTGGTCGTCACCGACGACGCCGACCTGGCCGAGGAGGCGCTCGCGGCCGGGACGGCGGTGCTGGTGCCGGGCGAGGGCGGCGGGCTCACCGAGGCCATCCACGCCGGCAGCGCGCGGCAGGTCGACGCCGAGGCCGGCGAGATCGTGGCGGCGCTGTCCGAGCTGCTGGAGAGCCGGGTGCGGCGGGACTCCATGGGGGTCGCCGGGACCCCGTACGGCGATGGCCTGGCCGCCGCCCGCATCGCGCAAGCCACCGCGGCCCTGCTCGGCCACGGCCAGTTCCCCGACCCGATGCCCGCCCGGCCCGAGGCCGGCGTGCCCCGTTGAATCCAGCCTAGGAGAGCCAACAACATGGACGTCATCGGGTTCTGGACCCGGTCGTGGATCAACGACGACCGCACCGCGGTACGCAAGCTGCTCGCGCCCGACGTCGAGGTGGAGTGGAACCTGGACGCGCCGGTCGACGACGAGGAGCTCCTGCAGGTGCAGCACCGGATCGCCGCGTTCGCCGACAAGGTCACGGTGGCCGGCGAGACGCTCGCCGAGGACGGGGCGACGATCGTGTACGACATGGTCGCGCCGTTCGGCGCCGCGCGGATGGTGGAGTTCCTGGCCGTCGCGGGCGGGCGGATCACCGAGGTGCGGCAGGTGTACGACGTGACGCTGACCGACCGCTACTTCCCGGGCCTCTACGACAACTGACGAACTTGTCGTACCTCACGGCTAGCGTGCGGGACATGGCATATGACTTCCAGGTGGTCGTCGACAGCGCCGACCCCCATACGCTCGCCGACTGGTGGGCCGAGACCCTCGAGTGGCAGGTCGAAGAGCAAGACGAGTCCTTCATCAAAGACATGGTGGCCCGCGGCTTCGCGACCGACGACGAGACCACCACCCACAAGGGCAAGCTCGTGTGGCGCACAGGGGCGGCGATCCGCCATTCCGAGTCCTACGCGAGCGGCAAACCGCGTCGCGTGCTCTTCCAGCAGGTGCCCGAGGCCAAGTCGGTGAAGAACCGCCTTCATCTCGACGTGTGGGCGGGCGAAGAGCAGCGTGACGCCGTGCGCGACGCTCTCGTCGCGCGCGGCGCCATCTTTCTCTATTCGCAGTGGCAGGGGCCGCACTCGTGGCACACGATGGCCGACATCGAGGGCAACGAGTTCTGCGTCAGCTGATGGTTCAGCCGACCGGCAGGTTGCGGTGGAGCAGGGCAAACAGGTTGACCCAGTGCCGCTCCTCGGCACCCGCGTTGTACATCGAGGTGTCGCTCATCGTGAAGCCGTGCGGCGCGCCCTCGTAGACCTCCGAGGTGTAGGCGACGCCCGCCTCGTCGAGGGCCGCCTCGAGCGCCTTGATGTGTTCCGGTGTCATCGAGCGGTCGTTGTCGGCGTGGGCGAAATACGCCTCGCCGGTGATGTTGCCGACCGCGAGGTGCGGGCTGTCCGGGCCGTCGGTGACAACGCCGCCGGCGTGGAAGCTGCCGAGCGCCTTGATCCGGTCGGGGTGCGCCTCGATGGCCCGCAGCGCGTTGCGCCCGCCCATGCAGTACCCGACGATCACGACCGGGCCGGCGGCGACGCCCGGTTGGGCGGCCAGGTAATCGAGGTACGAGCCGGTGTCGCCGGCGACCCGCGGCGGCGTGAGCTTCTGCATCATCGGCCCGAGCCGTCCGAAGGCGGCGCCCCGCTTCTCGGGGTCGGCCAGCTCCTCCGGAGTGACCAGCAGCCCGCTCGCGCTGCGGTAGAAGAGGTTGGGCGCCAGCACGGCGTACCCGCGCTCGGCGATCCGCCCGGCCATCTCGGCGAGCCGGGGCCGCAGGCCGAACGCGTCCATGAACATCAACACACCGGGGAACGGTCCGTCGCCGTCCGGCTTGACCAGGTACGCTTCCGCCGTGCCGTCGGCGGTCGGCACCTGCACAGTCGTGGTCTGCATGTGCGCAACCTAGCACCAACCGGGGATGGCTCCCCGGTCTCGTCGTACCCTGTCCCCCATGGCCAATCGACTGCGCGCGGACGCGGAGCGCAACCGCGCCGCGCTTCTCGCCGCGGCGCGGGAGATATTCGGTGAACACGGGCTCGACGCGTCACTCGACGAGATCGCCCGGCGGGCCGGCGTGGGCAACGCGACCCTCTACCGCCGCTTCCCCACCCGCCGCGACCTCATCGCCGAGGTCTTCGCCGGCCAGATGACCGAGTACGTGGAGCTCGCCGAGCTCGCCCTGCACGAGCCCGACCCGTGGGCGGCGTTCGTCGGCTACCTCACCCGCCTCTTCGAGCTCCAGGCCACCGACCGCGGCCTCTCCGAGCTGCTGGTCTCGACCTCCTTCGACGACGACGAGCGGCTCTCGGCGCTGCGCGCGGCCACCCAGCGCGGCGCCAGCGAGGTCATCGTCCGGGCTCAGCAGTCCGGCGCGCTGCGAGCCGACTTCACCCGGCGCGACCTTGGCATCCTGATGCGGGCCAACGCGGGCGTGGTGCGGGCGTCGCTCGAGCCCGACGCGTGGAAGCGCCAGCTGGTACTGCTCCTCGACGGCCTAGCTCGCCGTTGACAACCCGGCTACAAACGGTCATTTAAGGATCTTTAAGGTCCGCTCAAGGTCGTTTAAACGGGCCACGGCAAAGAATCGACTCCCGTCGTCACCACCTGCGATCGGAGTCACCCATGCAACGCAGCCGTCTGCGTCTTGCCATCTACGCCTCGGCGGCCGTCCTCGCCGTAGCCGGTGGCGTCGGCGCGGCCGTCGCGGCCACCACCCCGACCACCAAGGCCGCGGGCGTCCTCACCGCCACGTTCAGCAAGGACAGCGACTGGGGCACGGGCTATCAGGCGAAGTACACGATCACCAACGGCACCGGCGCGACGGTGAACGGCTGGCAGCTGGTCTTCGGGCTGCCGTCGACCGCGAAGCTCGGCAGCTTCTGGGATGCCACGATCACCACCTCCGGCGGGGTCTCGACGGCGAAGAACCCGAGCTGGGCCACCACCATCCCGGCCGGCGGCAGCGCGGAGTTCGGGTTCGTCGTGGCCGGCAGCGGGGCGCCGACCAGCTGCACGATCAACGGCGCATCCTGCGGCGGCGGCTCGGTGCCGACCACCGCGCCGCCGACGACCAAACCCACCACGGCCCCGACCACCGCGCCCACCACGAAGCCGCCGACGACCGCTCCGACGACCAAGCCGCCGACGACCGCGCCCACCACCGCGCCGCCGACCACATCGGCGCCGACCGGCGGGAACGTGCTCGTCGCCCCGTACGTCGACATGGGCTTGCTCTCGAATGGCTCGACCACCCTCGCCCAGCTGGGCAGCAGCGGGAACCTCAAGTCGTTCAGCCTGGCCTTCGTGACCAGCGCCGGCTGCAAGGCGAGCTGGTTCAACGCCTTCGACCCGCGGCAGAAGCAGTTCGCCGACCAGATCGCGGCGGTGCGCGCGGCCGGCGGTGACGTGAAGGTGTCCTTCGGCGGCGCGACCGGCATCGAGCTCGCCCAGGCCTGCACCAGCGTCCCGGCGCTGCAGGCCGAGTACCAGGCGGTCGTCTCGGCCTACAACCTCAAGTACATCGACCTGGACATCGAGGGCGCGGCGGTCGCCGACCCGACCACGATCGCCCGCCGCTCGACCGCGCTGGCCGCCCTGCAGAAGGCCAACCCCGGCCTGAAGATCTCGCTGACCCTGCCGGTGCTGCCGGAAGGCCTCACCGCCGACGGCCTGAACGTGGTCAAGTCGGCCAAGAACGCGGGCGTGGGCCTCGACCTCGTCAACATCATGGCGATGGACTACGGCCGCGCCGGCCAGGACTACGGCGACCTCGCGATTCAGGCGGTCAAGAGCACGAAAGACCAGATCAGGTCGGTGTACGGCAACAGCGACGCGGCCGCGTTCAAGATGGTCGGCGTGACCCCGATGCTGGGCGTCAACGACGATCAGGGGAAGTTCACCCAGAGCGACGCGAAGGATCTGGTCGCCTTCGCGAACGCCAACCACATCGGGTTCGTCTCGTTCTGGGAGCTGAACCGCGACAAGAACGCCTGCTCGGGCGCCCTCTTCCAGTGCACCAACGTCACGCAGGCGCCGTTCGAGTTCAGCAAGATCTTCGCCGGCTTCACCGGCTAGGACTCTATTCTCATCCCCAAAGGTAGGAAGCGCGCGGCTCCGGGCCCCCACCCGGAGTCGCGCGTTTTCTTTACTCGAACCCTCGGCCCGCGGTGGCCAGGGCTTCTTCCGCGATGCTCCACAGCGGGGTGCCGGCCGGGGCGTCGAGCCACATGTTGAGCGAGACGCGCAGCGCCACCAGGAAGGTCGCGGCCGTCATGCGCGCGCGCACCCCTCGCGGGTCGTCCTCGCTCATCCGGGCGGAGACCTCGGCGGCCAGTTCGCGCTCGACCCCGGCGAACGTCTGCACCTGGGCCGCGATCAGCGCCGGGTGCGCGCGCAACAGCCGGCCCTGCGCCACGGACTGGGGGTCGAGCTCGCCCAGCTCGCTGTTGAAGGAGGCGGCGGCCGCGGTGAGGGCCGCCCAGGGCGACTCGGTCGCCGGCCGGGAGCGCACCGACTCGATCAGGCTCTGGACGCGCTGGAAGTCGCCGTACATCAGCGCTTCTTCCTTGCTCCCGAAGTAGTTCGAGAAGGTGCGCCGCGAGACGCCGGCCTCGTCGGCGATCGCCTCGACGGTGATGCGGTCGTAGCCGTGCTCGGTCGCCAGGCGGACCGCCGCATCGTGCAGGGCATGCCGGGTCGCGGCCTTTTTGCGCTCTCGGAGGCCCGGCTCCGCCGTCGTGCTCATGAGTCGAGCCTACCGGCCTGTGACTTGCTTCTCAATGCGAAAGATTGCGCAATGGGAACCGTTCGCCGATTGTTGTATGAGGCAACCACCCACGACTCGCCGGAGGCTGCGCGATGAGCGCGAAACCCATGAACCACCGCCAGATCATGGAGGCCCTCTCCGGCCTTCTGCTGGTGCTCTTCGTCGCGATGGCCTCGTCGACCATCGTCTCCACCGCACTCCCGAAGATCATCGGATCGCTGAACGGCACCCAAACCCAGTACACGTGGGTGGTCACCGCCAGCCTGCTCACCGCCACCGCCTCCACCCCGATCTGGGGCAAGCTCGCCGACCTGTACAGCAAGAAGTTGCTGGTGCAGATCTCGATCGTGGTGTTCGTGCTCGGCTCGATCGTGGCCGGCATGGCCCAGACCGCCCCGCAGCTCATCGCCGCCCGCGCCTTCCAGGGCCTGGGCATGGGCGGCGTGCAGGCGCTCGTCCAGATCGCCATCGCCGCGATGATCCCGCCGCGGGAACGCGGCCGGTACAACGGCTACCTCGGCGGCGTCATGGCCGTCGCGACCGTCGGCGGCCCGCTGCTGGGCGGCCTGATCGTCGACACCGCGTGGCTGGGCTGGCGCTGGTGCTTCTACATCGGCGTGCCGATCGCCATCATCGCGCTGGTCGTGCTGCAGAAGACGCTCAACCTCGCGGTCATCAAGCGGGACAACGTCAAGGTCGACTACGTGGGCGCCACGCTGATCGCGGCCGGCGTCAGCATCCTGCTGGTCTGGGTGTCGTTCGTGGACAGCTCGTTCGCGTGGCTCTCCTGGCAGACGTACGCCATGGTTGGTATTGGTCTGGTCATTCTGGCCCTGGCCGTCTGGGTCGAGACCCGGGTCGCCGAGCCGGTCGTGCCGCTTCAGATCGTCAAGCAGCGCAGCACCGCCCTCGCGATCATCGCGAGCCTCGCGGTCGGCATGGCGATGTTCGGCGGCGCGGTCTTCCTCGGCCAGTACTTCCAGATCGGGCGCGGTTACAGCCCGACCGAGGCCGGCCTGCTGACGATCCCGATGATGGCCGGCGTGCTCGTCTCGTCGACGGTCTCCGGGCGCCTGATCAGCAAGAGCGGCCGGATCAAGCCGTACATCGTCGCGGGCACGCTGATCCTGGTCGCCGGCTTCGCCGGGCTCTCGATGCTCGACCACGACACCAGCCTCTGGTACGTGGGCGGCGCCATGGCCCTGGTCGGCATCGGCGTCGGCATGTCGATGCAGAACCTGGTGCTCTCGGTGCAGAACACGGTCTCGCTCAAGGACATCGGCGCGGCTTCGTCGACGGTGGCGTTCTTCCGCTCGCTGGGCGGCACGATCGGCGTCTCGGTGCTCGGCGCGGTGCTGGCCCACCGGGTCACCGACAACCTGACCCACGAGCTGGCGGCGGCGGGCATGCCGGCCGGCGGCGACGCGGCGGCGTCCAGCTCGCTGAACCTGTCGGCCCTGCCCGAGGCGATCCAGAACCTGGTCCGGGTCGCCTACGGCGACGCCACCGGCCACATCTTCCTGATCTCCGCGGCCATCGCGGTGGTCGGCGTGATCGCCGCCCTCCTGATGAAGCCGACCGCCCTGCGCTCGACGGTCGACCTGACCAAGGCGGCTGCCGAGACCCCCGCGGCCGAGGACGAGGCCCAGATCCCGGCCGAGGCCCTGGCCCGCTGAGCGTTTGTTCGAATGAGGCGCTCCGCGGAGCGCCTCATTCGCGACTTGGATCACGTGGGTGCGCCTGGGATGTTTCGCTTACCCAGAGCTAGCCTTTGAAAGCACGCAGTGCTGTGGGAGGGGTGGGACGGGGTTGGACGGCGAGCGATTATCGGTAGCCCTCCTCGAGCTCGAGGACGAGATCAACTGGGATGCCGCGGCGATGCTCGAGCGGGCCGTTCAGCTCGAGCGGCTGGCCCTCGCGCTCGGCGATGAGCTGCTCGTCGCCCGGGCCCGGCTCAGCCAGGCCAACCTGCACATGCGCGCCGGGGACGTGGCCGGCGCCGCGCGGCGTATCTGGAAGGTCCATCAGTGGGCCGTCGAGCACGACGCCCGGCAGCTCACCGCGCGCACCCACCTGGTCTGGTCCAACATCCACCGGCTGCTCGGCGACGCCGCCCAGTGCCTCGAGCACGCGGTGCTCAGCGTCGAGCTGCTCGACGAGACCGCCACCGACCACATGCGCATCTGGCACCGGGTCAAGCTGGGCGACGCGCTCAGCCTCAGCGGGTCGATGGACGCGGCGCGCCTGCGCTACCGGCAGGCCGCCGAGCTGTCCTCCCGGCTCGGGCGGCCCGACCTGCTGCTCGCGGTGCTCAACAACTTCGCGTACGCCGAGTACGCCGCCGGCCATCACGATCGAGCGCAGCAGGTCGCCGGCCAGTTGCAGGACGTCGCCAAGACCTTCGGGTTCGATCTCGACGCATCGCTGCTCGACACCATCGGCGCCATCCAGATCGAGAACGGGCAGCACGCCGAGGCCGAGAAGACCCTGCTCTCCTGCATCGATCAGCACAACGACGGCAGCCAGGACGACGCCGACGCGCTCGCCGAATACCTTCTGACCCTCGCCCGGGCGCAGCACGGCCTCGGCGCGTACGGGCGGGCCCAGCGCAGCCTCGACGCGTCCCGGCGGCTCTGCCTCGAGCGCGAGCTCGGCCACGTCCTGGTCCGGGTGCATCAGGAACAGGCCGAGCTGCACGCGACCCGGGGCGAGTTCGCCGAGGCGTACGCGGCGCACAAGGAGTTCTTCGCCGCCTACACCCAGCAACACTCGCTGCAGCGGGAGGCGCAGGCACGTACGCGTCAGGTGATGTTCGAGACCGAGGAGGCGCGGCAGGAGGCCGAGCGGTTCCGCGAGCAGGCGCGCCGCGACCCGCTGACCGGGCTGCGCAACCGGCGGTACCTCAACGAGCAGTTGCCCGGTCTGATCGCGACCGACCCCGAGCTGACCGTGGCGATCGTCGACCTCGACCACTTCAAGCGGATCAACGACGAGCTCTCGCACGACGTCGGCGACCGGGTGCTGGTGCAGGCGGCCAAGCTGCTCGAGACCGGGCTGGCCGCGGTGACGCCGCGCGGGTTCGTGGTCCGGCTCGGCGGCGAGGAGTTCCTCATGGTGCTGCCCGAGACCCCGGCCGAGCTCGCGGTCGAACAGCTCGACGCCATTCGCCGTACGATCAAGGGCTTTTCCTGGGAGGCGCTCACCGCGGGCGTTCCGGTCACGGTGAGCATCGGGGTCGCCGGCGTCGCCGACGCCGCGAAGGCGACCCAGCCGGCCCTTCTGTCCATTGCCGACCGGCATCTGTACGCCGCGAAGCACGGCGGACGCGACCGGGTGGTGTGGTCCCGCTCCCGGCGTGGCCGGGCCTCGGCAGCGTGAGCCTCCGGTAGCCCTCCTCAACGCTGCGTAGCCGCACTGCGGGCTCGGTTGTTGCACTCAAGGTGAAGATCCACGCCCCCAGTCGCTACCCTTGCGGACACTGACGGACGTCGACCTCTTCGCGGGGTCGAGTTGGGGGGCGGTCGTGGAGCTGGGCAATGAGGTGGCGCCGCCGGGCGTCAACATCAACGTGCCTCACTCCGCCCGCATCTACGACTACTGGCTCGGCGGCAAGGACAACTTCGCGGTCGACCGGGCCGTCGGCGACGCCATGATCCAGGCGATCCCCGACCTGCGCTACATGGCCGGCGAGAACCGCAAGTTCGTACACCGGGCAGCTCGGGCGCTCGTCTCCGGCGAGGGCATTCGCCAGTTTCTCGACGTGGGCACCGGCATACCGACCTCACCGAACCTGCACGAGGTCGCCCAGCGGCTCGAGCCCTCGACGCGCGTCGTCTACGCCGACAACGACCCGATCGTGCTGGTGCACGCGCGCGCCCTGATGATCAGCTCGGACGAGGGCCGCAGCGAGTACATCTCGGCCGACATCCGCGACACCCGGTCGATCCTGGACGACAAGGCGCTGCGCGACACGCTCGACTTCTCCAAGCCGATCGGGCTCACGCTCATCGCGATCCTCATGCTGCTCGCGGACGCCGACGACCCGTGGGCGCGGGTCGCCGAGCTGCGCGACGCCATGCCGTCGGGCAGCTGCCTGGCGATCACCCACCCGACGGCCGATTTCGCCCCCGACGAGATGAATCAGGCAGTACGCGCGGCGACGGACGCCGGGATGACGCTGGTCGCCCGCGACCGGGCGGCGGTGCAGCGCTTCTTCGGGGACTGGGAGTTGCTCTCGCCCGGGCTGGTGCCGGTGTCGAGTTGGCGCCCCGACGCCCCGGTCGAGAACCCCGAGGCCGCCTATTACTGGGCCGGAGTCGCGCGCAAGCCCCCGTCGACCAGATCGCCGACCGGACCGAGCAGGCCCTGAGGCAGATCGGGGACCGCCCTTGGGTAGCGGTCCCCGACCAGTACCCCCTCCCACCGAGCGGGCGTGGCGCTCGGCAGCGAGTGGACCGGTCGGGCGATCTGGCACGGGGGAACCGGACCGCCCGACCGGCGTTGGGTTGCGGGTGTTACGGCGTCACACCCGCGCTCGCGGTCTTGTCGGCACGCAATCGCGGCCTCTTCCGCGCCAGCGGAGCCGGAAGCCGCTCCGCCCGGATGAATATTTGGCGCCGGCCGACGCGATGGCCGGCCGAATTGATCTCTATGGCGTCGGCCGCGAGCCACGTGGACCCATCGCGGACGATGGCGATCTCCCACTCGACATGCACGATGCGTAACCGAAGCGTGCCGCTGCCATGACGATAGTCGGACTCCGCAAACTCGTGTTCGGGCCAGCGGGGCAGGCGCTCGAGGAGGCGGCCACCGCGGAAGGTCAACGCCGTCGGCACGGGCACCGGGGGGCCGGGAACAAGCCCGGCACGTCGGCCCCGCGCACAGCTGACGAGGTCACTCGCGCGCGTCGGAATCACCCTCCTCGGCCGGTGGCACGGGGTCGGCCACCGTCGCATCGGGGCGGCTCAGGGCATACCTGACGCCGCCGAATCGGTGCGTCACCGCGCTGGCCCTGGCCGTCGCGGCGGACACCTCGTCGGTCTGTGGCTCGTCGCGGTAGACGAGCGGCGGGTTTCTCCTCCGGTGTGTTTCCACTCCATCGGGGTCGCCCGGTTCCGCGTGCTCGGGGCCGATGTTGGGAATGGACATCTCGTCACCTCTCGCTCGGACCGCCCCCCAGGGAGCCTCGCGCCGAGACCGCAGACGCCGTTTCCGCGACCGACCCGTCACTTAAAGATGTCACCGTAAGTGACACCCCTTCTGGTGTGTACGTGCGTTATCATGCTCACAATCCCGTGAGTACGCAAGGCCAAATGCACGTGCATTTGCACAACGTGTGATGCGGCCGTTGCCACGAGAGAGCACCTCCGGGCGATCCCCGACCGGAGCAAACCAAGGGAGCTTCGAATGTCGTACGCGGTTAACGGCACCCCCGCCGGCCAGTTGGACGGTGTCACCTGGCAGAAGAGCCGGCGCAGCAACCCCAGCGGCAACTGCGTCGAGTGCGCCGCGCTGCCCACCGGAGAGGTCGCCGTGCGCAACTCTCGGGACCCCGAGGGGCCGGCCCTTATCTACACGCCCGCCGAGATCGAGGCCTTCATCCTGGGCGTTCGTGACGGCGACTTCGACAACCTGCTCGGCTGATCTCCAGTCGCGAGCGGTATGACGAAGGGCGCCGGGCGTGACGTGATCATGTCCACGTCACGCCCGGGCCGATTAGCGCAGACCTGAGCGAATACAACACACGACGCGCGGCAGAAGGCCCCTCACCAGCCCCTTGCCGTGCAGACGACAGAGGGCCGCGTCACCCCATGACGACCGCGGCCCTCTTCTGGTGTCCAGACCCTTTTGCTATGACCCGGTCGGCTTTGCTCGGACCCGGTCAGGCCGGGCGGCTTTGCTCGGACCCGGTCAGGCCGGGCGGCTTTGCTCCCACCCGGTCAGGCCGGGCGGCTTTGCTCCCACCCGGTCAGGCCGGGCGGCTTTGCTCGGACCCGGTCAGGCCGGGCGGCCGACCTCGTGCAGCAGCTTGCCGAGGATCTCGGGCGTGTGGTTCGGCGGCTCGGCGTCGATGCACACGCGCTCCATCGCCATCGCGTACTGGTCGACGTCCTCGCGCTTGTCGAGGTAGATCGCGCTGGTGAGCTGCTCGACGTAGACGACGTCGGGAAGCTCGGGCTCGGGGAAGCGCAGGATCGCGAACGGGCCGCCCGCGGCGGCGTGACCACCCGCGTTGAACGGGATGATCTGCAGCCGGACGTTCGGCTTCTTGGCCGCCTCGATCAGTGCCTCGATCTGCGCCCGCATCACCTCGACGCCACCGATCGGGCGGCGCAGCACGGCCTCGTCGATGACCGCCCACAGCTGCGGCGCCTCGGGCCGGTCGAGGACCTGCTGCCGCGCCCGCCGGAGCTCGACGCGGCGGTCCATCTCTTCCGGGGTCACGCCGGCGTGGCCGAGCATGATGACGGCCCGCGCGTAATCGGGGGTCTGCAGCAGACCGGGAACGAACTGGATCTCATACGTACGGATCAGCGTGGCGGCCGCCTCGAGACCCAGGTACGACTGGAACCAGCCGGGGAGGATGTCGCTGAACTGCTGCCACCAACCCGGGTTGTTCGCCTGGCGGGCCAGGACGAGCAGCGCCTCACGCTCTTGGTCGCTGGTGACGCCGTAAAGGGTCAACAGGTCGGCGACGTCGCGTTCCTTGAAGCTGACCCGGCCAAGCTCCATCCGGCTGATCTTGGAACCCGAGGCGCGGATCTCCCACCCGGCGTCTTCCCGGGTGATCCCCTTGGATTCCCGCAGACGTCGAAGCTGGGCACCGAGAAGGATCCGCAGCACTGTGGGGCCGCTGCCCGGTGCCTCCTCCTGCGAACCCGCGCTCACCTGACTCCTCGTCATCGCTGTCTGGGGCTGCCGGCCGCAGTCCCTACGCATCCTAAAGGGGAGATCGTCCACAACGAAACAGCACCAGCTTATCTCCGGAGCGTGACGCCCAGAGCATTCGCTCGGTGCGGATGCACGTGCAGACGGCCTTGCGGTTGCAACCGTTCGCGAGGATGATAGCTGACAGACACGCATCGCTCGCTGACACACCGTGTTGGTTGGCGAGGCGTGCCGCACAGTTCGGCTTCTCGGCCGACGCGTACGGGATGGATGGCGGTCAACGCCAACCTGACGACCGAGTCTCCGAGATCTGGGAGGGTCATCTCGATGTCCACGGCTTCCCCGCCTCCGCCCGGCACCCCGGAAAGGCCTGCCGCGCCGACCGTCGCCCCGCCGCAGCGTGACCCCGCCGACGTGGCGCCTGCCGACAGCTACCACCCCGCCGATCCGGTCTGGGTCTACCGAGACGGCTGGCGTGCTGGCGTGATCGAGGCGGCTTCCCCCCGCGCCGTGACCGTGACCTACCGCCCCGGCGCCCACCGCGGCACCGGCGTCGACACCTTCACCGCTCCTTATGTAACGGCTCGCTCGTCCGAAGATCCCGCGCTCGACCGCCGCGACCGGGGCCCACAGGCCCGGGGCGTGCGAATGACGCCGACCGGCCTGCCGGTGCGAGGCTCGGCGGCATGACCGGGGCGGTGGCCGTCGCGGCGTTCGTGGGCCTGTTGAGCCTGCTCGCCGGGGTGGCCCTCGGGTGGTATTTACGACGGTCCAACGATTGGTGTCCTGCTTGCGGCGACCAATTGTCCTGTGAGGGGTGTGGATCGGGGGCGGCCTGGCCGAAGCGGCCGGTTGCCACGACACATCAGAGTTAAAGCGTTCCGGATATATAGAGGGGCTGGCGCTGGCGCGCCGGCCCCTCCCGTGTTTGCGCCGCATTTCGGCGGTCGCTGCTGGGGGATGGCACGGGCCGAGCGAGCCCTGGCCCAGAGCGCGGGGGCAGAGCGCGGGGTACGGGGCAGAGCGCGGGTGCGGGACAGAGCGCGGGTGCGGGACAGAGCGCGGGTGCGGGACAGAGCCGGGCGCAGTTTCGGCGCGCGGGCGCAGCTGCGCGGCAGAGCGCGAGCCCAAAGCTGGGCGGGGTGTCGGCGCGAGCGCAGCTGCAGGGCAGAGCGCGGGTGCGGGGCCAGGCGCGGGTGCGGGGCTGGGCGCAGGCGGGGGCCGGGCGCGGGGCTGGGAGGGGTGCGGGGCGGAGAGCGCCGCGGCGGAACCGGCCGCTACGCACGGACACCGCGGCGAACGTTGGGCTTGGGGGTGACGCGTCGGTTACCAGAGGACGGACACGCCACCCCGAACGGGTGAATTCCCGCTTTTCGACCCCGCCGAAATGGTTACCGAACGTAGTTGTCGATCACTCGTGAGCCGGAACTATTCCCCCAAAGGGTCGATATTGAAGTTGTCACGGAAGACGTTCGCCGGGTCGTACTGCTTCTTGAGAGCGCGCAATCGGGCCAAAACCGATGCTGGCCAGGCCTCTTGGATTCGCTCGGGACTCTGGTCAGTTTCGAAGGAGAGGTACAAACCCCGGAAATGGGTGGCAAGCACCCCCCATGCTGCGTCCAATCTCGACTTTGATGCGCCGAATGCCACCACCGAGAAGTTTGCCGATCGGTGCGAATACGCGGTCTCATCCTCGGGCACGTCGGCCACCGCGCCGCCGACGGAGCGCACCTGGAAGAAGTAAACGGTGCCCGACGCGATCAGCTCAGCCGCCGCGGCGGCGAACGACGGGGTCAGATGCTCGATCAGACCCGAGCGGGCGACCGGCTCGCCTTGCCCGTCGTGCGCGGCGTCCGGCACGTTCATCACACCGGCGTACGGCAGCAGTTGGACCTGCTGGTCGAGCAGCGGCGCGATCTGGGCGATCGGCGTCAGGCGGTCGATGATCGTGTCGGGTGTGGACGAGTCGACCACGCCGTACACCTGGGCCAGCGCCTGCCCGCGCCGCGGCGGGCCCATGATCAGGTTGGTGGTGAGGTCGCGCGGGGCGGCCTCCATCGCCGCGCCCCAGCGTTCCAGCAGGCCGGCCGGGTCCGACGCGTCGTAGACGAACTGGCCGAAGCCCACGTCGCCGACCTCGTCGACCTGGAACTCGAAGGCCGTGACGATGCCGAAGTTCGCGCCGGCGCCGCGCACCGCCCAGAACAGATCGGGGTGCTCCGCGTCGCTGACGTGCACCTTCGAGCCGTCGGCGAGGACCAGATCGGCGGCGCGCATGTGGTCGATCGTGAGGCCGTGCTCGCGGGCCAGCCAGCCGATGCCGCCGGCCGTGGCCAGCCCGCCGACCCCGACGCCGCCGTAGTCGCCGCTCGACAGCGCCCACCCGTGCGGCGCGAGCGCGGCCGCCACGTCCTTCCAGCGGGCGCCGGCCTCGACCCGCACCAGGCGATCCGCCTCGGAGAGCACGGTGATCTCGCGCATCGACGAGAGGTCGATCACGATGCCCCCGTCGTTCGTGGACCGTCCGCTGATCCCGTGGCCGCCACTGCGCACCGCCAGCGGCACCTTCTGGTCGCGGGCGAAGGCGAGCGCGTCGGCCACCTCGTCGGCGTTCTTCGGCTGGATCACCAGGCCGGGCGAGCCGCCGCGCATGTAGGTCGAGCGCACTTTCGCGTACGCGTGATCGCCGGGCTCGACGGCCGTGAGCGACCCCGGAAGCTGGTCGTAATCGATGCCCTCGCGTCGTTTCGCGAGCTTGGCGGCGCTGCGCACCGGCCCGTCGACCACTCCCGCGGCCGACCGCGCCGAGGCGACCTGCTCCCGCACCGCCGGAATGACCTCCTCGGCGAAGCGCTGCAGCTCGCCCGGGTCGTCCGACCCGATGATCACAGTGCCAATGCCGTCCTCAAGCACCAGCGGCAAGATCTCGTCGATCCATTGGTCGGCCGACTTCGCCGGGTCCCCGAAGATGTTGAGCAGCCGCCGGATCTCGCGCGGATCGCGGCCCGCCCCGGCCGCCGCCTCGTCGATGATCGCGTTGCCCTTTGCCAGGTCACCGGGCTTGAAGTAGCTCAGCGACGGCAGCCAGCCGTCGGCCTTGGCACCGATCAGGCGCAGCATGCGCGGCTTGTAGGCGCCCAGCCAGATCGGCACCTCGTGCGCCGGGGCGGGGCCACGCTTGGCCCCCTTGAGCTGGTAGAACTTGCCGTCGTAGCGGAGTTGTGCGCGCTCGTCGGCCCGCCAGACCTCACGGATCACGTCGATCGCCTCGCTCAGCTGATCGACAGACTCGGGGGCGGTGCGGCGCGGGAAGCCCATCGCGACCATGGCGTCCCAGAACGCGCCCGCGCCGAGCCCGAGCGCGAGCCGCCCCTCGGAGAGCAGGTCGAGGCTGGCCGCCGCGCGCGCGAGCACCGGCGCCGGACGCATAGGGATGTTCAGAACATTGCCGGAGATATGTATTTTCGTCGTCTGCGCGGCGACCCAGCTCAGCAGCGTCCACGTGTCGAGGAACCCGGCGTTGTACGGGTGGTCCTGGAAGGTAACCAGATCGAAGCCGAGTTGCTCGCTGAGCTGCGCCCGAGCGACCGCGGCCTGAGGCGGGTCATTGACGGGCGTGACGAAGGTCCCGAATTCAAGCGGGTGGCCGTAATCCACAGTTCGAGCGTAGGTGGTTATTTGCGGCGTCAACTTGAGGTCCGCGCCACAAGATTCGACCGGAGTGACCTGGGTCACGCCGGGCGTGGGCGATCAGGGGTCCGGGTCGGTGTGGGTGCGGGACTTCAGGTCGCTCACCTCGGCTTGGAGTTTGCGGATCTCGCGCAGGAGCAGGGCTACGTCTGCTCGGGTGGCGGTTCCGGCCGGGCGCTCGGCGTCCGAGATGCGGTCGACTATCCAGCTGGCGAGGGAGCCAGTGGTGAAGCCGATCAGGCCCAGGCCGCCGATCATCAGGGCCACGGCGACCATCCTTCCCTCCAGCGTTTCGGGGTAGAGGTCCCCGTAGCCGACTGTGGTGATCGTGCAGACCGCCCACCACAGGGCGGCGGGGTAGGACTGGATGTTGCTGTCGGGATGGCCTCGCTCGGCCTCCAGCACGGCCAGGCCGGCCACCAGGACGATCAAGATGGTGGCGGCTATGACGTAGACGGCCAAGCGGCCCCGGGTCCAGGCGACGGCGTGGCGGTTGATCACGCGTAGGGCATTGAGCAGACGTAACGCGCGCAACGGGCGGAGCACGGGCAGGACCAGCACGGCCAGGTCGAACCAGTGCGAGCGGATGAAGCGGCGCCGGTCGCGGGCCAGGCTCATGCGAATCAGGTACTCGATGCAGAACAGCGCCCAGATCGCCAGATCGGTGGCCTCGCACAGGTGACGCCAGAGCGGATGCATCTCCGGGTCGAGGATCGGCCACGCGTACACCGCGATGAACAACACCGAGAGCGCGGTCAGCGGGTAGGCGGTCGCGTGCTCCCAGGCGCGCAGGCGGTCCTCGGACCGGTCGGAGGTCATGATCGCAGCTTGCCCGATCAACGTTGCCGTTCGTGGCACGTCGGGGCGGCCGTTACTCGGCCGGCGGTGCGCATATCGCTGGGGCGGCCCGCTGGCCCGAGCAGTTGGCGGCTCCGCTGCTGCGGTTGGGTGCGCGGTCACCCGTACGAATCATTGGTATTGATCTTGATCTTTATGGCACATGGCGCAGGCAACAGTTTTCGGGCGGGAATCGCCGGGTAGCCAAAGCGCGGAGGTGGTCCCCCGTGCTCGAACCCAACGAGAAAGCCGTCTTCGACGGCATGGTTACCCAGCTGCGCGCGGATGATCCACGATTCACCCAGCGCGTCGACCGGATGTGCCGGCCGAAGCAGCGGCTGTACACGACGATGGCGATTCTGCTGTGGACGATGGCGCCGCTGTGCATCGTGTTCGGCGGATGGACCGGCGTGATCATGGCGGTGGTGGCGACGGCGTACGGCGCGCACCTCATGAACAAGCGCGGTGGCGCCACGTTGCAGACGCTGTGGTCGTCGACGCGCCGCCCGCGGACTAGCTCCAGCTAGATCCCGTCAGCCGCTCGTATACCTCTATATAGCGGTTGCGGGTGGCCTCGACCACCTCGTCGGGGATGGCCGGCCCCGGGTCGGTCCGGTCCCACTCGGTGAGGCTCGACGACCAGTCGCGCAGGAACTGCTTGTCGAGGTAACGCTGGGTGCCGCCCGGCTTCCACTCGTCGGCCGCCCAGAACCGCGACGAGTCGGGGGTGAGCAGCTCGTCGCCCAGCTTGAGCGTGCCGTCCTTGGCCGTGCCCAGCTCGATCTTCGTGTCGGCGATGATGATGCCCTTGGTCTCGGCGATCTGCTGGCCGCGCCGGTAGACCTCGAGGGTGATGTTCTTGAGCTCGGCGGCTCTCTCTTTGCCGACCTTGACCTCGACGTCGGCGTAGGTCATGAACTCGTCATGGCCCTCCCCGGGTGGGACTTTGGTTGTGGGCGTGAAGACTGGCTCGGCTAACTGGGAACCTTCGATGAGGCCAGCTTCCAGCGGGACGCCGGAGATGGCGCCGTCGCGCTCGTACTCCTTGAGGCCGGAGCCGGCCAGGTAGCCGCGGGCTATGCACTCGACCATGACCATGTCTAGGCGCTCGCAACGGATGGCGCGGCCGGCCCACTCCTGCGGGACGTCGGTGGCGGAGATTACGTGGTTGGGGACTACGTCGCTCAGCTGGTCGAACCACCAGAGGGAGAGCTGGGTGAGGATCTTGCCCTTGTCGGGGATGGGCGTGGGGAGGATGACGTCGTAGATCGAGATCCGGTCGGAGGCGACCAGGAGTAGGTCGTTGTTGTCGGCGTAGACGTCACGGACCTTGCCTGAGTGCAGCAGCTCCACTTGCTCCCCTTTGCAGTACCTGTTCGGTATACCGCCACACGCTATCCGACCATGGGTAACGAGGTCCGAACGTCCCCAGAGCGATCACCCGGATTCTTGAGGAGCCCGTACGCTCGCCATTAGGTCGAGCCAGGTCACCGCGAACGGCGCGCCACGCGCGGCGCTTGCGGGCTTAAGAGCATCGATGGCAACGTCTGTCAGCCAAGCCGGCGGGTCCGCCACAACGTCGAGACTTGTAACGAGATACAGGAGGCCGCGGGGCTCGGGGTATCCGGTGCCGATAAGTTCCTGACGATCCACGGCACGCCATTCGCCAGCGCGAGCAAGTTCGAAAATGCGCGGGACGCTACGAACCTCCTCGTATAGCAGTACGAGGCGGGCACTAAGTTCACGACTCCCGAGATGCAACGCTCCGGTTCGGTTGTCCGCGCGGACGTTGTAGCTGCGAGTCTGGTCGATCCACGCCCGGTGCCTTGAACCTCGCACGTATCCCACCAGGACGTCGGTATCCGCCGGCGGTCGATCAAGGAAAGGCGCCGGAGGCAGGCGCGGATGCTCCTGTGCCGGAGCCGCATAGATGCGCGCCCGCCAGAACCTCTCCCGCTCATGTTGGGTCGCTTGGTCGGCTACGTGATCTAGGACGCCGGTCAGAAAGATCGAGATCTCCTCGACGCCGTAGGCCCCCTCGGCGCCGGGGCGAAGCGGGAAGGCACCAAGGCCGGGAAGTGCCTCGGAAAACTGACGCCGATCGACGGTCACGTCACCGGGGTACAGGACGTACGCGCCCGCGGTGCGATGAATGGCATCGCGATACGCGTGCATCTTGAGTAGGTCGTCGCGTTTCGCCGCTCCCCGTGAAATCACGCCGTCCTCGTCCTCCACCGAGAAATCAATAGGTGCGGCTCCGCTTACACGGTACTTGGCATCGAAGTGCACCCAAACGTCGAGTTCTTCAGCGCGCGCCGAAGCCAACGGGAGCGGACGGATAAGAATCGAGCAGTCGGGTCGCATAGGTGCCGTCCATGACCCATTTCCGGCGGTGAACTGACGATTGAACATGAGACGCACCTCGAGCGGACGACCGCGCCTAGTCGTTGACCAAACGAGTGCGGACTCCACGCCCGTCATGAGGCGCAGCGACAGCCCGTTAGCGCTGGGTGTGAAGGCCTGCGCGGTCTGTCGTTGTCCGCACACCTCACCTACAACATCGACTAAGGTGAGGTAGCTCCACAGCTCATAAAGCGTCGCGACATTGCGGAGAGTGGGATTGTAGACGTCATCTGCGTCCGAATCCCACGGCAGTTCCAGTCCAGCGTCGATGAGTACAAACATGTGAAACAACTGCCGATAACCTGCCCGTCTGAGCAGCACCTGGCTGCTCGATGGGAAGCGGTCGAGCCTTCCGACCTGGCGAAACAGCGGGCGATTCAGGATGTCGTCGAGAATTTCGATTGCTTCGTCGGCGGCCTGCTTTCCTCGGCGCATCGGTCCCGGCACAAGTCTTAGATCGTCACGGACCAAACCGTCACGCAGTTGCCGTGCCAGCGCTCGCCACGTCTCCAGTGCATATTTGACGAACCGGTTGGGTGCGGTATCGACCGTCGTCTCGTGCCTAGATCGCTCCAGCATCGTTGGCATCGTGGACAGGGCCGGACGGCCGCGTCCCTGCAGCCAAGGTCGACGTGGGCCCGGCGCGCCAAGCGCCCTTCCGAACGCCGGTCCCACTGGGTACGCGCTTCCCGGGCTTTGACGCTCCCCGACCGCGCGCCATTCGAGATGAGGATCGCCAAGTATCTGCCCTAGCACTGCTTCAAATTCGTCGGAGCGCAAGTGCGAGTCGAGGATGACGAATCGCTGGTATAGCAGGTCAGTGCTGTGGTTCGCTATTGCGGCCTCAAGGGCGGCCGGCGCGAACCCTTGGAGCACCGCCTCAGCCGCATGCTTCGTGATATCGGAAAGCATTTGGCGGTATTCATCGCGCTGTGTCAGCTTGGCGGGCACGACATCGACAACGGCCGACAAAATGGCCGAATTCGAGTAGACGACGATGACTATCGTGCCCACAGATTGCCCGGGTGCGATTCGCCCATGGCCAAGAGACACGTCATCGGGATCGAAAAGCTCCGCCGGCTCGATCCGCGAGACTTGATCGACGCCATGCAGCTCGTACCAGTACCGCTGACCCTCTATCAGCGCGACAGAGCCGTTCACTGCCGGTGGTGGACCGCTGGGAAGCTCCGACACCACCAGAGCTCCGCGCTCCTGGCCAGCCAAGTCACGGAGAGGTAGGGAGACTGACGTCATGGCTACTCAGCAAAACTCACGAACTGGTTTGCCCGCAGAACCTCCAACATGCGGCCGACCTTGGAGTGTGTCAGCGGCCATCGGACGGATTCGTCACCGTTTGCCCGTGTTTGGAGCTCCACGAGGAGCGGTTCCAGCCGACGCCGGGAGCCATGCAATCGCGGCAGAATCTTTTGCATCAGGATGAGGTCGAACACCTCGTCGATTGACGGAGTGGATGACGATGAGGCGGCATAAATAGCGGCGAAGCGCAGACTTTCGTACATCGTGCGGTGACCGAACTCAAAACTGACGTCGGCGAGGAGTCGGTGCACGCCCCGTAGGGCCTCAACCAACTGCTCCCGGTACTCATACGGATGCGTGTGGTGCCAGCCATCGTCTTCGGCCAGGGCGCAGACTTGCCGAACGATTTCCTCAGAAGCGGCTGCCGCCGGGACGGGACGGCCACGATCGGGGTCCAGAGCGTCTGCCTCGACGCGGAATTCAAAAGTAAATGCCCGGTCCAGAACCTTGGGAGAGAACATGTACGTCGTCTCATCCACATTGACCGTGCCGACGACGAACAGATTCCGCGGCAACGGGAGCCGCTCACCAGGAACGCTGCGCACCTCCCAGGACAAGTCCTCGTCTCGTCGCACCAAATCGGGCAGAATCGGCTGGCGTGACTCCGTGCCGGAGAGGAAATCGGCGAAGTAGCGCTCAACGTGGGCTAGGTTCATTTCGTCGAGAATGAGCAGGTACGGCGCTGTGGGATCGTCGACCGCGCGGAGGATGAGCTGCAGCGCTTCGGGTACGAACCACACCGGCGTCTTCGCCTCGGCGCTGCGGAGGGCATCCTCGTAGCCCAGCAGCGCCTCCGGCCCGGTCCAGTCCGGTCGGACCGGCACGACTAGATACCGAGGGCGCCCGCCAGCATCACGGCCGAGCCAATCACCGAGTCGCATGGCGAGCTGAGTCTTACCAGAACCGGACAACCCGGTGAGGATGGCGAATGGCTTGGCCAAGATGCCACTAAGGAAGGCGCGTACGAAGTTGCCGCCCGACGCGAAAGCGAGCCCCGATTCCTCCACCGCAGCGGCAAAGTTCTGCTGGACCGTCGCGAGGTCGATGTCAGACGCCGTTGACGTTGTCTCGGTTGGCTCATACCACGGCATCGCAGCACCAAACTCGGGGAAGTCCCTGACCAGCACGTTCAGCAGGGCCTCGCCGACCTTATACAGGTAGCCTTGCTGCACCGAGCCTACGCTGGTGAAGGGGCCTGAAGCGGGGATACGCACGGCCGCCGGGATCGATGCCAAGGGAACCGGGCTACCAAGATCTTCGTAGTGAACTTGGACGAGCCGGCCGTCCTGTTCCCACTCGTCGGATTCGAACGGATTCGCCGCATCCGACGCTGGGCCTTCGGCCGTCCCGATAGCCCGCAAGCTTCCGTTGCTGTAGTGCAGGATGATGTCGCCGCCGCTAACGTCGCGCATCGTTTCCCAGTGGCGCTCAGTGCGTCCGGCCTTGTTGAGCTTCGGCGCCCAGATGACACCGGAATTACGAGCCTTGCCGTACGTCGAGCCCTGGTTCACCCACCACACCGACGGCTGCTGCCCATTCATCTTGACATCATGCCCCAAAGCATCGACAGGACGCCGCTACAGATGACCAGCGCGCCGACACAAGGCAGGCGTGGGGTTGTCGGCGGCCGCCAAATTCCCGGGGCCCGCGTGGGCAATCCGCACGTCAGCTGTTCATCAGCTTCAGCATCTGCTGGACCTCGCTCTGGCGGGACTCGCGCACCCGCTCGGCGAAGGCCTTCGCCTCCTTGTTCGCGCCGTTTGTGGTCTCCAGGTGAGCCATCTCGATGGCGTTGTGCTGGTGGGCCAGGAACAGGTTGAGGAACGCGGTGTCGAAGCCCGCGGCCGAAACCGTCTTCAGCGCCTTGATCTCGGCGGGGCCTGTTGCGGGCAGGCCGCCGTGGTCGGCGTGCAGGCTCTTGTTGGTGTCGACGTCGACGGGCTTCTTCCACTGGGTCAGCCACGCCTGCATCATCGACAGCTCGTCCTTCTCGGTGGCCTGAACGGCCTGGGCGAGCGTCTTCAGCGACGGATTCTTTGCCCGTGCGGCGGCCATCGCGGTCATCTCGAGGCCTTGCTTCTGGTGGTAGACCAGCATCTGTAGGAACATCACGTCGGTGTCGTTGAAGTCGCTGCCGGCCTGGATTTCCGCTACCGCTTGAGCGGAGACGACCGAGGCCGGAGAAGGCGCGGCCGTGCCGCAGGCGCCTACGAAGAGGAGCGGCAGGGCGGCCAGAATCAGGCGCTTCACAGCGGGAGCCAGAGGGCGAGGGTGTAGATGGTCGGCTCCCAGCTGTTGATCGACGTGTGCGACTGGCGGCACTGGTAGCGCTTACCGCGATAAGTCACGACCTCGCCCGTTTTGTACGAGACTCCGGCGGCCCAAGATGAGGACGAGCCGCTGGTCGCGGCGGGAGAGGAAGTAGCGGCAACGATAGGTGCAGTCGTCGGCGCGGTGGTAGGCGTCGATGACGATTCGCCGCCGCCGACGTTCAGGTCTACGCAGTTGTAGAAGGCGTTCGCCGTGTCGCCGATGTTCCAAACGGCCAAGACCTTCTGCCGGCCGGGGAACTTGCTCAGGTCGACCGTGTGGGAGACGACGGCATCGGGCTGGGCGTTGCCGCCGTCGAAGGTGGCGACCTTCGTGCCGTCGATGTAGTAGACCCAATCCGCGGTGCGGTGCCGGGCCGTCAACACCCAAGTGAAGGTCACCGACGAGCCGACGGACTTCGCGGGCCAGTTCCGGGACTCGTCCGAGAGCACCGACCACTGCGCCACCCCGCCGTCGCACGATCGCGAGCCCTTCAAACCCTCCACGGTCTGCGGCTCGAACTGGATGGGTCCGCAGTCGGTCACGGCGCCGGAGGCGCAGAGGGCCTGGCGGCTGGGCGGCGTCGAGACGTATCCGTGGGCCGAAGCCGGTGAGGCGACCGCCAGGCTCGATCCGAGTACGCCCAGGGCTACCAGCGGATAGGCGATCTTCCTGCGCATGTCAGCACTCCACAACACTCCGGGGGCCAGTTACGCCGGAGACGGTAGGGAGCGCTGCCATAAAGGAGCCTTAACGGACCCGGAAAGGATCATGAAACCGGGAACAGGATGCCGACGCGGGCGCCGCCCAACGGGCTGCGCGTAATAACGAGCTCGCCCGACGATGAAGAGGCGGCTCGGCGCACGATGTCGAGGCCCAGGCCGGTCGAGCCGGCGCCGCTGACACCGCGCTGCACGGCATGCGCGGGGTCGCGGATGCCGGGGCCGGCGTCATCGACCAGCAGCCCGGACGGCGAGATGCTGACCCGGAAAGCCGTGCGCTCGGGGGTGTGCGAGAAGACGTTGCCGAGCATGGCGTCGACCACCAGGATCAGCTCGCTGCGCGGCAGCGGCAGCATCACCGGCACGTCGCCGCCGACGACCTCCCACGGCCGCTCCTGATCTTCGGCGAGCACCGACCAGAACGCCAGGCGGTCGGCGAGCACCTCGACCAGGTCGGTGCGCTCCTGGCCGCGCGCCTCGACGCCGAGCCGGGCGCCGGTGATGATCGCCTCGAGCTCCTCGTCGAGCAGGTCGCAGGCCTGCCGCATCCGCTCGGCTATCGGGCCGGGTGGCATCGCCTCGGCGTCCAGGCGGAGCGCCGTCAGTGGCGTACGCAATCGGTGTGAAAGGTCCGCGGCCAGCTCGCGCTCCTTGTCGAGCAGGCTCCGCAGGTCGTCCGCCATGGTGTTGAAGGCGTTCGCGGCGTCGCGCAGCTCGCGCGGGCCGACCGGTTCAACGCGTGTTTTGAGGTCGCCGCCGCCGAGCCGCCGGGTCGAGTTGGCCAGCTGCCGGGTCGCCCGCACCATCTGGCTGCCCAGCCGGTCGGCCAGCAGCGTCGACCCGGCGACGAGCACGATTGCGAGCCCGCCGAGCACCAGCCAGGCCGCCCACACGCCGCGGCGCATCTCGGCGTCGGGAACGTAGACCTCGACCACGACCGTGCGCCCGTCGGTGAGGACCGTCGGCTGCAGGTAGGCGACGCCGTCCGGCGCCGGCGCCAGCACCGACCGGCGGTCCTGCGCGGCTAGGGAGATCTGGGCGGCGTCGGTGTGCGAGACGCCGATCGGGGCGACCTCCGGCAGGTGTACGGCGAGCCGGCCGGCGCTGCCCGCGGTGGTGCTGGCCACCGCGTTGGTCAGCAACGTCGGGTCGGCGTCGACGCCGAGCACGGTGACCAGCGAGGTGGCCTGCTGGCGCGCGTCGCTGACCGCCCGGTCATGGGCGATCTGCCGGGTGGCCACGGCCAGCGGGACGAGGAAGGCGAGCGCCACCATCGACGTGATGGCGAGGGCGAGCCGGTTCAATGCCCATCTCATCGAGGATCGACCATCATCACGCCCACACCGCGCACGGTGTGCAGGAAGCGCGGCTGCGCCGCCGTCTCCCCGAGCTTGCGGCGCAGCCACGAGATGTGTACGTCGATGGTCTGCTCCTCGCCGATCCGGGCCTGGTTCCAGACCTCGTTCATCAGCTCACGCCGGCTGATCACCTGGCCGACCCGCTCGGCGAGGTACGCCAGCACGTCGAACTCGCGCCGGGTCAGCTGCAGCGGCTGCCCGTGCAACTCGGCCCGGCGCTGCCTCGGGTGGATGATCAGGTCGCCCACGACGATCTGCTGCTGGATCGGCTCGGGCGCGGTGCGGGCCCGGCGCAGCACGGCGGCGATGCGGGCGAGGATGTGCCCGCCCGAGAACGGCTTGGTCACGTAGTCGTCGGCGCCGGCTCTGAGCAGCGTGATGATGTCGGCCTCGGAGCGGCGGGCGGTGGCCACGATGACCGGCACGTCGGAGACCGAGCGGATCATCCGCAGCGCGTCGGTGCCGTCGATGTCGGGCAGCCCGAGGTCGAGGATGACCAGGTCGGGCCGTTCCTCGCTGACGATCTTCAGCGCGTCGCCGGCGCGGCCCACCGGCCGCACGACATGCCCGGCATCGGTCAGCGCCCGGGACAGCGCGGCCGTGATGATGCGGTCGTCCTCGACCAGCAGGATCAGCGCCATGCGGTGCAGCATAGGTGTATCTGAGAACATGGCCGCGTGGGATCTTCCCGGTGGACTCCGATCGCGGGCTGGGCTGCGGCTACCGCGACCAGCATCGTGCTGGCCAGCGTCGCCATCCTGCCGGTGCTGCGCGCCAGCGAGCCGCAGGATGGCGCCCTCGCGCAGCTCCCGGCCGCGGCGGCGACCAGCTTCCCCGCGCCGCTGCCGAGCGTGACCACGCCGGTACCAAAGGAGTCCCCGACCAGCAAGAAGCCACGGACGACGCCGACGTCAAAACCCCCCACGACGAAACCGGCCACCAATTCGACGACGCCGCCGAAGACCACGACCGAGGACGGCTGGACGGTCACCACCGCCGACGACGGGCTGCGCACGTACGTGCGGTCGTTCCAGGTCGAGGGTGGCCAGGCGGTCATCAAGATGACCTCCGACAGCGTGGTCTCGCTGGTCACGGCGACGCCCGCCGACGGGTACGCGGTGCAGAAGTTCCAGGACTCCGCCGACAATCTGGCCGTCTACTTCAACGAGACGAACCACAGCTTCATCATTCACGCGACCTGGTGGGACGACAAACCGTTCGCCGAGGTCAGCGAGATCGGCCAATAGATGCCGGCCTGGGCCGCCGTGCTGATCACCGCGGCGCTGTTGCTGGTGGTCGCCGGCGTGGCCGCGCTGACCGGAAAAGGTCAGATCCGCAAGCCGCTGCCGGAGGAGGCGATGGCCAGCGGCCGGCGCGACGTCGAGGCGGTGAAGGACGCGATCCGCGCGAGGCCCCAATAAGCCATCGCGAGTTATCAAGATCGCTAAGGCACCCGGGCGGCTGGATCGGTCCGGTCCAGCGCATCCTCGAGCACGCCGTTGAGCATCCGCGAGTAGGTCCCGGTGATGTGGAACCGATTGCGGTAGACCATTACGTTCCCGATCACCGGCGTGCAGATCGACGAGCACAGCCAGGGCAGCACCGAGACGTACCCGGCGCCGGCGCCGTGCGCCGCGGACTCGTCGGCCGCGTTCCACACCCGCGCGGTGGCCTTCGTCCGGGTCGTGAAGCAGGTGGCCAGGTTCGACCCGTGCGCGGCCAGGCAGTCCGGCGTGCTCTGGTCGAGCACCGGGGTGTCGCCCAGCACGACCACCCGCGCCGCGGCCAGCGACAGCGAGGTCAGCGTCTTGCGCAGCCCCGCCGCCCATTGTCCGGGAGTGATCAGCTCGCCACGGTCCACCTTCTGCGAGAAGCTCTCGTTGGTGACCACCACCAGGTCGGGCCGCGTCCGGCGCACCTCACCCAGGACGTACGAGTGGAACCGGCCGCACTCGGCGAACGGCCGTTGCTCCTGCTGGTTCCAGAAACTCAGCTCGGGTGTCGGGCAGGCCGGCTTGCCGTAGAACTCGAGCCGCCAGTGCCGCCGCTGCGCGATCTCCTTCATCGCCGGCAGCCACATCCCGGCGTGCGAGTCGCCGTAGAGCACCACGCGCAGCGCGCTCGCCGGATCGCCGAAGACGCACGGCTCCATGATCCGATCGGCGGCCGGCGCGACCTCGCACCTCTCGTTGTCGAAGCCCAGATCGGTTCCGGCGCTCGCGATCGACGGCGTCAGGTCGGCCGGCGCCGTGCGGATGGCCGGCGCCTTGCGGACCGCGGCGAGCACGCTCGACAACGCGATCCGCGGAGCGGGCTGATCCGACGGGCGCGGCGCGGGCTTGCCGTCGCCACAGGCCGACAGCAAGACCAAAGTCAAAAGAACCGGCAGAAGACGCGTACGGGAATCAGGGCTGCACATGCGCGACCGACGCTCCTAACCGGGGCTGAAACTGGGGTTGGTCGCCCGCTCCGGGCGACGTTGCCGTCTTCCACAGGGCCACCGCGACCGGCGCCAGGATGAGCAGCAGGGCGAGAAGAGCGGTGAGCAGGTGCGACCGCCGGAGGCGGCGGCTGTGCCGGATCGGGTTCTCCACCAGCGCGTACGTGGCGATCGCCAGCACCACGCCGAGCAGCACCAGGCCGGTGCGGGTGAGCCCGTTGAGCGGGCCGAAGGCCTGCGCGGCGATCATCAGGACCGGCCAGTGCCACAGGTACAGCGAGTACGAGATCCGGCCCAGCCAGCGCAGCGGCGCGACGCCGAGCACCGCGTCTGAACGGCCGGCCAGGGCCAGCAAAGTGGCGGCCACCGGCAACGCCGCGGCGTACCCGGGAAACGGGGTGCCGTCGTCGAAGGTCAGCGCCGCGACGATGATCCCGGCCAGCCCCACCCCCGCCATCGCGGAGGACAGGCCGGCCGGAATCCGGCTCAGGCGGCCGGCCGCAAGCGCGAGCAGGCAGCCGGCCCCCAGCTCCCAGGCGCGCGTCGCCGGGGAGAAGTACGACCAGGTGATGCCCGACTGCCACACCGAGCAGACCAGCGACGCGGTGACCGCGACGCCCAGCACCGCCGGGGTGAGGTGCCGCAGGCCCAGCCAGATCAGCAGGACCAGCAGCGCGGGCCAGACGAAATAGAACTGCTCCTCGACCGCGAGCGACCAGAAGTGCTGGAGAGGCGAGGGCGCGGCCTGCGACTCCAGGTAGTCGACGCCCTGAGCGGCGAAGTTGAAGTTGGAAGCGAACAGCGCGGCCCACCGGCCGTCCGAGGCGATCTCGTCGCCGCGGAGGAAACCGAGCCAGTGGTATCCGGCCAGGATCACGGTGACCAGCACGACGCCCGACGCGGGCAGGATGCGCCGGGCGCGGCGGCCGTAGAAGCGTAATAGCGAGAGGCCCCCGGTCGTGGCGACCTCGCGCAGCATCAAGGAGGTAATGAGGAACCCGGAGATGACGAAGAAGACGTCGACCCCGATGTAGCCGCCCCCGATTCCGGGAACGCCGGCGTGGAACAGCACCACCGCGGCGACCGCGACGGCACGCAGTCCCTCGATGTCGGGACGGAACGCGAGGGACGGCCCGGCCGCGCCAGCGGCGGCCGGGGAACGTACCTCTGTCGTCGTCTCTGTCATCGAGAGCGACACTAGCGGCGCAAAATCGCCGAAACCGGGCAATCAATCGAATACGACGCGTCCGGCGAGAGTTCGGCGAAAGTCCTGCGCGACGGGTCGGACACGTGCTACCGCGCATTGACGATGCCTGTCACCATAACTGTCGCCAGCGACGAAACGGGGGCGTCATCAACGGGTTCATCGAGGCTGCGTTGAGCTTTCCCGCCGTCTTGTTCACGCCGCTTCTCATCATCGTGATCGCGTTCTGGGCGGTGGTCATCGCGGGCGGCGCCGATCCCGACGCCGATGGCAGCGGCGACCTGCTGGGCTTCGCCGGGCTCGGTGGCGTGCCGGTCTCGGTTCCCATTTCGCTGCTGGTGGTCTTCGCCTGGTTCGGCAGCCTGGCCGGGGCCGTGTTCCTCCCGGCGTGGATCGCGCTGGTCGCCGCGCTGGCGGTGGCCTGGTTGACAACCTGGCTGATCGTCGTCCTCATCGGACGGTGGTGGCCGGCCCGCCCCGAGTCCCGCGCCGACTTCGTCGGCCGTACCTGTGTCATCCGCACCGGGCGCGTGACCCCCACCTTCGGTCAGGCCGAAGTCCGCGCCGAAGACGGCTCGTCCGCCATCGTGCAGGTTCGACAGACCGGCGCCGACGACTTGCACGCCGGCACGGTCGCCGTGCTTTACGACTTCGACCCGGAAGGCGAATTCTTCTGGGTCGTTCCCGCCGACATCGCCACGAAGGAACATTGATGGAAGTAATCTCCACCGGTCTTGGCATCGTGATTGCCGTCGTCGTCCTCATCGCTCTCGGCGTGCTCTTCTTCCTGAGCCGCATGTTCCGCAAGGTCGAACAGGGCAAGGCGCTGATCATCTCCAAGGTGCGACGGGTGGATGTCACCTTCACCGGCGCCGTGGTGCTCCCGGTCCTGCACAAGTCCGAGATCATGGACATCTCGGTGAAGACCATCGAGATCGTGCGGACCGGCCGCGAGGGTCTGATCTGCCGCGACAACATCCGGGCCGACATCCGGATCACGTTCTTCGTGCGGGTCAACAAGACCACCGAGGACGTCATCAAGGTGGCCCAGGCGATCGGCACCGCCCGCGCCAGCAACGAGGCCACGCTGCAGGAGCTGTTCAGCGCGAAGTTCTCGGAGGCGCTCAAGACGGTCGGCAAGCAGCTCGACTTCGTCGACCTCTACACCAAGCGGCACGAGTTCCGCGACCAGATCATCGAGGTCATCGGCACCGACCTCAATGGATACAGCCTCGAGGACGCGGCGATCGACTTCCTCGAGCAGACCCCGCTGCTGTCGCTCGACTCCAAGAACATCCTCGACGCCCAGGGCATCCGGAAGATCACCGAGCTGACCGCGATCGAGGCGGTGCGCACCAACGACTTCCGGCGCAACGAGGAGAAGGAGATCACCCGGCAGAACGTGGAGGCCAAGGAGACCATCCTCGAGCTGCAGCGCCGGCAGTCGGACGCCGAGATCAAGCAGCGCCGCGAGATCGAGACGATGCGGGCCCGTGAGGAGGCCGAGATCGCGCTCGCGCACGCCGAGGAGCTGCTGCGCTCCGAGGGCGCGAAGCTCAAGACCGAACAGCAGCTGGGCGTGCAGAGCGAGAACAAGGCCCGCGAGATCGCGGTGGCCGAGAAGAACCGCGAGCGGGTCATCGCGATCGAGACCGAGCGGATCGAGAAGGACCGGATGCTCGAGGTCATCGCCCGCCAGCGCGAGACCGAGCTGTCCACGATCGCCAAGGACAAGGAGGTCGAGGGCGAGAAGCGCTCGATCGCCGAGGTGATCCGGGAGCGGATCGCGGTCGAGAAGACGGTCGCCGAGCAGGAAGAGAACATCAAGCGCCTGCGGGTCGTCGAGGAGGCCGAGCGCACCCGGCAGGCCGTCATCATCAACGCCGAGGCTGAGGCGCAGGAATCGCTGGTCAAGGACATCAAGGCGGCCGAGGCGGCCGAGGCCGCGGCCAAGTTCAAGGCCCGCGAGGAGCTGGTGCTGGCCGAAGCGCGGCAGCAGACCGCCGAGCTCGACGCGCGCGCCAAGATCCGGCTGGCCGAGGGCCTGCAGGCGGAGGCGGCCGCGGCCGGCCTCGCCGACGTGCAGGTGCGCGAGCGCAACGCCGAGGTGGTCGAGAAGCACGGCATGGCCGAGAACGTGGTCGCCCGCGAGAAGGCGATGATCGCGGCCGACTCGATCAAGGCGAAGCTGGTGGCCGAGGCGGCCGGCCTGCAAGACAAGGCGGGCGCGATGGCGGCGCTCGACGACGCCACCCGCCAGCATGAGGAGTACCGCCTGCGGCTGGAGATGGAGAAGGAGATCCGGCTGGCCGGCATCAGCGTGCACAAGGAGATCGCCGAGGCGCAGGCCAAGGTCATCGCGGCCGGCCTCGAGAAGGCGGACATCGACATCGTCGGCGGCGAGTCGGTCTTCTTCGACAAGCTGATCGGCTCGATCACGCTGGGCAAGAGCGTGGACGGCTTCGTCGAGCACTCGAACGTGGCGCAGGCGATCGGCGCCCGCTACATCGAGGGCAACGGCAACCTCGTCGGCGACCTGGGCAAGGCGCTGGCCGGGATCGACACCGCGGACGTGGCCAACGTCAGCGTCGCCGCGCTCCTGGCCAAGCAGCTGAAGGAAGAAAAGGCCCAGTGACGTCGGGCACAGCGACGTCGACTCTCGACGCCGGCACCTACGAGGTACTGCGCGCCCGGCTGGGCGCGCAGGCCAAGGAGCTGGCCGCGCGGGCCGAGGCGCTGAACGACCGGCGGGTGCGGACGTTCGGCGGCTGGCCGATGACGCTGACCGGCACCGAACGGATCCGCACCGAGAACAACTGCGTGCCGCGGGACATCGCGCACGTGGGCGGCGCGATGCTGTTCGGCTACAACGTCTTCATCGGGCTCAAGGCCGAGACCTCGATCGCGGACGTCTTCGCGGTGCACGACTTCGCCGGCGGGAAGTTCGCCGGGTCGCAGAAGCCGGGGCTGCTCGACGACCCGGGCTTCCAGCGCGACTTCGCCGAGCTGTACCGGTACTACCGCGACACCAAGCTGCTCCAGCTGCGCCGGCTGGAAGGACTGCTGCTCGCGGTGTTCCAGACCGGGGCGCGCGGCGACGACGTCAAGGTGCTGCGCTGGCGGGTCGCCACCGACGGCGCCGTGTCGTACGTGGACAGCCGCGGCGAGCGGGACCACGTCTTCCCGCCGGCGCACGACTTCGAGTGGACGCCGACCACGCGGGACCAGCACGTGCAGGGCCGGCACCCGCACGTCTCGATCGAGGACGTGGTCTTCGTCGAGACGGTCGGCGGCGATCTCACGATCAAGGTGGAGAACAACACCGAGAACGGCGAGGGCATCTACACCGAGCCGGTGGACGAGCCCTTGCAGAGCCTGGCCGACGCCGAGATCGCGTACGCGAAGCTCGGGCCGTTGATCTTGCTTCGAATCCTGCCCTACAAGGAGACCCGGCGCCGCTACCTGGTCTTCAACACCCGCACCCGGGACGTGCGGCGGCTCGACGGGATCGGGCAGGCGTGCCAGCGGCTGCCCGAGGACCAGGGGATCATCTTCCCCGGCGGCTACTACCTGGCCACGGGCGTGAGCCGGACGTTCGACGCGGAGACCGCCGACCTCGAGTTCGAGCGGGTGGTGCGCTCGGTCAACGGCGAGGACGTGCTCTACGTCTTCCACGCCCGCGAGACGGGGCGCTACCTGCTGCTGCCCTACAACGTGATCCGCAAGGAGGTCGCCACCCCGATCATCTGCCACGGGTGGTCGCTCTTCGACGACGGCACCCTGATCGCGTTCCGGCACGACGGCGACGAGCCGAGCCGGGTGCACGCGATGCAGCTGTGGCAGACGCCGTACGTGTCGGACACGTTCGCGGCGGCGCAGCCGGACGGCGAGGGTCCGCTGCAGCGGATCGGCAACGCCGACCTGGTGCGGGGCATCGCCGACGCGCTCTCGGTGGCCCGGATGGTCGACGAGATGTCGCCGTCGGGGCCGGTCTTCGAGGCGATCATCGCGGCCTGCGGGCGGCTCTTCGACCACTACTTCTGGCTCGGCGAGGCCGAGCTGGAGAACCTGGCCGGACCGGTCGGCGAGGTGCGGGCGACGGCCGAGCAGGTGCTCGACGAGTTCGAGACGGTGCAGCAGCTGACCGCGCAGGCCACGGCCGCGGTCGACGAGTTGCGAGGAGAAGCCGAAGCGCTGATCCGGCGCGCTCGCAACGACTCGCCCGTCGCCACCGACGGCTGGATCGCGCTGCTCGCCTCGCTGCGCGCGCAGCAGGGACACGCGGTCACGCTGCGCGAGATGCGGTACGCGGACCTGGCCCGGCTCACCACCCTGGAAGATCAACTCGCGGCGGAGGTCGATGCCACGGCCGGCCGCGCGGTCGAGTTCCTCCGCCGCGAGGACGCGTTCGCCGGCTACCAGCGGGCGGTGGAGGACCTGGTCACCGAGGCGAGCAAGATCGCCAGCGTGGCCGCGGGCGAGCCGGTCGTGGCCAGGCTCACCGAGCAGGCCGACGGCCTCCAGGTGGTCATCGACGTGGTCGGCGGGCTGGAGATCGCCGACGCCACCGTGCGGGTCGCGATCCTCGAGCGGATCGGCGAGGTGCTGGGCGGGGTCAACCGGGCCCGGGCCACACTCGACGCGCGCCGCCGCGACCTGGCCGCCACCGAGGGGCGGGCCGCCTTCGCGGCCGAGTTCGCCCTGCTCGGGCAGGCGATCACGGCGGGGCTCGCGGCGGCCGACACGCCCGAGCGCTGCGACGAGCAGTCGGCCAAGCTGATGCTGCAGGTCGAGGCGCTGGAGTCGCGGTTCGGCGACTTCGATTCGCCCAATGGCTGGAACAGCGTCGACCAGCTGACGGCCAAGCGGACCGAGCTGTACGAGGCGTTCGCGGGCCGGCGGCAGGGCCTGCTCGACGAGCGGGCGCGGCGGGCCGAGCGGCTGGTGGCCTCGGCGCAACGAACCCTGGCGAGCGTGCAGCGACGGGTCGCGTCACTGTCCACGCTGGACGAGGTCAACACGTACTTCGCAACCGACCCGATGGTCGGCAAGCTGCGGTCGGTCGCCGGCGAGCTGCGGGCCCTGGGCGACACCGTGCGCGCCGAGGAACTGGACGGGCGGGTCAAGGCGGCGCGGCAGGAGGCCGGGCGCTCGCTGCGGGACCGGCTCGACCTCTACGGCGACGGCGGCACCACGATCCGGCTCGGCCGGCACACGTTCGCGGTGAACACGCAGGCCATCGACCTCACGCTGGTGCCCGACGGCGCCGAGCTGGCCTTCACGATCACCGGCACCGACTATCGCGCCCCGATCCGCGACGCCTCGTTCGTCGCCGAGACCCGCCCCTTCTGGGAGCAGCCGCTGATCTCCGAGAACCGCGAGGTCTACCGGTCCGAGCACCTGGCCGCCGCGATCTTCGCGGCGGACCCGGCGGGTGCCGCGGCCTCGCTTGCCGACGGGTCGATTCGCGATCTCGTACGGCGGGAAGCGGAGTCCCGCATCGGCGAGGGATACGAGCGCGGAGTGCACGACGCCGACGCGGCCCTGATCCTGGATGCCGTGATCCGGCTGCACGCGGCGGCCGGGCTGCTCCGCTACGAGCCGTCGGTGCGGGTGGCGGCCCAGGTGTTCTGGGCCTTCGAGACGACCGCCGAGCAGCGGGCCGCCTGGGCGCTGCGGGCTTCCTCGCTGGCCCGGGCGCGTGAGGTCTTCGGCGCCGAGAATGCGCTCGACGGGTTGGCGCGCGAGCTGGCCGCCGCGGCCGGGTCTTCGGCCGCCGGGGCCTCGGCTACTGCGGCCGGGTCGCAGGCTGCTGCGGTCAGGTCGCAGGCCGCTGCGGTCAGGTCGCAGGCTACGGTCGGGGAGTATCTTGCCGAGGAGCTGGCTACCGGAAATTCCGGATTTGTCACCTCGGCCGGCGCCCGGACCTTCCTCGACCGCTTCCACCGGACCGGCCGCGGATATCTGGATGACCTGTCGGGGCTGCCGGAGGTCGAGGCGCGGCGTGGGTTGATCACCAGCTGGCTGTCGGCGTTCCGGGCGGCCGATGTTTCACGTGGATCCGAGGACGATCTCATCGAGGCGGTCGCGATCGAGCTGACCGGCACGCAGATCACCCGATACGACTCGGCAGCCGCGCTGGAAACGACCGTCGAGGGACTGCTCGGCGTGCATCCGCGGATCAGCGGCGGCCGGCTGACCATCCGGCTCGACCGGTTCCTGGCGACGACCCGATCGTTCCGGGAGACCGGGGTGCCGGCCTTCCGCTCGTACCAGAAAAAGCGGACCGCCCTGGCCGCCGCCGAACGCACCCGCCTGCGCCTCGATGAGTTCGAACCGGCGGTCATGACCGCCTTCGTGCGGAATCAGCTGCTCGACAATGTGTATCTGCCGCTGATCGGCGACAACCTCGCGCGGCAGATCGGGGCGTCCGGCGACGCCAAGCGCACCGACCAGTCCGGGCTGCTGCTGTTGATCTCGCCGCCCGGCTACGGCAAGACCACGCTCATGGAGTACGTCGCGAACCGGCTCGGCCTGGTCTTCGTCAAGGTCAACGGGCCGGCGCTCGGGCATGGGGTCACCTCGCTCGACCCGGCGGCGGCGCCCAACGCGACCGCGCGGCAGGAGGTCGAGAAGATCTCGTTCGCGCTGGAGATGGGCAACAACGTCCTGCTCTACCTCGACGACATCCAGCACACGTCGCCCGAGCTGCTGCAGAAGTTCATCTCGCTGTGCGACGCGCAGCGCGAGATGGAAGGCATCTGGGACGGCGCCACGAAGACCTACGACCTGCGCGGGAAGCGGTTCGCAGTGTGCATGGCCGGCAACCCGTACACGGAGAGCGGTCAGCGGTTCCGGATCCCGGACATGCTCGCCAACCGGGCCGACGTGTGGAACCTCGGCGACGTCTTGTCTGGCAAATCGGACTTGTTCGAGATCTCGTACCTGGCGAACGCGCTCACCTCGAACCCGGTGCTCGCGCCACTGGCCACCCGCTCGCCCGAGGACCTGCCGTTGCTCGTACGGCTGGCCGCGGGGGACGAAACCGTGCGGCCCGACCGGCTGTCCTACGCGTATTCGGCGGCCGAGCTCGACCAGGTGCTGTCGGTGCTGCGGAAGATGCGGCATGTGCAGCGGATCGTGCTGCGCAACAACCAGGCGTACATCGCGTCGGCGGGGCAGGACGATTCGTCACGGACCGAGCCACCGTTCCGGCTCCAGGGGTCGTACCGGAACATGAACAAGCTGGCCGAGCGGATCGTGCCGGCCATGAACGACGACGAGGTCGAGGTGGTCGTCGACGACCACTACGCGGGCGAGGCGCAGACGCTCACCACCGGGGCCGAGGCGAACCTGCTCAAGCTGGCCGAGTTGCGCGGACGGATGACGCCCGAGCAGGTGAATCGATGGGCCGAGGTGAAGGCGGGCTATCTGCGGGCTCAGGCCCTGGGTGGCGACGGTGAGGACCCGCTCTCGCGGGCGATCGGGGCGGTCGGGCTGCTCGCCGATCGGGTGAGTGACGTGTCGTCGGCGATCGGGCGGCTGCGGTCTTCTTGATCTCCGCCGGATATCGTTCGAGCCATGGATATCGCTCCTGTCTCGGACGGCGTCGAGGTCTTCCGGCTGGCCGACGTGGCGGTCAAGCACACCGCCGCGGACGCCGCCGACGTGGTGTCGGGCGCGCCGACGCTCGGCACCACGGCGATCACCACGCTCGGGGACTCGGGCGTCGAGGTCGGCGTCTGGGAGATGAGCGTCGGCGCGGTGCGGGACGTCGAGATCGACGAGGTGTTTCTCGTGCTGACGGGCTCGGCGACCATCACCGTGGGCTCGTCCGCCTTTCAGGTCGGCGCCGGTGATCTTGTGCGGCTGACCGCGGGAACGTCGACCACGTGGGAAGTCACCTCGCCGCTGCGGAAGCTCTACATTGCCTAGTCTTTGATCTCGCAGCCGCTCCGGGCCGGGCTGCGGGTGAGCTCGATGACGGCGTCGAGGCGGTCGCGCGTACGCGTCAGCTCTGAAATTTGCTGATCTATGCGGTTGCGTTCCTCCTGCAGGCGGGCTCGCGACTCAGGGGTGCTGACCTTGGCGTCGACGCAGGGGAGCAGCTCGGCGATCGTGCGGCTGGTCAGGCCGGCCGCGTACAGGTGCTGGATGAGCTGCACCCGGTCGACCGCCGCCGACACGTAGATTCGCTGGCCGCTGCCGCTGCGGTCGCTCATCAGCAGGCCCTGCTCCTCGTAGTAGCGCAGCGCCCGGACGCTCACGCCCGCCTTGGCGGCCAGTTCACCGATGCGCATAGTGACCTCCGTCGCCACACTTGCCTCTGACGTCAACGTCAGGTTCTAGCGTAACCGGCATGCAGATTTCCGGATCAATCGCCCTGGTCACCGGGGCCAACCGCGGTCTCGGCCGCGAGTTCGCCACCCAGCTCCTCGCCCGCGGCGCCACGAAGGTCTACGCCACGGCCCGCTCGGCCGGAAAGGTCGACATCCCCGGCGCCGAGGTGCTGCCGCTGGACATCACCGACCCCGACTCGGTGGCGGCCGCCGCACGCGCCGCCTCCGACGTCACCCTGCTGATCAACAATGCCGGCATCTCGACCGGCGCGAACCTCGTGAGCGGCGACCTCGACCTGCTGCGGCGGGAGATGGACACGCACTTCTGGGGCACGCTCCGGATGATCCGGGCGTTCGCGCCCTCCCTTTCCGGCGGCGCGATCCTCAACGTGCTGTCGGCGCTCTCCTGGTTCGCCTACGACGGCGCCGGCGGTTACGGCGCGGCCAAGGCCGCGGAATGGAATCTGACCAACGGCGTACGCCTGGAGCTGGCCACCCAGAAGACGCTCGTCACCGCCCTGCACCTGGGAGCGGCCGACACCGACATGATGGCCTGGTACGAGGGCCCCAAGACGGCGCCGGCCACGGTGGTGGCCGCCGCGCTCGACGGGATCGAGCAGAACCGGCTCGAGGTCGTGGCCGACGAGTGGAGCGCCACGGTGAAGGCCTCACTCGCCGACGACCCGAGCCGGTTCTACACCTCCATCTAGCGGTAGGCGCGCACGTCGGCCACCGACCACCAGCTGCCGGACGCCGCGGTCAGGGTGAGGCGGACGTAGCGGACCGGGTGACCGCGCAGGTCACCGGTAGCGAACTGACCCGCGCCGACCGACCGCATCGGCCCCCAGGTAGTGCCGTCGGTCGACGCGGTGATCGTGTAGCCCCGCGGGTAGTCGCCGGTCGAGGCGCCGGTGTCGAAGACGATCCGGCCGATCCGCTGCACCTTGCCCAGGTCTATCTGCAGGTACTGGCCCGGCTCCTGACCCGCGCCGGTGCTGAAGCGGGTGCTGGCGTCGTCGTCGACCGCGTTGGCCGGCACGTCGGCCGGGGAAGCGACCGAGGCGGTGGCCGTCCAGCCGGTGGGCGCGATCGGCCGGTCGTCGCTGTGGCCGCGCCAGACGAACGTGGCGAGCGCGCCGCCCGGCAGCGTGTAGCTGAACTGCCGGTCGCCGAAACGGACCGCGACGGCCTGCGGGTTGTCGTTCTCGTTGTGCGCGACCAGGACCGTGCTGCCGTCGGGGTTGACGAACGCCACGTCCATGACCTGGCCGTTCCAGCCGGTGGTGCCGAACGACGTGCTCGCCACCCGGGTCGCGCCGGGCCGGACGAAGCGGGCGAGGTGGCCGAGCGTGTAGTACTCGGCGTTGCGGGTGACGTTTCCGGCCTGGTCGACGGTGACCACGCCGGTGCAGGTGCCGCAGCCGCCGGTGTGCGGCCCGTTGGTCTCGTCGAGCGCGAGGTTCCAGTTCACGACCGTCTTCGCCCAGTTCCGGGTGTTCCCGATGATCAGGTTCCGGGCGTGCCACTTGAGCGTGTCGGAGAACGTGTTGGCCGGGTCGCCCGACTGGCTGCCGGAGCACTCGGTGAAGTAGATGTCCGAGCGCGGGAACTCGTTGTGCAGCGCGGTCATGGCGCTGGGGTCGCCGTAGTAGCAGTGGTACGCGGTGCCGGCGATCCAGCGGGCGGCCGGCGACTCCAGCAGCTCCTGCGGGTAGTGGTCGATGTCGGCGACCTCGTCGGGCGGGGTGTTGGCCGCGTCGTTGGGGTGCTCGGACCAGTTGTGGTCGTACCCGAGGATCTTGGTGTCGAGGTGGTTGACGCGCAGCATCGGGCCGAGCTGCTCGATCACCTTGGCGGCCTGCCAGGACGGCAGATCCATGCCGGGGTACCCGCTCGGCGCCCGGTTCTGCGGCTCGTTCTGCACGCTCAGGTAGTCGACGCGGACGCCTTCCTTCTGGTACGCCTGCACGAACTTCAAGAGATAGGCCGCGTACGCCCGGTAGATCGCCGGCGAGTCGATGAGCCGTCCCCCGATCAGCGACCCGTTGGTCTTCATCCAGGCGGGCGGCGACCACGGCGTACCCATGATCTCGAGCTCGGGATTTCGCCGGGCGGCCTCGCGCAGCAGCGGCAGGATCTGTGCCTTGTCGTGCGCGATGCTGAAGCGCCGCAGCATGTAGTCGGTCTGCCCGGCCGGCACGTCGTCGTAGGTGTAGGCCGGCTCGTCGGTGAAGTCGGAGGCCCCGATCGGCTGCCGCAGGAAGTTGATCCGGTCCCGCCCGAACAGATCGGCCATGACGGCGGACCTGGCGTCGCTGTCGAACCGGTAGAGGACCGCCGCCGAGGAGTCGGTGATCGACGCCCCGAAACCGGTCATCGTCTGAAATTCCCGATTCGGGTCGACGACGATCGTCGGCGTCGAGGTGTCGGTCGCCTTTCCGAAGGCAACAGTGCCGGCATCGGTCAGGCGATACGTCCCGCCCGGCGAGCTGAGCCATACGTGGGCGGTGTGGCTGGGCTCGTGGGCGGTGCGGCTGGACTCGTGGGCGGCCGCGGGAACGGGCGCGGCGGCGAGGAGAAGGGCGGTCAAAGCGGCGGTTCCGAAGCTGGCCATGGGCGTCTCCCGATGTAACAAGCTGAAACAACACCGAAACGTTTCTGCTAAGGGGTAGGTAACCATCAGGCTCGGCGAACGTCAATGTCTATGCTTCGGTCATGAAACAAGGCCGGGTAACGGTCCGGGACATCGCGGCGCACGCCGGGGTCTCGATCGCGACCGTCTCCCGCGTGCTCAACGAGCAGGCCCACGTCGCGCCGGAGACCCGCGACCTGGTCCACCGCACCATCGAGCGGCTCGGCGGCCGGGCGTCCGGCCGACGGCCCGCCGGGAGCGGCGCGATCTTCCTGCGCTGCCCCTACCTGCTCACCGACTACTTCGGACTGATCGTCTCCTCCATCGCCGAGACGCTCGACCTGCACGACCGCCAGCTGGTCCTCAACGCCGGCGAGGCCACCCAGGAGCACGACGTGCTGCCCACGCTGGCCACCCGCGCCGGCATAGCCGGGGCGATCGTCGTGCTGCCGCCCGAGCCCGGCGCCGAGCTGGTCGCCCTGCAGGAGGCGGGCTTCCCGTTCGTGGTGGTCGACCCGCGCGAGACGGTCCCGCGCGACATCGCCGCCGTCTCGGCCGCCCACTTCGCCGGCGCCCGCAGCCTCACCGGCCACCTGACCGGGCTCGGCCATCGCCGGATCGGCCTGATCGCCGGTCCGGACAACTGGCTGGCCAGCACCGCCCGGCGAGCCGGCCACGTGTCCGCGCTTGCCGACGCGGGCGTGCTGCCCGACCCCGCCCTGGCGCTGCCCGGCGAGCCCACGGTCCGTTTCGGCTACGAGGCCGCCCAGCACCTGCTCGACCTGCCCGACCGCCCCACCGCGCTGCTGGGCTTCAACGACAAGGCCGCCTCCGGCGCCCTGGCCGCGGCCGCCCAGCGCGGCCTGCGCGTACCGGAGGACCTGTCGATCGCGGGCTTCGACGACATCGACCTGGCCCAGGCCACCCGGCCGACGCTGACCACGGTCCGCCAGCCGCTGCAGGAGATGGGGCGCATCGCCGTGAGCCTGCTGCTACGCCTGCTCAACCGCCACCGCCTCGACGCGCTGCACCTGGAGCTGGCGACGGAGCTGATAGTCCGCGACTCCACCGGCCCGGCCCCTAGTATCGATAGTTAGATTAACTATTAGCCTCGGGAGCCTTGTGGGGGCACACATCGATGCCTGAGGATGTGAGCCAGCGGCGCCGCGTCCCCTACCGCTCTCATCCCCAGAGGTATCGGATCGTGGCGAGAAGACTGTTCCGACGCGCCCTCGTGGCGACAATTGCCCTGCTCACGGTGGCGGCCACCGGGCTGGCCGTGCACACGGCCGAAGCGGCCGCGGCGGCGACCTTCAAGGTGCTCGCGTTCTACAACGGCACGTGGGACGCCGCGCACATCGATTTCGACAAGGAAGCCAAGGACTGGTTCCCGAAGGCCGGCGCGCAGTACGGCTTCAGCTGGGAGGCCACCACCGACTGGAGCCGGCTCAGCGCCTCGGGGCTGGCCGGGTATCAGGTGATCATGTTTCTCGACGACGGGCCGCCGGCCGAGCGGCGGGCCGCGTTCCAGCAGTACGTGCAGAACGGCGGGGGCTTCCTGGGCTTCCACGTCAGCGCGTTCACCACCAGCGCGAGCGACTGGAGCTGGTACTACAACACGTTCCTCGGCTCGGGGAACTTCGTCTCCAACACCTGGGGGCCGACCGCCGAGACACTGAAGATCGAGGACCGGAACCACCCGTCGACCGCGGGGCTGCCGGCCACGATCCAGTCGTCGGTCTCCGAGTGGTACTCGTGGAGCAACGACCTGCGGCAGAACTCCAACATCGACATCCTGGCGTCGCTCGACGCGTCCACCTTCCCGGTGGGCACCGACCCCAACCAGCAGTGGCGCAGCGGCTACTACCCGATCATGTGGACGAACAAGAACTACAAGATGCTGTACGCCAACTTCGGCCACAACGGCATGAACTACGACACCAACACCCGCACGTCCTCGACGTTCGAGAGCGCTCAGCAGAACCAGTGGCTGATCAACGGATTGCTGTGGCTGGTTGGCAGCCCGGCAAATCCGACAAGTCCCCCCACCACGACTCCGCCGACCGGACCGGATCCGAACACCTGGTACTCGCTCGTCAACAAGAACAGCGGGAAGTGCGTCGACGCCAAGGCGGCCGGCACCGTCAACGGCACCGCGATCCAGCAGTACGCCTGCAACGGCAGCACGGCCCAGCAGTACCAGCTCGTCCCCACCGGCGGCGGCTTCGCGCGGGTCAACAACCGCGGCAACAGCGCCCAGGCGCTGGACGTGACCGGCGTGTCCGCCGCGGACAACGCGAAGATCCAGACCTGGACGTACGGCGGCGGCGCCAACCAGCAGTGGCAGGCCGTGGCCGAGGGCAACGGCTACTACCACCTCGTCAACCGCAACAGCGGCAAGTGCCTGGACGTGCCGGCCGCGAGCACGGCCGACGGCGTTCAGCTCGTGCAGTACTCCTGCAACGGCACCGGCGCGCAGAGCTTCAAGCTGCAATAGCGGTATAGCTCAACCGAAGCGTCCGTTGACGTAGTCCGCGGTGCGCGGGTCGATCGGCTCGTTGAAGATTTTGTCGGTCGGCCCGTGCTCCACGATGTGCCCGGGCGTGCCCTGCTCGGCCAGGAAGAACGCGCATTGCCCGCCTTTCGGCAGACCCGGGGTTCGGTTAACGACGGACGAATGCGCGCCATGGTTTGGCGCGGGAACGGACGAGAAGGTGTGCAACGCTCACCGGCGCGGGTCGAGCCCCACGATCTCGGCGGCGGGGATCAGATCGAGGGCTATCGTTGCAGCTTGCTCGGCCTGTATGCGCCTTTGATAGTCGCGGCTGGAGACGGCGACGACGGCCTCCCCCGCCATGATCCGCCAGCTCCATGAGGACGGGCCGGCGCGGACGATGACGACCCGCAGGTCGGCGATTTCGCGCTGGAGCCGGAGCACGGCCGCCTGGCAAGATTGGGCATCCGGATAGGCGATGGGGGCCCGGGCCAGGTCACGGTTGTTGGTGGCCAGCAACCGCCAGCTCATCGAGCCGTCCAACCGGTGCCGAAGGATCCGAAAGCGCGCTGCTGCCACGAGGTCTCCTAGAGGGGCGCGCTGGAGAGATCATCGCGCGCCCCATACCGTGGCGGCCTTCCGTACACAGCCGACGCACAGCGCGTGAACAGCAGGCTTTAAAGAAGCGACATCAGGTCAGTGGCAGTGCCGGGCCGTGGATTTCGGGACGTCGAGAGCGGGGTTGCGGTCGAAGAAGCCGGACGGCTTGAGCGTGAACCCGGCGTAGTCGACTGGCATGATCGGCCAGTCCTCGGTCCGCGGGAAGTGGGTCAGGCCGAACGTGTGCCAGAGGACGATGTCCTCGCCGTCGATCGATCGGTCGGCCGCCGTCCAGGCCGGCAGCCCCGCGCCGGCCGGGCTCTGGTTGACCAGATCACCGGCGGGGTAGCGCTCGTCCGGCGAGTACCGGGTGACCCAGAGGTGCCGGGTGGCGAAGGCCGCGCGGGCATGGATGGACGACGATTCGTCGGCGAGCAGCAGCGGCAGCCCGGCCGGGTGCAGCGCGTAACCGACCGGCTGGCCGAGCCGGTTGGTGACCTCGGGGTTGACGACCTGCCAGACCCGGCCGGCCGCCGGGTCGGCGAGCCGCTGCCCCGCGGACTCGGACGCGAGCCGGGTGACCCGGCGGGCGAACGCGTTGCCGTACGGGTTGTCCGGGCCGACCGGCACCCGCACCGCGTCGATCTCGTCGACCGCGTTGCGCACGCCGTCCACGGTCATGTCCAGGCGGGCCGAGAAGAGATGCTGGTGGAACGGCGCGCCGAGACCGGGGGCGATCTCCGTCGCGTACGGATAGCCCGCTCCTGGATAGGCGGACGTGAAGACCACCCCGGTCGCCTTGGCCTCGAGCTGGATCGTCCCGTCGAGGTACAGGTACCAGTAGAAGCCGTAGTCGTAGTTGCCGATCGTCACGAAGAACGAGACGACCAGGCGGCGCTGGCGGCGGGTCTCGGACATCTCGTTGAAGAGGTCGGTGTGCTTCCACAGCACCCCGTAGTCCTCCTCGTGCATGCAGATCGCGTTCGGGATGACCCGCGGCGCGCCGAGCTCGTCGACCAGCGTCGCGTCGAAGTAGTGGATCTCGCCGAGGCAGTCGCAGCCCAGCTCCAGCGGGTTGGTGTACCGCGCGAACAGGTACTCGCCGGTGTCGAAATAGTTCTGCCAGAAGCGGGCCGGGGACGGGTCGGCGTAGGGCACTACCATCTCGGCGATCGAGGCGCGGTAGACGATCGGCCGGCCGTCGAACGAGACCTGGTTGAGGATCAGCCCCTCGCGCATGTCGAAGCCGATCCGCAGCTGCCACTTCTCCCAGGTCACCACGTCGTCCTCGACGCTGAAGCTGGGGCCGTCCGGCTGCGTGATCTCGATGGTCCGGAGGGTCTCGCGCGGCGGCGTCTCCCACTCGGCCTTCTCGCGCGGGATCGGGTGCTGCTCGTGGTCGTGCACGGCCAGCGCGATGCGCTCAGTCAGGTCCACATAGGCGACAAGACCATCGATCGGGTACGCCCACACGAGCTCTTTCGGATCCGGCTGGTGGAATGCCAGCACCCGGATCATCCGCCGCCCCGCCTCGTTCTCGTAGCCGAAGCTCCCGGCCGACAGCGGACAGGCGCGCACCTCCTCGACCGGCAGGCCGCGCTTCTCGAGGGCGGCCAGCCACTCCGGCGACTCGGCCAGGATCTCCTCGATGACCATGAACTCCTCGTCGAGGATCGGCAGCTGGCCGCCGGCCGGGTCGAGCTCGTCGATCGAGACGATCGCGCCGGCGGTGAGGTCGATCCGGCAGTCCCGGCCGAGACCGGTTGCCCGGTCGAGCAACAGCACCCGCACCTCGCGCGGCACGGCCTCGCCGGCCAGCACCGGGCGCTTGTCCGGCTCGACGAGCCCGAGGTAGGCGAAACGCGTGCTCTCGGCGAGCGCGCCGGCGTTCTCGAGCAGCGAGCGGGCGGCGTCGATCTCGTCTGCGGTGAGCCGGGAGAGAGGATGCGGACTCATGCGACGTTCCTCCAGAGTGGTCGGTTGAGCTGCGTCAACCTACCGCCGGATTGTTTCGCCGACCAGAGATCAAAGCCCATCAGTGGGGATTTGAAGGGCTCCTAGTGGGGTGACCTGCTCGCGCTCGTCGGTTGTGGCCGGTGCTGCGCCCATAGGCCGGTCCAAGCGGCGAGGTCGTGCACCCACGGATCGGGGCTGGTCTTCGCCTTGGCGGACCACTTTGCCGCATTCCGGATGGCGAAGTGGTCCAGTGCTTCGATGCCGGCTGTATCCCAAGCCGGGAACCGGGCCAGCCAGTCCTCGGCTTGGCCGGGAGTGTGACCGCTGCCGATGAGCCATTGGACGAGCAGGGCCAGTTCGACCCATGGTGCTGCCTTCGTCGCATACGCCCAGTCGACAATCCGTAGGCTGCCGCTGGTCACGATCAGGTTGGCGGGGTTGAGGTCGGTGTGGACGAGCGTATCGCCGTCCATTGTTGGGTGGGAAAATCCGAGTCGGGCCAACGGGTTGAACAGGGGTAGATCCGGCGGCGACGACCTGTTCAGGTCGTATATGGCTGCGGCGAGCAGGTCAAGATCGGGGCTGCTTGGCGACAGGTCGGCGTGGGGGCCGTCGAGCTGTTCGAAGCCGGCCACCAGCCAGCCGCCGGTCTCGAAATGCCATTGAATCGCTGGTGAGTGAGGCGGCTCGAGTGCCTCACCCACCAGCAGTTCGTAGCGCAGTGACCGGACGCCCAGATCAGTGTGGGCCGCCTTCACGAACACCTTCCCCGCGGTTCCGGTGACCGTTGCGGCGATTTCCGCATGGTCGCCGTGCATGGCGGGGATGGCGTGAGATCCGCCGATTCTGTCAGCTATCTCCTTCGTGACGGCTTCCGGTAGAGCTGTCCAGTCGATGCGCATCGGCTCTCTTGGGCCCTTTCAGACGCCCGGGTTCGGCGGGCAGCAGGACTCCGCCTCGCCGTCCCAGAATTCCATGTCGATGGCGTAGCCGGTTTCGGCCAGCGCCTTCATCGTGTACTGCTTCGCGGTGCCGTTCTGCATGGCCTCGGTCAGGATCGGGCGGTGGTGCACGAAGTCCCCCGCGATCGCGTCGCAGGCAGCGGCGTAGGGCTCGGTGTTCTGCAGGCAGGCGTGCCAGACGGCGTCGATCGGGGCCGTCGGGACGACGCGGTAGGACTCGCCGGTCGGCAGGAGCATCCCGAACGCGGGGTCGTTGCGGAGCCCGTCGGCGTGCGCTTTGAGGAAGATCAGGAACTGACCGAGCGCCCGCTCGGCGTAGTGCTGGCTGACTTCCTGGCGGGCGGCGAAGAAGCGGGCGAGCTTGTCGAAGGTCTCCGGGTCGACGAGGGACTGGGGGTCTTTGCCGGTCTGCACCGGCATAGCGGTCGTGACGGTCACGACTCCTCCTCGGATCTATGGATCGCCGACGCCTGGCGCGTCGGTGGAATCCCGTATGAACGGATCAGTCATTGACGCCTCAGACATAGTCGACGTCCGGTTCGGTGCGGGCTGCCTCGAGCAGCTCGGCGGCAAGGGCCACGTCGTCGACCGAGGCCAGCCACTTCACCAAGAGGGTTCGCGCCTCGTCGATCTGCTCGGCAAAGGCGGCAAGGTCAACAACGCGGTCGGGTGGGATCACACGCCGGAGCGGAGCCGACCTGATCGCGGCCTGGGCCAGCTTCTCGCCGATCCAATGGCCGGTGCGTTCGCGCATCACGAAGGTCAGATGGATGCTCTGGTCCTCTTGACCACGCGTGTGTGGGCTATGCATGCAGCCTCGGGGCAGCACGAGAACCTGTCCCGCGCGAAGGTCGAACTCGTGGTCAGGACCAGCGGCCTTCAGCCGGTTGACGACTTCGCGGCCCGGCGGGGCGTTGGAGGCCAGGTAGTCACGATGGGGTTCCTCGACGACCGGCTTCCAGATCTGCCAAGTCTTGCGGCCGACCACCTGGTAGACGAAAACGCTGCTCTGGTCCCAATGATGGTTCAGGCCCTGCGCCCCCGCTGGGCTGACGAAGCCGGCGACGTAGCAGCCGTACCCGGTTTCCCCCTGGATCGCTGAGCACATCGCGTGCAGCGGCGGATACCAGCGGTTGATGTTGCGAAGTTGGAGGCTGTATCCACGGCCACGCCAATTCCCGACCTTCGCCGGGTCGAGGTCGCCGGCCGTCGTGTACGCGCGAGGGTGCAGTGCAGCGCCAGACATGATGACGATGACCTTGTCGGCGGGCATAGCGCAGCTGTCGACGTAACGGTCGAGCACTTCTGCGTTGATGATCAGCGGAAGCTTGGACTCCGCCGGAAGCTCATGGATCGCGGGCTTCGTAGGCCACTCGCGCATCAGACCGCTGAGATAGGCGTCATTGAACAACATCCTGAGAGACATCAAGTCCTCCTGTTACCTGAGGCGGCGGGGAAGGCCGCGCCGCCTCAGGCTCGTCGACCACCATCGACAAACGCCGCTAGCGCGCGAGTGGGAGCGACGAGACCGTGACACGACGAGCGTTGACCAGCTCAGGTCGGCTGGCACCCGGCAGCCGGACCGGCAGTCGCAGACTTCGCGAGAGGATCGCCACCGCGCTCTCGCGTCGCCAACACGGCCCCGGTGAGCCGCACGCCAGACAGGCGCCGGTTGCGCTCGACGTGACGTGTTCGTCCAGAGTCGCTTGAGCGTCGCCGAGCAGGCGCTCAGCCGAGATCGAATAATAAGCGTTCTCTTCCATAAGCTCTCCCCGCGCGGCGTGGCGAAATTCGGTGCCGCGAACCTTCACACATTCCGAATGATCAACAATCATGCGGAAACCGAATCGATGTCGTTCTGCTCGTCAACGGCATTTCCTTTTGATTGACTGCATCACGGTACGATCAGGAATTGGAGCACGGAACTGACCACGAGTACGGGTGGACGGCAAGGAATGAGAACGCCAGGAGGGGCGTCATGGCACGCAGTTTGGGTACACTGACTGGCGGTCAGAGTTCGCGTGCGTCCGGCCTTATTTCAGGCTTCGTGTTGCGACTTGCGCGGCAGTCTGCCGCCATGACGCAAGATAGATTCGCCGAAGTCCTAGGCGTCGATGTCACCACGGTCCAGGGTTGGGAGTCGGGTCGCCGACCGCTTTCGGCGGTTGGTGCCGGCGACTTTCTCCGCATGTGCAGTCGTCTGTCCCGCATGGGAGCCCCCGCGTCCACCGGGCGTCACCTTCGTGAGGCCATCGAGGCAGATCAGGTCCTGGCGACTGGTGTTGCCGCCGGCGCCACCTGGATCAGCCCGGACGGCCATCCACTGGCAGCGAGCGTTCACCGCTGGACGATCACCAACCTCATCCTGTGGCCGATCCTTGGGAACACGCCACAGCACCTGCGCGAGTTCGTGCCCCGGACCCCTCGCCGTGGTCCCATGCCCACCCACCCCATGTTGACCACGGAAGAACGAACTCGCCTTCTCGACCATCTCCTCACCATCGCGGAACGCGCCAAGCACACCAACGAGGCCCTACTCCGCCGCCAAGCGGTGTATCTGCTCGGCTTCGATGGCCGGCCGGAAGCGGTCGAGTGGCTCCGCGCCGAGTGGAAACGCGCGTGCCGCCGACGGCCGGCAGAAGGCAACATCACGGAACTCCTGGAGGCCCGCTCCGCATCTGTTGCCCTGGCGGTGACCGGCGACAATACCTACCTCCACGACTTCGTCGGTCACATGAAAAGCCAGACCGAAGAGATCGCGAACCTGAACTATTGGGCGTACTGGATCGGAGAACTCAGCGACGAGCAGACAAGCGACACGTTCATGCTGCAGGCAGATACGCGATCATGGACCGGTGTCCGGATGATCCAGCACCTACTGCACCGCCTCGACCCCGCGTCGCCTCACCTTCCGCTGAATCTTTCAACCGTGCACACGCTGGTGGCGTCCCGTCCGTCCTTGCTCAGCGGGGCCCCTGCCACTCGCAGTTCCCTAGCCGAGGTACTCGATAGGCTCGCGTCCAGCAACGCCCTGGATCGCCACGAACGTGATCAGCTCGCGGGACTCCAATACGCATTACGCATCGCTGACCGGTTAGGGGAACGAACGTGCCAGAGGACGCTGAAGGGCTCGCCGAATTCGCGTATGAACTCGGGCTGCTGAAACGCGTCCGGCGCTCTGGCTGGTGGCACGCAGGCGTAAGCGACCCCGAGTCAATCGCCGATCACACGATGCGTGCAGCTCAGCTGGCCGCACTCATCGCAGCCGAGGAGGGAGCCGACCCCGCACGAGCGGCGTTCTTGGCCCTGTGGCACGACAGCCAAGAAACACGCACCGGCGACCTGCCGCACACCGCGACCGCCTACCTGGCCAAGCCTGATCCGCGCCAGATCACCGTCGATCAGACACAGGGGCTTCCTTGGCGATCCCGCGAGCTGGTCCGTGGCGCCGTGGACGAATACGAGTCGCGCCAGACCCTCGAGGCCCGATGCGCAAAGGACGCCGACAAGCTGGACATGCTGCTGCAAGCCGTCGAATACCGCGATGCCGGGGTGCAGCGCACGGATGGCTGGATCGACTCGGCACGCAAAGACCTCTATACCGAGACCAGCCGTCGCATCGCCGAGGCGGCCGTCAACATGTCGCCGCTGTCGTGGCGTGACCGCTGACCGCGCGGTTCTACAACCGGGAGCCGATGTCCCCGCCGCACGAGTGAGGGCAGACTGGTCGCATGGCGCAGTCCACCCCCACGGCCCCGATCGATCCCAGCGCGCTCGACGCCGTCTTGCGGCCGTTCGGCCAGTCCCGCATGCTGCCCGCCGCCGCGTACACCGGCCGCGAGATCTTCGAGTGGGAGCAGCGCCAGTTGTTCGCCGGAGCGTGGGTCTGCCTGGGCCGTGCCGACGAGGTTCGCCAAGGGCAGAGCCAGCAGGCCTTGACCGTGGGCGGCATCGGTGTGCTGCTCACGTTCGACGAGGAAACCGTCCGCGCGTTCGCCAACGTGTGCCGGCACCGCGGGCATGAGCTGCTGCCGGAGGGCGGGGCGGCCGACCGGATCGCCGTGGTGTGCCCGTACCACGGCTGGGCCTACCGCCTCGACGGCACGCTGAGCACCGCGACCGCCATGCGCGAGCTGGCCGACTTCGATCCGGCCGAGCACGGCCTGGTCGAGTTGCCCGCGGTGGTGTGGGAGGGCTGGCTGTTCGTGAACGCCGACGGGAGCGCGCCGCCGTTCGCCGAGCACCTCGGCGAGCTGGACGGCCTGCTGCGTCCGTACCGGTCGGCGGAGCTGCGGCTGCGGGCGGCGCACGACTACCGGGTCGCCGCCAACTGGAAGGTGATCGTCGAGAACTACCAGGAGTGCTACCACTGCCCGCAGATCCATCCCGAGCTGTGCCGCGTCTCGCCGCCCAACTCGGGCGACAACTGGGATCTGCCGGGCGCGTGGGTGGGTGGCTCGATGGATCTGCGGGAGCACGCCGAGACGATGTCGGTCGACGGCCGGGGCGCGGGGGTGTTCATCGACGGCGCGCCGCAACGCACTGTGCGCTACATCGCGCTGTTCCCGAACCTGCTGGTCTCGGCCCACCCCGACTACGTGATGACGCACCGCCTGTGGCCGGTGGCACCGGGCGTGACCGAGGTCGAGTGCCGCTGGTACTTCCCCGAGGAGATCACCGATCCGGCGTACGCGGTCGACTTCTGGGACCTCACCAACCGCCAGGACTGGGCCGCGTGCGAGTCCGTCCAGCGAGGCGTCGGCTCCCCGCATTTCCGGCCGGGACCGCTCGCCCCGAACGAGGACGCGGTGTACCGGTGGACGACGCTGATCGCGCGGGCCTACGCGAGCGGCCGCCTCGACCTGGCATAGAGGCGCGGCGAGGTCCATAGCTCCGCCGGACCGGCCATCAGCCAGCCCACCGCGCCGGTGAGCGCCAGCGCGATCATCGAGATCAGATAAAGCCACGCGTACGCCGACGCCCAGGTCACCTCGCCGGCGTGCAGCAGCAACGCCACCACGGCCGCGCCGCCCGCCACCAGGTAGTTGATCGCGCCCACCCGCTGCCGGTCGGGATCGCCCTCGCGGATCGCCAGCACCGAGCCGAGCCCGAACACCAGCGCCCACGCGCCGAGCGCCGACACGTCGAGCTCGGACACCGGCCACGGCCACATCCCCGCGACGGAACCCGGGAAGATCAGCGCCAGCAGCCCGGTTGCCCCGCCGATCGCCGCGACCAGCGCCACCGGCAGCACCGTGAACCAGACCCGCGGCTCGGCCCGCGGCGAGGGCCGGCCCGGCGCCCGCAACTGCCCGATCAGCAGCGCGACACCCGCGATCACCGCGACGATGTGCACGAGCAGCCAACCCCACGCATAGCCGAAGGCCACGATGTCGCCGCCGCCGAGATGGGTCTCCCCTCGGTACCGCAGTGTCACCGCGAGCATCAAAATCATGAGCAAGAGCGTGCTCATGTACGCGACGCGTACGTCGACCCAGCGACGCAAGCGCGAGGCGGCGACGAGCATGGCCAGACCGCCCAGATATCCCGCTCCCATCGTCGCTGCGGACAGCGGCGACCGGAAGGTCCAGGCGAACCCGCGTCCACCGAGGACGAACAGGACAAGCACCTGGAGGCCGGCACAGAACGCCAGCGGAAGGAGGAAGCCGCCGCGCGCCGCGGCGGTCATGTCTCTCTCGGAGGGTGACATCCGGTCACGTTACCAGCGAGTAACGTGACCGGATAGGCCCCTTCACGCCGTCCGAAGTGCCTCCGTCGGCGAGAGCCGCGCCGCCCGCAGCGCCGGCACCAGCCCGGCAATCGCGCCGATCACGACGGCCGCCACGATCCCGCCGACCCACGCCTCGACCGGCACCACCACCTGCCACCCCTTGCTCTGGGCGTAGATCACGGTGGCGGCCATGCCGGACGCCACCCCGAACGCGCCACCCAAGACGGTGAGCAGGATCGCCTCGGCCAGGAACTGTGCCCGGATCTGCCGCCGGGTGGCGCCGAGCGCCCGTCGCAGGCCGATCTCCGAACGCCGTTCCAGCACCGAGATAATCATGATGTTGGCGACGCCGACCGCACCCACGATCAGCGCGACCACGCCGAGCCCGAGGAAGAGGCTGTCGAACGCGCCCTCGGCGGCGGCCCGCGCGGTCAACGCGTCGGACGGCTGGCTGATGTCGACCTCGTTGGGCGCCTCCGGGTTGGCCGTCTGGGCCAGCACCCCCCGCACCGCGTCGACCCGGTCGGTGCCGGTCCGCACGTAGAGCGTCGCGGGCGGCCCGGCCACCGCCTTACCGGCCGCCATCTCGGTGTAGCCGAGGTAGCGCTGCGCCGCCGGGTATCCGATCAGGACGCTGCTGTCCAACTCACCGGCAAGCGCGGACGGCGCCAGGATCCCGGCGACGTAGAACCACTGCCCGCCCAGCCACACCCGCCGGCCGGGAATGACCCGGTCGAAGCCGAGCCGCTTGGCCGCCGACGCCCCGAGCACCGCGACCGGCTGGGTGGCGGTGGCCTCGTTCAGCCAGCGCCCCTGTGCGACGTCCGCCGCCACCACCGACGGCAGGTTGAGGCTGGCCGCTCGCACCGACAGCGCGTTGGTGCTCACCTCCGGGATGAGCGGGGAGCGGTAGACCTTGGCGCTATCGATCACGGCGGTGTGCGCGACCGTCTCGACCCCGTCCAGGTTGCCGACCCGGGCGGTGGCCTCGAGCGGCAGCGGGGCGGCCTCGCCGCCGAACGAGTGCCCGGCGCCCGCGGTCAGCAGGTTGGTGCCGAGCCGGTCGATCTCGGCGAGCAGGCCGGCCTGCGACGACGAGGAGAGCCCGAGCACGGCCACGATCGCGGCCACCCCGATCGCGATGCCGAGCCCGGAAAGCCCGGCACGCACCTTCCGGGCCCGTACCCCGATGCTCGCGACCCTTGCCTGGTCAGAGAACCGAAGCCGCATGGCTGTCCCTCACGATCCGCCCGTCCAGCACCTGCACCTGGCGCGGCATCTCCAACGCCAGATCGTGGTCGTGGGTGATCACGATGATCGTCGCCCCGCCCGCGTTGAGCTCGTGGAGCAGCGACACGATGCTCGCCCCGGTGGCGCTGTCGAGGTTGCCGGTCGGTTCGTCGGCCAGCACGATCGCCGGTCGGCCGACCAGCGCGCGGGCGATCGCCACCCGCTGCCGCTCGCCGCCGGAGAGCTTGGCCGGCTTGAAATGCGCGCGGTGCGACAGGCCCACCCGTTCGAGCGCCTCGGTGGCCCGCCGGCACCGGGCCCGGGCCGGCACCCCGGCGTAGAGCATGCCGTCGGCCACGTTCTCCAGGGCCGTGGCGTGCGCGGCCAGGAAGAACTGCTGGAAGACGAAGCCGATGTCGCGGGCCCGGACGTCGGCCACCTGCCGGTCGCCGAGCCGGGCCGCGTCCACCCCGTTGATCCGCACCACGCCGCTGGTCGGGCGCTCGAGTGTGCCCATGATGTGCAGCAGGGTCGACTTGCCGGAGCCGGACGGCCCGACGACTGCGACCAGCTCGCCGGCGCCGACGCGCAGGTCGATCCCGTGCAGCACCGACACTTCCCCGTACGCCTTCACGACGTTCACCAGCTCGAGGACGGGCTCGCTCATGTCGACGGCACCACCACTCGGTCGCCGGCCTCGAGGTCACCGGTGACCTGCACCATCCCGGACGAGTCGTCGAACATGCCGAGCTTGACCGGAACCGTTTGGCGCGCCCCGGCCGCGTCGACCCGCTCGACCGCGAAACCGCCGCCGTCCGTGCCGATCAGCGCGGTGACGGGCACCTTCAGGGCGTTCTTCACCCCGGCGGTGGTGATCTGCACCCGCACCTCGGCGGCGTCCAGTGTCCCGGCGTCCTTGGGCTTGTCGAGGGTCAGGTAGGCCGGGATGGTCACGTTGCCCTCCTTGTCCATCTCGGCGACCGTGCTGATCCGGCTGACCTTGCCGGTGGTCACCTTGTTGTCCGGCAGCGTGATCGTCGCCTTGTTGCCGGCCTTGACCTGGGCCTGCTGCGACGCGCTCAGCTTCACCTCGACCTCGCGGCGGGTGGTGACGGCCGAGCCGAGCGGGCTGCCCGGGCCGGCCCGGCCGCCGAGCTGGGCGGTCACGCCGGCGATCCGTACGGGGCCGGGCAGCACCACGGCGTCCGCTCTTTCCAGATCGTCATCGTCGAGCAGGTCGTCGAGTCCCGCCGCCGTCTCCCAGGTGAAATCGTCGCCGTCGTCGGCGTCGTAGCCGAGGTCGCGCAGGTTCTTGTTGAGGATGGCGACATCCCAGCCCTCGTCTCCCCGGGACAGGTCGCGGTAGAACGGCCGGCCGCCGCAGAGCAGCAGCACCGGCTGGTCGTCGACCCAGTACAGGACCTGGCCGCAGGAGACGATCTGGCCGGCCGCCGGCAGCTTGGTGTAGGTGCCCGCCGCCTGGTTGACGATCGGATAGTCGCTGCCGTCGGCCTGCTTCGCGTACGAGAGGGTGCCGGTCAGGCTGACCTGCCCGTTGAGCGAGCCCTGCTGGACTTGCGCGGTGGCGACGCCACCGGCGGTGGCGCCAGTCGTGAGCGGGGCCGTCCCGCCGGAGGCCGAGCGCGACCAGAACACCCCGCCGACCGCGAGCGCGGCCACGCCGAGCAGCGCCGCGCCGTACTTGAGGAGGCGTCCCATCAGCTGCCGGCCGCCCCGCCGGGGAGCTGGTCCCGGCACTTCGTCTGCGCGTCCTTGAATGCCTGCGAGTTGGGGTCGACCCCGGAGCCCTGCCCGATGATCATCCCACCGTCGGCCTGCGGGTCGGGCATGTTCGGCACGCCGTTCTGCCGCATGCACTGCACAAACTTGAGCATGTCGGCCTGCTGCTGGGGGTTCCCCTGCGCGCCGGCGCCCTCCGGCGCGTACTCCTTGCACTTCTCCTGGGCCTGTTTGAAGGTGTCGCTCTGCGGGTTGAGGTCGCTGCCCGGTTCGGCCCTCAGCTGGATGCGGCCGTTGGCGTCCGGGTCGGGGAAGCTGGGCACGCCGTTCTGGCGCATGCACTCGGAATACTTCACGGCCTTGTTCTCGGTGCTCGCCGTCGAGGGCTGCGCGGCCGGATCGTCGCCGCCGCCGCACCCGGCCAGGCTGAGCCCGAGCGCCAGCAGGCCGATCGAGAAAACAGTTCTCATTCGCATGCCGAGAAGTTCTACGGATCCGGCAGTCACACGCCGGTCCGCGCGATGGTGACCTCGGTGTGACATCGGATCGGGCAGGCTGGGCCTATGCGCGTGCTGGTGGTGGAGGATCAGGCCGAGCTGGCCGACTCGATCGGGCGGGTGCTGCGCCGCGAGGGCATGGCCGTCGACGTCGTGTACGACGGCGGCGCCGCCCTCGAGCGCACGATCGCGACCGACTACGACGTGCTGGTGCTCGACCGGGACATCCCGGTGGTGCACGGCGACGACGTCTGCCGCCAGATCTCCGGACCGCGGGTGCTGATGCTCACCGCGTCGGGCACGCTGGCCGACCGGGTCGAGGGGCTCAATCTCGGCGCCGACGACTACCTGCCCAAACCCTTCGCGTACGCGGAGCTGATCGCCCGCCTGCGCGCCATCGGCCGCCGCTCCCAGCCGGCCGTGCCCACCGTGCTCGCGCACGACGATCTCCAGCTCGACCCGGCGCGCCGGGTCGCCACCCGCGCCGGGGTACGGCTGGCGCTGAGCCCGAAGGAGTTCGCGGTGCTGGAATACCTGCTGGCCGCCGACCACCGCGTCGTGTCGGCCGAGGAGCTGCTGGAACGGGTCTGGGACGAGGCCGCCGACCCGTTCACCACCACGGTGAAGGCGACCATCAACCGGCTGCGCGGCAAGCTCGGCGAGCCACCGCTGATCGCGACCGTCACCCGCGCCGGATACCGGATCTGAGCCATGCCGCTAGTGAAGAAGACCGTGCGCGCCCGGCTCACCCTGCTCTACAGCGGCCTGTTCGTGGTGAGCGGCGCGGCGCTGCTGACGATCACCTACCTGCTGGTCTCGAACACGAAGCGCAGCGTGGTGCTGCGCAACTTCAACGCCGACGGCGCCCCGCTACCGCCGGCCGACTTTCTCGACGACCTCACCGAACGGGCCCGGGCCGAGGCCGAGCGGCAGCACCAGGAGACCCTGCAATCGCTGCTGACCTACTCGGGCGTCGCCTTGGCGATCATGACAGTCCTCGCGCTGGTGCTGGGCTGGCTGATGGCCGGCCGCATCCTGCGCCCGCTGCGCTCGATGATCGCCTCGATCCAGCGCATCTCGGCCCGCAACGTGCACGACCGGCTGGCCGCGACCGGGCCGCGCGACGAGCTCAAGGACCTCTCCGACACCGTGGACGGCCTGCTGCATCGGCTGGAGACCGCGCTCGACGCGCACAAGCGCTTCGTCGCCAACGCCGCACACGAGCTGCGCACCCCGCTCACCCTCGAGCACGCGCTGATCGAGGAGACGCTGACCGACCGAACGGCCACGCTGCCGCAGTACCGGTCGCTCTGCGAGCGCCTGCTGGAGCTGCGCCAGCAGCAGGCGGCGATGCTGGAATCGCTCCTCACGCTGGCCGGCAGCGAGCGCGGGCTCTCGCAGCGCGAACACGTCGATCTCTCCGAGATCGCCGAGCGGACGGTGACGGCCGGGCGGATGGCCGCTCTTCACGAGGGTGTACGGCTGGAGCCGCGCATCGACTCGGCCTGGACGACCGGGGATCCCGCGCTGGTCGAGCGGCTGGTCGCGAACCTGGTGGACAACGCGATCGCGTACAACGTGCCGGGCGGGTCGGTCGAGGTGAGCACCGGGGTGCGCGACGGCCGCGCGGTGCTCACCGTCGCGAACACCGGGACGCTGATCCCGGCCGAGCGGGTCGATGACCTGTTCGAGCCGTTCCAGCGCCTCGATCGCAGCGCCGGCCGGGCCGGGCACCACGGGCTCGGCCTGTCGATCGTGCGGGCGATCGCGGCCGCCCACGAAGCGGTGGTCGAGGCGGAACCCGGTCCGGAGGGCGGCCTTCGCATCGAGGTGACTTTTCCCGGCGTACGCGAACTGGTGTTGTCAATGGCGGAAGGCGGCATGGCCGGTCAAGGCCTGGCCGAGCACTAGCGTGTGCATCTCGGTGGTGCCCTCGTAGGTGAGCACCGACTCGAGGTTGGCCATGTGGCGCATCACCGGGTACTCGTACGAGATGCCGTTGGCGCCCAGGATCGTGCGGGCCGCGCGGCAAATCTCCAGCGCCTCCCGCACGTTGTTGAGCTTGCCGAGGCTGACCTGCTCGGGGGCAAGCACACCGCGGTCCTTGAGCCGGCCCAGGTGCAGCGCCAGCAACCCGCCCTTGGCCAGCTCGACCGCCATGCCGGCCAGCTTGGCCTGGGTGAGCTGGTACGACGCGATCGGGCTGCCGAACTGGCTGCGGCTGCCGGCATAGTCGAGGGCCACGGCGTAGCAGCTCCGGGCGGCGCCGAGCGCGCCCCAGATGATGCCGTAGCGGGCCTCGTTGAGGCAGGACAGCGGGCCTCGCAGGCCGCGCACCTCGGGCAGGGCCGCGTCGGCGGGGAGTCGCACCTGGTCGAGCACCAGCTCGCTGGTGATCGAGGCGCGCAGCGAGCCCTTGTGCTTGATCAGCGGCGCCGCGAAACCATCGGTGTCCGTGGGCACGACGAAGCCACGGATGCCCTCGTCGGTCTGCGCCCAGACCACCGCCACGTCGGCGACGCTCCCGTTGGTGATCCACATCTTGCGCCCGGTGAGCACCCAGTCGTCGCCGTCGCGGCGCGCCTGGGTGCGCATCGAGGCCGGGTCGGAGCCGGCATCGGGCTCGGTGAGGCCGAAGCAGCCGATCGCCTCGCCCGCGGCCATCGCCGGCAGCCACCGCTGCTTCTGCTCCTCGCTGCCGTGCCGGTGGATCGCGTACATGGCGAGCGAGCCCTGCACGCTGACCAGCGAGCGCAGGCCGGAGTCGGCGGCCTCCAGCTCGACGCAGGCCAGGCCGTAGGCGACCGCGCTCATCCCGGCGCAGCCGTAGCCGGTCAGGTGCATGCCGAGCACCCCGATCTTGCCGAGCTCCCGCGCAAGGCTCCTGACCTCGGGAAGCTCGCCGCGCTCGAACCAGTCGCCGACGTGCGGCAGCACCCGATCGGCGCACCAGTCGCGGACGGTCTCGCGGACGGCGCGCTCCTCCTCGGTGAGCACCTGGTCGATGCCGGCGGGGTCGAGCGGGTCGATGGTCATCGGATCTCCTTCAGGGGCCGGCCTCCGTGAGCGGGTTCTCCCATTCTGCTGCGGTCATCCCTTGACCACCCCGTCGACCCGGCGCGGGATGCTCCACAGGTTCGTTTCGCGCAGGTCCGGCGGCAGGCGTCGTGGCTGATCTTCGGCGTCCTGCACTTCGCCTTCCACGCCACCCACCTGGCGATGTTCCCCACCTTCGACCGCATCGCGATGCTGGCCGCCCTCGGCGGCACGGTGCTGCTCGCCGCCGTGCTCGTCATCCCCACCGGCGGCGCGTGGTCGCTACGGACCCGGCCGGGCACACCTGCGACATGAGGTCACCGAGTGCGATGGCTGGAACGTCACCGCCTGGAGCTGCCGTACGGCTTCCAGCCGGCCTCCAGATAGCGCAGCACCGCGGTGACGCGACGGTCCGCGCGGTCGTCGGGCGCCAGGTCGAGCTTGGCGAAGATGCTGCGGATGTGCTTGTGCACCGCCCCCTCGGTGACCACCAGCTTGTCGGCGATGGCCGCGTTGCCCAATCCCTCGGCCATCAGCGCCAGCACGTCGCGCTCGCGGGGGCTCAGCCGCTCGAGCGCCCCGCCGGGCCGGCTGCGGCTCATCAGCTGGGCGACCACCTCGGGGTCGATGGCCGTGCCGCCGTCCGCCACCCGGCGCAGGGCGCCGAGGAACTCCTCGACCCGGCCCACCCGCTCCTTGAGCAGGTAGCCGACGCGGTGCGCGCCGTCGGCCAGCAGCTCGGTCGCGAAGGCCTGCTCGACGTACGCGGAAAGCACCAGCACCGCGAGCCCGGGCTGCCGGCGCCGGGCCTCGACCGCGGCGACGATGCCCTCGTCGGTGTGGCTGGGCGGCATCCGCACGTCGACGATCGCCACATCGGGCCGGTGCTCCTCGATGGCCGCCAGGAACGGCGCCGGCGAGTCGGCGGTGGCCACCACCTCGAGCCCCTCGGCCCGCAGCAGCAGCGCCAGCCCCTCCCGCAGCAGCGCGTCGTCCTCGGCGATCACGATCCGCATGGCAGCTCCACCCGCATGGTCGTCGGCCCTCCGGCCGGGCTGGTCAGCGACAGGCGTCCGTCGTGCGCCTCGACCCGCCGCCGGATGCCGACGAGCCCGGACCCGCGGCTCTCGTCCGCGCCGCCGTGCCCGTCGTCGTCGATGCGCAACACGAGCCGGTCGCCCTCGCGACGCGCGGCGACCTTGGCGCTCGACGCTCCGCTGTGCTTGGCCACATTGGTCAGTGCCTCGGCCACGACGAAGTATGCCGTCGCCTCGACCGACGCCGCGCACCGCCCGGGCATCTGCACGTCGACCGCGCACGGCACCCCGCTGGCGCCGGCGAGGCCCGCTATCGCCCCGGCCAGACCCCGGTCAGCGAGCACCGGCGGCAGGATGCCGCGGGCCACCGAGCGCAGGTCGGCGAGGGCCTGTTCGGTCGCGTCCTGGGCGCGGGCGAGGATCTCGTCGGCCGCCGACGGGTCACGGGCCAGCTGACGGCGGGCCGCGCCGAGCAGCACGTTGACCGCGACCAGGCGGTTCTGGGTGCCGTCGTGCAGCGACCGCTCGATGCGGCGCAGCTCGACGGCGTGCGCGTCCAGCGCGGCGGCTCGGGTGGCGGTCAGCTGCGCCACCCGCAGCGAGAGGTCGACGTCGGCCGAGGCCTTGAGCAGCCGGCGCCCAGGCCAGGCCTGAAGGCGCGCCAGCCAGGGCAGCGCCACGAGTCCGACGAGCAGCCAGGCGACGCCGACCAGAGCGACGGCGAGCGCGTCGGGCCAGGTGCGGATCGCCCAGAAGATGAGGGTGGGGCTGCCCTCCTCGGGCGGGATCAGCTGCCACCACAGCGGGAAGGTCAGGTCCTGCACCGCGTAGAGCGGCACGGCCAGTCCGAACAGCCCGACGACCAGGCCGACGGTGGCGTGCACGACCAGCCAGCCGAGCTCCCGGTGCACGGCGGGGTCGCGTAGGCCGGCGAGCCGGCCGCTCGGGATCGGGTCGGGCGGGATGACCTCGGGACCCCAGCGGGTCAGCCGCCCCCGCTCGCGGTCGGCCACCGTCCGCACCGCGCGCAGCGCGCCGGGCACCAGCAACAGACCGACCCCGGTCAGGCAGAGCAGCGCCACGATCACGACCCAGACCAGCGCGCAGATCGCGAGCACCGCGGTGCCCAGGCCCCCGACGAGACGCCCAAGGCCATCGATGGCGCGGCGCACGCGGGCCGGAGGTGTCACAAGCCTGAGGGTAGCTTCGTCGCCCGTCACACCGCGGATGGGTCGCCGACGGGAATCTCACAACCACCGAGCCGAGGGCCCCTCGGGCGCGAACTCGTGCCGAGAAGTCACCGGCACGGAAGGACACGACATGACCGTCAAACCGACGACCGCGCGTGTGGCCGCTGCGCTCGGCGTGAGCGTGCTGCTCGCCGGCTCGGTGTACGCGCTCGGTCCCGGCGCCGCCACGGCGTCGAGCCACCGGGAAGCGCCGCTGGTCGCCGCCGACCCGGCGATCGACAACACCGACCTGTACGCGTTCGTCAGCCCCGAGCGCCCCGATTACGTCACGCTCATCGCCAACTGGCAGCCGTTCGAGGAGCCCAACGGCGGCCCCAACTTCTATCCGTTCGCGACCGACGCCACGTACACGATCAAGGTCGACAACGACGGGGACGCCAAGCCCGACGCGGTGTTCCGCTGGAAGTTCCAGAACCAGGACAAGCGCGGCAACAACACGTTCCTCTACAACAACGGCCCGGTCACCTCTCTCGACGACGAGAACCTGCTGTTCAAGCAGACCTACACGCTCGAGTCGTCGTTCAACGGGCAGCCGTTCAAGACGCGGGCCACGGGCGTTCCGGTCGCGCCGTCCCGGGTCGGCCCGGCCTCCATGCCCAATTACGGCGCGCTGCGGTCGCAGGCCACCCGCACGCTGCCCGGCGGCTGGAAGACCTTCGCCGGCCAGGCCGACGACCCGTTCTTCCTCGACCTGCGGGTCTTCGACCTGGTGTACGGCGGCGACCTGAGCGAGACCGGCCAGGACACCCTGTCCGGGTACAACGTGAACACCATCGCCATCCAGGTGCCGTTCAAGGACGTCGCGCTCAAGGGCGACGCGAAGCGCAACCCGGTGGTCGGCGTCTGGACGACGACCGAGCGGGATCGCGTACGGGTCGCGGACGGCTCCTCGTACGGCGGCAAGGTTCAGGTCTCGCGCCTGGGCAACCCGCTGGTCAACGAGGTGGTCGTGCCGGCCGGGCTCAAGGACACGTTCAACGCGACCCCGCCCGAGCGGGACGCGAAGATTCCGGCCCTGGTCAAGCGGGTTACCAATCCCGAGGTGCCACAGTTGCTCCAGCAGATCTACCAGATCCCGGCGCCCGCGACGCCGCGCAACGACCTGGTGGAGATCTTCCTGACCGGCATCACCACCAAGGCCGGTGGGCCGATCAAGGCGGACCTCAACTCGCAGCTCAACAACGCCGACGTGTCGGCCGGCAAGTTCACGCCGTCCGAACAGCTGCGGCTGAACCTGTCGGTGCCGGTGACCGCGCAGCCCAACCGGCTCGGGGTGCTCGGCGGCGACCTGCAGGGCTTCCCGAACGGGCGGCGGCTCACCGACGACGTGGTCGACATCGAGCTGCAGGCCCTGGTCGGGGCGGCGCAGACCGGCAAGCTGGTCGACGCGCTGGCCACCGGCGACAAGGTGGACGCCAACAACCAGCAGTTCGGCGGGAAGTTCCCGTACCTCGCGCTGCCCAACTCGGTGGCGGTCAACTCGCAGGGTGGCGCCGCCGCCCCGCCGGCCGCTCAGCAGGCGGCTCCGCCGTCGACCGATCCGTCCGCCGACACCGGTGCGGCCGGGGCCGGGCTTCCCGACACCGACCAGTCCGACGCCGCCGCGGCTCCCGGGGCCGGTATTCCGGACGCCGCCGAGCCCGCTTCGGCCGAGAGCACCGACAGCGGGACCTGGATGACCAAACCCGTGGCGTACGCGACCGGCGCCACCGGCTTCGGCGCCCTGATCCTCGCCTTCGGCCTCTTCGCCTTCATGCGGCGGCGCCGCCGTCCGGCGCCGCAGCAGCCCATCTTCGATCCCGAGCAGACGACCCGGATGTAACCCCGCGCAGGTGGGCGCACCAGCTGGTGCGCCCACCTGCTTGAAAATAAGGAGGAGCACCATGCGCCGCACCCTGATTCGCCTGGGTATCGCCGCCGCGCTAGCGGCCGCGGTGCTCACCGTCGCCAACATCGCCTTCCGCCCCCGGACCGAGCGGCCGGCCGCGCAGACCGTGGCCCAGCAGACCGACCTGCTGGCCGGCCGGGTCGCCCGCGCCCAGCAGCACCTGCGCGACGTGCCCGGCGACTGGGCCGGATGGTCGGCGCTCGGCGCCGCCTACCTCGAGCAGGCCCGGGTCACCGCCGACCCCGGTCTCTACCCCCAGGCCGAGCAGGCCACCCGCAAGTCCCTCTCGCTGCGCCGCGACGGCAACGGCGACGCGCTCGTCGTGCTCGGCGCGCTCGCCAACGCCCGCCACGACTTCGCCACCGCCCGCGACCAGGCACGCGCCGCGCTGCGCGTCGACACCGCCGACGCGGACGCCTACGGGGTGCTGGCCGACGCGCTGACCCAGCTCGGCGACGCCCGCGGCGCGACCGACGCCGTGCAACGCATGCTCGACACCCGGCCCGGGCTCGCCGCGTACGCCCGCGCCTCCTACGACCTGGAGCTGCGCGGCCGCATCCCGGAGGCGACCGCCCTCATGCGGCGCGCCCTGAACGACGCGGTCGACCCGCACGACGCCGCGTTCTGCCGCACCCAGCTCGGCGACCTCGCCTTCGGCCGCGGCGACCTGCGCGCGGCCGCCGACGAGTACGCCGCCGCGCTCGCCGCCGATCCCGCCTCGATCGCCGCCCAGCGGGGCCGCGCCCGGGTCCGCGCCGCCCAGGGCGACCTGCCCGGCGCGCTGAGCGACTACGCCGACCTCACCGCCCGCCTGCCCGGCCCGTCCTACCTGATCGAGTACGCCGAGCTGCTCAACGTCGCCGGGCGCGCCGCGCAGGCCGAAGAGCAGCTGTCGCTGGCACGCGCCGCGCAGCAACTGTTCACCGCCAACGGCGGCCAGGACGGTCTCGCCACGGCCGCGCTGGCGCTCGCGACCGGCCGCTCCGCCGACGCCGTCACCGCCGCCCGCGCCGAGTGGAACCGCCGCCACCACCCCGACGTCGCCGACACCCTGGCCTGGTCGTTGCACACCGCCGGCCGCGACGCCGAGGCGCTGACGTACGCGAAGCAGGCTGTCTCGGGCGGGGCGCACCCGTCCACGTACGCGTATCACCTCGGCGTCATCGAGCTGGCCCTCGGCCACCGCGCCGAGGCCCGCGCCGAGCTGACCCGCGCGCTCGACACCAACCCGTACTTCTCGCCCGTCGACGGACCCAACGCCGGCCGCGCGCTCGCCGCCCTCGGAGGCTCCCGATGATCCAGCTCGTCGTGCCCCTCGTGGCGGGCGTGCTCGCTCACCCGATCAACAACTTCTCGATCAACCAGTACGCCGAGCTGACCGTGCGCGCCGACCGGGTCGAGGTGCTGGCCCTCGCCGACGTGGCCGAGATACCGACCCTGCAGGAGAAGCCGGTCATAGACACGGACCACAACGGCACGCTGTCGGACGCCGAGCGGGCCGCCTACGCCACCGCGGAGTGCGGCCGTTACGCCGACGCGTTCGCCGTGACCGCCGACGGCAACCGTCTCACCTGGACGGTCGCCGCGCCCGGCTACCAGGTCATGCCCGGCGCGGGCGGCCTGTCCACGGGCCGACTCTCCTGCTCGCTGACGGCCCCGGCGACCGCGACGACCTTGCAGGTCGACAACCACTACCGGTCCGGCCGGGTGGGTTGGCGCGAGCTCACCGCGCGTGCCGATGGCGTACGGATCCAGACGGCGCTTCCCACTGACAGCGTGAGCGCCCGTCTCACCTCGTACCCCCGTGACCTGCTGACCTCGGTCCCCGACGTCCGCACCGCCACCATCAAGGTCGGCGGCGCGGCCGGGTCGCCGGCCGCGGCCGATGCCCCCGAGCGGCCCGCCATCGCCGGACCCTCCTGGCTGACCGCGGCCCAGACCCGGGTCGAGTCGCTGGTCGGCGGCCATCTGACGCCGGTCGTGGTGGCCTTGGCCTTCCTGCTGGCGCTGCTGCTGGGCGCGGCGCACGCGGCCCTGCCCGGCCACGGCAAGACCGTCATGGCGGCGTACTTCGCCGGCCGCCGGGGCCGCATCCGGGACGCGCTGGCGGTGGGCGGCACGGTGACGCTCTCCCACACCGGCGGCGTCCTGGCGGTGGGACTCCTCCTGAGCACGTCGACAGCCCTCGCCGGCGAACAGCTGCTGTCCTGGCTGGGGGCCCTCAGCGGTGTCGTGGTGATCGCCGTAGGCATCGGCATGCTGATCTCGGCCCGTCGCGCCCGCCGCTCCCCCGCAGGCCACAGCCACGGCCACGGCCACACGCACCACCACGCCGCCGACCACGCCCACGCCACCAATCACACTCACGCGACCAATCACACTCACGCCACCGATCACACCCGCCCTGCCGATCACGCCCATGACGGGCACGCCCACGGGCGCGGAAACAGCCATGGGCATCACCATCACCGGCCGGGTGGACGGCTCGGGCTGGCCGGGATCGGGCTGGCCGGTGGCCTGGTGCCCAGCCCGTCGGCGCTGGTGGTGCTGCTCGGCGCGATCGGCCTGGGCCGCGCGGGGCTCGGCGTGCTGCTCGTCCTCGCGTACGGAATCGGCATGGCCGGCACTCTCACGGCCGTCGGCCTTCTGCTGGTCGTCGCCCAGCGCAAGCTGGGCGACCTGGCCACCCGCGGCTCCCGCGCCGCCCGCCTCGGCGGGCTGCTCACCCGCCTGACCACCCGCGTCTCCGCCGGAGCTCCCACCGCCACCGCCGCCCTGGTCGTCCTGGTCGGCCTCGGCATGGGCGTCCGGGCCGTCGCGTGACGCCCGCGGCCGCGACCCGCCGACCGCCTCGCTCGACGCCGGAGGCCGCGACCTGCCGACGCCCGCCGCCGGCCACCGGACCGGCGTGATCCGCGACATCGTCGCCGCCGGGCGTGGTCAGGCCTACGCTCCGATCATGGAGAGGCTGCGGGTCGGGGATCTGGTCGCGCTGGTCGCGCCGTCGGGCGCGATCGGCGCCGAGGAACTCGCCGCGGCCGTGCGGGTGGTCGAGAGCTGGGGTCTGAAGACCCGGGTGGGCCGGCACGCGCGAGGCCGGCACTCGTTCCACTCCGGCACCGACGCCGAGCGCCTCGCCGACCTCAACGACGCGCTGCGTGACCCGGCCGTCCGCGGGATCCTCTGCCTGCGCGGCGGCTACGGCCTCCAGCGGATCGTCGACGACGTCGACTTCGTCGCGGCGAGGGCCGATCCCAAGCCGATGATGGGGTATTCGGACATCACCGCGCTGCACGTCGCGCTCTGGTGCGAGGCGGGGTTGCCGACCGTGCACGGGCCCACGGCCGGTCATCTGTTCCGGGGCGCCGACGAGGCACGGCGGGCGCTGATGAGCGGCGAGCCGATCGAGGTGGCCGCCGATCCGGCGGAGAGCACCTTCCCCGTACGCGTCGGTGGCCGCGCCGAAGGCGTGCTGCTCGGCGGGAACCTGACGATCCTGGCCGCCACCGCCGGCACCCGGCACCGGCCCGACCTGCGCGGGGCGATCCTGCTGATCGAGGACGTGAACGAGGCGCCTTACCGGATCGACCGATCACTCGTGCAGCTGCGGCGGGCCGGGTGGCTCGACGGGCTCGCGGGTGTCGCGATCGGACAGTTCATCCGCTGCGCCGACGAGACCTACCCACGCACGGCCGAGGAGGTGCTGGCCGAGCAGCTGGGCGAGAAGATTCCGGTGCTCGGCGGCCTGCCGATCGGCCACGGCGAGCGGCAGACGGCGGTGGGCCTGGGCGTGCGGGCCGTGCTCGACGCCGACGCCGGAACCCTGGTGGTGCAGGCCGCGTACGTCAGGCGGTCGGCGACGTGAGACTCCAGGACAGGATGTCCTGCGTCGACGTGGCGTCCCCGGTCGCGCCGGTGAATCCGGCCCACGCCGTCGGGCCGACCTCGCCGGCCAGGTCGACGGTCGTGCTGAGGGTCGGCTGGTCCCCGCCGACGTAAACGGTCAGCGCGTGCGTGGGCGCGTCGTAGGAGACCCGTACCGAGAACGGGGTGCCGTACAACGGGATCCCGGTCGGCGCGGTCGCGAGGTGGTAGTCCGGATTGCCCCGGAGCACGACGCCGACGTGGTCGGTGGCGGGATCGCCCGGGTTGGGGTAGTCGTCGAGCTCGACGGCGACGCTCTGCCGGATGCCGCGGTAGCCGAGGCCGCCGCCCCAGCTGCCGAGCGCTCGCGGACCTGCCGACTGGACGAGGAAGGCGATGCCGTCCGCCTTGTTCGCCCCGGCGTGCAGGTACGCCCGGAACGTGGTCTCGAACGACCGCGTGAGGTCGATCTGCTGGGCCGCCCAGGCCGCGCCCTCCTGCCGGTAGCCGCCGCCGGTCAGACGCAGGACCTGGCTCTGCGGCTCGATCGCGGCCGTGCCGTTGAGGCTCAGCGTGCCGGCGTCGAGGAAGGCGGGGTAGTCGATCAGCGTGGGCGGCCCGTCGGCAGCCAGGGCCACGCCGGGCGTAGCGGCGGCGACGAGCGAGAGGGCGACGGTCAGGATGCAGCCCTTCGCCCGTTGGCGGTAAGACATTTGATCCGGTCTCCGTTTCGGGGAATTCGACCTGTCCGAACCGGCCCAACGTATGGCAGCGAACCCGGCCGCGTGACGCGAATGGCAACCTCAGGCCGCATATCCGGGGAATCAACAGCGGGCCGCGCAGGACGCATGCTCATCTGCGTCTCGCGCGGCCCGCGCCTCGTGCTCGATCTCTAGGGCGACGTGCAGGTGGGTGTCATGGCGGCGCCGCTACCGGTCGCCTGGAAGCCGAACTCGGTGTAGCCGCCGGCCGGGATCTGGCCGTTGTAGCCGACGTTGGTGAACTGGACCGGGCCGCTGCTCGCGCTGCGGTTGGCGTTCCAGGCGTTGGTGATGGCGGCGCCTGACGGCAGCGTCAGGCTCACATGCCAGCCGTTGACCGCGGACGATCCGGCGGTCACCCGCACCGTCGCCACGAAGCCGCCGGTCCACGAGTTGAGCGCCACCGAGGCCGAGCATCCGCCAGTCGGCGGCGTCGTGGGTGGGGTCGTCGGCGGGGTCGTCGGCGGCGTGGTGGGCGGGGTTGCAGGCGGCGTGGTGGGTGGAGTCGTCGGCGGCGTGGTCGGCTGGTTTCCCAGCACCGGGGTGGTCCAGTCGACCCAGTCCGACAGCCGGCCCTGCGCCTTGCTGGAGATCCGCATCTGGCCCGTGTAGCTGCCGTTCCCGACCAGGAACTTCCTGATGTTCTGGGTCAGCGGGTCGCGCCACTCGGGCCGGTTCGCGCAGTGCGTGCCGTCCGCGATGTCGGACCAATAGGTGATGTTGCCGCCCGCCCCGAGCGCCTTGTAGACCTCGGCGCCGCCCAGGGCCGCCACGCTCGCCGACTTCGGGCCGAGGTTGGCGATGTGCGGGTTGTCCATGACGAAGAGGCCGCGCGGCGCGAACATCGCCACGACCTCGTGCGTGTCGATCGGCAGCCGGTTCGGCGCGCTCGTGAACGAGCCGAACGCGTCGCCGAGCCACGGCTGCTCGCCGTACGCGCTGCTCAGGCTCTGCGCGCCCTCGCCGGGGATGCCGCGGAAGATCGGGGCGCCGGCGCTTCCCGACTCGATCGGCATGGTCAGGGCGATGCGCTGGTCGAACGCGCCGATCACGAAGGCGCCCTTGCCGAACCGCGAACAGCCGGTCACGCCGGTCGCGTCGGCGCGCAGGACATTGCCGCCGGACTGCTCGATCACGTCGATGATCCGGCTGACGCCCCAGGCCCACGCCATGAGCAGGCCGGTCGGGCTCGACGAGCCGTACAGCGTGTAGAACGCGCCCTGCTTGTTGTTGCGCGGCGTGCCTTCCTTGCCGACCGCGTACGGGTCGTAATTGATGACCGCCGCGCCGGCGGCCCTGATGGTCGAGGTGTCGGCGCCGAAGCCGCCGAGGACGACGACGGCGGGGAACGGGCCGGTGCCGCTGGGCAGGCTCACCGAGGCCGAGAAGCTGGCGCTCTTGCCCTGGTTCGAGACGTTCACGGTGATGTTGGTAGCCGAGACTGCGCCGGTGACGCTCTGCGGCTTGCCGGGCTTCTCGCCGTAGACGAACTTCTCGGACAGCTTCTTGATCTCTTCGCGCCGGCAGGTCCAGTCGGCGGTGCTCGTGATCCGCGTTCCGTCGAGCTTCTTGAAGGGGTCGGGGAGCTTCGCGTTGGTGGGCAGCGAGCCCGCGTCGGGGAGAGCGGGCACCGCGCAGGCCGCGCCCTCGTCCTCGACGCCGGTCGCGGCGAACGCCGGTGTGCTGTGGGGGATTGCCGTTACCGCTCCGCCGATCGCGAGGGCCGCCGCGAGGGCGACGATCGTCGATCGGCGGATGGAGCGGCCCGAGCCGGTGGTCACTGGGGCTCTCCTTCGGGGATGAGGGGATCTCCCGCCCCGGGGCTTGGGAGCGCTCCCGGGCGAGTTCGCCCAAGTCTCCGACCCGACATCGAAACAAGTCAATACTTCTCGGAAACTTCCGGAGCTGGCGATCGAAACTTTCGGAACCGGTCACCCATGCCGGACCGGCACGGCAGGATGCGATAACGACCTTCCCGACAAGCGTCTAATTCATCACAGGGCCTGCGCAAAGGCCTCCTTTGTTTGTAGTTTCATTCGCCGTGCGGGTTGCGGCGAGAATGACGGCGGCATTCAGCCTGTCGGTCGTCACCGCGCTCTGGCTGACCGGTCTGGGCGAGGCGCCGGGAGGCATCGCGGCCGCCGGCCGGCTCGCCGCATTGTGGTCGGCCGACCTGCTGCTGATCCAGGTCGTGCTGATGGCCCGCATTCCGTGGCTCGAGCGCACGTACGGGCAGGACACGCTGGCCACCTGGCATCGGTGGACCGGCTTCACCTCGTTCCACCTGCTGCTTCTGCACGTGGTGCTGGCCATCGTGGGGCGGGCCGAGCGCGCGGGCACCGGTCTGCTCGCACAGACGTGGACGCTCCTGGTCACGTACAAGAGCATTGTTTTTGCATTTTTGTCGCTTTTCGCTTTTGTGCTGGTCGTGGTGACTTCGCTCCGCCGGGTGCGCCGCCGGCTCCGATACGAGTCGTGGCATCTGCTGCACCTCTATGCCTATTTGGGCGTGCTGTTCGCTCTGCCACACGAAATACTGCTCGGGAGCGATTTCCGCTCCGGCGCGGCGAAGGCCTATTGGTGGGCTCTTTATGCGATTGCGGCCACCTCCACCCTGATTTTCCGGATCGGGCTGCCGGTGTGGCGCACGCTGCGGCATCGGCTCACCGTCGACGAGGTGGTGACCGAAGCGCCCGGCCTGGTCTCGGTCTACCTGCGCGGCCACCACCTCGAAGACCTGCCGGCCCGCGCCGGGCAGTACTTCGTGTGGCGTTTCCTCGACGGCTCGCGGGTCCTGCACGGCAACCCGTTCTCGCTCTCCGGCCGCCCCAACGGCGACCGCCTGCGCATCACCGTGAAATCGGTCGGCGACGGCAGCGCCCGCGTGGCGACGCTGCGGCCCGGCACGCGCGCGCTGATCGAGGGACCGTACGGCCGGATGACCGCCGACAACTACTCCGGCGGCCCGGTGACGATGCTGGCCTGCGGGATCGGCGTGACGCCCCTGCTGGCGCTGTTGTGGGATCTTCCCTACGACTACGGGAAGGCGACGCTGGTCTACCGCACGCGGCACCCGCACGAGGTGGTGTTCCTGTCGGAACTGGAGCGCCTGGAGCGCGACCGGGGCGTGCGGGTCGTCCCGCTGGTCGGCCCCCGGCTGGCCGACGGGTCGTGGTTGCCGATGGCGTTCGCCGAGTACACCGACACCGAGGCGCTGCGCTCGCTCGCGCCGGGCATCGCGCACCACAACGTGTACGTGTGCGGGCCGGACGCCTGGACGGCGGCGGTGCTGCGGTCGGCCCGGGAGCTGGGCGTGCCGCAGGCGAGGCTGCATCGGGAGCGTTTCGCCTGGTAGGCGCCTCGCCTGGTAGGCGCCTCGCCTGGCAGGCGCTGCGTCAAGCGGCGCGAACCTCGCCCGTCCACGGCGGATCGGGAACTATCAGACTCATTGCCGCCCGGACCAGGGTGGCCGGCGCCGGCGAGGGCGCCAGGTGAACGTGGAACGGCGTCCGGGGCCGCCGGGCCGGTGGGTCGCCGGCCACGTGCGTGGTCAGCAGCCTCGTCCGCGGATCGGCCGGCAGCCGCTGCTCGCGCGCCGCGTGCTGGTCGGTCAGCACCACGACGATCTCCATGCCGCAGCCGGCCGCGGTCGACATCGCCGCCGGCAGGTCGGGCCGGTCGAGCCCGCGCCCCAGCCACATCGCGAGCAGGCCGGTCCGGTCGGCCAGCGGCTGTGCCTGCCCCGGCATGTCGGTGCGGATCAGGCACACCTGCTGGACCATCAGCCCGAGCAGGTGCCCGACCGAGCGCAGCACCGCCTCGACCGGCCCGAACGTCGCGGGCGAGGTGTCCAGCACGATCGCGACCGACGGGTACTCGGTCTCGGTCGACGCCACGTGCAGGCGGTACAACAGGTTGTCCTGTGCGAGCTGCATGCGGAACAGATCGGGCGGCAGGGCCAGCTGGAAGCGCAGCAGGTTCGAGACGGAGCCGTGGCGGCTCGTGCCGGCCAGCTCGCCGGTGACGCGCGGGGTGGGTGAGTGGGCGCCGGACTCGGAGATCAGCTCCCGGACATCGCGGGCGAGCAGCGTACGGGTGTCGAGGTCGAGCACCGGCAGCGAGCCGCCGTGCTGCTCCACCCGCAGCGGCAGGCCCGGATCGGCCGCGACCGCCTCGGGCCCCAGGATGTTGAGGAGCGTCACGGTGCCGGAGTCGACCCGGTCCGCGCCCGCGCGCAGGAGCGCCAGCGGCGCCGGCGGCGCCTCGGGCGGCACGGGTTTGCCGCCGAGCGCGCGCAGCAGCGCCGTCCGCAGCTCGGCCCGGGAGCTGTCGGGCGCGCTGTAGGCGGGGTCGGCCGGAAGGTCGCGCAGCAGCAGGGCCGCCAGACCGGCGCGCGCCTCGGGCGGCCAGCCCAGCGCGCGAAGCCGGACGATGCCGGGATGGTCGGCGAGACCGGTCAGCTCGGCGGGGGTCCGGCCCACGCCGCCGATGAGCCGGGTCGTCTCCTGCAGAAGGCTGAGCGGGGGTTGCAGGCCGGTGTCGGCCAGGCCGATGAGGGCGTCGGCGCCGGCCGGGAGGCTCTCCGCCATCGGCGCGATCTCCTCGGCCTCGGCGGCCTCGCCGATCCGCAGCGGCTGCCGGACGAGGTACACGGCGCCGCCCGCCGGAACCAGGACGACGAGGGTGTCCTCCTCGACCCGCGCGAACATCTTGTCCGGCTGGGACCGGCCGAGCGACGGCAGCTCGATCGAGGCCACGACCCGGCCGGTCGGGGCGTGCAGCACCTCGAGCAGGCCGCGCTCGCCCTGCTTGCTCGCGACGACGAAGAGCTGCTGGTTGTCCGCCTGGCTGATGTAGCGGGACGCCACGTCGCCGGCGACATGCTCGTGCAGGCGGGTTCCGGTGAGGCCGTCCCAGATGCTCACGCCCTCGTCATGCCCGACGCCGACGAGCACCTGGTCGTCCGGCGTCACGGTGATCGCCACCGACCAGAGGTCGGCCGCGGGACCAGTGGGAAAACTGGAGAGCGACTGCATACCCCGGTCCACGTCGTAGACGTTGACCGTTCCGCTGGAGTCGCCGACGGCGAGGACGGTGTCGCCCGACCGCCGCCTGCCCAGCGCCACCGCGGTCGCGTCCTCGTTGGGCAGCTGGTGCACGAGGCGCCCGGTCTCCACGTCCCACAGGGCGAGGCCGATGGAGATGCTCACCCCGGCCAGCAGGGGCGTTCCGTCGGCCATCTCGATGAAGTCGACCGAGTAGAAGGAGTCCATGCTGTCGTCGGCATCGGCATCGGCCAGGTTGCGCACCAGGTGACCGTCGAGCTCGTAGATCGTCACCCCTTCGTCGCCGCCGACGGCGATGCGCGCCTCGCCGCTACGCGTCCGCACCAGCTCGGTCGTCCAGGTGTTGTAGAAGCGGTGCGGGAAGGCGGCGAGCAACTGCTGGGTGACGCCGTCCCAGACCTGGATCCGGTCGTTGATGGCTGCCGCGACGACCAGCAGCCGGCCGTCGTCGAGCCGCATCCCGGCCACGGCGTGCAGGGGCTCGGACCCGGTGGCGCCGAGATTCGTCACCTCGGCGCGCCCGTCGGCCGTGAGCTCGCCGCCGGCGGCGAGCCGCTTCCCCGGCAGCCCGACCCGGATCAGCTCGATGCCCTCCTCGCCGGGCGCGGCCCGGCCCGCCAGGATCAGGGAATCCGCCGAACGCAGGTAGCCCGACCGTAACGACGGCGGCTGGCCCCGGCCCGCGAGCTCCTCGAGGATCACGTCGGCTTCGATGTCCCAGAGGAAGCACTTGCCGGCCTGGGTCACGGCCAGCAGCACGGGCTTGCCGGGCAGAACATCGACGAAGTGGAGGTCCGAGATCGGGTCACTCGGCGAGAGGGCCCGCTCCCCGATCCGCTCGGCCCGCTCGACGTCCCACAGCGTCACCTTGCCTTCCCAGGCGCCCACGGCCGCGCACGACCGACCGTCCGGCAGGCGCGCCCAGGCCAGCGCCTGGATGATGTCCTCATGGTCGATCTCCCGTAGGAGTTGGTCGGCCAGCGGGTCCCAGAGCTGGATCCGGCCGTCCTCGCGGCTGGACACCAGGAAGAGCGGGTCGCCGCCCGCGCGGGCGAGCCAGAGTCCGATGCGGGTGCTCGGCAGCGGCGTACGGACCGTGGAGATCTGGCGGCCGGAGGGCAGCTCGAGAAGGGGAATCTCGGCGTCGCCGACCATGGCGACGACGGTCCGCCCGTCGGGCAGCACGGTGGTCGGCAGTCCATAGAGGTCGATCGCGTTGGGCACCTCGCACAACTGGGCGCCGGTGACGGCGTCGATCGCCACGAACGGTGATCCGTCCCGGGCGATCAGGGCGACCGGCCGGCCCTCCAAGCGCGTCAGGGCGACGTTGCAGAAGGTCAGATAGGGATCGTCGTCGTCTCGATCGATGGCCGTCGCCGCGACGAGAACCTGGCGGGAGTCGAGATCCCAGATCTCGTACTGTCCCCTGGTGCTGCCGAGGGCCATCAGCGCCGGATGGCCGGCCGAGGGGAGGAACGACGTCGTCCACAGGTCGGGGGCCCGGCTGGCGAGGGAGGTCGACCCGGACTCCCCGCGGAACGGCGTGTCCGCACCCCGGGACGGGCGCGACACCGGCGCGGGCTTGGGCTCGTCGCCCCAGATGTCCCAGAGGTCGAGCGAGGTGCTCATGTGCTCGGCGGCCAGCATGAGCCGGCCGTCGACCTCGGCGAACCCCAGCTCGTACAGGCCGAAGTCGACGTCGACGTGGGTGAGCCGTCGCCCCTTCTCGAGGCTCCACAGGTCGAATCCCCGGCGGACGGGCAGCGCGACCAGTGTTTCGCCGGCCCGGTGGACGATGCCCACCGATCCGTCGATCTCGATCGCCGATTCCGTGATCGCCACGCGATGGGAGAAGTCGGCCAGATCGAAGACCTTGACCGCCTCGGGGCCGTCGCCGGCAGTGACCAGCGACGGCCTGCCGTCCGCGCCCGGGACGACCCGGGCGCCGATGACCGTCCCCTCGTGCGGGGAGAACGAGCGCACCCGAACACCGGTGTCGACGTCGTTGACGGAAACCGTTCCCTCGTAATCCACCGCGATCACCCAGAGCGCGCCGTCCGGCGATCGGGTGAAGGCCGCCATCCGCAGGTCCGCCTCGTGGGGTGTGAGCTCCAGGCTCCGGCGGCCGTCCAGGGTGGTCACGCGCAGGGCGCCGCCGCTCTCGCCGACGGCGATCCACTCTCCCCCGTCGACGACGTGCGCGGCCAGGGCGGTGATCTCGTTGCCACGGTCGATTTCGAGCGTCCGGCGCGGCACCCCGGTGACCGGGTCGCAGTCCTGGACGGTGCCGTCCAACCGCCCGATGATCAGCGCGGGGGTGCCGTCGGCGCGCCGGACGAACGTCGCCGCGCCGACCGACTCGTCCCAGCCGCAGGCCACGTCGCCGGTGCGTGCGTCCCAGACCCGCAGCTCCCCGTCGTCGCCGAGGCCGGCGACCAGTGGCCGGCCGTCGGGCAGGACGACCGACTCGATCGCCATCGTCATGAACGGCGTCTCGAAACTGCGCACCATCCGCGGCTCCGGATCGGGCGCGGGCCCGTCCACCGACGGCGCCCGGCGCGGTGCGCCGCCGTTCGCGGTGCCCGCGCGCCCCACCGTCCGCGCGTGCGCCTCGGCCCACGCGCGCAGCCCGTCGACGGTCACGGGGGTCCCTCCGGGAGTCGGGGTGTGGGCGGCCGGTCGGGGCGGCGCTCGGCGTCGCGCAGCTGCGCCAGGCGCTCGAAGAGGTGGGCGGCCTGGAGCGGCTGGTTGTGCGCGCGATGCAGCTCGGCCGCGCGGCCGAGGTCGCCGTTCATCTCGGCGTTCCAGGCCTCGTTGCGCCAGGCGTCGAGCGGCGTCACGGGACGGTTCGGGAACGGCCGCGGCTGGGGAATCTGCGGCGCCGCCGTCCGCGGGGCGTCCTGCTCGCGGGTGAGCTCGGCGAGGGCGTCGGCCGTCTCCGGCGGCACCTGAAGGTCGACCCGCGGCCGGGCCGGGGCCCACAGCTCCCAGACCGGTTGCCGCCGCTCGATCGGGAAGTGCAGGGCCGCGCCGTCGGCGAGCACCACGATGTGCCGGTCGTCCGGCAGGAACAGGCGCTGACGGGCGGCCGGGGGCAGCTCGGGGCTGAGCGCCGAGCCGATCGGAAGGTAGAGCGGCCCCGGCCCGAGGCAGGTGAGCGGCGTGCCGACGCCGACGTTGACCAGCAGGCCGCCGGCGGCGATCAGAAGGTGCCGGTCGCGCCCCCGGATGATCAGCGCCGACTCGGCGAGCGGGTGCCCCTCCAGCAGCAGCGGCACCAGGACGAGGTCCATGTCGTCCAGCAGCACCGCGTCGACCCGCTGCCCGGGGCTACGCCGCGGCACCACCCTCAGCTCGGCGTTCGCGGTGGCGCCGTGGTCGCCGAGCGGCGTCTGCGGCTGCGGCACGAAGCCGGTGGCGACCTTGATCAGCGAGACGGCGGGCTGGTGGTCGCTCAGCGGCTCGATCCGCCAGGAGCCGAACGCCTCGTCGGCGAGCGCCCAGCCCCCGGGCGGCAGCAATGTGGACAGTTGGTGGTCCGCGATCGGCAGACCGGCGCCGTGCTGGACGAGCAGCTCGCCCTGGTCGCCGGCGCGCCGGAACACCGTGGTCAGCGGGAGGCGCTCGGCGGCGGCGAAGAGCCCGGCCGGGATGGTCCGGGCGCCGGTGGCGTGCACGGTGACCTCGAGCATCACGGACTCACCGGCACCGTCGCCGTCGCCGTCTCTGCCGCCGTCTCTGCCGCGGCCGAGCGGGTGCAGGCGGACCGGGCGCTGCCAGACGTCCAGATCCAGTTCGAGGGCACGACGCACGAGCTCCTCGGTGGTCACCCCGGGCGTGAGGACGGCCGCGTCGTGCAGGGGCGCCTTTCGGGTACGGATCAGGGGCGCGTGCCGGATCAGGTCGGTGACGTCGCTGGGCTCCAGGGCCGTCACGGCGATCCCGCGGTCGCCGAACACCGGCCCGCCGAACGGCCGGTACCGGAAGAGCAGGTCGTCGTGCCGGGCGTAGACCCGGCCGCCGGCGCTGTGCGCGGCCGTCCGCACGAGGTCGGGCTCGGCCTCGGCGCGCAGCCACCATTCCCCGCCGCGGCGGTGGATCCGGCTCTCCGCGCCGCTCAGCACGGAGAGGCAGCGCAGCGCCCGGCTCGCGTCGGGCAGGCTCACGAAGATGTCGTCGGGCTCGGCGTCGGCCGGCGGCCCGAACACGGGCGACGGCACGACCACCGGCGGAGGCGTGGGCACGGGAGTGGGCGCAGGCCGGACCGGGACGGCCGGCGGCAGATCGGGTGGGATGCGCTCGATCGGGCCGCCCGCCCGGTGAGTGCGCGGCGGCGCCGGGGGCCCGGCGGGCGGCGGGGTGGTTGGCGGTGTCGGCTCGGCGGGCCGGCGTCGTCGGAACATCCTCAGGCCGTCCCTCGGGTCGCCGCGGGCGTCGCCTGCGGGATGACGATCCGCTGTCCGAATCGGTCCTGCGCCCATCGGCGCCAGCGCTCGGCGGCGGCGTCGTCCCCGCCGCGCACCGCGGCCGCGTAGGTCAGCGCGACCTGGTCGAATCGGTTGGCGGCCTCGGCGACCGCCACACCCCATTCCTCGAAGGTGCTCGTCCAGACGAGGTCGCCGGGAGCGCCAAGGTGGTCCTGCACGGCGGCGAGGACCGGCAGGACGGTGTCGGCCGGCGCACCCTCGGCCAGGGCACAGCGCATCTCGACCAGGCGCCGGAGCAGGTCGTTCCCGGCCGTTTCGTCGATGGGCGGCAGCGCCTGCCGGGCGGCCTCGGCGTCACCCAGCTCGTGCACGAATATCCAGGCGGCGACCAGGTGCCGGCCGGCGTGGCTCTCCATCTGTGCGGTGGCCCGCAGGTTGCCGGCGGCCCGGAAGACGCGGGCGGCCTGCGGGAACTGGCCGGCGTTGGCGTAGCAGCGGCCGGCGTCCTCGAGCCGGCCGGCCAGCTCGTAGCAGTGCGCGGCCTGGTTCCACGGCCACTCCGCGGCGGACGGGCTAGTCACGCATCGGCTCCGATCGGCGCTGCTCCTCGTCGTCGGGCGGCAGCGTCAGCGGGGGTTCGACCGCCGGCGGACCGCCGACCTCGTGGATCGACGCGTACGGGTCGACGACCCGCGCCACGTCCCGGGTGGCCGCGTCGTGCCGGGCGTCGTGGTCGGCCGCCCGGGGGCCGCCGTCCACGTCGTCGACGGTGAAGGCCTCCACCTCGCCGGTCTTGGCGTTGTAGCGGAATCGGACGCGTAGCCGCATCGTCACCTCTCCTCAGGCCTGGATCTCGAACTCGATCTCCAGCACGCCGTTCGTCTCGACGACCTGGACGCCGTCGGCGCCGCGCATCCGGGCGTAGGCGAGGACCGCCTCCCGGTACGCCTCGGCGAGCACCCGGTGGAACTCGTTGCGCCCGCGGACGCCGATCGTGGCCAGCACCTCGGCCGCGGCCGCGCCCAGCTCGGCCGTGCGCTCCGCGAGAATCCGGTCGAGCTCGGCGGTGGCCGCGGCCCGGGCAGAGGCGTCGAGGCCGGCCAGGTGCTGTTCGGCGGCCTCGCTCTGCGCCGTCGTCAGCGCCTCCGCACGGGCCGCCGCCAGGTTGAGCTGCGCCTGCCGTTCCGCCTCGCGACGGGCGTCCTCGGCGGTGATGCCGCCCCAGTTGTCGTCGTAGTGGGTGCCGGACCCGGCCGCGGTGATGTCCCGCTCGATCTCGCCGCTGATCGTCCGCGACGCCTCGCCGCTCGCGCTGACCTCCTCGGCGAGCTCCGCGACGATCTCCAGCTCGCGGGTGTCGGCGTGGTACGCGACGTACCCGCCCTCCATCGCGTAGCGGTAGACGTCGCCGTCGAGGACCCAGCCCTCGGCCTCGTCGAGCGTGCGGGCGAGCGCGGCGAGCGTCGGCGCACCGAGCGTGTCCTCCAGCGACTCGGTGATCCGGGCCTGCCCGGTCGCCGCGCCACTGATCGTGGCCACCCGCCGGACCTCGTGCTCCCAGGCCTCGCGCAGGTGCTGGGTCGCGGTGACATCGATGCGTCGGGGGTTACACATGTCTAGCCGTCCCTTCGGAGCTGCTGGAGTCGCTCGACGACGCCGAGCTGCACGTCGCGCAGCAGGGCGAGCGAGTCGCCCGCCTCGAGCCGGCCGGTGCGGATCTCGCGCAGCAGCCGAGCGGCCCGCCGCTGGGCCTCGTTGAGGTCCTCCATCGCGGTGACGTGCTGGACCGCGCGGGCGAGCTCCTTGATGTCCGCGACGACCTCGCTGACGTGCCGGGCCGGAACACCCGCGTCCACCGGCACGCCGTGCGCCGCCACCACCTGGCGGATGACCTTCTCGTCGTACTCGCTGGTCCAGAGGTGGACCAGCACCGAGAGGTCCTCGAGCCCGGCCGTGGGCCGGCCGTGCAGAAGGGCGTTGGCCGCGATCGCCTTCTGCGCCTTGACCGCGCGGCGGTCCGAGAAGGTGATCCGGTCCTCGCGCAGCGACCGGAGGATCGAGGCCAGCTCGGGCCGCACCGGGCCGAGGTCCACCTTGGCCACCGCGGATTGCAGCTCGAGGAGGTCCTCGCGACGGAACTGCGGGCCGACGGCGGTCGGCGCCCGGCCGTCGAGCAGCGCGGCCTCGACCTCCCAGCCGCTGTCGAGCACCTCCTCGAGCGACTCGTCGGGCACGTAGTCGAGCCGGCAGCGGAACAGGAACCGGTCCGAGAATGCCTGGAGCACCGGGTCGTCGACCAGCCCGTTGGTCGCGCCGAACAGCGAGATCAGCTGGGCCTGCTCGCGGTGCGAGCCGTTCACGAAGGTCCGCTCGTGCACGAGCGTCAGCAGCGTGTTGAGGATCGCGCTGCTGCCGTTGAAGATCTCGTCGAGGAACGCGATGTCGACCTTGGGCAGCATGCCCTCGGTCTTGATGCGGTAGACGTTCTCCTTCTGGAACGACTCGACGTCGATCGCGCCGAACAGCTCGGCGGGCTCGGTGAAGCGGGTCAGCAGGTAGCCGAAGTAGGTGGTCTGGAGCAGCTTGCTGAACCGCTCGATGAGCGACGTCTTCGCCGTGCCGGGCGGACCGACCAGGAGCACGTGCTCCCGGCACAGCACGGCCAGCGCGATCACGTCCACCGCGACGTCGCGGTCGACGTACTCGCTCTTGAACTCGTCCATCACTACGGCGAAGGCGCGGCCCTTGCGCAGGGCGTCCGGGCTGGGTGCAGTCATGACTGGGTCGGTTCCTCGGGCGTCTGGGAGATCATGGTGTCGTCGCCGGCGGCGCGTCCGCCGCCGGCCGCCGGCGGACGCCGGCCCGTGCGCTGATCGCGGTCGGCGTCGCGTTCCTGGATCGTCCGGCGCAGGCGCCCCACCAGCTGTCCGAGCCGGTAGGGGTCCTTCGCCGGCTCCACCCGCTTGACCGCCGCCTCGCCGCGGGCGGTGCTGAAGATCGAGCGGATGTCGTCGCCGTTCATCAGGTTGGTGGCGGCGGCGATGCGGTTGAGCAGGGCGTCCGTCACCGGAATCCCGAAGTGCTCGGCGTGCACCTCGGCGATCTTGCGGCGGGCTTCGAGGTTGGGCAGGTCGATCTTGATCGGGCGGAACCGGCTCGGCCGCAGCAGTGCCTCGTCGATGATGTCGAGCCGGTTGGTGGTCCCGACGATCAGCACCGGCACGGCCGGCCGGAAGCCGTCCATCTCGGTCAGCAGTTGCGCGACGATCGCGTTGCCGGCCCGGCTGCCGCCGTCCTCGCGACCCGAGCGCTGCGTCGCGATCGAGTCGAACTCGTCGAAGACGACCACCGCGGGCGCGTTCCGGCGGGCCTCGGCGAAGATCTCGCGGACCTTGCGCTCGCTCTCCCCGACGTACATGTCGGTGACCTCGGGCCCGGACACCACGTTGATCGTCGCCTGGAACGCGGTGGCCAGCGCCTTGGCGAACAGCGTCTTCCCGGTGCCCGGCGGCCCGTGGAAGATGAAGCCGCGCGGAATCAGCTCGCGGTGCAGTCGTTCGGGCAGCCCGGCCCCGCCGTTGATCAGGTCGATGGCGTGCTGGAGCTCGTCCTTGACCGCCTGGTACCCGCCGATCTGGTCGAAGGTCACGTCGGGCAGGTCGAAGTCGTTCGAGGTGGTCGCCTTGAAGATGCGCAGCTCGTCGAGCAGGTCGGTGAAGGTGCCACCGTCGCGGTGCTGGTGCTGGGCGTACCGGATGGCGTGCCGGAAGCGGACCGCGTTCATGCCGGCGATGTGCTTGTAGAGCCCCACCTCGTCGAAGCTGGAGAACATCGCGGCCTCGCCCGCGGTCACCAACGCGGTGCCGACCGGCACCTTTCCCTCGTCGCGGCGGACCTCGCGGGGCAGGATGTCGATCGCGATCCGCACCGCGAACCGGTTGGCCAGCACCTCCGGGATCACCAGGGACGGGTCCACGAAGGCCAGCAGCACGCAGGAGCTCGAGTCGTAGAGCACGTCGGTCAGCTCGCGGGCCTCGCTGTTGAGCGCGGCATCGCTGCCGCCGGCGAGCAGATCGAGGTGGGGGACGACGACCACGTCGTCCTCCTTGGCGTGCCGAACGGCCTCCTGCAGCGCCTGCAGGGACTGCTGCCGCCGGCCGCCCTGCATGCCGCCGAAGTCTTTCTGCGCCGACGCCGGATCGGGCCGGACGATCACCGGTCGCCGGCCGGAGCCCGACGTGATCTCGCGAGCCAGGTATTCCACCAGCAGCTTCTCGCACTGGACCACCACCGAGAGCCCGGCGTCGAGGTATTGCGCGGCCTTCTCGATGTCGGGCTTGTGGGCGATCCGGACCGCCGCCCCCTCGTCGATCTTGTCGGGGTGGCCGGCATCGACGATCTCCACGGTGCCCGCGGGCGCGGCGGGCTCCGGAGCCGGTGTGCCGCCGCTCGCCCCGGCTACCGTCATTCCCGGCGGCCAGTAGAGCGGCGCGTCCGTTGCCGGCGTGGTGAAGCTCAGGCTGAACCGGTGGAGCGGAATCTCCAGCGTCTCGGGCGAGAGCGGGGTGGCGGACAGCGCCGGCATCTCGGCCAGCGCCTGGCCGAGCGTCAGCTCCGGCTCGCGGTCGGCCATCAGCCAGCGGTCGCTGAGCCGCTGGGGATCGCCGAGCGCCACCAGCGCCACCCGCGGGCGTCTCGCGCTCATCAGCGGTCTCCGATCGTGAGGACGTCGCGGTAGCGGGCGAAGAGCCGCACGGCGCGGCCGTAATCCGCGTACGTCAGGTAGGTGCGGGCGCGGATCGAGGCGGCCGGGTCGATCGCCACGCCCCGGATACGGCCCGCGATCGTGCCGGCCTCGATCTCGGCGCGCTCGGTGTCGGCGAGCGGCCCCCAGAAGCGCACCGTGGCGAGCGCCAGCGGATCCGGGCCCTCGACGCGCGTCATCGCGGCGTCCGCGGCGGCTATCCGCGCGTCCCAGGCGGCGCCGTACCGCAGCCGTGCGGCCAGGTAGACGTCGAGCATCAGGCCGGGACGCTGCTCGCGGAGGATGCGCAGGAGTCTGGTACGCCAGTCGAGCACCAGCGGGTCGTCGCTCGGCCGGGCCATCACCGCGGTCAGCGAGGCCGCGCCGTGCGGGCGCCCCAGCAGCCGCATGCTCAGGTCGAGGGCGGCGGTGCGCCCGGCCGGGCCGGTGGGCGGGCGGAGGAAGACCGCGGTGAGCGGCGACATCGCCCGGAGCCGGTCGGCGAGGTCGGCCGGGATGCCGCTAGCGGAGGCGCCGAGCACCGGCGCGACCAGGGCGTGCCGGGCCAGCGCCTCGGCCCAGCGCCCGTCCCGCCGGGGCGAGACCTCGGCGACGAGATCGAGGATCTGCGAGGCGCGCGAATCGGCGCGTACCCCGGCCGCGGCGGCCATCAGGACGACGCCCGGCCCGACCGGTTCGCCGTCCGCCCACGGTGGATCCCCGGCCGCGAGCAGGGCGCCGGCCGAGGACACCAGCCGTCGCACGTCGGGGGCGCACTCGCCCGCCTCAGCCAGCGAGCCGGCCGCGCGCAGGATCCCGGACGGCACCGGACCGGACGGCGCGGCGGCCCACCTCAGCACCCGCTGGGCGGTGGTCAGGGCGTTCATCCGTCCACCACCCACTGTGGGAGGCGGCGCATTCTGCGCCCATTCCAGCCGTACGCCCGCAGCACCCGTTCCCCGTCGTCCAGATTCAGCAGTCCCGCGATCTGCCAGCGCCGCCGGAAGGTGCGGCTGTGCAGCTCGACGTCGCTGCTCGACAGCCCGAGCCGCTCGGTCGCCGGGAACAGGTGGGTGTGGTACCACCCGACCAGCTGCAGGTCGCCGCCGAGCCGGTGCACGGCGTCGTTGGCCCGAAGGAAGCTCTCCCCGGTGAACGTGAACTGCAGCATCGAGGCGCCGGTTCGCTCGGCCGGCAGCGCGTGCACGACCTCGACCAGGCACCGCTCGGGGTGGTCGGCGTCCCGGTGCACGTACCCGACCAGGAAGCCGCCCTCCTCGATCTCCTCGGACAGCGGCAGCTCGCGGCGCAGCGCCTTGCCGGCCTCGGGCGCGAACACGACCGCGACGTCGTCCTCGGGGCGCAAGCCGTCCTCGCCCGGGTCCGGCACGCCCAGGTCGGCGAGGCGGGCCAGCGGCGGCTCCGGCTCGGCCACCTCCTCCAGGTTCAGCCGGCTGGCGCGGCCGCGGCGCAGCCGTACGTCGATGGTCCCCTCCATCCGCGGCGCCGGGCGCTCGAGGCTGATCTTCTCGAGCCCGGGACCCGCGGGGGCGTACCCCCAATGCTTCTCGTCCGGGAAATCGGCGGCGAGCAGGCGCTGCAACGGCCGGGCGAAGACCTCGCGGACGGAGTGCGGGTGCCGGTAGATCAGGCGGTCGCCGACCAGGATGCGGATGGTGAGATAGCTGTGGCTGGGCCGCAGGTTGACCATGACCGGGTCGCCGCTGGTCTCGCGCTGGTCGGCCACCTGGTGGAAGCTCAGCGCGAACAGCGCGTCGTCCAGCGACCGGCCCAGCGCCTCACCGAGCACGCTGCGCAACAGCGGGAACAGGTCGGCGCGGCCCTGCAACACGTAGTCGTCGGTGCGGTAGAGGTCGATGCCGACCGTCTCGCGGTCAGTCCACGCGATCGATGACACTTCGCGAGACCCGAGGTCGGATGGCGGCGGACCGGACAATCGGGACCCCTCCCCTGCCCTTGATCAGTTCCTGGTTCTCCATGGCCCAGACCGCGGCCCGCTTGTCGAAGAAGTTGGCGTGCAGTTCCGGCGCCGCTCGGTCGCCGGTGACGTGGATGAGGTCGTAGTTCCGGTAACCGGCGATCTCCACCACCATCTGGCAGACCTCGCCCATATCCATGCCCGGATACCAGCTGTCGTCCAGCTCGCCGAGGCAGACCAGCCCGCGGAGGTCCTTGTTGTACCGCGTACCGAGGTCGGGGTTGTCGTACATCGGGTAGACGTTCGGGTGGAAGATCGGGCTGAGGAAGAACACGTCGGGGTGCCGCTCGGGAAAGTCCGGCCCGAGCTGGATCCGCACCCGATGGCGCTGGATCAGGGTCGGCTCGCCGTCGGCGCCCGGCGGCCCGAAGCTGTTCTCCTCGAACTCGAGGTCGTAGACGGTCGGCAGCGTCTCGGCGTTCGCGGTCAGCCGCATGCCGGGGTGCGCGTTCGCGTAGTTCACGATCTGCTTGTGCACCCGCTGGAGCGCGTCCTCCCGGATGATCGGGTTGACCGCGCCGGCCCGGCCCTCGAAGCCGATCCGCATCTGCTCGCCGTCCTGCACGCCCGCCTCGTGCAGCGTCTCGTCCGGGTTGGCCCGCTTGCGCTCGCCGCCCGGCCCGATCCGGTCGACGATCGCGTTGTTGACCGTGTCGCCGGAGACGGTTCCGGGGTAGTGCTCGCTGATGACGTCCTCGGCCACGTCGCGGAACGTCCGCTGCGACGGCGTGTCCCGGGCGATGAACCGTGACCCGTCCGGGCCCTGCAGCGACAGCGCGGAGAAGACGTAGTCGGGCTGCGCCGGACCGGCGACCGTCCACCCCAGATCGGTGCGGTCGAGCAGCGACGTGACCCGCACGACGTCGGGGCTGTTGGTCGCGAACGACGTCGTGTAGGTCGACGCCCAACGGAACTGCGGCGCCAGGCCCAGATCGCGCAGCTGCCGCTCGGCGTCCTCCCGCTCGGCCTCGGACCGCACGCTCACCATGACCCGGCAACTCGCCTCCTGCGCGACCTGATCGACCACAGCGGCGTCGTGCGGCGCGTCGGCCTCCGCCAGGTAGCGGTCGTGCAGCCGGGTGATCTCGGGGTTGTACGGGAACTCCTCGTGCACCGCCCGCAGCAGCCGGGAGTAAGGCCGCTGGACCCGGCCGAGATCGAGCTGGTCGAAGGCCAGCCACCACCAGCTCTCCGCGTCCTCGGCCGGCTGCGGGATGTGGTCGGCCGGGAAGCTCAGCCGACGCAGCCACCGGGCGCCGGCCTCGCGGTTTGCCGCCAGCCGGGTCATGACCTGGATGAAGGCGTCCCGGTCCTCCGCCGTCATCCGCACGTCCGGCCGTTCGCGGGCGGGCTCCTCCTCGCCCGGGCCGCCGGTTCTCATCCGAGCCTGAGCCATGAGTACTCCCCATCTGACGATCGGACGGCAAGGACCTCGTGCGGTGCGATGCCGAGCTCGGCCAGCTTCGTGCCGGACGAGGCTTCACGGATTCGGGTGGTCCGGCGGAGCCGGAGCCAGTCGCCGCAGTGCGGGCACTCGATGGTCGGCTCGCGATAGCCGTAGCCGGGCTCGCAGACGCCGTGGCATCGATAGCACTCCTGCGGTGGCGGGAACTCGGCCCAGGCCAGCGGCTCCGACCGCGGCGGCAGGGCGCCGAGCAGCTCGCCCACCGTGTCGTCGCGCGACACGGTGGCCCGCGCCGGCTCGCCGATCGCGCTGTGGTGCGGACACTCCGGGTCGCGGTCGACCAGCACCGGCGCGGTGTCGCCGATGGCGATGTCGACGGAGAGGAACCGCCACGGCAGCGGGACGCCGAGCACCTGGCGCGCCGCGGTTGCCGCCATCCAGCCGGCCACCAGTGACGACGAGAGGATGGACGCGGGCAGCGGCTGGTCGCCGAGCTCGGCGCAGCTCGCCGGGACTTCGGAGCCCCAGCGCTCGGCGGGGGTGAGCGTGCAGCCGTAGCAGGGCTCGGCCGGGTCGACGCGCAGCCGCACCTCGCCGCCCCACGGATGGGTGCCGCCGTCCACCAGCGGAACGCCGGCCATCGTGCAGCGCTCGAGCAATTGCAGGCGCGCCCATCGGGTGTCCAGGCAGCCGAGCACCACGTCGGCGTCGGCCAGCTCGCCGATGCCGACCCCGCGCACGAGGCCGTCGACGCGGGCCTCCACCGCCGTCTCCGGTGCTACCCGGGCCAGCGTGCGGGCCGCCGCCTCCGCCTTGGGCCGGCCCAGGTCGTTCGCGTCGAACAGGACGGTGCGGCTCAGGTTGTGCGCCGCCACCGTGTCCGGATCGCAGAGGATCAGCCGGCCGAAGCCGAGCAGCCCGAGGTTCTTGGCCACCTCGTTGCCGAGCGCGCCGACCCCGGCCACCACCGCGGTCGCGCCGGCGATGCGCGATTGGTCCCAGCCGGGCATCAGCCGCTGCCGATCGTGCCGGTCGGGGCTCGTCACCGCCGGGCCTGTCATCACTGGGCCTGTCATCACTGGGCCCGTCATCACTGGGCCCGTCATCACTGGGCCCGTCATCACTGGGTCTGCCATCACTGGCCCAGGTTTCGCGTCGTCACCGGGCAGGCCCGCAGCTCGCTGGCGGGCAGCCAGGCCTCCCAGCACACCAGGCCCTGCGCCGGATCGCGATGCACCGCGGCCCGGCACCGCCGCTCGGCCGGCTCGCACGGACAGATGATCACCATCTCGGCCGGGCGGAACGAGTGCGCGCAGACCAGGCACGAGCGACGCCGGAACCCGCGGTCCGCGGGCGCCAGCAGGTACGACGCCTCGTCGGTGCTGACCGTCGGCACGTCGCCGGCCGTCGGCCACGCGGCCAGCAGCCCGCTCACGAACGCGCTCACGTCCGCGTCGTCGGTGCCGGGCTCGCCCTCGACCTCGCACGACAGCACCGGGTCGAGGTGGGTGACCGTTCGCGTACGGCCGTCGACCTGCACCACGTCGTTGCGGCGGAACGTGTGCCCACAGTGGGTGCAGCGATCGTTGTGCCACCACGAGGTGACCCCGGTGACCGACGCGCCGTCCTGGGCGGTATCCAGCTGCGGCGGCGGATCGGCGGCGTTCTCCCGCCCGGCGTCGAACAGCTCGTCGTCGCTCACCCGATCACCCGCACAGCATCTGCTGGACCGGGCCGCCGCCGAGCTCGTCCATCAGCCGCTCGACCTCGAGCGGACGGAACGCGTCGGCCAGGACGGACACGCCGTTCTCGTCCACGGTGATCCGCAGCCGCACCAGCCGGCCCTCCGGATGGTCGGAGTACTCCTTCGCGTCGATCAGATCCGGCAGGTCCTGGACGAACTCGCGCTCAGTCATCGGGCTGCTCCCATCGGCCCTGCTCTCATCGGCCTGGCTCCCATCGGCCCGGCTCCCATCGGCCCGGAATGCCGGTCCCGCAGCCCGCGCAGGCGCCGGCCACGACGGCCACCTCCATCGTCTGCCAGACCCCACGATCAACCAGGGTTGCGTCGCAAGTGGGACACCTTGTGCGTCGTCCCTCGGCGCCGAGCGCCCGTTCGACGTACACGAAACGCAAGCCCGCCGCCCGGCCCACCGCGGCGGCCTCGGCCAGCGAGGACGGCGGCGTCGGCGCGAAGCGCCCCATCCGGAAGTCGGGCGTGAAGCGCACGAGGTGCCAGGGGATGTCGCGGTCGATGTCGGCCAGCGCGCCGGCCATCGCCCGCCAGTGCCGCGGCTCGTCGCCGATGCTCGGGATCAGCGGGCTGGACACCTCGACCCAGACGCCGAGCCGGTGGAACCGCTCGATCGCCGCGAGCACCGGGGCCGCCGAGGCTCCGGTCAGCTGCCGGTGTCCGCGCTCGTCCGCCGCCTTGAGGTCGATGTTGACCGCGAGCAGGCGCGGGGCGATCAGGTCGATCGCCTCCGGCGTCAGGAACCCGTTGCTCTTCCAGACCAGGCTCACCGCCGGGTCATCGGCGAGGGCCAGGGACAGTTCCAGGGCAAGAGCGGCTTCCGTGTACGAGAAACCGATCGCGGCCCGCTCGGCGAGGGCCCGCGCGCGCAGCCCCGCGACGTCGGCCGGACGGGCGCTCCACGGCACCGACTCCTCGCGGCCGTACTGGGAGATCGTGTGGTTGAGGCAGTAGTTGCACCGGAACGTGCAGCCGGGGGCGGCCAGCGTCAGAACGCGCGACCCCGGGCGTACGTGAAACAGGGGTTTTCTCTCGATCGGGTCGAGATGGGTCACGGTCGTCGCGAAGGACGCCGTCTCCAGCCGGCCGCGGTGATTCCGCCGGACGTGGCATGCGCCGACCGCCCCCTCGGCGAGCTCGCAGCGATGCGGGCACAGGTCGCACCGCAGCCGGTCGTCACCGAGCACCGTGGACAGCACCGCCGGCGTCCAGGTCGGGGCCGTCACGGCCGGCTCCTCAGCACGACGACGCCCTCGGCCATCGAGCGCCGGCGGGGGTGCTCGGCGACCAGCTCACGGCGCGCCCGGTCGGCGGCCGCACCGAGATCGCGGGAGCGGCCGAGCGCGTCGTAGAGGTAGGCGGCCCACAGCGCGGCGTCGTCGTCGACCAGATCGCCCTCGTGCGCGACCGTGACGCTCGCGGTCATCCGCAGGATCTCGGCGGCGGCCACGCTCGTGCAGGCGTTCAGCATGATCCCGGACAGCCGGGCCGGCCGGATCAGCTCGACGAGGTCGTCGGCGCGCACGACGATCGACGCGCCGTCGCGGCCGGTGAAGAACAGCTCGTCGCCGCGGGCGTGGCAGGCGAGGTGGAGCAGGTGATATTTGCCGTCGCGCAGCTCGGAGAGGTCACGGACCGTCGCGATCGGACGGTAGTCGGGCCGCAGGTGGTGGCCGGCGTCGACGAGCCGGCGATATTCCGTGTCGAACCGCAGCGGGTCGAGCCCGGCCGGCGACGAGCCGAGGAACAGGGTCTGCCAGACCTCGGGCGGCTCGTCGGCGAAGAGGACCTCGTTGTACGGCGCCCTTTCCCGGGCGGCCAGCAGCACCAGGTCGCGGCCCTGCGGCACCTCACCGGCGCCGATCTTGTCGTTGATCAGCAGCCAATACTCGTACGCGTGCTCGACGCTCTGGATGTTGGGCAGCATCGCCCGATCGAAGCCGAGACGCGCGAGGATCAATGGCGTGGCACGCGTGAGCGGGAAGATTCGCGAGAGCTCCCTCAGCTCACGGTCGGAGAAGCCCGTCGCCACTTGATCACCACCCGTCGCGGACCGTGTTCCACGAGTTATATCGGTGACTGTCAAGGCCGTCCATCACCCGCCGGGCCGACGACAGATGTCCGAATCGTCGCCGATCGTCCCCGGGCGGGTGATCCGCTCCAGGTAATCTTCCGTTAGTCGCCGATGACCCCATCTGCGAACCTGTGGGCGTGACCATCGACTACGACGCCGAGCTGCGGTTGTACAACGAGCCGCTGCACCGGGCGTGGAACCTGCGGCGTGACGATCATGTTCTCGACGTCGGCTGCGGAACCGGACAGACGACCCGCGACGCAGCCCGGACCGCCGGGAGCGCGCTCGGCGTCGACATCTCCGAAATATCCGTTCAGAATGCCCGTCGTCTCGCCTCGGCGGACGGGCTGACCAACATCAGCTTCGAGGTCGGCGACGCCCAGGCGTACGACTTCGGGCCGGCTCGATTCACCATCGCGACCAGCCGATTCGGCACGATGTTCTTCGCCGACCCGGTGGCCGCGTTCGCGAACATCGGCCGCGCGCTGGTCCCCGGCGGGCGCCTTGCGATGATCGTCTGGCAGGCCGCCGAGAGGAACGCATGGGACGTCGCGCTCCGCGAGGCCTTCGGGCCCACGCTGGATGGGCCGGAGCCGTTCTCCCTGGCCGATCCGCGCGCCGCCGGAGCGATTCTCCAGACGGCGGGATTCGGGGATGTCGCCTTCACCGGCGTCGAGCGGCCGGTCTGCTACGGCCCGGACCTGGATGCGGCCGTCCGCTTTGTCCGCGGCTTCAGCTGCGCCCAGGCCGCCACCCCGCACTCGCTCGCCACCCTGCGCGAGAAGCTCGCCGCGCACCTGACCGACGACGGCGTCTGGTTCGACTCCCGCGCATGGCTGGTCACCGCCCGCCGCGCGCCCCGTCGGGGCTACTGACGGCCCGTCAAAACCGCTTTCGCGTACGGCGAAAGGCCCACCCGACCAGCGTCGCGGCCACGACCGTAAGGACGAGACCGGCAATCGTGACCGCCTGTTCGAACTCCGCGGACTGCTGCGCGGTCCAGTGCGGTGTGGCGATGTCGCCGGTGAACAGCACCGCGAGGATGGTGCCGGCGATGGCGATGCCGGCGCCGTTGGCGACCTCGGTGGCGGTGTCGGTGAGCGCCGCGCCGATCGTCGTGCGGTTCGTCGGCAGACCGCGGAGCACGTTGACCCCGGCCACCACACCGACCACCCGAATTCCGGCCGCCACGAACACGAGCGCGATCGCGACCCACACGTATCCGAAACGGCCCAGCAGGCCGTAGACGGCGAGCCCGACGACGACCGACGAGGCGCTGAGCCAGGCGGCCCGCTCGAGACCGACCCGCCGCACGAACGGATTGACGAACGCGCCGCCCCCGACGAGGACGACGACCTGCGGCAGCAACCCGACGGCGGCGAGCGCGGGCGACCACCCCCAGTCGAGCTGCAGTTGCAATGTCACCAGGTAGCCGACGCCGGCGGTGGCCAGCCCGGCCGCGGCCTTGTACGCCAGGCCGCTGGAGACGAGCGGGCGCGCGACGAGCTTCAGGTCGAGGAGCGGATAACGGGCCGAGCGCTCGCGGAGGACGAAGAGGATCGCCGCCACCACGGCCGCGACGGTGGCCGTCCAGGGCGCCCAGATGCCGCTGCCCTCGTTCACGAACAGCGTCGGCGCCACGAGCGCGGGCACGATCGTCGCCGTGCCCAGCGCGGCGCCGAGCACATCCACCGGATCGCGGTGCAGGCCGGCCGGGTCGTCCCCGGCGATGCCGGCCCGGATAGCGATGATCGCTAACATGGCGATCGGGACGTTCGCCAGCAGCAGGACCTGCCACGGCGCGACCGCGAGCACGAGGCCGCCGGCCGTCGGCCCGATCGCCAGCCCGACCAGGCCGACGGTCGAGATGAGCGTCATCGCCCGTACGCGCAGCCCGTCGTCCTCGAACAGCCGGAAGGCCAGCGCCGCCGACCCCGGGGTCGTCATCGCCGCCGCGACGCCCATCACCGCCCGGACGGCGATCAGCTGCCCGGCCGTGGTGACGAAGGCGGTCGCCAGGCTGGCGACGCCGAGCAGCGCCAGCCCGACGAGCATGATCCGCCGCCGGCCGACCCGGTCGGCCAGCGCGCCGAACGCCAGCATCAGACCGCCGAAGACGACCGCGTACGCCCCCGTCACCCACTGCAGCGCGACGGTCGAGGCCTGCAGGTCGCGCCCGATCGTGGGCAGCGCGACGTTCAGGATCGAGTTGTCCAGCATTTCGAAGAGGAAGACGGACGACAGCCCGGCGAGGGCCACCCAGGCCGCCCGCAGTGACTCTGGTTTCCGCAGTTCAGTAGATACGAGCACCGTCCCAGAGTAGAGCGGTGCTCGGATTAATACGAGCGCTGATCGTATGATGCAGAACACTGTTCTCGGAGACCGCTAGACTCCGCACATGTCACCGACCCCGGAGGAACGGCGCGCCGCGCGGCACCAGCTCGCCGCCGGCCCGAGCACACCCGCGGGCCGGCGCGGCCCCTCCCGCGGGCACAAGAAGCCGATCACCGTCGACGCCATCATCGAAACCGCGTTCGGCATCGTGGAACGGGAGGGCTACGAGGCCCTCACCATGCGGCGGGTGGCCACCGTGCTGGAGACGGGCTCGTCGTCGCTCTACGCCCACGTGGTCAACAAGGAAGACCTGGACGAGCTGCTGATCGGCCGGCTCTGTGCCGAGATCACCCTGCCCGAGCCCGACCCCGCCCGCTGGCGACAGCAGCTCACCGGCGTCTGCGCCCAGCTGCGCGACCAGTACCTGCGCTACCCCGGCATCTCCCGGGCGGCCTTCGCCGCCGCCCCGTCGAATCTGGACACGCTGCGCGTGAGCGAGGGCATGCTGGCCATCCTGCTGGCCGGCGGCGTCCCGCCGCCGGCCGCCGCCTGGGCGATCGACTCCCTGACCTTGTATGTCAACGCGTACAGCCTCGAGGTCTCCCTCGCGGCCAAGCGCCAATCCCGCCCCGAAGACGGCTGGGTGGTGAGCCGCGAGGAGCTCCTGACCCGCTTCGCGGCCCTGCCCGACACCTTCCCCCAGACCAAGCGCTACGCCGCCGAGCTGACCGCCGGCACGATCCACGACCGCTTCGACTTCACCCTCGGCCTCATGCTCGACGGCCTGCCGATCTCGTGATCCGTACGGCACGCCGCCCACCGCGGGGGGATGCGGTGGGCGGCGCGTGACCTCAGCTGAGGGCTATGCCGCTGTAGTAGTGGCGGAGAATCGTCTGGTAGCCACTGCCCCCGTTCGCAAGATCACGGGAGCCGTACTGCGACATCCAGTTCCCGTCGACCCAGGCGCCGCAAGCGGTCGTGGTCGAGCAGTAGTGCGCTTGCAGGATGTTCCCGCTCCGGGTCATCCGGGCCGACCAGGTGCTGTCCACCGCGGCCGACGTGGACGACAGGGCCGACGACGGCCGGTAGACCTGGTCGGCCGTGTCGTCCCGGACGTCGTAGCACAGTCCGCCCCCGGTCTTGCGGGTCGAGTGCAGCGCCCAGTACCACGCGTAGCTCTTGACCGCCATGGCGCCGGCCTGCAGCGAGGCGGACGGCCAACTGCTGATCCATTCGTTCGGCAGGACGTTCTTGACGTACGTCTTGAAGTCCACCCGGTCGACGCGCCCGAGGCTGACCCGGTAGACCAGGATCGTGCGCGGAAGCTTGGTGTTGGTGCCGTCGGTGCTGCAGCCCGTCGGCCCCGACGACAGCAGCTCGTGCGAGGCGTTGTTGTTCTTCAATGTGGCGTTGAGGTTGCCCTTCGCCCCCGGCGCGAAGTCCTGGCTCGCCCCGGCGTTGTTGCTGTTGTAGTAGACCCGCACGGTCTTGCTGGTGCGGTTCCACACCGACGCGGCGTTGTTCTTCACGCACACGCCCTGGCCCGCGCCGGCGCCCTTGAACTCGTAGCAGGTCGGCTGGGTCGTGCCGTAGTCGTCCACCGAGTCGGTGAAGTCGGAGACCGAGCCGGCCTCGCCGCTGTTGTAGTAGTAGCAGAATTCGCCGCTGTCGCAGGTCCCGTCGCGCTCGGCAGCCGATGCCGCCCCCGGCGCCACGATGACTCCCACGAGCGCCGAAATCGCGACGGCGAGAATTCCGATCCGTGTACGCATCGCGGGTTACCAGCCGCTCGGGACGTACGCCCAGCCCAGGTAATCGGACCGCTGCCGGAACGTGCTGGTCTGGTAGACGCTCGGTCCGGTGCTGATGGCGCTGTTGCCGCCGATGGAGAGCATGACGTGGCCGGCCGACGTGGTGGACGTGAAGAACACCGCTGCTCCGGCCGGCGGCACCGAGCCGGTGTGGATGCGCCCGCTGCTCTTCTGCCACTGGTAGTGCGCGATCGCCGTGGCGAACCGGCCACTGGTGCCGAACGCCCGCTCGACGAACAGCTCGCACTGGTTGTTCCAGTCGGTGTGCCCGAGCCGTGCCTTGGCGAACGCGACGGCCTCGGACGCGCGCGGGTCGGCCGGGAAGGTGCCGCCGCTGGAGCCGCCGATGTCGTGCGAGGCGTTGTTGTTCTTCAGCGTGGCGTTGAGGTTGCCCTTCGCGCCGGCGGCGAACGACTGGCTCGCGCCGCCGAAGTTGCTGTTGTAGTACACGACCACGGTCTTGCTGGTGCGGTTCCACACCGACGCGGCGTTGTTCTTGACGCACAGGCCCTGGCCGTTGCCGGCGCCCTTGAACTCGTAGCAGGTCGGCTGGGTCGTGCCGTAGTCGTCGACCGACTCGGTGAAGTCCGAGATCGAGCTGGTCTCGCCACTGTTGTAGTAGTAGCAGAACTCGCCGCTGTCGCAGGTCCCGTCGCGGCCGGCGGCCGACGCCGGCGAGGCGACGCTCAGGACGGACGTGGTCAGGGCCAGCGCGATGCCCGCGACGGCGAGGTTCTTGCGGAGATGCAGCATGGTGTCCTCTTCGGTCGGTGGTGCTCTTCGGTCGGAGGGATGACTGCGCGCGGTCACTGCCCGCGCTGGTATTGCTCCCAGGTGTGGATCGGGACCTGCGGGCCGTCGTCCGGGCCACGGTTGGCCAGGCCGTTCAGGCCGAGGTAGTAGTCGCCGATCTGGTGCTGGGCCTGACTGGACAGGTCCGTGTCGTTGATCGCCGCGGCGTGGATGTGCCACGGCCAGTCGCCCTGGCTCGGATCCCGGACCCAGGCGGCGAAGCCGACCTTGCGCAGGGCGCGGGCCACGGCGGTGCGCTTGGCCGCGGTCATGCCGGTGACCGAGATGTCGACCACGCCGCCGCCGTCGTGCGTACCGGCCGACGTCGGGTCGCCCCCGGGGTTGTAGGAGCCTTGCTCGAGCGTGAGGGCGTAACCGAGCAGACGCTCGGCGGCGGTGAGCATCGCCTGGGCGCGGGCGTCCACGACGTACCCGTCGCGCTGGACTTGCGCCCCAGGGCCGATCTTGTTGGTGACCGTGAACCGGCTCTGCCCAAGCTTGGTCAGCGACGTCGCGCCGGGCAGCCCGTTGGCGGCCAGGCCCGAGTAGCCGAGCGAGCTCTGGTAGGCGGCGTACGCCGCGACGGTCGTGGTGCCGAAGTAGCCGTCGACCCACTGCGGGTCCAGCAGGTTCAGAGCCTCGAGGGCCTGTTCGACGGCCAGGACGGAGTCCTTGGCGCCCGGGGTCAAGGTGTGATCGGCCCGCCGGGGGTCGATCTGGGCGGCCAGGACGGTGGCCTCCATGTTCACGACGGCCGGCGTGGCCGCGGTGCCGGACGTCGAGGCCCACGCGTGGGCCGGGACGCCGACGGCCACGCAGAGCGCGGCCAGGCCGGCGGCTAGCAGGGGACGGCGCATGGTCGATCCTTCTCGTAGGTGGTGCGTCCCGTTCGGAACGGACATCACCTTGCGAGAAGGGATCTGGTGTTCGGTACCCCCGATGACCTGTCAGATCTGTACGACAGCCACTGACCTCTGTGGATACCGGTGTTGTCAGTTTCAGTCGGTGACGTTGACAAGGAAGTAGACCGGACGGCGGCTGGGAAAGTAGGCCCGTCCGTTCTCGTCGACCATCTTCCAGCTGACCCAGCACCGCCCGGGCCGGCTCGGCGCGACGACCGGAACGCTGATCATCACCTGCTCGCCGGGCAGCGTGTCGCCGATCTCCACGCGGCTCGGCACCTGGCAGCCGTTGTCGTCCCCGGCAGGCTGGGCCGGGGCCAGGAAACGGTGGTGCCAGCCGACCGTTCCGACGTTCGCGATCGCCCACACCTTCACGAAATGGGCCTTCACCTTCACCCGCGTACCGTCCGGGATGGTGACATCGCCGACGAACCGGCTCGCGTCCCCCGCGATCAACGCATCGGACGACGCGGCCGAGGAACCGGCCGACGGCGCCGGTGAAGGTGCCGCGGCGCCGGAATCCTCCCGCTCTCGGCCGCGGCTGGTGAGGCCCAGGGCCGCGACGATCGCCGCCACCACCGTGGCGGCGGCGAGCCACCGCCACCAGTGCCATCGCGCAACCGTGATCATGATCGGCACGGGCCGGGGCGCCGCGAGCTCCAGCGTCCGCGAGGCCGCCGGCACGAACTCCGACGGCGTGACGACGGTTGGCGTGACGACGGTTGGCGTGACGACGGTTGGCGTGACGACGGTTGGCTTGGCGTCCACAGTGTCCGGAACGATCGTGCGCTGAGCGTCCTCCCATCGAAGCCGCCATTCGGCCTCGTCCGCCTCGCATGCCCGAACGAACTCGCGCGTCGTCTCCCAGGACGGAAACCTGGTCCCGGCGGCCGCCTCGTGCAACGTCGTGTGCGAGATCCGCCCCGATCGCCCGGCCATCTTCCGGAACGACGGATCGCCCACCCCGGCGCGCAGGCCCCGCAACTGTTCGGCAAAGCCCGCGGCTGCCGTGACCTGCTGTTTCGTCTCGGTGGCAGCGCGCTGGGCTTCCATCCATCCCCCATGTCAGACACCGTTGTCAGGAATGTCAGAGGCTACCGAAGGGCGTCAACGTCTATCAATGTGCCGACGCACGCCCCGGGATCGAGAGCATCCGCAGGGCCGATCCGGCCGGGGGTTCATCGGTGTGTGACGGAGAACCCGGCGTGTTCCACCTTGAGGTCCGGTCCAGGGTTCGGGCCAGGGTTGTGCCCTGGGGCCAGGGGCACCGCCCTCATCCGAGGGTGTTCAGCATGAAGCGACGCATGATCTTCCTGATGGCCGCGGTGGTCCCGGCCGCGGCAGCTCTCCTGCCGGCGACCGCCGCCAGCGCGGCCACCGCCGGCGGCACGCCCGCCGCCACCACTTGTGCCGCCGTTCCCGTTTCCGCGCCGTCGGGCACCAAAGTGGTGTCGGTCAAGGCGGTCGCGCGGGCCGGGGGCAACTTCTCCTTCCCCACCGCGTACCCACCGCAGGCGGACATCAACGATGTGCCGGCCTGGTGCGACATCAACGTCGTGGTGACCCACCCGGGCGCGAACGACACCGTCAATATCAAGATCTCGCTCCCGCAGGACGCGAAGAACTGGAACGGGCGCTTCCAAGCCACCGGGGGCAGCGCGTACTCCGCCGGTGACGTCAGCGACCGGAGCATCCCGCTGATCAGCGCGGTCAAGGGCGGGTACGCCGGCGCGGCCACCGACGCCGGCGTCAAGACCGGGCTCGACGCCAGCTGGGGCCTCACCGCGGACGGCAAGGTCAACACCGGACTGCTCACCAACTTCGCGTCGCGGTCGGTCCACGACCTCGCGGTCATCGGCAAGGACGTGACCAGCCGGTTCTACCAGCGGGCGGCAAGCTACTCGTACTTCACGGGCTGCTCGACCGGCGGCCGCCAGGGGTACGCGGAGGCGCAGAACTACCCGGCCGACTTCGACGGCATCCTGGCCAACGCGCCGGGGATCGAGTGGAACCGGTTCGAGATCGCCACGCTGTGGTCGCAGGCCGTGTTCAACGAGGAGAAGGTCGCGCCGACCGATTGCGAGCTGACCGCCTTCAACACCGCTGCGATCGCCGCCTGTGACACCCTCGACGGCGTCAAGGACGGCGTTATCGACAACCCGCAGGACTGCAGGTGGGACGCCCGTCGCCTGGTCGGCACGAAGGTCCTCTGCAACGGCGCCGAGCTCACCATCACCAAGGCGCTGGCCGACGCGGTCAACAAGATCTGGGCCGGTCCGACGACGACGTCCGGCAAGAAGCTCTGGTACGGGCAGAACAAGGGCTCGATCTTCACGTTCATCGCCGCTTACAACGCCCCGTTCCAGGTGCCGGCGCTCTGGGCCCAGTACTTCGTGACGAAGAACCCGTCGTTCGACGCGACCAAGCTGACCTACAAGTCGTTCGAGCAGCTCTTCAACTCGGCGACCAAGCAGTACGACGGCATCATCGCCGACAACGACCCCGACCTGTCGAAGTTCGCGAAGTCCGGCGGCAAGCTGCTGACCTGGCACGGCCAGTCGGACCAGCTGATCCCGACCCAGGGCACGGTCGACTACCGCAAGCGCGTCGACGCCGAGCTCGGTGGCGACAAGCGCGTCGACGACTTCTACCGCGTGTTCCTGCTGCCGGGCGTGGACCACTGCGGGACCGCGATCTTCAGCACCGGTGGGCTGGTGAACCCCGGGGCCGACCTGGCCGCCCTGGTCAACTGGGTCGAGAAGGGCAAGGCCCCGGCCACCCTTCCCACCACCACGCCGGACGGGAAGACCACCCGCACCATCGCGAAGTACTCCGCGGCGAACTGCCGCTGAGACCTGCTCGTACGCGGCGGCCCCGGCAACCAGCCGGGGCCGCCGTACGGTCTTGACCCGCCGGGACAGCCCGGCGGCCGCGCGCGGAGGGTGACCAACGACGGCGCGTGGCGCCGCGGCGGGTGCTTTGCCGACCTCGTACGTGTAGAGGGGCTTTTATTTGATGCAGCAGCCGCGGCAGACCTTGGGCTGAGGCAGCGTGAATGCCAGGCAGCAGGTCTTGCGCTGGACGTCGAGCCGGCCGGCGGCGTCGGGGACCAGCTCGATGAGGTCCTCCACGCCGAGCGCTTGGTGCAGGCGGGCGATGGTCGCGACCGACGAGCCGGGGATGGCGTCGGCGCTGCGCAGAACTCCGTGGGCGACGCCCGACGAGAGCGAGCCCAGCAGGGTGCGCTTGCCCAGTCGGACCCGGTCGTGGATGGCGTTGAGCAGCGGCGTCAGATGCTCGTCGAGGAGAGAGCGGCGGAGCTCCGCCAGCAGGGCCTCCTCGTCGGGGACCACGCGGACCTGCGGGAGTCCGGAGAGCGCCAGCGGGTCGGTCGGCAGGACCGCGACAGGCGTGTCGGGGTGCAGGCCCAGGGTGACCAGGGGGCGCGGGTCGCGGAAGTGCATGAGCACGTTGGCGCCGGTCATCAGCGGGATGCGGCGAGCCGAGGCGTAACCCAGGACCGCGGGAAGGGCCAGCCAATAGGTGTACGCCTTCCAGGCCAGCGCGGCGGCGGCGTGGGGCTGAGCGTTCCAGCGGGTGCCGGCGGCCTCCAGCAGCAGGTCGAGCGCGTCGCCGGCCAGCAGGGAGGTGGGGCGCCAGGCCGCGGGGTCGGGCACCACCAGGTCGGGGGCGAGGCCGGGAATCTCGGTGCTCGTGCCGAACATTGCCGTCAGCGTCGCCGTGATCGGGGACAGCGGGCGTGCTTCGAGAGTGGTGGTGGTCGTCACGGACGGCTACCACTCCGCGGCGACACATAGACCCTTGTCACCGCTCTCACCTCGCCATACCTCGTCGATACAACCCTGCGTCCGGTGCTCCAAGACGACTTACCGTACACCTCTAAGGCTAGCCTAACCAACGAAGCCAACCCGATCTTTCGGACGAATACCCACCGCGAGGGTTGCCTAACTCGGCGTCGACGCGTTGCCGGATTCGTCAAGGTATCTGTCGGCTACGCGCTACTAGCACCTTGCGGACACGAGACGGCGGTGACACTTAATTTCTCGTCGCGAAGGGGACATCGATGATGACCACCTCGCCCGTCGAGCGGGCCGCTGACCAATTTGTGACGGCGCTGGCCCATTGGCGGGTCGAACGCGGGATGAGCAAGAAGCAGCTCGCCGCCCGTATGGGTTTCGATCCGTCCTATGTGAGCCACGTCGAGGGGCGGCGACATAAGCCAACCGAAGACTTTGCCCGCCGGGCGGAAGCGGTGCTGAGCGCCGGCGGGGTGATCTGGCAGCGCTTCCAGGAGTACGACGAGCTTCGCCACGCGCGAGGAACGACATTGCATCGCGACCCACCCGTGCCGGTGCAGTGGTTGCCCCCGGGAACGGGCCTGATCGTCGAGCAGGAGGTCGCCGAGCTCCGGTACGACGACGGACAGTATCGCTGCCGAGTCCGCCGCAGCCTCTACAACGCGGGCGCCGAGCCCGTCACGCGGTACCTCGTGAAGATCGCCGTGGACCGCTACCCGCACGATCCGTCCGGCTCCAACCGGCACCACCGCGATCACCCGCTGACCTTCGAGGAGATGGCGCTCTCGGCCGTGGCCGGCGAGGGCGACGCCACCGAGCCCATGCAGTGGCGGGTCAAGCTCGATCGGGACGCGGCCAAGGAGGTGTGGCTGCTCTTCGCGAACGAGAGAGGGCAGTTCCCGCTCTACCCCGGCGAACGGACGGTGATCGAGTACTCGTACACGGTCGGCGTCGAGAAGTGGGGACAGTGGTTTCAACGGGCGATTCGGCTCCCGACCCGGCGCCTGACCGTGCGACTCGACTTCCCGACCGGGTTCGACCCGCAGGTCTGGGGTGTGGAGACGTCGCTCGCGGCCGAGGTGCCGGTCCGGACCCCGCTGGAGCGGACGGACTCGGACGATCGAGCGATCTTCGAATGGTCGACCGACGCGCCGCAGCTCAACGCGCGCTACCGGCTGGAGTGGCGGTTCCGGGGGGTGGGCGCGCCCTCGTACGCGGAATTCGCCCCCGCCCAGCTGAACGGCCGCCCCCGGGCCTCGCGGCAGATGCGCGGCATCGGCATCGTGCAGCGCGGCTCCGACCTGCTGCGGCAGCGTGCCCGCCACTTCCAGCTGCCGCGCGAGGACGCTGCCGCGCGCGAGGCGGTGGACGCGCTGCTCGTAGCGCTGGGCCGGCTGTCGGAGCTGCACGACTTCAGCCACGGCGTCGGGCTGTCCGCGCCGCAGATCGGCCGATCGGTGGCGGCCGCGGTGGTGGGCGGGACGTCTCCCCTCGTGTTGCTCAACCCCCGGGTGGTCGGCGAGTCGACCGAACGCGACGAGCAGTACGAAGGATGCCTGTCGTTCTTCGACTACCGCGGGCTGGTGCGGCGCCCGGTGCGGATCGAGGTGGAGCACGCGCGCTATGACGGCGCCCGCGTGATCACGTCGTTCGACGGAGCGATGGCGCGGCTCGTGGGGCACGAGATCGACCACCTCGAGGGCCGGCTCTACGTGGATCGGATGGATGCCGAGTCGCATCTGGTGCCGGTCGCGGTGTACCAGCAGACCATCAAGTCATATCCGTGAAGCTGTCGTATTTTACGCGGATTGAGGGGACCTGAAGCTCCGAGAGCGTCTTGAGGGTCGACCGCACCATCGGCCCCGAGCCCGAGACGAAGAAGTCGTGGTCGTTCCACGGGCCGTACCGGGCCACCACCTCGGAGATATTGCCCTGCTCGCCCGGGAACGTCGGGTCGTCGCTGCACGCGGTCACCACCGACAGCCACGGATAGCGGGCCGCCAGCCGGTTCAGATCCGCCAGGTCGTAGAGGTCCTCCCGGTTCTTCGCCCCGAAGAAGACATGCACCCAGCGGGTCCGGTTGTAGCGGGTCAACTCCTCCAGCAGCGACTTGATCGGGGCCAGCCCGGTGCCGCCCGCGATGAACACCGCGTCCCGCGTCGAGCGCCGGTCGAGGTTCATGGTGCCCATCGGCGCGGCCAGCTTGATCATGTCGCCGATCGCGAGGCGGCGCACGAGCGCGCTCGACACCCAACCGGCGCCCACGGCCCGCACGTGGAACTCGAGCGTGTTGTCGCGCCGGGGGGCGTTCGCCACCGAGTAGGTACGCCAGAGCCGCGGCTGATACTTCGGGCACTCGAGGCTGAGGTACTGCCCGGCGCGGAACTCGAGCGGCTGGAGCGGTTGGACGGAGAAGACGGCGATGTCCTGCGAGCGGCGCTCGTGCGACACCACCTCGGCGTACCAGTAGGGCGGGTTCGGATCGGCGTCGGCGCCCGCCATCATGCGGGAGGCGATCACCGCGTACGCGTCGGCCCACGCCTGGTCGTACTCGATGCCCCACTGCTCGCCGGCGTACGTCCGCATCGCCTCGATCAACGCGCCCCCCACGACCTCGTAGTGTTCCGGTTCCACGTGGAACTTGCGGTGATCCCGTCCGAGGCCCCGCAGGTAGTCGTCGAACTTCTCCGGATCGTCGAGGGTCTGCACCGCGGTCACGATCGCGCTGAGCAGGCGGGATCGCTGCATGTCCATGTGCACCGGGAACAGGTCCCGCAGATCCGGGTAGGACAGGAACATCCGGGCGTAGAAGTAGCCGGCGACCTTGTCCTGATGCTCCTCGACGAGGCTCCAGCTCTCCTTGAGCAAGCGTGCGAGGTCTCCCATGAATTCAGGGTGGTCATGTCAGCCGCCAATGCGACGCACGAAAAGTGCGACTCGTCTCAGTGTGCGGCGCGTCGCTTGCCGGGATAGGTCCGTTTGTGCTTATGCGGGCGGTGTCTTTCCAACTCCTAAAGTGGTGCGCGTGACTCTTGATCGAGTTGTTCCCGGGCGTCGCGTCCTCACCGTCGAGATCGTCATCGTGCTGCTGCTGTCGCTGGGCCAGTCGGCGGTCTACGCGGTGGTGTCGCTGGTCGCCAAGCTCACCGCGGGCAAGCCGCTGTCACAGCAGGCGGCGGTGCTCAACGCGTCGCAGTCGCCGCGGCCCTACCTGGACCTCACGTACCAGCTGCTCGGGATCATCTTCGACCTGGTGCCGGTTGCGCTGGCGCTCTATCTGCTTATGCGCGATCGCATCAACGTACGGCAGACGCTCGGCCTGACGGCCTCACGACCGGGCTTCGACGCGGGCTGGGGCGCGTTGCTTGCCGCCTGCATCGGGATTCCCGGGCTGCTTCTGGTGTACGTGGCACAGCTGCTCGGCCTGAACGCCCGCATCGTGCCGGCGGCCCTGAATCCGGTGTGGTGGGCCGTGCCGGTGCTGATCCTGTCCGCCATCCAGAACGCGGTGCTCGAAGAAGTGATCGTCGTCGGCTATCTGATCACCCGCCTGAAGTCGATGGCGGTGCCCCTGGGGTGGGTGGTCGTGGCGTCGGCGGTACTGCGGGGTTCGTACCACCTGTATCAGGGGTTCGGGGCATTCGTGGGGAACGCGGTCATGGGGGTGGTGTTCGCACTGTTCTTCTTGCGGTTCAAGCGCGTGATGCCGCTGATCGTGGCGCACAGCCTGCTCGACATCACGGCGTTCGTGGGGTACCAGTTGCTGCCGCATTCATGGCTGACCTGGATCTAGGGCGGTAATAGGCCTCGGCTCGGGCGGCCACGGTCTGGGCCGACGCCGTGCTGGTGAGGACCGCGGCCAGCAGGCTCGTGCCCGGGAAGTAGCGGTTGGCCAGGCGCAGAGCTGCCCAGCCGCCGGTCTGCGCGGCGACCTTGCGGCCCAGGCGCCAGACCGCGTCGCTGAGGCCTCCGTTCTCGTAGGCCGGGCGGGCGGCGGCGGCTAGGGCGGCTTCGGCATCCGACTTCGTCGCGTGGGCGCGCGTGATGACCAGCAGGTCGACGGCACGCTGCGGGTCGGTGGGGTCTAGGCCGTACGCGGCGGCCAGGTGCAGAATCAGCTCGGCGTGCGTGATCGCGGCGCTGCCGAGCAGGGTGATCGGGGCGTACGAGCCGGCGACCGCGCCGAAGATGCTGCCCAGCCCGCCGAAGCGGGTGAACTGCTGCTTGGCGAGACGGGCCAGGGCGCGGTCAGAGGCGGTGGGGTAGGAGTCGCGGGTCCGGGCGGCCCAGGACCGGGCCTTGGGGCCGAAGGTCTGGACGGCGGCCAGAGCCAGGAGCTCCGGAGCGTGGCCGGGGTTGGCTATCAGCTTGGACCAGGGGTGGGTCTTCTGCGGCTTGGGAAGCTCCGGCTGCGCAAGGGCGGCGGCGGGCTCGTCGGCCAGGGCCAGCTCGTCAACCGCTGCTGGCGCCTCGACTACGGCCGGCGCTTCGACCGCGGCCGGCTCCTCGACCACTACCGGCCCCTCGACCGCGGCGGGTGCCTCGACTGCTGCGGGCTCTGCGGGTGCGGCGGGCTCTACGGCCTTGGCGAGCTCTTCGGGCCCGGTGACCGCGGCCTTCGCAGGAGCGGCCTTGCGCGGGGCGCGCTTGGCCGCCTTCTTCGCGGGCGGGGGCTCTGACTTCGCGACTGCGGGCGCTGCCTTCGCAGGTGAGGGCTCCGTCTTCGCGGGCGCGGGCTCTGCCTTCGGAGGCGCGCTTTCCGTGGGGGTGGTCGCCTTCGCAGGGGCGGTGGCCTTCTTGGCCTTCTTTGCGGGGGTGGCCTTCTTTGCGGGGGTGGCTTTCTTGGCGGGGGTGCGTTTGGCCGGCTTCGGGGCCGGCTCGGCTGCGGGGGTGGGCGCGGCCTCGGCTGCGGGAGTCTCGCCTGGCGACGGCTCTGGCGGGGGCGCGCCCTCAGCCGCTGGGCGGGAGCTGGCTTGGGTGGGGATCTCCCGGCCCTCGGACGACGGCCGTGGGTGCCGCGCCTTGCGGGGAGTAGCTCCCTCCGCAGATTCGTCGGCTGAGCGCCGCTGCGTACGAAATGGTGGTCTTTGTGAGGAACGGCCGGAAACTTCGGCAGATGCCGGACCCTCGTCGGGGTGATTCTCGGCACTCGGCGCCTGAAACGTGACCGCCGGGGCCGCCTTGGCGGCACGACGCGGCGCCGGCGCGGACGGTTTTTCCTCCGGCGCGGGCTGCGCGGGCGCGCTGAACGCGGGCCGCGCGGTACGACCGCGACGTTCGGTGGGCGGCTTCTCCTCCATGCCGTGGCAGCCTAGTCGTAAGTACGGCGTTTCACCTGCTGGAGTCGGCTACGCAAGCCCGCCGCGCGCGAGGTGGGCAACCTCTTTGTGCGGCCCTGACCGGGTCCGGTATCCTCAAGCGTCGGCAGCTCGAGGGCTGCTGAGGAGACTTCGCCTAGTCTGGTCTATGGCGCCGCACTGCTAATGCGGTTGGGGTTTTAAAGCCCCTCCCGGGTTCGAATCCCGGAGTCTCCGCGTGTCAGGCCGGTGTGTATGCTGGCTGAGCACTGAGCGCCCGTAGCTCAATGGATAGAGCATCTGACTACGGATCAGAAGGTTAGGGGTTCGAGTCCCTTCGGGCGCGCCAGATCGACAAGGCCGTCACCAGCGGAAGCGCGGGTGACGGCCTTCTCCGTTCCCATCCTCTATAGGCGCCATTTAGCCGCTGGCCCGCAGCACTTGACCGTTCCAAGACCTCCCATGAGCCGGGAGGCCCGGCGGTGGCGCTTTCTAATAGCTTGCGGCGGTGGGTTGGGTGGGATCAGCGCCTGCCAACCGCGTCCGGCGTGCCGAGCTGAGGCTTTGCCGCGGCCTTTGCGGAGCCGGGCTGCAGGACCATCGAGCCGTCGGCCGGCGGGAGCGGGAGGCCGGTGGGGTTCGGGTCCATGTCGTGGTGCTGGTGGCCGCGGATGATGTCGCTGATCTCGAAGGCCTGCTGGTCGTTCACCGCGGCGGTGCCGCCGAAGACGAGCGGCGTCTCGATGGCGGCGGAACGGTCGCGCAACGCCGCGGCGGCTGCCGGGTTGAGCGCCTGCACGTTCGGGTTGGACAGCAGGAGCGGCCCGCCGAGTGTGCCCAGGAGGGCGCCGCCGGCGAGCGCGTCCGGCCAGTTCTCGCCCGAGGCCACGCCGGCGTAGTGGGTGCCGGGGAAGAACACGTCGGCGACCTTCGCCGCGGTCTCGTAGCGGGTGGCACCGACGATCTTGGTCAGGTTCGGCCGGCCGGTTGTGGCGGTGGCGGCCGGGCCGCCGATGGCGAACAGCTTCGCGCTCGAGTGTGCGTCGAGGTACGCCTTCGTCGCCGCGGTCAGCGTGGTGTTGTTGGTCAGTACGACCACCGCCTTGTATCCCTTGATGTTGTACGCACCGGCGGCGGCACCGGCGGCCAGCGCGTCCGGGAAGTTCGCGCCGCTGGCCATCAGGATCATCTCGGGGGTGGTGCTGATCTCGTTGGCGATGGCCAGCGAGGTCTCGTAGCGGGTGGCGCCGGCCAGACGCCTGATGTTGGTGTAGCCGAGCGACCGGATCGTTCCCTCCACGTCGCCCGAGATGGCGGCGGGGCCGCCCAGCAGGTAGACCGTGCCGTTCTTGGGCAGAACCCGGAGCATCTCGGCCGCGGTGAGGGCGTTCAGCGATTTCGCCCCGGTGAGCAGCATCGGGCCGTGCTTGGCCGTGGCCAGCGCCGAGCCGCCGAGCGCGTCGGCGAACACGTCCGACTGGGACAGCACCACGGATTCGGCCTTGCCTGCACCCCAGTACGCCTGGGAGGTCTTGACCGCAGTGTCGAACCTGGTGTCGCCGAACAGGCGGTAGCCGTGGCCGTGCATTGCCCAGCGGTAGGTCGGGACGCCCAGCGGGCTGGAGATCGCGGCGGCCGGGCTGCCGTCCTCCTTCACCCGGGCGTTCTGGTAGCCGTTGACGTTGTAGGCGAGGTACTCACCCCAGGGCGCCCAGATCGGGTTGGAGTGGTCGGCGGCGTCCGTCGTGAGCTGCTGGACGCCGGATCCGTCCAGCTTGGACCGGTAGATCTGCTGGTGCTGCCCGTCGGAGCGGACGAACGCCAGCGGACCGCCATGATCGCCCGCGAATACGGTGCCGAGCGTGGGCTGGCTCGCGTCGGTGAGGATCTTCTTGTTCGCGCCGGTGTCGACGTCGGCCAGCCAGACCTCGGGCGTGCCGGTCGGCTGGCCGCCGCTGTCGGCGTTGCGCTGGTAGACGACGTAGCCGTCCAAAGAGGCGTCGGGGTTGGTGTAGTTGTACCCGTCGTCCGGCGTCCACTGGCGGCCGCCGTCGATGAACGAGCCGGACGCCCGGGCGATCTGCAGATGCCAGGGCTGCGTCGGGCCGGACCGCTCCGACCAGATGATGTAGCGCCCGGACGAGTCGAACGTCGGCGACTTGCGCTGGGTGCCGGCCGGCGGGGTGGGACCCCACCACTCGGCGCCACTGTCGGCGTAGGTCTGGATCTGGTTGTACTGGTTGATGAAGACCGCCCGGCTGCCGTCCGCCGACCACTGCAGGTCGGCGACCGTGGCCTCGATGCAGGTTGGCTCACACACCATCGGGTGCTGGGTGGATTGGCCCTCGCGGAAGACCCCGGCGCCGCCGTTGCTGACGTAGACCCTGTTGTCTGTGTCATAGCCGTCGGCCGAGAAGCTCGCCTGGGCGGCGGCTCCGCCGCCCAGCGCGGCGACGGCGGTGGCCGCGATCACGGCCACGATGGTTCTTGGCCTACCGAATGAAGTTGTCAACTCTTTCCCCGTTTTTTCGTGGTAGCTCAATCGACGCGAGCCGAGTATAGGAAGGCTCGATCGCCCACACTGCCCCAAAAAATGCAGGCCCATCGATTCGGGCAGTCCAGCGTGGACGGAGCGCTAGTCGTTCGGATTCTCACGCAATGGCAGGGCCGCGGCCGGCACCGGCGCCGTGCTGGTATTCACATACTTCGTAGTGAAGCTGCCGGTGTAGCCGAAGATCGGGCCGAAGCGGGGATTCGTCACCCGGACGTCGATCCGGAAGCGTGCCGCCGCCTCGTCGTACCACTCGTGCAGGGTTGCCGTGCCGGTGAGCCCGGCCGGCACCCGGCACCGGACGAAGCCCTCGGTCAGGCGCTGTTCGCCGCTGCGGATGTGCAGGCCGCCGGTCGCGTCGACGCTTACCCGCAGGTCCACCGCCAGGTGCTGGTGGGTGCCGAGGAAGTCGACGATCCCGCCGCGCGTGGGGCTGTAGATCATCGTGGCGTCGAAACGGCGGCGGCGGGCGCCGGGCATCTCGAAGGTGCGTACGAATGTCACCGTTTCCCGGCCGAGACGGTCGCGGTAGCCGTAGTTCTCGATGGTGAACGGCACGTCGGTGCCGCGCTCGGGGAACAGGATGTGCCGGCCCGCCCCGAGTCGCAGGAAGGGAACGAGATGGCGGCCGCCGTGCCAGACCCGATCCATCACCCCGGTACCCACGCAGGCGGTGCCGGCCGCGGCCGAAACGCTGAAACGCCGTCGCATCTCGGGATGCAGCTTGTCGAAGTCGTCGCCCAGCGCTTGCTCGAAGATGGCGTTCAAGCCCGTCCTGCCTTCTGGTTCAGCGCGGCGCCGGGGCCGCAGTGGTTGCTCTGCGGACGCCGGCGGCATCGCCGGGCGGCCGGGGTCCACGGCGACGGCGGCAGGGCGAACGCGGCGATCAGCGGGACCGGGCCGAACCGCCAGGCCATGACGACCAGGCCGGTGCGGACCGCGGTCTCGGCGAGCCAGCACCACCGGCTTGCCGACGGGGTGACGCCGCTTTCCAGCCATAGCCGCAGCCGATCGAACGACCACGCCGTCGCCCAGCCGAACACGGGCCGGAAGACACAGTCGGCGAGCCGGCCCGCCCGGCCCCAGCGCGGCCGGTAGTCGTACGCGGTCAGGAAGCGCACGCCCCCGGGAGCCGGCACGTATCGCCAATAGCCGCCGCCCCGGGCGATGAGGGACCGCCGGTCGGCGGAACCGAACCGCAGCACCGACAGAGCGCTGCCGTCCGGGCGTTCTTGCTCACCGGTGGTGATTCCGTAACCGTCGATGTGCACTCCGGGTAGCACCGTCGTCCGATACCGGAAGCGCTCGGCGGTCATGTGCTCGATGCGGGTGAAGCGCAGATCCCAGCGCGCGTGGCTCCCCGGGTCTTTCGTGTGCCGCCACACCTCGCCCAGGTCGGCCCGGATCAGTGTCTCGACGTAGATCCGCACCATGACCTCCCCGACGGCAGTTTGAGCAGTCGCTCAAGACGGACCCTACCCACGTTTGAGCGATCGCTCAAGACTGCGTACGGTGGTGCCGTGGCCGACACTCGACAGCGACTCATCGACGGCGCGATCGAGACGATCCGCACGCACGGCATCGCCGGCACCTCGGCTCGTACGATCGCGGCCACCGCCGGCGTGAGCCAGGGGCTGGTCTTCTACCACTTCGGCAGCGTGAGCGACCTGCTCCGGGCCGCCTGCCTCGATGCCACCCAGGCCCGGGTCGCCGCGTTCGCCGACCGCCTCGGCCGAGTGGACGATCTGCGGCAACTACTCGCCCTCGGCCGCGACCTGCACACCGAAGAGCGCGCACAGGGCAACGTCATGGTGCTGGCCCAGATGCTGGCCGGCGCCCAGAACGACGCCCACCTGGCCGAAGCCACCGCGACCGCGCTCGACCTGTGGATCGTCCCGATCGAGCAGACCCTCGACCGGCTGCTGGCCACCTCCCCGGCGGCCGGCCTGATCGACACCGCCGGCCTGGCGCGGGCGGTGAGCGCGGCATTCATCGGCCTCGAGCTGTACGAAGGGGTCGCCCCGGAGGCGGCCGCCACGGCGCTCGACTCGCTGGACCGCCTCGCCGTCCTCCTCGAGGTGATGGACGACCTCGGCCCGGTCGCCCGCCGCGCCCTGCGCGCCAAGCTGCGCCGCGTCGGCTGACCCCGCGAGGAAGAGCGGCGGTGTCAGCCGCCCGCGGAGAAGAGCGCCTCGTCCAGAACCGGCGCCAGAGCCTGCGAGTACGCGACCGACATGTGATTGCTGTCCTTGTAGACGAGGGTGTTGCCGACCACGATCGGGCACGTCTGCCTCGCGCAGAACCACGGCAGCGGATTGATCACCTGGATGCCGTTCTGTGCGGCTTTGTCGGCGACCATCGCCCGTCGCTGGGCTTCGTAGGTCGCGTTGGCCTGCGGACGGTCGCACTTGTAGAGCTGGCGCGGATTCGTCGCCGCGCATTCCGGCGCGACACCCGTGGGGTACGGGGTGTCCTGGATCAGCACCTTCCGCGGGACGCCCTCGAGCTTCGTCCACGTCTTCTGCCAGCCGTCGATCCAGGCGGCGTTGTCCTGCTGACCACCGCGCTCGATGAGCTGGTTGTTCTTGTCGTAGATGCCGCCGTTGTCGGTGTCGTTGGACGACATGACGACCATCTCCGGCTTCTCGGCGACGATGCGGCCGAGGACCTGCTCCCGGAAATTGACGCATCCGGTGTCCGGCTGGTGCAGAACGGTGTTGAAGTTCAGCACCGATGGCACCTGGCAGGACGCCTTGGCCAGCGGGAGCAGCTTCCAGCCCCGATCGTGCGCAACCTGGTCGAGCGCCGGAAACCATGCAGCCGCGTGCGAGTCGCCGATCAGGAACATCGTCTTGGCGCCGTTCGGGTCGCCGTACACGCAGGGCTTTTCCATCTTTTCGGTCCAGTAGCTGAGGAAGCACTGGTCCTCGTACAGACTCGAGTTGATGTTGCCGACGCGGGTGAGCTCGGGCGTGAGGTTCTCCGGCAGCTTGGAACTGTGGACCGAGCTGCCGATCAGCTCGGCGAGCCGGGCCTGCGGGTCCGTCGCCGCCTTGATGTCCGCCGCGATGTCGAGTTTGGCCGGTCCGGTCGGGATGGGTGGGGTGAACTGCCCGGCGAGCAGTGCGAGGGCGGCGGCCGAGGCGGAGAGGATCAGGCCGAGGGTCAGGCCACGACGGGCCCGCGAGCGCAGCCACGGCCGCATGCGGACCGGGTTCTCGACCAGGTGATAGGTCAGAAACGCGAGGCCGAGCGCGCCGACCGCGAACACCAGGTTCGACTTGACGCCCGCGTCGCGCAGGAACGCGAGCGGCCAGATCATCAGAACCGGCCAGTGCCACAGGTACCAGCCGTACGAGAGCTTGCCGATGAACCGGAACGGCGCGGTCCCCATCAGCTTGCCGGCCCCCCAGCCGTCCGCCGAGGCGCCGCCGGCGATCACCGCGGCGGTGCCGAGCACCGGGAGCAGGGCGGCGTACCCGGGAAAGGCCGTCGACTCGTCGAAGCGCAGGGCGGCGACGAGCACGGCGGCCAGGCCACCCCAGGTGACCACGGCGGCAAAGACTTTGGGCGTACGACTCAGCCGGCCGGCCGCGACCGCGACGAGCGCGCCGATGCCGAGCTCCCAGGCCCGCGTGTGGGATCCGAAGTAGGCCCACGGCGCGGCGTTGGCGGTCTGCTGGACACTGACGAACAGCGATGCCACGACGAGCGCGCTCAGCGCGATCGCCGCCCGGCGGCCCGCCCGGCGACCGGCACAGACGACGAGCAGCAACAGCGGCCAGACCAGGTAGAACTGCTCCTCGACCGCGAGCGACCACAGGTGCTGCAGCGGCGAGGGCGCAGCGGTGGCGTTGAGGTAGTCCGTCCCCTCGTACGCCAGCCGCCAGTTGATTCCGTAGAAGGTGCTGGACAGCGCGTCGAGCGAGATCGACTTGAACCGCGTCGCCGGCACGAAGAGCCAGGTGGCGACCAGCGTCGCGACCACGACGACGGTCGAGACCGGCAGCAGGCGGATCGCGCGGCGGGCGTAGAAGCCGGGCAGCGAGACCTTCCCGGTCTTGTTCAGCTCCTTCAGCAGCAGCGTGGTGATGAGGAAACCGGAGATGACGAAGAAGACGTCGACGCCGACGTAGCCGCCGGCGAACGTGCTGATGCCCGCGTGGCTGAGCACGACGAGCGTCACGGCGATGGCGCGCAGACCCTCGATGTCCGGCCGGAAGCCGATGTGGGCTCCCTCCGCCCGGCGGGGAGGCGGGGGCGCCGGGGCTTCCCGGACTTCGATGGTGGTGGACACCATGGGGCTACTCCAGTTGCTGAGCGGCGATCGAGGTCCGAGACGCGCGATTCACAATCGCCGCACAAGTTACCCACGGCGCGCCCACAGGGCGACCCGGTAAGGCTCACCAGGATCGATGTTCACCGCCTGCATTCGTGCCGTTCACGACCCGGCTACGACGTAAGCGCCACGGAGCCCCCGTCCCGGCGTTGACCGACGGGACGGGGGCTCCGTTGCGGACGACCGCGCTACTCGGCGCGATCCTCCTGCTCGACGCTCTCGGCCGGCGCCGCCTTCACGCCCGATGCCTTGGTCGAGATGAACTCGTGCAGCCGCTCCCACTCTCCCTCGAAGAGGGCCCCGTAGGCACGGGCCTCATCGATCAGGTCGCGGGCGCGGTCGTAGTCGCCGGAAAGAAAGGCGCCGCTGGCCGACGCATTGGCGCGCCCGCCCTCGGCCCGCATCTCCTCGGCGCTGCGGCCCGACTCCGGCATCCCGTTCTTGGCGATGTGTTCCCGCAGCCAGGCCTGTTCCTCGTCGGTGGCGGCGGCGATCTCGAAGACGTAGTGCAGGCGCTCGCCCGCCACGTTCCGATACGCCGGCCCCCACTGCTCCAAGATCAGGAGCAGTTCCCTTTGCCGGATTTTTGCCTTGCGCCCCCGCAAAACATCCGTTTCCGCCACGGCGGTCATTTGATCCTCCCCCAAAGATCATCAAGGGCCGTTGACATTCCCCCTGGTCGCCGACGGTAACCGCCCCCGGGGCACGACCCGATAACGATCCAGTGACTAATAGCGGGCACCCGCCAGAGCAGGCACATCGCCCAAAATCTCTAAATCGGACGATGGCCGCGTGATATCCACGGCGTCGGTCGTATTTGGGCGTTTTTGTCCCCCGCACCCGCGGCACCTGAGCAAGAACCCCGAGCCAGGGCGACGTACGCCACAGTGGTGCCCGAAGGCTCACGCATGCTGCGCCTCGGCAAGAGTCAGGTAGAAGGTGAAGCCGGCCAGCACCGGGCCGCTCTGCTGACGGCGTACCCATGAATCGGCAACGGCCTCGAGCAACGCGCCCGCCTGAACCGCCCGCTCGGTGTTGCGCCGCAGGCCGAGAATCCGGTCGGCCGTGTCGAAGTCACGGAAGAGCATGGCGACCGGCTCGACCGCGCGCACCCGGAATCCGGCGCGGGCGCACAGCCGGGGAAGCTCGCGCCCGCGCCGGGAAACTGCACGAAACGGGCCAGGCCGCTGCCCCGAGCCGAGGAAACTGTGGGGGGCGGTCAGACGACCGCCGCCCCATCAGGAAATGTCGGGGCCGGTGAGCACCGCGTTGGGGTCGTCGACGAGCTGACGCACGTCCCACACCCAGGCGCCGCCGGTCCAGGTCGGCTCGAAGCCCACCAGGTCGGACATGACCCGCAGCATCTCGATGTCGCGGACCTGCGGGGTCAGCAAGATCACACCGGCCTTCCAGTAGCGCAGGTCGGCGAGGGTCATCTCGCGGCGGGTGTCGTTGACCTCGGGAATCGGGTTGCCCTGCTTGATCGAGGCCATCAGTCCGCTGGTCGGCCGCCACGGCGGCGAGAACAACGCGGTGCGGTCGTTCGGGTTGAGCGGGTTCTCGTTGGGCAGCAGCGCGTACGCGCCGGCGATGCGCATGTCCTGACCGGTCGACGCGCTCCACCGGATCGGGTCGGGGTAGCCCGAATCGGGCAGCGGCAGCGTGACGACGGTGTGGTTGTCGTCGACGTACTGCTTCCAGGCGCCGGAGGTGACGAACGTCGGGGTCGGCGCGATCGGCGCGGTCTCGAGCGGGGTCGGCACGAGCGGCACGAGCGCCATGGCGACCGCGGTGATCATCGCCACCCGGACCGGGCCGCGGGCGGACGGCTGCGACTTGACGAGGTCGAAGGCGCGCTGGACGCCGATGGCGAGCAGGATGCCGACGGCCGGCGCGATGGCCATGGCCCAGCGGGTCGGCACGGCCGAGTTGAGCACCGGGACGCTGTGCAGAACAGCCCAGATGCCCAGAACACCGGTATTGATGCCGTTAAGGAAAATTCGCGGACCCAGTGACATCGCGGCGTAGAGCAGGGCCACCACGCCGAGCGCGACAACCGTGATCGAACGCCGCATCCAGACGATCAGGCCGAAGAAGAGAATGACCAGTCCCCAGCCGAAGAATGCGTTCTCTTCCTGCGGATTCTGGGCGAGACGCTCGGCCACGACCGAGTTTCCGGCGACCGATCGACTCGAATAGGCCGTGAACGAGCCGAGGTCCGCCCCGAAGTTACGGACGAACTGCGGCAGGCCGTGATAGCTCTGCGGCCCGAAGAACTGAACGGACAGCGGATAGGCAAGCACGGCGAGAGACGCGGTGGCGGCGATCAGCAGGCCGCGCAGGAAAGCGCGGCACTCGCCGCGGTGCTGCTTGCGGCGGGCGATCGCCATGATGGCGCAGAAGACGCCCAGGCCAACCGCGGTCATGAACAGGATCTCGAGGTTGATGAAGGCCTGCCAGACCAGCAGGACGGCGAGGATCAACCCGTTGCGCAGGGCGCGTCCGGGCTCGCGGAGCCGCAGCGTACGCCAGATGATCAGCGGGACCAGGAACTGCGAGACGATGTTCGGGTGGCCGCCGGCGTGCGACACCATGCTCGGCGCGAATGTGCAGAAGAGAGCGCCCACCCAAGCCGCGAGCCGGGAACTCACGAACTGCCGGGAGAGCACGAAATACCACGAGATACCGGTGAGCGACAACGCCAAAGTGAGAAATACGTTGAACGCCACATGCGGACCGAACAGCAGAGTGACCGGCGCCATCGGCAGCGAAACGGCCAACACCGAGGTGTTGGCCATCATGTTCACCCCATCGGGGTAATTCATACGATCGGAGAAGAACGGATAGGCGCCGTCGGTGAGGACTCTCGCGCCATGCGCGAGCATCCACTCAAAGAAAGCCTGATCCTGTGGATCGTCGGCCGATCCATGATCAAGGTTGAGCCAGAGCGGCATGGTCAGGTAGAGCGCCACAGCGACGAAAGTCGCTATCGCAAGAACGTCCCGCCAGTTGAGCCGGCGCCACACCCGCAAGCGGCGCGAGGGCTCCTGCTGCTGCTCAGGGGCAGCCTCGGTAGTGGGTACGGGGGAGACCGGCGCTGCCGTCTCAACCTCCGTACCCAGGGCCAGCAGCTCCGCGTCCAGGTCCCCGGGGTCGGTCACTTGACGGGGCGGCAGAACGTTCCCGCCGGCCGACTGGCCTGTCGAGTCAATACCCGTAATCGTCATAGCATCGGCGAGCCTAACCGAGGTTGGTAACGGAGTCGTGTCGAGCGGGCCATGCGTGATCGAGCCGATATGAACGTTGTATTCCGGGCATCCGCAGGTCGGCCCGCACGCTCGCCAACCAACCCCAGTACCCCGCCCACCTATGTCTCAATCAGGCAAATAATGCGGGGCCCGCTGCCGCTCAACTTTCGGTTCCGGGCCCTGGATGGTTAACTCGTTCGGTCCCGCTGTCAGCTTCGATCGGCAAGACGAGGGAACCTTACTTATGGCAGACATCACTGGAGACCAGCGGATCCAGTCCGAAGTGCTCGAAGGCCTCGCCACGGCCGTGAACCACCGTCGGTGGTTCGTCGAGCTCGCGCTCCCGTACCTGGGAGACAACCCGATCGAGATCGGCAGCGGTCTCGGCGACTACGCGATCGAGTGGGCTGAGCACCTTCCGCGGTTCACGGCGACCGAAGCCGACCCCGACCGGCTCGTGCTGCTCAAGGAGCGCATGGCCGACCACCCGAACATCGACGTACGGCAGATGCTGCTGCCGGCCGCCGACGCGAACGGCGAGTACAGCGCCGCCGTGTCGTACAACGTGCTCGAGCACATCGAGGACCACGTCGGCGCGCTGCGCAGCATGGGCGAGCTCGTCCGCCCGGGTGGCCGGATCATCCTGATCGTCCCGGCGTTCATGTTCGCCATGAGCCCGGTCGACGTCGCCACCGGCCACATCCGCCGCTACACCAAGAAGTCGATGCGCGCCGCGATGAGCGAGGCGGGCCTGCAGATCGAGAAGCTGCACTACGCCAACGCGCTCGGCCTGATCGGGTACTACACGGCGACCAGCATCTTCAAGCTGGCGCCCAAGGAGGGCCCGATGGTCAAGGTGTACGACTCCGTCGTGCTGCCGGCGACCAAGTTCGCCGAGCAGATCGCGAAGCCGCCGTTCGGGCAGTCCGTCTTCGTGGTGGCACGCACCCAGGCCTGACCGGCCTCACCTGACGGACACTTCAACGCGGGACAACAAAGGCCGCCGGTTCTCACCGGCGGCCTTTGGCGTTGCCTGGTCTCAGCCCTTGACCTGGTAGATCGGGCGGATGGTGCCGCGGGCCAGCGTGTGGAAGGCGAGGTTGAAGCCGACGTACGCCGGCGAGGCGTCCGGGCCGACCTCGAGCTTGTCGACGTCGAGCGCGTGCACCGCGAACACGTACCGGTGGGGGCGGTCGCCGGGCGGCGGCGCGGACCCACCGTAGTTGCGCTCGCCGTAGTCGTTGCGCACGCAGAACGCGCCGCCGGGCAGCGGGTCGACGCCGCGCTCGAGCTCGGTGACGGTGGCCGGCAGATTGACGACCAACCAGTGCCAGAAGCCGCTGCCGGTCGGCGCGTCGGGGTCGAAGCAGGTCACCACGAAGCCGCGGGTCTCGGCCGGGAAGCCCGACCACGCCAGCTGGGGTGACACATTCTTTCCGCCCACGCTCGGGTGCGTGAACATGTCGTCGAGCGGCTGTCCGTCCGTCATGTCCGCGCTGGTCACCGTGAAGGACGGGACCGGGGGCAGGTGATCGTACGGATCCGGGGCGACCGGGCGGTCGAGACTCATGGCGATGTCCTCCGGCGAGATGGTGAAAACCTTCTCCGCTTTCCCAAACCAAGCCGAGAGTAACCGGTCGTCCTGAGGTCACCCGATCGGGGAGCCGCACAGGCGGTGCGTAGACATCCATGACTACAGGGCGATGCTTCTGTCTGACATCCGATCGGGTGCGTGCGGCTGAGATCCCCGTGCCCGATGGCGATAGATCGCCGAATTCGCGGTCAGCAAGTCGGCACCCGCCCGGTGGCGGGTGCCGACTGCTGTATCCGGAACCTCCGGTCGCAACCCGTCCGGAATGAGAGCATTTGGGCATGAGAGCCCCCGTGCCCGTCGATGAGCCGGAGCGGCTCGCCGCGCTGCACGACGCCGGGGTCCTCGACACCGCGCCCGAGGAAGACTTCGACGACATCGCGCTGCTCGCCTCGGAGATCTGCGGTACGCCGGTGGGCCTGGTCAGCCTCGTCGACACCGACCGGCAGTGGTTCAAGGCCAAGGTCGGCCTGGACGTCTCCGAGGCGCACCGCGACGTGTCGCTGTGCGCGCACGCGATCAACGGCCATGAGCTGCTCGAGATCCCGGACACGTCGCTGGATCCCCGGTCCGCCGACAACCCGTACATGGCCGAGGGCGGCATCCGCTTCTACGCGGGCGCGCCGGTGGTGCTCGACGGCACGTACTCGGTCGGCACGGTCTGTGTCGTCGACAGCAAGCCGCGTGTGCTCACCGAGGCGCAACGACGGGCCCTGCGCAGCCTGGCCCGGCACGCCGCCGTGCAGCTGGAGCTACGCCGGTACGCCCGGCACGCCGGCGAGATCGCCGACCGGATGCGTCAGCTCGACCGGATGAAGGACTCGTTCCTGGCCACGGTGAGCCACGAGCTGCGCACGCCGCTGTCCACCGTCCGCGGATGCCTGGAGATGCTGCTCGAGGGCGATTTCGACGGCGAGACCTCGCGACGCTTCCTGTCGGTCATGGCCCGCAACTCCGACCGGCTGCTGCGCCTGATCGACGAGCTGCTGCTGGTCGCCCGGCTCACCGAGGAGGGCATGGAGCTGGACGTCGTCGAGCTCGACCTGGCCAACCTCGTCCACCAGGTCACCACCGGGTGCCGACCGCTCGCCGAGCACAAACACGTCGAGCTGCGCGACCACACGAGCGGACCGGTGCCGGCCCGGGGCGACGCCAAGCGCCTGCACCAGGCCCTCAACCACCTCGTGGTCAACGCGATCAAGTTCACCGGCCCCGGCGGCGAGATCACCGTCGACTCCGCGGCCGACGACGAGCCCTCGCTGATCATCACCGACAACGGGATGGGCATAGCCGAGGAGGACCTGCCGCACATCTTCGACCGCTTCTACCGCTGCGCGTCGGCCGACGTGATGGCCGTACAGGGACCGGGACTGGGCCTGGCGATCGTCAAATCGATCATCGAAGCCCATCACGGCAGCGTGCACCTCGAGAGCGAGCCGGGCATCGGCACCACGGTCCGGCTGATCCTCCCGAACCGTTGATCGCTCAGATCCCGAACATCGGCAGGCAGGGCTCCAGGCCCTCGATCGTCACAGGGATCGTGCGGGCCGCCTCCCACCCGGCGCGGTCCAGCCGCAGGCGGCGGCTGATCAGCGGCGCGCCCCGGATCACGTGCCGGGAGATGCCGTCGCCGGCGTAGCCGAGCTTGCGCGACACCGCGTACGACGCGTGGTTGTCCTCGAACGCCTCCGACGTCGCGAACTGCGCGCCCAGCCCGGTGAACGCGAGCTCGAGCACGGCCGCCCGCATCTCGGTGCCGTAGCCCTTCCCGTGCTCGGCGCGGCCCAGCCACGAGCCGGTGCCGACCTCACGCAGGTCGGCGAACCGGCTCGCCTCGATGGCCTGCGTGCCCACCACCCGGCCGCCGGCGATCGCGACCAGGCCGAGCGACCAGCCTTCCGGCTGCCACCGCGCCCACGCGTTCCAACTCCACTGGAGCACGCCGGCGGCGACCCGCTCCGGCGGCGCGTCGGTCCATTCCGCGACGAACGGCTGCACCGCCGGGTCGTGCACGCCGCCCTTGGCCAACTCGGCCAACTCGGCGAGGAGTTCCAGACCCGGCAGTCGCAATTCGAGACGCGGAGTGCGCAGCACAAGGCCGAACAGCGGCCATTGATCGGCAATCATGAGCGCGATTGTCCATGGCTGCCGCGACATCGATCAAAGCATTTACAGGCGCTCCACCCTGAGCCCGGAATAGAGTTTGCGATACACGACGCCGGTGCGATGGTTGCCCGCGTCGATCATCATCCCGCGGCCCATGTAGATGCCGACGTGCCCCGGACCGACGACCAGATCGCCCGGGCGGGCCTGGCTGCGCGAGATGCGGCGGGCGCGGGCGGCCTGAGCGCCGGAGGAGTGCGGCAGGCGGATGCCGATCCGGGCGTAGGCGGTCTTGGTGAAGCCGGAGCAGTCGAAGCCGCCCGGCCCCTCGCCGCCGCTCACGTAGCTCTTGCCGAGCTGCGAGCGGGCGTACGCGACCACCGCGGTCATGTCGCCGAGGCGCATCACGCGCTGAGCGCGGGGCACGGCGCCCCGCCGGGTGACGACCCGGGCAACTCGATCCCTCTTGATCTTGATCAGGCGCCTCACCAGCCGCTGCGCGTCCTGCTCGGCAACGCGGGCCGGGCGGGTGGTGAGGCGGGTGGTGCGCCTCGATGCGGGTGCGACATTTTCGCGTACGCCCGGAGCACGGCCCCCGGCGCGGCGGGTCGCGGCCCTGGACAGGCTCGTCGCCCTGGACAGGCTCGTCGCCCTGGACAGGCTCGTCGTCCCGGCCGGCCCGGTGACCCTCGTCCGCGTCGCGCGGGAGGCGCGCTCGGCGAGCTGGGATCGCGTGGCGAAGGCCGACTCGGGGTCGAGACGGGCGCCGCCGCCGGGCTGGTTCGCCCGACTCGCCGGTTCACTGGTGACCGGGGTGGCCGGCAGGGCGGCACTGGCCTGCTCGACAGTATCTAGGGCCGGCGTGACAACGGCCAGCGCGATGGCGCCGGCGGTCAGCGCACGGCACGCGGACGGACGGTGCAGCGTTGCCTCCGATATCGGCCCGGGGCACTCGCGCGAATCCCAACAGCACGGCATAACGTTCAGCCCCGCCCTGCGCCGCCGGTCGATGGACGGCAATGGGAACCCGGACAACTCGTCATTTCCGTCGACCATGCCAACACACAAACCGAATCCCCCGCGGCCGAATTCGCACAATCACCCTCGCACAATCGAGGAAAGGAATGCGTTTTGAGCTGTAAATAGCCGCCTTTCGATTTAAAAATTGCCACCCACTTCGGGCGTGTCGCCGGGCCGACGCCACTCACGAAAGGGCGACTCGAGCCCCTCGACTGCCCGCCGACTCGTGCACGAGCAACGCCACGAGATGCTCACCCACCGGCACGTCGAACGGCAGCACTCCCCGCACGGTCGCTCCCGCCGGCACCGCCCTCCCCAGCGCTGCGTCCGCCCCCAGCTCTGCGTCCGCCCCCAGCGCACCCGGAACGGCCACGGCCCGCTCCGCGATCGCATACGCTCGCCCATGACCGTCGACGGCGCCTGGGCACCGCCGTCGCGCCGCATACCGGACCTATCGCCGCATAAACTCCCACTCGATACACCCGATAGTGCTACGTTCCCCCTGAGCTCGCCTCACGGCAGCAGCACGATCTTGCCCAGGTGGTCGCTCGACTCCATCAGGTCGTGCGCCTCCTGCGCCGCCGCGAGCGGCAGCGTGGTGTGGATGATCGGCTTAATGGCGCCGGCCTCGACCAGCGGCCAGACCTCGCGCCGGACGCCCGCCACGATGCGCGCCTTGTCGTCGAGCTGCCGGGCGCGCAGCCCGGTCGCCGCGATGCGCCCGCGCTTGGCCATGAGCAGGCCGAGGTCGAGTTCGCCCTTGCGGCCGCCCTGCATGCCGATCACGGCGATCCGCCCGTCGGGCGCGAGCACCTCGACGTTGCGGGCCAGGTATTTCGCGCCCATGATGTCGAGCACCACGTCGGCCCCGCGCCCGCCGGTGAAGTCCTTTGTGGCCGCCACGAAATCGTCGGTCGTGTAGTCGATGACGTGGCCGGCGCCGAGCGCCCGCAGCCGGTCGTGTTTCGACGCGCGGGCCGTGGCCACGACGGTCGCGCCGAGCGCCTTGCCCAGCTGGATCGCGAACGTTCCGATGCCGCTGCCGCCGCCGTGCACCAGCAGCGTCTCGCCCTTGCGGAGGCGGGCGACGTCGACGATGTTGGACCAGACCGTGCAGGAGACCTCGGGCAACGCGGCCGATTCCTGCAGCGACAGCCCGGTCGGCACGGGCAGCAACTGGCCGGCCGGGATAGCGACCTTTTCGGCATACCCGCCGCCGGCCAGCAGCGCCGCGACACGTGAACCCACGTGATGGCCGGCGACGCCCGGCCCGACCGAGCTGATCACGCCGGCGCACTCGAGCCCCGGATATGCCGAGGCGCCCGGCGGGGGCGGATAGAAGCCCTGGCGCTGGGACACGTCGGCCCGGTTGACCCCGGCCGCCGTCACGTCGACGACCACCTCGCCCTCGCCGGCCACCGGGTCGGGCACCTCGCGCAGAACCAGCCGCTTGTCTTCGATCACGATCGCTTGCATGGGACTAGCTTGCCCTAGCGCCTGTGTCGATGTGGGGGCCGGAGCGAGGCGAGGTCCAGTTGCCGTCTGGCCGCTGGGCCACGCCGGAGCCCGTCTCCCACATCGACACAGGCGCTCCTGTGACAAAGACGAGGAGGGCCCGCGAGCAGCGCCCACCGCTGCTCGCGAGCCCCCTGACCTGGGAGATCAGCCCTTGTAGGCGCCGATGATCTTCGTGTACTGATAGGCCGACTGCGCCACGCCACTGCACGTGTCGTCGTTCGGATATCCACCCGAGCACTGCCGGTCCCGGTTCAGCGACCAGAACGTGAGCCGCGCGATCGTGTGCTGCTGCGCGTACGCCGTGATGGTCTGCATGTCCGCCAGGGTGACCACCGCGTTCTCATCGGTGATGCCGTTCATCGACGAGATGCCGACGTGTTTGTACGCGTCGGCGTCCGACCAGCCGTACGCCGTCTTGAGCCGGTTCTTCAGCCCATCCGCCGCCTGGATCGTCAGCGCGCCCTGGTTGTTGCCCGTGCTACCCCAGTCGAAGGTCATGATCCCCCAACCGTCGATCACCAGCCCGGCCGCGGCCGCCCGGTTGATCAGCGAGGCGTCCGGCCCGGTCGTGTAGCTGCCGAGCGTGACGTAGATGGTCAGGCCGGGGTTGTTGGCCTTGATCGTCTTCAGCGCGTCGACCGTCTTCTGCTGGTCGGCCGGGGTGTTGTACGGGGTGCCCTCGATGTCGATGTCGATGGCCTTCAACCCGTACGCGTTGATGACCTTCTGATAGGCCGCGGCCAGCGCCGACGCGCTCGTGCAGTAATGCTCGAGCCAAGGGCCGGCGGCCCCGCCGAACGAGATGACCACGTCGCCGCCATTGGCCCGGATGGTGTTGATCGCGGTCTGGTCCTGTCCGCCGGTCAGCGCCCGGCTGCCGTCCCACTTCGGGTCGCAGTTGCCGCTGTTCAGCATGAACGCCATCGTGAACCACTTGACCCCGGTCGACTGAGTGACCGTGGTCAGGTTCGGCGGGTTGCCCCACCCGGTGTAGTAGTACGGCGCGACCGCCTTGGCGCCCGGCCCGCCCGACGACGGCGGGGTGGTGGGCGGCGTGGTCGGCGGCGTCGAGCCCCCACCGAAGGTCCACTTCTGGTTCGGCGTACCCGTACACGTCCAGATCTGCAGTTTCGCGCCGTTGGCCGTGTTGTTGTCCTTGACGTCGAGGCACTTGCCGGACGCGCCGTTGACCAGGTCACCGGCTGCCGTGAGGCTCCACTTCTGCGTGGCCACGGTGTCGAAACAATCCCAGAGGTGTACGACCCCGCCGTTCGCGGTCGAGTTGTTGGCGACGTCGAGGCACTTGCCGCGGCCCTGGATCGAGCCGTTGTCGGCGAGCGTCCACACCTGGTTGGCGTTGCCCGCGGTGCAGTCCCACAGCTGCGGCTGGTTGCCGTTCGCGGTCGAGCCGCCGGTCACGTCGAGACACTTGCCGTTGAGCGAGCTCACGATGGTCCCGGCGCTGGCCGCCGACGCGTTGGTGATGCCGAGGATGCTCATGGTCGCGACGACCGCGACCCCGGTGAGGATGGCGAGCGTGCGCTTCATGCCGGAACCGTCCATCTCTGATTGGCGGCGCCGGTGCAGCTCCAGATCTGCAGCGTCGCCCCGTTGGCGGTGTTGTTGTCCTTGACGTCCAGGCACTTGCCGGACGCGGAGTTGATCAGGGTGCCGCCGGAGGCGGTCCACTTCTGCGTGGCGACCGTCGAGATGCAGTCCCACAGGTGTACGGCCGCACCGTCCGAGGTGGAGTTGCCGACCACGTCGAGGCACTTGCCGAGACCGCGGATGGTGCCGTCGGCGCCGACCGTCCACTGCTGGTTGGCGTTGCCCGCGGTGCAGTCCCACAGCTGCGGCTGATTGCCGTTGGTCGTCGAGCCGTTGGTGACGTCGAGGCACTTGCCGCCGAGACCGGTGATCGTGCCCGCTTTGTCGCCGGAACCTCCGCCTGAGCTTGGGGAGCCGCTCCAGGTGAACGTCGCGGAGGTCTTGGTCGGCAGGGAGTAGGTGAACGACTGCCCACCCCAGTTGACCTTGACCGACTGGGTGCTTCCGCTGGTGTTGTAGGCGATCAGCGCCTTCGACCCGTCGCTGTTCTTGAAGGCGACGTTGGGGACCGTGCCGTTGGCGCTCGAGTCGATGCGTACGGCGCCGGGTTTCACGAATTTCGTGAGGTGGCCCATCGTGTAGTACTCGATGGTGTAGTCGACCTGCCCACGCCGGCTGTCGTTGCGGTGCACGGTGACCAGGCCGGTGCAGGTGCCGCAGCCGCCATTGTGCGGGCCCATCGCCTCGTCCACGGCCAGCGACCACTTCGTCCAGCTACGACCCCAGTTGCGGAAGTAGTCGATGAGGTCGCCCATGTCGTCGGCCTGCTGGTTGCCCACCCAGGTGCCGCCCGAGTGCTCGGTCATGTACGCGTTCACCGACGGGTACTGGTTGTGCACCGTGGTCGCGGTCGACGGCGAGCCCGCGTAGTCGTGCCACGCGATGCCCCCGAAGTTGGGGTGGTTACGGATTGCGGTGTCGGCCAGCAAAGGCGCAACCCATGTCGCGTACGTGTCGAAGTTCCAGTCCCCGACCAGCAGCTTCGTGCTCAGCCCCGCGCTTTGCAGTGCCGGCAACAGGTTCGTCTTGGCGAAGTACTGCAGCCCCGAGGTGTTCCACTGCATCGACGGGTAGCCGGCGCAGCAGGTGGGCTCGTTCTGCTCGGTCACGTACCGGATCGGCACGCCCTGCGACTGATACCCCTGGATGTACTTCACGAAGTACTGGGCGTAGGCCGGGTAGTACTGCGACTGCAGAAAGCCTTGGCTGTACGCGTTGTTGTCCTTCATCCACGGCGGCGCCGACCATGGCGAGGCCATGACGAACATCGAAGAGTTCAATCCGTACGCCTGCTTGGTCAGCGCCAGAATGTCGGCGTCCCGCGAGAGCGAGAAGTCGTTCACGTCGCAGCAGGTGTTGTCGTACGAATAGCTGTTCTGCGCCAGGTCGGACGACCCGATGACGTTGCGCAGCGCGCTGACGCCGATGCCTCCGCTGTTGCTGAACAGCTTGGTCATGACGTCGTTCTGCGTGGCGGCCGACAGCGCGCCACTGCCCTTGATGTCGAAGGCGGCGGTGTCGGTCATCGACGCGCCGGCGCCTTCGAACGGCTGGTAGGTCGTGTTCTCGTTGACGGTGATCGTCTGGTTCGCGCTACCGCTGCTGCTCGCGAACGCGATCGGCGTCTGCTGCTGGAGTCCGCGGGTGACGGTCCGGCCGCCGGAGTCGCTGGTCGTGGTCAGGTACACGTTGACGGTCTCGCCCGCCGCGAATGCCTGCTGCGGTGCGGCCACGACGCCGGCGACCAGCAGCGCCGTCGTGGCCAGGGCAAATCTCTGGGGTCTGATGGGGATGGACATGCGGGGATCTCCCTTGCCGGAGGTGGGGGCCTTGGCCGGGATTGGTAAGGACACTGAACAATAAACACTCGCATCGATGCCTTGTCAATGGGCAAGTGTTGCCGCGGAGGGGTTGTTTGTGCAGCTCAGATGCCTGTTAAAGGTCTTAATATAAGTTTCGGTCGAGAGGGCCTGACAAGCCCCGTGATCTGGTCTGGCACACTGGGAGCGCAGCGCCGGGAGGGCTCGCCTAGTGGCCGATGGCGCCGGTCTTGAAAACCGGTATGGGGAAACTCATCGTGGGTTCGAATCCCACGCCCTCCGCTCAACCCAGACAGCAGAAACCCCGCCGACCTGGGACAAGCACCGGTCGTCGGGGTCGAAGCCGCTTCGCCGCCTCAAGTCGCCGATCAGCGGTCGTGCCTCTTACCCTGGTGCCGTGACTGATCTCTACGAGGCCACCGAGCAGCCCGCCGTCATCGCGACGTACTACCTGACCAGTATCGAAGACGTGACGGAGCATCTGCGGGCCGCGAATCGGCTCGGCCTCGGCGTTCGGGTACGCAGCTACCTCGAGGCCGAGGACGAGGACGAAGGGCTGGTCGAGCACTGGGAGGTCGAACTGCTCACCTCCTCACCGGTCCACGAAGGCGAAGAAGCCGAGCCCGAACAGGCCACCACCGCCGACTAACATGCGACGGGTGCTGCGGAAGATTGACTGCGTCATGGTCCGGGTCGACGACCTCGATGCCGGGGTCGCGTTTTACGCCGAAGCCCTCGGCCTGCGACCACTGTGGCGGGACGAGACGTCGGTGGGCATGGCGATGCCCGAGACCGACGCCGAGATCGTCCTGCACACCACCGATCTCGAGTATTCCACCCACTACCTGGTCGATGACGTCCGCGCCGCTGCCCAGAAATGGCAGCACGCGATAAGGACAGCCCCTTTCGAGATCGCCATAGGTTGGTGCGCCGTCCTCGACGACCCGTTCGGCAACCCGATCTGCATCCTCGACATGACCAAGGGTCAGCGCTGAGGCGAGACCGCCGCGAGCAACTCCGGCATGCGCTTGTCCAGCAGGTCGGCCGCGACACCCGACCCGATCAGGTACGCCGCCGCCCCGTACGCGATGCCCACCGGCAGCCCGATCCACAACCACACGTCGCCGAGCAGCAGCGCCACGATCTGCAGCGGCAGGCTGACCACCACCGACCCGAACAGCACCCCGAAGGCGAGCAGGCCCTTCGCCGGGCCGCCGCCCGACGACATCGCGAACGGGTTCGTCGACTGGGGGAAGGCGTACGCGGCCCGCACCGACGCCGGCAGCACCAGCCCGAGCCCCACCCCGTAGGCGGCGATCAGCAGCCCGAAAGCGCTCGGAATCCGAGCAGGATCCCCGGAGAGCACGCCCACCAGGACCGCCACCACCACGAACAACGGGATCGTGTAGATCGCGTGGGCCGTCGCGCGTGAGTTGATCTCGACGCGGCCGGGGACGCCGGCGGTGACGTTCGCGGCGTAGGCGCTGCCGTCGAAGCCGAACTGGTTGGCCAGCGCGAGAGCGGCCAGCCCGCCGACAAAGATGACCATGCTGCCGGGCGAGCCCGAGCTGATCGTGAGGCTCACCGGCAGGAACAGGCCGGCCATCGAGAAGGTGATCAGGCTGGCGCGCCGCCGCGTCTCGCGCCACCAGTACCGCACCTCGCGGGACACCAGCGCGCCGAACCGGGTCTGCGGCAACCTCCGGAGCAGCAGCAGGTCGACGGGCGTGCGGTCGGTGCTGGTCGCGCGGCGTCCGCCCTCGGCCGCCGTACCGAGCATCGCGTTCTCGAGGGTGGTGCTCCACCACCAGAGCAGGCCGCCGATGGCGGCGAGGGTGATGACCAACTTCAGCGGTGCGGTCCACGCATGCCCCGCGGCGATATCCAAACCGATCGTGTACGGGGAACCGAGCGGTGTCCACCCGATCACGTCGGCGACCGTCGCCACGGTGTCCCAGTTCGCGCGTTCGGCACTGGCCAGGGCGGCCAGCTGCAGCGGACCGATCGCCGCCGCGAGCAGCGCGAGCGCGATCGCCGCCAGGTCACGGGACCGCCGCGAGCGCAGCGCCGTCGCGAACGCGCTGGTCACCGACCGGCTCACGGCGACGCAGAGCAGCAGGCCGCAGACGATGCCGACGAGCTGACCGAGGGCCGCGACCGGGCCGCCGAGCCGGGCCGTGGTCTGCACCATGCCGGCCGTGGCGACGAGCGTGGCCACCGCGGGCAGCCCGATGAGCGCGGCCGCGAACAGGCCCTTGATCAGCGTGCGGTTGCGCAGCGGCAGCAGGGCGAAGCGGGCCGGGTCGAGCGACTCGTCGACGCCGAAGAAGACGAGCGGCAGGAACAGCCAGCCGAGCACGATGACCGCGCCGCCGAGCGGCAACAGGATGCCGGCCGCGTGCGCGTCGTCGGCCAGGCCGGGGATCGCGAAGATGGCGTAGCCGCAGATCGCGAAGAAGCCCGAGAGCAGCACGCCGACCACGAACATGGCGACGCGAGCCGGGCGGCCGCGCAGCCCGTTGGCGATCAGCCGCAGCTTGAGCCGGACGAAAGGCAGAGTGCCGGGAGACCCGGTCACAACCACGCCAGTTCCGAACCGGTCGCGACCCGGCCGCCGACGACCTGCACGAACACCTCTTCCAGCGAGCGGTCGCCGCGCACCTGGGCGAGCGTGCCGTGCAGCCGGAGAACACCGTCGGAGAGGATCGCCACGTGGTCGCAGAGGCGCTCGACCACCTCCATGACGTGGCTGGAGAAGACCACGGTGCCGCCGCCGGCGACGAAGCGCTGGAGGATGTCGCGGATCAGCGCGGCCGAGACGGGATCGACGGCCTCGAACGGCTCGTCCAGCACGAGCAGGCGCGGGCCGTGCAGCAGCGCGCAGGCCAGGCCGATCTTCTTCTTCATGCCGGCCGAGTAGTCGACCACCAGCGTGCGGTTGCCGACGCCGAGCTCGAGCACGTCGAGCAGCTCGCGGGCACGTTGGTCGACGGTCGCCGCGTCCATCCCCCGGAGCAGCCCGTGATAGGCCAGCAGCTCGGAGCCGGTGAGACGGTCGAAGAGGCGTACGCCGTCGGGGAGAACGCCGAGCCGTGCTTTCGCCGCCGCGGGATCGGCCCAGACGTCGTACCCGAGCAGGACAGCGCGACCCTCATCGGGCCGTAGGAGGCCGACGGCCATCGACAACGTCGTGGTCTTGCCGGCCCCGTTGGGGCCGAGGAGGCCGTAGAACGAGCCGGCCGGCACATCGAGACTGACGCCCGAGACCGCGAGCTTGGTGTCGAACCGCTTGACCAGGCCCCGCAGCGACATGGCCGCCGCCTGCTCTTCCCCGCGTTGCGCCGGCACCGTCATGACCCGACGGTAGCGGTCAGCCGCCAGCTCCGGGAGGGAGCTGGCGGCTCCGAGCGGGTAACCCCCTCACCCCACCCGCTCGATGACGGCCCGCCGGATCAGGAACTTGCCCGGCTCGCGGACCTGCTCGAACGCCGCGTTGTTGAGCAGGACGCAGCTGCCCGAGGGCGTGGCCACCTTGACGGTGATGCTCTTGTTGTTGTCCAGGTTCGTCACCTTGAGGACCGTGCCGATCGGGAAGGTGCCGCTGGACGCGAAGGGCGCGCCGGCCTCGCCGGAGAGCGTGACGGTCGAGCCCTTGCAAACGACCTCGCCCGCGCCGGTGCCCGCGTTGCCTCCGTTCGCCGGCGGCTTCGTCGCGGGAGCGGCCGGCTTGGCGGGAGCGGCCGGCTTGGCGGGAGCGGCCGGCTTGGCGGGAGCGGCGGCGCCCGGCACCTCAGCAGCCACGTTCGCGTTGCAACCCGCCACCTGCCGCCGCTGGTTGATCAGGTCGACCACCGCCTGCCGGTTCGCGATCCGCGCATCCGAGAGCGCGTCCGGGTTCGCCCGCTGCCCCGCGATGAACTGCAGGTTCTGCCGCAGCGCCTGGTCGAGCCCGACACAGTTCTCGCCGGCGCTGCTCACCCCGGTGCTGATCGCGAAGGCCCCGCCGGCGATCGCGAGCGCGACCCCGCCGATCAGCAGCTTCCGCGTACGCCCGGACATGTTGTTCCGCCGGTACCGCTTCATGAACCCGCTCCTTTGCTCGGTGGCTGCCGTTGAGTACGCGGCGCCCGTACGCGAAGGTTTGGGGGTCGGACCTTAAACATCCTTAAATGCGCAACGACTCCGGAGCGTGCAGCCGCAGCATGGTCGCGCCCACGTCGTGCGGCACGCGGCGGCTGGTCACCAGCGAGCCGATCACCATCACCAGGAACGCCAGCGGAACGGTCCAGGCCGCCGGCTGCCCGATCAGCTGGGCCGGCCACCCGCTCAGCGGCGGCCCGAGCACGGTGATCAGCACGGCCGCCATCGACGCGCCGCCCCCGATCAGGATGCCCGCCGCCGCGCCCAAGTCGGTCAGCCCGCGCCACCAGATGCCGAGCACCAGCAGCGGACAGAAGCTCGACGCCGCCACCGCGAACGCCAGCCCCACCACCCGCGACACGTCCATGTTGGAGACGTAGAGCGACAGCGTGACCGGCACGATCGCGGCCAGCAGCGTCGCCATCCGGAAGTCGCGCACCGAGCCGCTGCGCCCGGCCCGCAGCACGTCGGTGAAGACCACGCCGGCCACGCTGGTGAGCAGCCCCGACGAGGTGGAGAGGAAGGCGGCGAGCGCGCCCGCGGTGACCAGCGCGCCGAGCAGCCGGCCGAGATGGCCGCCGCCGAGCGCCGCCTCGGGCAGCGTAAGCACGACCGCGTCGGTGTGCCCGGTCATCAGCAGTTGCGGCGTATAGATCCGGCCGAGCACTCCGTACAGCGTCGGGAGCAGGTAGAACAGGCCCACGAGCGCGAGCACGACCAGCGTGGTTCGTCGCGCCGAGGCGCCGTCGGGGTTCGTGTAGAAGCGAACCAGCACATGCGGCAAACCCATCGTGCCGAGGAAAGTGGCGAGGATCAGCGAGTAGGTGGCGAACAGGCTCCGATCGCCGCCCGGCAGCAGCCAGTCCGGCCCGAAGCGCGCGTCGACGGTGCTGACCTGCGGCACCGGGTCGCCCTGGTCGTAGTGCAGCTCCTGTCCCTTGTGGACCTCGACGCCGTCGATCACCGAGTTCTGCTCGACGACCACCACGGTCGCGGCCGGAAAAACGGCGCCGGCGGGTGGGTTGACAGTCGGGCGGCCGTCCGACTGCCACTGCAGGGCAAGAAAGATCACGGGTACGGCCAGAGCGGTCAACTTGAGCCAGTACTGGAACGCCTGCACAAACGTGATCGCCCGCATCCCGCCCAGCGCCACGTTCGCCGTGACCACCGCGCCGACCAGCAGCGCGCCCCACACGTACGAGCCGCCGGTGACCGTCGTGAAGGTGAGCCCGGCGCCCTGCAGCTGCGGCACCAGGTAGAGGCAGCCGATGAAGACGACGAACACGCTGGCCAGCCGCCGCAGCAGGAGCGAGCGCAGCCGCACCTGGCAGAAGTCGGGCAGGGTGAACGCGCCCGACCGGCGCAGCGGCGCGGCCACGAACAGCAGCAGCGCCAGGTATCCGGCCGCGAAGCCGACCGGGTACCAGAGCACGTCGACGCCGTAGCGCAGGATCAGCCCGGCCACGCCGAGGAACGACGCCGCCGACAGGTACTCGCCACTGATCGCGGCCGCATTCCAGGACGGGCTCACCGACCGGGACGCGACCAGGAAGTCCGAGGTGGTGCGGGCGAAGCGCAGACCATACGCGCCGATGCCGACGGTCACCAGGATCACGAGAACAAGACCCGGGACGACGTACGGGTTCACTGCTCGGGCTTCCGGATCAGCGCGATGAAGTCCTGCTCGTTGCGTTCCGCCCAGCGCACGTACGCCCAGCCCACGCCGACCAGGAACGGGAACGACAGCACGCCGAGCAGGACCCACGGAAGGTTGACGCCGAGCACCTTCACGGTGGCGACGCCGGGCGCGGCCACGAACAGCAGCGGCAGCGCGCCCAGCCCGGTCACCACCACCAGCGCGAGGCGCAGGGCGAGCGCAAGCTGGGCGCGGACCAGGCCCTTGACCAGCGCCTCACCGACGGGTGTCTGCTCCGCGAGGTCGACGCGGGTGCGGTCGGTGGGCCGGCGCCGGGCGGCGATCTCCCCCAGCACCACCCGCGTACGCTCCGGCGACCCGTCCCCGCTCATGTCCGGAGTCTTCCGACCCTGGCCGGGATGTCAAGAGCAGCGCCAGCCCGGACCCGGTAGATCCCTGGCAATGATCTCCCGGGCCCGCTCGCGCCCGAGGTTCCACCCGCGCCGGTCGTCCGGGTGCAGCTTCAGCCAGAGCCCGATGTGGCCGAGCACGCACTCGCGGCTCGCCGGGTCGAGCCCGTCCAACCCCGGCACCGCGTCCGGCGAGAGGGTGCCGAGGTAGGCGAGGTCCACCGTCCGGGTCTGCTCGATGTTGTGTTCGGCGATCAACCGATCCGGGTTCGCGGCGGCCAGACCGAGCAACGCCAGCACCCCCGCGGCGATGGCGACCCTCGGCAGCCAGGAAGCCTTGATGCGTACGCCGGCCGCCAGCACCAGCAGCAGGACCAGGCCGAACCACGCCTCGCAGCAGGCCACCAGCAACCGCAGCCGGGTGAGGCCGTACGTGTCCGCGTACAGGTTCATCCGGTGCAGCGCCGAGCCGACGATCACCAGGGTGAGGGCGGCCAGTGCGCCGAGGACCGCCCGGAACAGCGCCCGGTCGGCGGAGGTCGCCCGGGGCGCCCAGCGAGCGGCGCAGGCCAGCACGACCAGCGTGAGCCCGGTGACGAAGGAGAGTTGCCAGAACCCGCCACGCGCGTAGGCGGCGTAGGTCAGGCCGTCGGTCTCCAGCACGTGCCGGTTGCCACCGAACAGGACGGTGAGCTGCACCGCGACGAAGGCGGCGAACAGCAGCACGAGCAGGCCGAGCGGCACGGCCCATTCGAATCGGTTGACCTTGCGGCCCTCGGTGGCGTCCAGCCGCGACAGGTCGGGCGGGCCGGAGCGCAGGAACGCGGCGCCGCCGAGCGCCGGCAGCGCGACGCAGCAGATGAAGACCCAGCGGACCGCGGTGGGCACGTCGAAGCTCGGGGTGAGCCGGGAGAGCGCCTCGGCGAACGCGGCGTCGGCCGAGGCGAACAGCGCGCCGAAGACCGTGAGCAGGGCGATCGAGACCGCGAGGGTGGCCGCGACCCGCACGTTCGCGGTGGCCCGGGCCGGGCGGCGCAACCGGGCCGCGCCCTGTGCCAGCCAGGGCACCGCTCGGAAGGCGGCGAAGACCGGCATCGTGTAGCCGACCGCGATGCTGCGCAGCGACCGGCCGCCGGTGAGGGCGAGCGCCGCGGTTAGCGTCGCCGTCGCCAGGCAGAGCAGGAACAGCCAGCCGGCCGAGCGGACCGTGCCGACCGCGAACAGGGCCACGGTGGCGGCGCCCCAGGCGTACGCGTCCCAGCCCACGCGGACCGGCGGCCGGGTGACCAGCGGCAGCGGCGCGCCGGGGAGCGGCCGGATCGGGACCGCGCGGGCCACGATCAGCGCGACCGTGCCGGCCAGCGCGGTGACCAGCCAGCCCACACCGGCCCGGTCGAGCGGCAGGCTGACCGCGGCGACCACGGTGGCCGTCGCGATCGCGACGGCGGTGGCAGCGCCGGCCGGGCGGCTGGCCCCCGACCAGTAACGTCCCCAGGGCGCGAGGGACGGCCACGGCCCGTGGATGGCCGGCGGGTGGCCGGGCGGCCGTTGCCGGGGCAGCGGGTCCGGCGGCACCAGGTTGGCCGGCCCGGCCGGCCGGGTCGGGTCGTACGCCTGGACTTTGGGGTTGTCCACGGGTGCATACCTCCATATTCCGGACATCAATGGGTGGAGCGAGGTAGCAGTGAGCCCGATCGGGGCAGCGTCGAGCCCGTTTGCGCGCTACGCGCAAACGGCCAGTTACCGGAATCTGGGGGTCAGGCCGGCTGGAGCGGGAGCGTCACCTGGATGTGGCAGCCGCGACGGTCGCGGTCGGGGTCGACCACGGCGATCGTGCCGCGGTGCAGCTGAACCACCCAGCGGGCGATCGCCAGGCCGAGCCCGGTGCCGCCGCTGGCCGACCGCTCGCCGCGGGTGAACCGCTCGAAGACCCGCTCGCGCTCGGCCGGCGGGATGCCGACGCCGTCGTCGGCCACCGCGAGCAGCAGATGGTTGTCGCGGCGCTCGGCGCGCACCAGCACGGTGCCGCCGGACGGGCTGTGCCGGGCCGCGTTGTCCAGCAGGTTCGCGAAGACCTGGTGCAGCCGTTCCCGGTCGCCGGTCACGATCACGGCCGGCGCGCTGATCTCGAAGTGCACCTCGCGGCCGGCGCCGGCCGCGTTGACCCGGGCCTCCGCGACCACGTCATCGAGGAAGGCTCGCACGTCGATCGGGTTGCGGGCCAGCGGCGCCACCCCGGCGTCCACCCGCGACAGGTCGAGCAGCTCGGTGACCAGACGGCCGAGCCGCTCGGTCTGGGTGAGCGCGGTCTGCATCATCTCGGGCTCGGCGCTGGCCACCCCGTCGACGATGTTCTCGAGCAGACCCTGAAGAGCCGTGATCGGCGTACGCAACTCGTGCGAGACGTTCGCGATGAGCTCGCGCCGCTGCCGGTCGGCCGCCTGCAGGTCGGCCGCCATCTGGTTGAACGCCTCGGCCAGCTGGCCCACCTCGTCCTGCGAGGTGGCCCGCACCCGCCGGCTGTAGTCCCCCTGCGCCATCGCCCGCGCCGCCGTGGTCATCTCGCGCAGCGGCGAGGTCATGCCGTGCGCGAGAAATTGCAGCGTGGTCAGCGCGACGACGATTGCGGTGACGGACGTCCAGAGCGGGAACCAGCCGAGCCAGAGCGTGAACCAGGCCATCCCCGCCGCGCCGGCCCCGATCAGGATCATCCCGATCTTGATTTTGATGGACCGGACCGGGTCGAGCGGCCGGGGCAGCGGCAGCCGGATCATCTTTCCACCTCCAGCGCGTAGCCGACCCCGTGCACCGTGCGGATCAGGTCGGGCCCGAGCTTACGGCGCAGCCCCTTGATGTGGCTGTCGACGGTTCGGGTGCCGGACGCGTCCGCCCACCCCCACACGTCGGCGAGCAGGCGCTCCCGCGGCAGCACGGCCCGCGGGTGCGCCGCCAGGTGCACGAGCAGGTCGAACTCGGTCGGCGTCAGGTGCGCCTCGACCCCGGCCCGCAGCACCCGCCGCTCCGCCTGATTGATCTCGAGGTCGCCGAACCGCAGCGTGGGTGGCGCCGCCGGGGCCGGGGCGCTCTTGGCCGCCCGCCGCAGCAGCGCGTGCACCCGGGCCGCGAGCTCCCGCATCGAGAACGGTTTGACCATGTAGTCGTCCGCGCCCACCGCCAGCCCCACCAGCAGGTCGGTCTCGTCGTCGCGGGCGGTGAGCATGAGGATCGGCACCGGCCGCTCGGCCTGGATGCGCCGGCACACCTCGAGCCCGTCGAACCCGGGAAGCATGATGTCCAGCACGATCGCGTCCGGCTGCACCCGGCGCGCGGCGTCGACCGCCGTCGGCCCGTCCCCCGCCATCTCGACCGCGAACCCTTCGGCCCGCAGCCGGGCCGCCAAGGCGTCGGCGATGGTCCGCTCGTCCTCCACGACGAGCACCCGCCGCTGCGCTGTCTCCACCGCCGCCACCTCCTGCTTGCCCCACCAGCATCTAACCGGGCGTGGGCAAGGCCGCCGGTGCGCCCCCGTGGCTCACCGGCCGGCCTTCCGGCGAGAACCATAGAGATCACCCGTGCAGACAGGGCGGCGAGTTTGTGAACGACCTGTGGAGATGAGGCCGATCACCCTGTGGATAACTCTGTGGAGAAACCTGCGGGCCTGTGGACAACGCTGTGGACGTACGTGACGGCCGACACCCCCACGAACGGCCGGAGATCCGGTAGCGTCGCCCGTCGTTCAATATCTACGGGGAGATCTTGACGTGAAGATGCATCTTCGCGCCCACGGCATGGCCTTGCTGGCCGCCGGGGCGCTGACCATTGGCCAGCCCGATCGGCCGGGGTGGGGCCGCCTGCCCGAGCCGAGAAATCCGCACCCTCGAGTGCGGCCGGTGCGGGGCGCCCGCGTCAACCGAGCCCGCGGACGCTAGCACCCGTAGGCGGTGACGACGTCGGCGTTGCTCGGCGCGGACCGGTTGCCGGCGGCGTCGACCGCTCGGGCCGTGACGGTCTGCGGGCCCGGCCGGGTGAAATGCAGGGCCGTGCTCCACACGGCCGAGTTCGCGCCGTTGTCGGCGATCGAGCCGAGCCGGACGCCATCGGCGAACACTTCGTAGACCAGGGCCGACTGCCGCGTGGCGTTGTCGGTGGACCGCTGGATCCCGATCGTGAGGGGCAGGCAACCACCGAGCCACTTCAGGCCGGAGGCGTACACGATGTAGGGCACGGAACCTAGGCTTCGCGCCGATCCGAAGTCAACCGCCCAGCAGCGGCAAATCAGGGCTATCGATCTCTCGCCACCGCATCAACGTCGGAATGCACCCCGCCATCGGACGGTGCTCGCTCGGACGTTTGGGGCCGTGTGTCCAGATCCGGGTCCGTCAATCTGGCCGGATCGCTGCTGTCGGATCGACGCAGGTGACACATAGCGTCCGCACCACGCGAAAGCTCGCGGAAGCGCAGCTGGTGGGCTGCGAACCTCCCACCGAGAGGTCTCACCCGATATGTCTCAGTCTCCGTACTACGCTCCGGTCCCGCCCTACGCGCCGCAGTCGGCCAAGAGTCCACTGCCGCTCTGGTCGCTCGGCATCAGTATCGCCGCCCTCGTGTTCTCCTGGGTGCCGGTCCTCGGCCTGCTCCTCGGCATGGTGGCCATCGCCCTCAGCGCCATCGCCCTGGCCAAGATCGCGGGCAAGGCCAAGGCCGCCATCGGCCTGGGGCTCGGTGTCGTAGCCCTCATCATCAACGTCATCGTGATCGCAGCGTTGGGCTCAGCAGCCCCGAGCCCCGTCAACGCCGCGGCCACCGCCCCCGCCGCCGCGGTCACGGCTGCTGACCCGACCACCGAGCCCACCACCGAGCCGACAGTGGACCCGACAACGGAGCCCCCGACCGTCGCGCCCACCACAAAGGCGGCTCCCCCGGTCGTCAAGCACACCACCAAGGCCCCCACCACCAGGCCGGTTTCGGCGGAGGAGGAGAACGCCATCCGGTCGGCCCAGAGCTACCTCGAGTTCAGCGCGTTCTCCCGCCAGGGCCTGATCAGACAGCTGTCCTCGGATGCAGGCGAGGGTTACTCGCTGAAGGCAGCGACCTACGCGGTGGACTCCCTGCACATCAACTTCAATGAGCAGGCCTACAAGTCGGCGAAAAGCTACCTCGAAATGTCGGGCTTCTCCCGCAAGGGCCTGATCCAGCAGCTCGAGTCGAAGGCCGGCGAGGGCTTCACCCACTCGCAGGCCGTCTACGGAGTCAACAAGGCGGGTCTCTGACTCACCCATGAAGTCGAGTGAGACTCATCGACAAGGCAACGAAGCGGTTCCGCGGGCCGTGGCAAGCTCGCCCAGCCGCCGGTCACCGCACGCTTTGGGCCGCGACGAGCGAGCAGGACCGGTAAGGATGAGGTTCGCTGATCGGGTGCAGCGCCGATATCCGCCAGTGATCACACAGATTTCAGCGGGCCACTGATCTTCATAGGCCAAGTGTGACCGGGTCGGAGGGTATCCCGGACGTGAGCAAGTCGGTCAGCGGTGTGGCAAGGTCACGGGGCGAGAACAAGTCAGGTCCGGTGTAAATGGTGATCTCAGAGAGCTGCCACCATCGAAAGGCGACGAGGTGCTCAGCGGCGAGTTGGTCGTCGGTGAACTCGCCTCGAGGCTCGAAGTGGGTGGCGCGGATGAGGAAGTAGTCGTTGACGATGCCGTCGAAGCCGGGCGCATGATCTGCGGCGACGACTACCTGATGCCAGACGTGCGGCGGATCGATGGCGATGACCAAGCCGGTCTCCTCTCGCAGCTCACGGCGCAGCGCGGACAGCCCGTCCTCACCTGGTTCTATGCCCCCACCTGGAGCAGCCCAGACGGCCTGTTCTCCGTTCGGGACCGCCGGGTGGGGGAAAACGAATCGGCATAGTAGGACGTGGTCATCCTCGTCGAGGAGGATCGCGCGGACGGAGGTTCGAAGGTTCAGCGACACGGCAGACTCCTCCACGAGGATCAGCGGGTACGGCCGAGCTTCAGCGGGTCCAGTCGTGTTTGGCGGCCCTGATCAGCTTGTCCTTCAGCTCGCGCGTGTGCCGCCGGCTCACCGGGAGCTCGACGCCGTCGACCGCCACCACGTAGCCCGACCCGGTCAGGCGTAGCTCGGCGATCAGCCGGATCTGCACCAGATAGGACCGGTGGATGCGGACAAACCCGGCATCCGCCCATCGCTCGGCCAGCGTCGCCAGCGAGACCCGCACAAGGTGCGAGGCGTCCGAGGTATGCAGCCGGGCATAGTCCCCCTGCGCCTCCACCCATCGCACCGACGAGCGCGGCAGCATTCGCGTGGTCCCCGCCAGCTCGACCGGGATCGCCGGCTCGTCCACCGGCACCGACGGGGCCGGCGTCGGAACCAGCCGCGATCCCGCCACCCGGCGCAGCGACTCCCCCAGCCGCTCGGCCCGCACCGGCTTGCGCACGTAGTCGGTGACGCCGAGGTCGAACGCGTCGACCGCGCCGTCGTCGTACGCGGTCACGAAGACGATCGCCGGCGGGCGGGCGAACCGCCGCAGGATGCGGGCCAGTTCCATCCCGTCGAGACCCGGCATGCGGATGTCGAGGAACACCGCGTCCACCTCGGTGTCGCGCAGCACGCGCAGCGCCTCGGTGGCGTCGCCGGCGCGGTGCACGTGGGCGACCCGCCCGTCCGCGTTCAGCAGATAGGCGAGTTCGTCGAGCGCGGGTGGCTCGTCGTCCACCGCCAGGACAACCAGGCTCACGCTCGTACCCCCGGATGGAATTTCGGCACCCGCATGCTCACCTTCGTACCCGCGCCGGGCGCGGTTTCCACCACCAGCCCGAAGCGATCGCCGAAGACCGACCGCAGGCGCTCGTCCACGTTGGTGAGCCCGACGTGCTGGCCGTCGTCGGTTTCCGGCCGGCCGGGCGCGAAGACCGCCGGGTCCATGCCGACGCCGTCGTCCTCGACGGTGATGTGGCATTCGGCGCCCGCGTCGCGCGCTTCGATGCTCACCATACCGACGCCCGGCTTGCGGGACAGTCCGTGGCGTACGGCGTTCTCGACGAGCGGCTGGAGGCACAGAAAGGGCAGCCCCACCGGCAGCACCTCGGGCGCGATCTGCAGGCGTACCTGTAGGCGGTCGCCGAAGCGGGCCCGCTCGATGGTCAGGTAGCGGTCGATCGAGCGCAGCTCCTCGGCAAGCGTCGTGTACTCGCCGTGCGCCCGGAACGAGTAGCGGGTGAACTCGGCGAACTCGAGGATCAGCTCGCGGGCCCGCTCGGGGTCGGTGCGCACGAACGAGGCAATCGCGGTGAGCGCGTTGTAGATGAAATGCGGGCTGATCTGGGCCCGCAGGGCGCGCACCTCGGCGCGGGCCAGCCTTTCCCGGGACGAGTCGAGCTCGGCCAGCGCGATCTGCGACCCGGCCCAGCGGGCGGCCTCGGCGGTGGCCTGCACGAGGCCGGGGACGGGCTGGTCGTCGGCGACCGCGACCAGTGCCGCGGTGGCCCGGCCGTCGGGACCGGCCAGCGGCGCCACGACCGCGCCGCGCACGACGCAGTCGACGCGGTCGCAGGGCAGGTCGGCGGCGGTGAGCACGACCGAGCGGTGGGTGGTGAGCGCACGCCGGGAGGCGGCCGTGAACTGGTCATTGTGGTGGCTGCCGCGCCCGTCGAAGGCGAGGCACCGCTCGCCGTCGTCGATGGTCAGGCCGACCGCGCCGACGAGCGCGCGCAGGTGCCGGATGGCCTTGCCGGCGGTGGCCGTGGTCAGCCCGCCGCGCAGCGGCTCGGCGGCGAGGGCGGCGGTGTGCAGGACGTCGTAGGTGGCCCGCTGCATGGCGGTGGCGATGCCCCGGCGCGCGCGCAGCCGGACGACGGCGACCACCGCGGCGGCCAGACCGGCGAGCACCGCGATGACCGCTAGGACGCTGCCCACCTGTCCGGCCATGCGCAGATGGTAGGGGGCAACCTGGATTACCGGGCAGTAACAATTGGACGGCGGTCCAGGAGTGGCGCAGCAACTGCCCGTATCAATAAGCACCCTTGCGCTTGAGCACGACCCAGATCGTGCGCCAGAGAATGCCGAGGTCATACGTCAGGGACCAGTTGTCGACGTAGTACAGGTCCAGGCGTACGGCCTCGTCCCAGGAGAGATCCGAGCGGCCCGAGACCTGCCAGAGCCCGGTCATGCCGGGCCGGACGAGCAGGCGCCGCCGAACGTCGCCGAGGTAGTCGCCGTCTTCGGCGGGCAGCGGGCGCGGCCCGACCAGCGACATCTCGCCCTTGAGCACGTTGATCAGCTGAGGCAGCTCGTCCATCGAGGTGGCGCGCAGCTTGGCGCCGAACGAGAAGATCCGGGGATCCTGCTTCATCTTGAACATCATGCCGTCGGACTCGTTGAGCTCCTCCAGCGTCGCCTTGCGCTCCTCGGCGTCCACGTACATGGTGCGGAACTTCCACACCCGGAACGTGCGGCCCTCGTGGCCGACCCGGGCCTGCCGGTAGAAGACCGGGCCGCGGTCGGAGATCCGGATGCCGAGCGCGATGAACAGCAGGAACGGGCTGAGCAGCAGCAGGCCGAGGCCGGCGGCCACCCGGTCGAGAAGGTTCTTCGCGAGCCAGCCGGGGCCCGAGAGGGTCGGCTCCTCGACGTGCAGCAGCGGCAGGCCCTCGATCGGGCGGATGTGCACCCGAGGGCCGGCGATGTCGGTCAGCTGCGGCGCCACCACCAGGTCGACGCCGGTGCCCTCGAGCTGCCAGGCGAGGCGGCGCAGCTCGCCCGGCTCGGCGCTGGCCGAGCCGCAGACCGCGATCGTGTCGCCGCCCACCTCGCGCACGAGCGACATCACGTCACGGGACGCGTAGACCGGTACCGGCGTCTCGATGCCGCGGGCGGCCGCGAAGCCGTCGGTGAGGTGGATGGCCACGGGGATGAGCCCGGCGGCCGGGCTGCGGGTGACCGCGGTGTAGACCTCGAGCGCCTCGGGCAGCGTGCCGACCAGGATCATCCGATGTGCGCCGTGGCCGGTGCGGCGGCGCGCGAAGTGCAACACCTGGCGGGCCAGCACCCGGCCGAGCAGCAGGAACAGCACCGCGCTCACCGAGACCAGGGCGACCGTGCCACGGGAGAGCTGGGTCTTGGTGGCGAACGCGAGCAGCGACACGCAGGCCACGACCGTGACCGAGCAGCGCACGATGCGCTTGAACTCCTCGCTGCCCAGGCCCAGGTAGCGCCGGTCGTAGGTGCCGTTGGCCCAGAGCATGATCAGCCAGCCGAGCGGCAGCACCACGTAGGCGAAGAAGTAGAACAGCTGGGCGTCGTGCAGGAAGATCCAGTCGCGGTTGCGGAAACCGGTCTTCGCCTTCTCGAGAACGGTCGCCGCGAGATAGCTCGCCGACAAGACGGAGATCAAATCCAGAAAGACCAAGACCATCGTGTACGGCCGGTGCCAGCGCGACAGGCGCTTGTGGGTCCGGTTCCACGCTGATCGGGGTACGCCATTGCTCGGCGGCTGTTCCTGCTGCCACTCGAAGCTGTCGTACGGCACGGGTTTGCTCCGGCTGCTGTCGGTAACCGGGCGATGCAGGCTTGTTGTCACGTCGCCTACGTCCTCCCGCATCCGGAAAAGATTACGCACCGCCACGATCCTTCGGGTCTCGGCCACCCCGGCCGTTGCCCGGCCGCACCGCGAGGGTTGCCTGGGACCGGGCCACTATACCGATGGAAACCGGGTAAGCGAGCGTACGTCGCGGGGGCTATACCGCTCCGAGTTGCTCGGACACGCTGGGTAATCCATCCGACCGCCCCGCCCGCCACCCATAAATCGGCTGAAGGCACACTTCAACTATCGAATCAGCTTGGAGAGACGGCGGTCTGCCAGGGGTTTGCCGCCTGTCTGGCAGGTGGCGCAGTACTGGAGGCTCTTGTCGGCGAACGACACCTCACGCACCGTGTCGCCGCAGACTGGACACGGCAAGCCGGTGCGCGCGTGCACCCGCATTCCGGCCCGCTTCTCGCCCTTGAGCTCGGCCGCCTTCTGCCCCACCGAGCGGGCCACCGCGTCGGTCTCCACCTCGCGCATCGCCGTGTACAGAGCGTGCATCTGCTCCTCGGTGATCTTCCCGGTGAGCGCGAAGGGCGACATCTTGGCCACGTGCAGGATCTCGTCGGAGTAGGCGTTGCCGATGCCGGCGAGCACCTCCTGATCGACGATCACACCCTTGATCTGGCCGTTGCGGGAGCGAATACGCTCGGCGAACTCCTCCTCGGACACGGCCAGCGCGTCGGGGCCGAGCCGCGACACGCCGGGCACCTCGGCCGGGTCGCGCACCAGGTAGGCCGCCAGCGACTTCTGGGTGCCCGCCTCGGTCAGGTCGAAGCCGGAGCCGTCGTCGAGCCTCAGTCGCAGCGCGATCGGCCCGCTGCCCGGCTTGAGCGGCGCCGGCGACTTGAACGCGTCGCGGTAGTGCAGCCAGCCGGCCCGGGCGAGGTGGACGACCAGGTGCAAGTCGTCGCCGAGGCCAATATCCAGGAACTTTCCATGCCGGCCTGCGTCGCGGACCGTCATCCCGGCGACGGCGGAGGCGGGCGGATCGTACGTCTTCAGCGCGCTGAACGAGGAGACCTCGAGCCGCTGCACGGTGTGGCCGACCGCGCGCTCACGCAGATAGGCCGCGAGCGCCTCGACCTCGGGGAGTTCGGGCACGCCCTCAAAGGTAGCGTTTCCTGCCGTGAAGGTGGTCGTCGCGCACAACCGGTACCGAGAAGCCATCCCCTCCGGCGAGAACGTCATCGTGGACACCGAGATCGCGCAGCTCCGCGCGGCCGGTGTCGAGGTGCTGCCGTTCCAGCGCAGCTCCGACTCGATCGGCGACCTGCCCGCCGTACAGAAAGTTCTTCTGCCCTTGTCGCCGATCTACGGCCGTGCCGCGCAGCAGGACCTGTCCGCGCTGCTGGCCGCGGAACGGCCAGACGTGCTGCACCTGCACAACCCCTACCCGCTGCTGTCGCCCTGGGTGATCCGCACGGCGCACGCGCACGGCGTCCCAGTGGTCCAGACGGTGCACAACTACCGCCAGGTCTGCTCGTCGGGGCTGTACTTCCGGGACGGGCACAACTGCCAGGACTGCCGCGGCAAGCTGCTGGGCTGGCCGGCGGTCAAGCACCGCTGCTACCGCGGCTCGGCGGCGCAGAGCGCGCTGATGGCCACCACGCTGGCCGTGCACCGGCCCACCTGGCGCTCGGTCGACCGGTTCATCGCGCTCACCGACCGCATCGCCACGCACCTGCGCGACTACGGCATCCCCGACGAGCGGATCGTGGTCAAACCCAACGGTCTTCCCGATCCGGGCGAGCCCTCGGCCTTGGGTGAGGGTTTTCTGTACGGCGCCCGCCTGTCGCCCGAGAAGGGTCTGGCGCTGCTGCTGGACGCGTGGCGGCGGCACCCGGACGGCACGCTGGGCCCACTGCGCATCGCCGGGGACGGCGAACTGCGGCCGCTGGCCGAGCGGGCCGCGGCCGAGCGCACCGACGTCACCTACCTCGGCGTGCTCGACCGCGAGCAGATGAACGCCGAGCGGCGTGCCTCGGCCGTCGTGATCGCCCCCCCGACCTGGAACGACGTGCTGCCCACGGTGATCCTCGAGGCGATGGCGAACGGCCGGCCGGTGCTGGGCACCGCGGTGGGCGGCATCCCGTACCTGGTCGGCGACGAGGCGGGCTGGCTCGTCGAGCCCGAGCCGGCGGCGCTGGCCGCGGCCCTCCCGATCGCCCGCGACGAGGCCGCCGAGCGCGCCAAGCCTGCCCGAAATCGCTACCTACGCGATTTCCATCCCGATGTGCTCACCGCTCGGCTCCTCGGCATTTACCGAGAAATCACAGCAAACTTTGATCATACGCCGAGATAGATCTTGGCCGTGGAAGGGAAAGCTGGGCCCGTGACGGAAACTTCCCGCGTCTCCCGAAGGAATCTGCTGCTCGGCGTGGGTGGCGCCGCCCTGGTCGGTGTGGCCGGCGGCGGGCTCGGCTACGCCCTGGGTCACGACGACGGATCCGACAAGACCGACAAGACCACCGGCGCGACCGAGGCCGCACAGGCCGGCCCGCCCAAGTACCGCTCCCGCCCCGACCTGCGCACGCTGCCGGATGTCACGATCACGACCGCCGCGAACGGGACGGTCGGCGGCTTCATCTGCCTCAGCCCGGCCTCCGGCACCGGCTTGTGGGGACCGCTCATGGTCGACGAGAAGGGCTCGCCGATCTGGTTCCGGAAGGTGCCCGAGCCGGCCACCGTGGCGATCGATCTCAAGGTGCAGCGCTACCGCAACCAGCCGGTCCTGACCTGGTGGGAAGGCACCATCGGGGGCACCGGCGGGCAGGGCGTCGGCCAGGGCGAGTTCGTGATCGCCGACCAGTCGTACCGGGAGATCACCCGGGTGCGCGCGGCCGGCTCCGAGCAGGCCGACCAGCACGACTTCGTGATCACGCCGAGAAATTCCGCGCTGTTCTGGGTGTACGACCCGGTGCCGTACGACCTGACCGCGCTGGGCGGGCCCAAGGACGGCGTGCTGCACGACGGCGTCATTCAGGAGATCGACGTCACGACCGGCAAGCTGCTGTTCCAGTGGAAGGCGAGCGATCACGTCGGGCTGGACGAGTCCTACGCGCCGCTGCCGCAGGGCGACTCGGCCCACCTGCCGTACGACTACTTCCACGCGAACTCGGTGGGACTCGCCGCCGACGGCAACGTCATCATCTCGTCGCGGCACACCTGGACGACGTACAAGATCAATAAAACGTCGGGCGAGGTCATGTGGCGCCTCGGGGGCAAGAAGTCCGACTTCACGATCGACGAGAAGTCCAAGTTCGCCTGGCAGCACGACTTCCGGCAGCGGCGCGACGGCACCTACAGCGTCTTCGACAACGGCGCCGGGGTCACCAAGATCCGCGACTACTCGCGCGGCCTGGTGATGAAGCTGGACGAGGCGGCCCGCACGGCAACGTTCGTGGCGGAATACCTGCACCCCGACAAGCTCTCGGCGCCGACACAGGGCAGCTTCCGCGAGCTGGCCGACGGCGGCTCGTTCATCGGCTGGGGCCAGATGCCGTACTTCACCGAGCACAACGCCGACGGCACCGTCCGGCTCGCCGGAAACCTGCCGCTCGACAACCAGTCGTACCGGGCCTACAAGGTCGATTGGGCCGGCAACCCGCTCGACCAGCCGGCGCTCGGCCTGCACGTCGAGAACGGCAACGTCATCGTCAGCGCGAGCTGGAACGGCACCACCAAGGTCGGCAAGTGGCGGGCCCGCTCGGGCGCCCAGCCGGGCGCCCTGACCGACGCGCTCGAGGGCGACCGCACCGGCTTCGAGACCCGCCTCACGATCCAGGGCACCCCCGAGTACGTGGTAGTCGAGGCCCTGGACGCAAGGGGCAACCTCTTGGGAGCCTCGTCAGCCATCCCAGTGCGTGTCTAATCAGCCGCGCAGGGCCTGCCGGGCCGAGAACACCACGCTGGCGGCCAGGAAGGCGGCGTTGACCAGCGTGAACAATCCGACGAACCAGACGGTCCACTGTGGGGCGATCGTCAGGACCAGGCCGGCCAGGGCGATCACCGCGCCGTAGTCGCGGACCAGCTTGACCAGCCGGACCGGCAGCGATCGGCTGGTCACCATGCTGGCGGCCTGCTCGCCGCCCTGCATCACCGAGGTGACCAGGTTGACCATCCAGGTGCCGGCGAACGCGGCCAGCAGCCAGGCGGGCGTGTCGGGCACCTGAGCCTTCGCGGTGGCGGCCAGCGCCGACACCAGGGAGATCTGCACGGCGACATCGCAGAGCACGTCGAGCCGGCCGCCGGCCAGGCTGGTCCGGTGGGTGACGCGGGCCAGCTGACCGTCGGAGCAGTCGAACGCGTACGCCAACTGCCAGCCGATCAGCGCGAGCAGGCCGATCGGCCAGGCCCAGATGTCGCCGGCGGCCACCGGGCCGGCCGCGGCGATCACCACGAACGAGACGAGGCAGCCCAGGCCGAGGTTGACCACGGTCAGCACCGTGGGCGCCAGACCGCGCTGGTGGGCGCCGACCGCGATCCGGGCGCCGATCCGCTGGCTGAGCGCCTCGCTGAACAGTCCGCCCCCGCGATTCACCGCGTAATAGTCGGCTGCTTTCGGCGTACTCGCAAAGTGAGCGGAACCTCCCTCGGGGCCGCCGGACGCGGACGGTCCCGGCCCACCACCCGGCGCGGGCGCGGGTTTTGCCTGGCCGTGGCCGGAGTCAGCGGTGGGCGATGGCTTCGGCATACTCGGCCAGCTTTCCGCTGATCTCGTCGGGCGTCATGGCGAGGTGCTCCAGGATCGTGTAGCGGTCGGGTCGCGTGCGCGGCGCGAACGACACGGCCTCGACGAACTGGTCGCCGGTCAGGCCCACGTCCTCGGGGAGGCGAGGCAGCTGGTGCCGGGCGAGGCAGTCGGCCATCTGGCCCAACCGCCGCTTGTCGCCGCGCAGGAAGGTGCAGAACAGCGCGCCGAGGCCGGCCAGCTCGCCGTGCGAGCCGGTGCCCGGGAAGAGCGAGTCGATGGCGTGCATGATCTCGTGGCAGCCGCCGCTGGCCGGGCGGCTGCTGCCGCAGACCGCCATGGCGAGGCCGCTGGAGATCAGCGACTCGGCGAGCACGGTGACGAACGCGTCGTCGTTCATGTCGCCCGGCATGGTCAGCATCGCCTCGGCGCCCATCCGGGCCAGCGACGCGGCCAGGCCGTCGACCGGCTCGCCGCGCACCTCGCGGGCGAGCTCCCAGTCGGCGAGCGCGCTGATGTTGCTGATCACGTCGCCGATGCCGCCGCGGTTGACCCGGTCGGGCCCGTTCTCGACGAAGTCGAGGTCGACGATCACGCCGAACGGGATGTGGACGCCGTACGAGCCCTTGATCCCGTCGTTGATCAGGCTCGCGACCGGGGAGGCGATGCCGTCGTTGGCGAGGCTGGTGGCCACCGAGATCATCGGCATGCCCCAGCGGTTGGCCGCGTACTTCGCGGTGTCGATGGTCGTGCCGCCGCCGATGCCGATGACGGCGTCGTAGTTGCGGGCGCGCAGCTTCGCGGAGAGCTCGAGCGCGGCGTCGAGGGTGCCGCCGGAGGTGGTGTAGACGTCGGCCGAGCCGAGCGTCGGGCGGATCAGGTTCACCACCCGTTCACCCAGGCCCGGCCCGACCACGACCGCGACGTCGCCACCGGCGGAGATGCGGCCGTCGGCCAGGACCTGGCCGAGGTCGGCGATCGCGCCGCGGCGTACCTCGATGTGCAGGGGCGTCTGAATGCTGCGGGCTAGTAGCGGCATGCGATCTCCCGCGCCTTCGCCAGGTCTTCGTGGTTGTCGACCTCGACCCAGCTGACCTCGCCGATCGTCGACGCGCGGACGTCGCCGCCGCGGTTCGCGAACTCCTGGAAGCCGTCCTCGTAGTAGAGGTTCGGGTCGCGTTCCCAGGTCGCCTTGAGGGCGTCGGCCAGCTTTCCGGCGGTCGACGGCTCGATGATGTTGGCGCCGATGTACTCGCCGAAGGCGTCGGCCGGGTCCATCAGCTTCGTAATTTTGGTGAGCTGTCCATCTGCGTTGAAGATGGTCTTCATCTCCTCGTCAGCCAGCTTCTTCAGATTGTCGATGGCGAGCAGGATGCTCGGACCACGATCGGCGAGGAGGGTGTGCTCGACGCTCACGGGATGCACGGTGTCGCCATTGACCATCAACGCGCCCTGCGCGAAGTGGTCACGGGCGAGCCAGAGGGAGTAGGCGTTGTTCCACTCCTCGGCCTTGTCGTTGTGGACGAGGCTGATCTTGACGCCGTACTTTTCCTGGAACGCGGACACGCGCTCCTCGACCGCGCCGGCGCAGTAGCCCACCACGATCGTCACGTCCGTGAGTCCGGCCTCGGCGAGGTTGCGCAGAGAGATATCCATGATCGTGGTGTCGCCGTCCACCGGGACGAGCGCCTTGGGCAGCGTGTCCGTGTATGGACGCAGCCGGCGCCCGGCGCCGGCGGCGAGTACGAGTCCGATCATGGGGATGACTCTCCTAACGAGGTTGCATGCATGTGTGGCCCCGCGAGGATAGCCGTCGGTGTGAAATCGAGCCTCACCACAGCCTCCGGAAAATCCTCTGGAGGCGGCTCGTAAGCTGTGGGGCATGACCGCTGAGCAGCTGATCTCCTTCGCCCGTGGCGCTCCGTCGCTGGACATCATCGACGTCGAGGGCCTGAAGGCCGCCGCCGCACGCGCCTTCGACGCCGACCCCGCCGGCATCACCGCTTACGGCACGTCCGTCGGTTATGTCCCGTTGCGCGCGTGGATCGCGAAGAAGCACGGCGTCTCGGCCGACCAGGTCATCGTGACGAACGGGTCGCTCCAAGCCGACGCGTTTCTCTTCAACCACCTCGTGCAGCCCGGCGACACCGTGATCGTCGAGAAGCCCACCTACGACCGTACGCTGCTGAGCCTGCAGAACCTGGGCGCCAAGGTGCACCAGGTGACGCTGCGCGAGGACGGCATCGACGTCGACGAGCTGCGCGGGCTGCTCGAGTCCGGTGTGCGCCCCAAGCTCGCCCACATCATTCCGAACTACCAGAACCCGGCCGGCATCACGCTCTCCGCCGAGAAGCGGCGCGCTCTGCTCGCGCTCGCCGTCGAGTACGGCTTCACCATCTTCGAGGACGACCCGTACGTCGACATCCGGTTCCGCGGCGACGCGCTCCCGTCGATGCTCTCGATGGACTCCGACAATGTCGTCGTGCACGCCTCCAGCTTCACCAAGACGGTGTGCCCCGGCGTCCGCGTGGGCTACCTGGTCGGCCCGGCCGCGCTGATCGACGCGATCGCCAAGAAGGCCACCAACCTGTACATCTCGCCCGGCATGGTCTCCGAGGCGATCGTTCACCAGTTCTGCGTCTCCGGCGACATCGAGCGGTCCGTCCAAACCGTGAGCACCGCGCTCGCCGAGCGCGCGTCGCTGCTCGCCGACTCGCTGCGCAAGCACATCCCGGGCGCCACCTTCACCGAGCCCGACGGCGGCTACTTCCTCTGGGTCGACCTGCCCGACGACGTCGACGTCGACAAGCTCTTCCCCGCCGCGATGAAGAAGGGCGTGGCTATCGTCAAGGGGACGGACTTCCTGCTCGACGGCGGGAAGAGCTCGGTTCGCCTGGCGTTCTCCGCTGTCACGGTCGACCAGATCGACGAGGGTGTCCGACGCCTGGCCGCGGCCATCGACGAGGTACGCGCCTAGGGTCTCGCCGCGCCGGACGGGTTCTTGCTGATCCCGTCCGGTGCCCGCGCGATCGTGAGCTAGCCTGCTGCGGGCCCGTCGGGCGGTGTGGGGAGGTCTGTCATGAGCGAGCGTGAGCCCGGCACGTGGAGCCGGAACAAGCCGCTGTCGCGAGCGTTCGCCGCGCCACGGCGCGCGATGAATCGCATCTTCGCCACCACCGGCGAGCATCTCGACGGTCCCCGCACCCGCACCGCCGTCAGCTCGGTGGTCGACTGCGGCGTGTACGTGGCCGGCAAGCGGCTGGCCGGCGACTTCTCCCCCGACGAGGCGCTCCGCGAGGCCTGCGCCCACGAGGACGGCTTCGTCTGGCTGGGCCTGCACGAGCCCAGCGAGGACGAGATGACGGCGATCGCGCAGACGTACGGGCTGCACGAGCTCGCCGTCGAGGACGCGGTCAAGGCCGAGCAGCGCCCCAAGCTGGAGAACTTCGGCTCGGTGCACTTCCTGGTCATGCGCACCGCGCGCTATGTGCCGCACAGCGAGATCACCGAGACGTCCCAGGTCGTCGAGACCGGCCAGATGATGATCTTCGTGGGCGAACAGTTCGTCATCACCGTCCGCCACGGCGACGCGTCCGAGCTGGGTTCGGTGCGTACCGACCTCGAGAACGGCCGGGCCGCGCTGCTCGAGCAGGGACCCTGGGCGGTGGCGTACGCGGTGACCGACCGTGTGGTCGACCACTATCTGCTGGTCGCCGACCAGGTCGAGGCCGACCTCGACATCATCGAGGAGGGGGTCTTCTCCCGCGGCGCGGGCAGCCCGATTCAGTCCATCTATCAGATGAAGCGGGAACTGGTGGAGTTCCGCCGGGCCGTCGTGCCGCTGCAGCGCCCGTTGGCCACGATCGTCGCCATCGTGCCCAAGCGGATCGGCAAGTACTTCCGCGACGTTCAGGACCATCTGACCCGTACGGTCGAGCAGGTCTCCTCGTACGACGACCTGCTCAATTCGATCCTCCAGGCGCGTCTCGCCCAGGTGACGGTCGACCAGAACAACGACATGCGCAAGATCGCCGCGTGGGCCGGTATCGCCACCGTCTGGGCCGCAGGCGCCGGGATCTATGGCATGAACTTCACCCATATGCCCGAATTAGACTGGCTGTACGGCTATCCGGCATGGTGGGCGATCATTCTGCTGATTTCCTTCGTGCTCTACCGGGCCTTCCGCCGCAACGGCTGGCTGTAAGGGCTGCCCCCTGGCCATCGACGCCGACCCCTAGAGTGACAGGGTGCCGTCGCGTCAGGACCAGCTGCATTCGTACCAGTACTCGCTTCAGCGGGTGGTGGCCGCGCTGGTCACGCACGACCCCGACCCCTCGCGGTCGCCGCTGCGCCGGGCCGGCACGACGGCGCTGATCAGCCTGCTGATCGCGAGTCTCGCCGTGGGCGGCGCCGCGATCTACGGCCTCCTCACCGGACACAGCAATGTGGATCCCCGCAACCCCAACGTGGTGTTCCAGGAAAAGGGCACTGGCGCGCGGTTCATCTACCTCGAGTCCGACAAAAGCCTCCACCCGGTGCTGAACTACGCGTCCGGCCTGCTGCTCGCCAACGCCGAGGCGCCCGAGCTCAAGAGCATCTCGTCCGACAAGCTGGCCGGCGTGCCGCTCGGCGCCCCGCTCGGCATCCCCGACGCGCCCGACTCGCTGCCGGCCAAGAACGCGCTGATCACCGAGCGCTGGTCGATCTGCACCGACAACCGCGGCGACGAGAACACGCCACGCAGCACCCTGCTGATCGGCGACAAGCTCACCGACGGCACGGTCTCGGCCAAGGCCGGCGAGGCCCTGCTCATCCGCGAGCCCGAGGGGCGCAGCGCGCTGGTCTTCGACAACAAGCGCTACCCGATCCCGGCCGACCAACTGGTCGCGACGCTGCGCGTGCTCGGCTGGGCCTCGAAGGAGCCCTGGACCGTCGCGACAGCCTGGGCCAACGCGGTCCCGCTCGCCGACAACCTGGTCGCTCCCAAGATCGCAGAGGTGGGCAGCACCTCGGTGGTGGACGGCTTCGAGGTCGGCGACCTGGTCACCGACTCCGGCCAGCAGTTCGCGGTGATCCTCGCCGACGGCGCAGCCGCCCTCACCGAGATGCAGGCCCGGCTCATGCAGGCCGCCCCCGGCGTCGAGAAGCCGCAGGCGATCGGCAACGCGTTCTTCCAGCTGCCGCCGTCGAAGACCCGGATCAGCGACGAGGGCGACCCCAACGGCCTGCCGGTGACGGTGCCCAAGCTGCACGAGTCCACGCCCGCCCAGGCCTGCATGACGCTGCCGGTCGACGCGAAGTCCGGCGACGGCCTGCGCATCGACCCCACCGTGCCGTCCGGCGTCGTGGTCAAGGCCGGCTCCGCCGAGCCCAACGTCGTCCTCGCCGACTACGTGCACATCGCGCGCGGCAAGGGCGTCCTCGCCACGGCCGCCGCCTCGCCGAGCGCGCCCGCCGGCACCGGCACGGTCAGCGTCGTCACCGACACCGGGCGCAGCTTCCCCCTCGCCAACCGGTCACTGATCACCAAACTGGGGTACGCCGGGGTCAAGCCCGCCCAGATCCCGTCCGAGCTCGTCTCGATGCTGCCGCGCGGTCCATCGCTCGACCCGGCCCGCGCCCGCCAGACCGACGTGCAGTGAGCACACCACCGGGCGGGTCGCCCGCAGGGGCGCCCGCCCGATAGGCGATCGGCTGTTACCGAGGGGTTTGCTGCGCCGTGTCCGGCACGGTGCCGTTCGGCGTCGTGTACGCCGAGGGCTCGGCCGGCTCGAACGCGGCGTCGTCCGCGCCGCCGACCTGCGACGACGATTCGGCCGGTGCCGCCGGGTCGTACTCGTCCCACTGGCTGGCCTTGCGGCGCTTGGCCATGTAGGCCGCGCCCACGCCCACGGCCGTGCCGATGAGCGCGTAGCCCAGCAAGCGCGAGCCACGGCGCTTGTCGGACCGCTTGTCGACCCGCTTACGCAGCTGCTTCGCGTACTTCTTGTTCTGCTTCGCGGTCTTCTTCATCTGCCTCTTGCTCACCTTGCCGGTCTGCCGCACGTTGTCGGTCGCGGCGGCGACCAGCGGGGTGAGCGTCGCGAGAGCGCTGTCCCAGCCACTCGATGCGACATCCTTGGCCTTCACGGCCGCGGGCTGCACCTTGTCGACCGCGGCGGCCACCTTCGGTCCCACGGTCGAGCCGGTCTCCTGAGCCGCGAGCGATGCCGCGCGCTTGAAGTGGTCAACGCTCTGGCCGAGCTCGTTCTTCATCCGCCGGCTCCGGCTCTTGCGGCGCATCGTTGCGAACACCAGTGCCCACCTCCTGTGGTCTCTCCCACGTCATGGTGCCCTCAACTGGTACCCCGGCGTGGCCGGATCAGACACATGGGGGAGGATCCGAACTACAAAAGAAACTGTCCCATCGCCTCTTCGAGGTACGCCAGGGGCGACCGCGACACAGACAGGAGTACCCGTGGCCGAGAAGCTTTACGCCACCCTGCACACCAACCACGGCCCGATCCGGCTCCAGCTCTTCCCGGACCACGCCCCGGCAACCGTGCGCAACTTCGTGGAGCTCGCGGAGGGCAGCAAGGAGTACATCGACCCGCGCACCGGCCAGCAGGGCAAGGGCACGCCCTACTACGACGGCACGATCTCGCACCGGGTCATCGCCGGCTTCATGGTCCAGCTGGGCGACCCGACCGGCACCGGCCGCGGCGGCCCAGGCTTCAAGTTCGCCGACGAGTTCCACCCGCAGCTGTCGTTCGACCGGCCGTACCTGCTGGCCATGGCGAACGCCGGGCCGGGCACCAACGGCTCGCAGTTCTTCATCACGGTCGCGCCGACGCCGCACCTCAACCGCCGGCACACCATCTTCGGCCAGGTGGCCGACGAGGCGTCCGCCAAGGTCGTCGACTCGATCGCCACCACGAAGACCGGCCCCGGCGACCGCCCGGTGGAAGACGTGGTCGTCGAGCGCGTGGAAATCGAGCGCGTGCAGGACTGAAGCTTGTTCGTTCGCGAGCGCGAGCTGTGCAGACGGTCTCGTCCGTCGCGAACAAGCTTCACCGAAGTACCGTTGAAGATATGAGTGAGGCTCCCTCGACGGCTCCGGTCTGTTATCGCCACCCGTCGCGGGAGACTCACCTCCGCTGCACCCGGTGCGACCGGCCGATCTGCCCCGACTGCATGCACGAGGCGTCGGTCGGCCATCAGTGCCCCGAGTGCGTGGCGGAAGGAAAGCGCAGCCAGCGTCCGGCGCGGACGGCCTTTGGGGGCAGCCGCGCCGGCCAGGCCGGCATCGCGACCCGCACCCTGGTCGCCATCAACGTCGCCGTCATGGTCCTGTCGGCCATCGTGGGCGGCGCCCGGGCGATCGGCGGCTCCGGCGGGTGGTTCGGCCTGCTCGGCGACCAGACCGCGGTGACCCGTTGGGGTGAGGTTCTCGGCTACGCGCCGTACACGGCCGGCGGCGAGGTCCACGGCATCGCCGCCGGCGAGTGGTGGCGGCTCTTCAGCGCCATGTTCCTGCATTACGGCGTGCTGCACCTGCTGCTCAACATGTGGGTGCTGTGGCAGCTGGGCCGCTATCTCGAGATCCGGCTGGGGCCGCTCCGCTTCATCGGCCTCTATCTGCTGGCCGGCCTGGGCGGCAACGTGGCGGCCTACGTCTTCACCGCGCCGAACCAGCCGGCCGCCGGCGCCTCGACCGCCGTCTTCGGCCTCTTCGCCGCGGCGATCATCGTGAACCGCCGGCTCAAGCTCGACATCAGCACGCTGATTCCGCTGCTCGTGGTCAACCTGCTCTTCACGTTCACGGTGCCCAACATCTCGGTGGCGGGCCATCTGGGCGGTCTGGTGGCGGGTGGCATCGTGGCGGTCATCATCGCGTACGCGCCGGCGCAGCGCCGCACATTCGTGCAGGCCGTCGGTTGTGGCGTGTTCTTCCTTGTCCTCCTGATAGCGGCCGTGATCCGAACCCAGGCCATCCTCGCCTGACCCAACCCCGCCACGCCCTGCTCTGCCCCGGCACCGCACCGACCCTGCCCGGCACGCGAGGACCCGCCCCAGCGCGCATGAGTCCCTGCCCAGCGGGGCGCGGGCGTTGCCCTGGCGCGAGCGAGGCCCTGCAGAGTGCCGCGAGGCCTGCTCCGGTGCGAGGCCGTGCCCCGGTGCGAGGCTCTGCCCCGGTCCGAGGCCTGCCCCGGTGCGAGGCCTGCCCGGTGCGAGGCCTGCGTCGGTGCGAGGCCTGCGTCGGCGCGCGAGGCCCTGCCCAGCCCAGCCTCTGCCACAGTGCGCACGTGAGGCCCTGCCCCGGCACGCGAGGGCCCCTCGCGCGTGGCCGGCCTTGATGAGTTGCCGCGCGGAGCGCGCACGAAGTCATTGCTCGGGCGACGGTAGCGTCCTGGGGTGATGTGGAGCGTGGTACCCCCGCCGGCGGCGGCTCAGGTCCGCGATGCGTTCGGTGTCGAGGTTGGCGAGCTGCGGCCGCATCCGGGCGGGTTCGAAGCGGATGCTTTCACCGACGGGCGCTGGTTCGTGAAACTCTGGCGTCAGCAGCCCGACAGCGACGCCGCACTGGCGCTGACCGCTGAGCTGGCTGCCCGGGGTATCCCCGTTCCTGCGGCGCAGCGAACTCTCGACGGCTCGTACACCTGCGCGCATCTTGGCCGGCGGTACGCGCTGTTCCCGTTCGTCGACGGCCGCCAGACAACGTGGGACGACGCGGACGCGATCGCGCGGGCGATGCGTGCCGTGCACGAAATCGCCGGCTTCCTCCTGCCCCGCACCGACATGGACGAATGGTGCATCGAGGTGCTGCGCGACCGGCGCGACCACCCGTGGATCGCCGACCGCCGCGACGAGGTCATGGCCAACGTCGACCGGCTCGAAGCGGTGATCGAAAGGGCACGCGCGATCGACGTTCCCCACGTCGTGTGTCACCACGACCTGTTCCCGCACAACGTCCTCGTCGACCGCGACGGTCGCGTCGTGGCACTGCTCGACTGGGGTCGCACGATGCTGGCGCCGCGCGAGCACGACGTGTTCGCCGGCTTGTGCGGGCCCGACCCCGTGCGCTTCCTGAGCGCCTACGGCGCACAACGACTCGACCTCACGCACCTCGAGTACGCCCGGCTCGCCCGCTCGCTTCGCGACCTCGCCGTTCGCATCGACAACGAGGTCGACCTGGACGGCATCAACACGTGGGGCTTCGACGGATTGCGCCGAGTGGACGCCGACCTCGAACTCGCCCGACCGTATTGCGATCGCTGAGCTCGGCGGGGGCTGCGACACAGCAGGCCCGGCTGGCTGATCGACATGCTCGCGCTCACCCGCCGACGTCGGCACGGTGGGGCGCGCGGCAAATCATCATTGATGACCTCGCGCTCGCAGCCCGCTCGCAGCGCAGCGCGCGGCAAGCCGCCACTGGTGACTTGACGCTCGGGGGAACGGGGTCAGTGGGTAGACAGCGGCTTGGCGGCGCCCGAGGCCAGCAGCCCGATCAGGAGAGCGCCCAGAACGCACAGCAGGGCCTGCAGAACGCCAAGGTGCTGGGCCAGGACTCCGATCAACGGCGGCCCGGCCAGGAAGGCCGCGTACCCGATCGAACCGGCCACCGAAACGCGAATAGCGGCCCGGGTCGGGTCGTCGGCGGCCGCGCTCATGCCGACCGGGAAGCCCAGCGACGCGCCGGCGCCCCACAGCAGGCCGCCGAGCAGGGCCAGCGGAACGGCCAGGCCGGCGACCACCATGAGCAGCCCCGCCACGCCGCACACGACCGTGGCGCGCAGGACCCGGACTCGGCCCCAGCGCTCGATGGCCGCGCCGCCGAAGAGGCGGGACAGGGTCATCGCCGTGACGAACGTGCCGTAGCCGACCGCGCCCACCGTCTCGCTCGCGCCGTAGCCGTCCACCAGGCTGATCGCGAGCCAGTCGTTGGCGGTGCCCTCGGTGAAGCCGAAGCCCAGCATGATCAGGCCGATCAGGATGGTGCGGGGCTCACGCCAGGCCTGGCTCACGCTGACCGGGCGCGGCTCGTCGGCGGCGGGCGGCGTGTGCGGCAGGAACACGCGTACGGTCGGGAAAGTCACCACGGCCGTGAGGGTTGCGGTGAGATAGAGCTGCGCCCAGATCGGCAGGCCGGCGGCCGCCGCCAGCGCGCTCATCCCGGCGCCCAGCACCGTGCCGAGGCTGAAGCCGGCGTGGAAGCGCGGCATGATCGTGCGGCCGAGGCGGCGCTCGACGTCGGCGCCCTCGACGTTCATCGAGACGTCCCATGCGCTGTTGCCGGCGCCGACCAGCACCAGGCCGGCCGCGGCGATCGGGACCGAGCCGGTCAGCGTGCCGGTGCCGAGCCCAGCGAGGCCGAGCACCATGGCGCTGCTGGCCACCAGGATCGTGCGCGCCGGGCCGAGCCGCTGCACGATCGGCCCGGCCAGCGGGATCGACACGATCGCGGCGCCCGAGATGCAGAGCAGCAGCAGTCCGAAGCCGGCCGCGGAGAGGTGCAGGTCGTCGCGGACGGCGGGGGCGCGGGCCAGCCAACCGCCGAAGGCGAGGCCGTTGGTCACGAAGGTGGCGGCGACCGCGGCCTTGGCCCGCTCGATCCGGGGAAGGTCGAGGTCGATTGTCGTCACGCCGTCGAACTTACTCGTTAAAGCTGAACCGACCGAGCGCCTCCCGAAGTGCGGCCTCGCCCATGGCCTCGACCCAGGCCACGTGCCCATCGGGACGGATCAGCATGGCGGGGCCGTCCCACGCGAGAGCCTCGCCGCCGAGACGTCTCGATCGCGCCGAGTCGCGGCTCAGGAGAACCGGTTGCGCCGCGTGGAGGTGCCGGTAGAGCCGGGTGCCGTCGGGGAGATCCAGGTCGGGCACGCGGTGGCCGGCGCCGTCGCCCAGCCCGGCGTAGTGGATGTCGAGCCCGGCCAGCATCTCGCTCAACGACCGATTCACCCCACCGAGCGCGCTCAAGCCCGTCAGCACCCCGCGTAGCGCCGAGGTCTGCGGGTCGGGCCGGGTAAGCGCGGTCTGCGCACGCGTGTTGGCGAGGACGCGCTCCGCGACGGGCCGGCGCTCCGCCTCGTACGTGTCGAGCAGCTCTTGATCTTGGCCCTTCTGAAGCGAAAGAGCGAGCTTCCAGCCCAGGTTGAACGCGTCCTGGACGCCGGTGTTGAGGCCCTGGCCGCCGGCCGGGTAGTGGATGTGGGCGGCGTCGCCGGCCAGCAGCACCCGGCCCGACCGGTAACGCGACGCGAGCCGGGCGGCGTCGTTGTAGCGCGAGATCCAACGCGGGCTGTGCAGGCCGAAGTCGGTGCCGGCGTGCCGCAGCAGTGACGCGCGCAGATCCTCGACCGTGATCGGCGCGTCCCGGTCGGCGACGTGATCGAAGTCGTTGGTCATCACCCGGTACCAGCCGGGCTCGAAGTTCAGCACCGACCAGTTGCCATGCGGCGTGCGCTGCTGGAAGACCGGCGCGGCGGGCGGCGAGGCGAGCTCGACGTCGCCGAGGATCGCGGTCATCGTCGCGGGCGTGCCGGGAAAGTCGATGCCGGCGAGCTTGCGGACCGTGCTGCGCCCGCCGTCACAGCCGACCACAAACTCGGCGGCGAGCTCGCCCTGGGTGGTCTCGATCTCCACGCGATCCGGCGTCTGGCGCAGGCCGGTCACCGCGATCTCGCGCCGCAGGCGTACGCCCAGATCGCGCGCTCTCGCCTCGAGAAGCCGCTCGATGCGGCGCTGAAGGATGTTCAGCAAGAACGGATATCTGGTCGGCAGGCCGGAGAAATCCAGCGGAATGCCCGCGAAGTGCCCCCGCGGCAGCCGCCGGCCCTCGGCAAGGAACGGCTCGAGCATGCCGCGCATGTCGAGGATCTCCATGGTGCGGGCGTGGATGCCGCCCGCCCGTGACTCGCCGCTCGGGCCGGCCAGCCGCTCGATCACCAGCGCGTCGACCCCGCCGAGCCGCAGCTCACAGGCGAGCATCAGCCCGGTCGGCCCGCCCCCGACGATCACCACTTGCTCCATGATCCTTCGCCCCCCTAACTAAGTTCGGGCATCTCTAACTTTGTTAGGGATACCCCGAACTTTGATAGGGTGTCAACCGTGAAGCTCACTTCGGACGCCATCGCCCGCGCCGCTCTCGCCGCCCTCAACGAGGTCGGCCTCGACGGCCTGACCATGCGGGTGCTCGCCAAGGAGCTGGGCGTTCAGGCGCCGACGCTCTACTGGCACGTGAAGAACAAACAGGAGCTGCTCGACGCGATGGCCGACCTGCTCGCGGCCGAGGCGACGGAGGGCCTCGAGGCGCCGCGGCGCGACGAGACGTGGCAGGACTGGCTGGTCGCCCTGGCCGTCCGCAACCGGCGCACGCTGCTGCGATATCGGGACGGGGCACGGGTGGCGGCGGGAGCGTATTCGGCGCATCCGGCCGTCCTGCGCACGGTCGAGCTGATCCTGCGCACGCTGCAGGACGCGGGGTTCGAGCCGGCCACCGCGGCCCGGGCGTTCCCGGTGATCCTGCATTACACGATCGGCTTCACGATCGAAGAGCAGGCGCGGGCGGGCGCGGCTTATGAGCGGAATCCGTACGCCGGCGGGCTCCGGGTCGACGCGGAGCGCTATCCACTGACCGCGGGCGCCGCGGGCGATCTCTACGACGAGGACACGGACGCGAATTTCGAGTATGGGCTTCGCATCGTCTTATCTGGAATATCCGGACTTGTCGGTCATGGTGATCGAAGCTTGGGAATGTGACGCCACGCCGGGAATCCCCTCGCCTCCAGCCGTCGTGATCAAATCGTCACACGTTTTCCATGAATAGCGACCTAAACCACATGTGCGGTCAACATGGACGAAGGCCGACAGATCGCCTGGCCGGATAAATCCGGTTTCATCGGGAAAGATGGAAAACACCTGAGTCGGGTGCGCCAACCTATCGGCCCACGATGGCTCTGTAACTGGACCGTACGGCGGGTTTCTCATGGCGTAGCGCCGATGGTCCTGATCAAAGGTTCCCACGTTGAGTGTTTTCGCTCCGGCGAAATTCTCATGGGGGAAACAAGCATGCACCTGCGCGGCCACCACTGGTCCCGAGCCGCGGCAACGGCTGTCCTCTGTGTCCTCACCGGCACCGCCGTGGTGCTGCACCAGCAGCAGTCGGGCAGCGCCGAGTCGCCCACCACCGGCGCCGCCGACCCGCACACCGGCCACATCATGCCGGAGGCCGAGGCCGTGCCCGTCGCGGTGACCACCGCCGCGCCCCTGCCGCGCACCGGATGGACCGCGTCCGATCCCACCGCCGAGTCCTCCGCCGCCAACGTGCTGGACGGCAACGCGAACAGCTCGTGGAAGAGCGCCGCCGGCCTGCCCCGCGCCATCACGATCGACACACACAACCGCATCGCGCTGAGCGGCCTCACGTACCGGCCCTCCGACGGCGCGAACGGCCGCATCGGTCAGTACTCCGTGCAGATCAGCGACAACGGCACCACCTGGAGCGCGAACGTCGCCACCGGCACGTTCGCCGACGACGACGTGGTCAAGACCGTCACCGTCAACACCGTGGTGACGCGCTTCGTGCGGCTGACCGCGATCGGCGAGGCCGGCGCCCGGGTCAACTGGGTCTCCGCCGCCGAGATCAACCTGCTCGGTGGGACCGACCCCGCCCTTCCGCGTACGGGATGGACCGTCGCGGCCGACAGCCAGGAGACGGCCAAGCAGCCGGCCGCGGCGATCAACGCGATCGACGGCAACACCAAGTCGATCTGGCATTCGGCCTGGAGCTCGAACCCGCCGAAGGCGCTGCCGCACTGGATCACCGTCGACATGCACAAGGTCAATCTGGTCTCCGGCCTCAGCTATCTGCCGCGCCAGGACACCTCGCCGAACGGCATGATCGGCAAGTACCGGGTCGAGACCAGCTTCAACAACACGATCTGGAGCCCGGTGACGGCGACCGGCTCGTTCGTGCCGACCAGCAGGACCGCGCAGACGGTCACGTTCGCCCCGCAGATCGCCCGCTACGTGCGGCTCACCGCGCTGACCGAGGCCGGCAACCGCGGGCCGTGGAGCAGCGCCGCCGAGATCAACGTGCTGGGCCGGGCCAACCCGACGCTGAGCCGCACCGGCTGGACCATCGCCGCCGACTCGCAGGAGACGGTGAACGAGGACGGCCGGGCCACCCGTGCGATCGACGGCAGCTACGCGACGTTCTTCCACAGCCAGTACACGCCGGCACCGGCCAAGGCGCTGCCGCACACGCTCACCATCAACATGGGCAAGGTTCAGCCGGTCGGCGGCCTGTCGTACCTGCCCCGCCCGTCGACGAGCAAGAACGGCCGGATCGGCACCTACAAGATCTATACCTCGGTCAACGGCACGACCTGGACCAACCGCATCGACGGCGCCAAGTTCGCGGACAGCGCCGCCACCCAGACCGTCGTCTTCCCGCCGATCGACGCCAAGTACGTCCGGCTGATCGCGACGACCGAGGCCGGCAACCGCGGCCCGTGGACGACGGTCGCCGACCTCAACGTGCTCGGCGCCAGCGGGTCGGTCTCCCCGATGCGTGGCATGTGGAGCGCGCCGGTCGGGTTCCCGCTGGTCCCGGTCGCGGCCGCGCTGCTGCCCAACGGCAAGGTGCTGACCTGGTCGGCGTACCAGAACGACACCTACTCCGGCGCCGACCCTACGAAGCCCGGTCTCACGATGACCGCCACCTATGACCCGGCCACCGGCGTCGTCACCCAGCGCGAGGTCACCGAGACCGGGCACGACATGTTCTGCCCCGGCATCTCGGTGCTGCCGGACGGCCGGATCATCGTTACGGGCGGCAACACCAACCAGAAGACCAGCATCTACGACCCGGCCACGGATGCCTGGACCTCGGGCGCCAACATGACGGTCGGCCGCGGCTACCAGGCCAGCGTCACCCTCGGCAGCGGTCAGGTGTTCACCATCGGCGGCTCGTGGAGCGGGCCGGTCGGCGGCACCGACGGCATCGGCCACAAGAGCGGCGAGGTCTGGTCGGCCGATTCCGGCTGGCGCGCGCTGCCCGGCGCCGACGCCACGCCGATGCTCACCGCCGACGCCAACAAGCTCGGCGACTACCGCAAGGACAACCACGCCTGGCTGTTCGCGTGGACCGGCAACAAGGTGCTGCAGGCCGGCCCGAGCAAGAAGATGAACTGGTACTCGGTGGACGGCGACGGCTCGACCACCCCGGCCGGCAACCGCGGCGGCGACGACGCCATGAACGGCAGCGCCGTCATGTACGACACCGGCAAAATTCTCACGCTGGGCGGCTCACCGAGCTACGACAACTCGGAGGCCACCGCCGCCGCGCGGGTGCTCACCATCAACCCGGACAACACGGTGACCAGCCGACAGGTCGGGTCGATGGCCAACACCCGCAGCTTCCAGAACAGCGTGGTGCTGCCGGACGGCAAGGTCCTGGTGATCGGCGGCGAGAACTACGCGGTGCCGTTCTCGGACAACACCGCGGTGCTCAACGCCGAGCTGTGGGACCCGGTCAGCGAAGGGTTCACGACGATGGCCACGATGACCGTGCCGCGTACGTACCACAGCGTCGCCCTGCTGCTGCCGGACGGCCGGGTGTTCAGCGCCGGCGGTGGCCTCTGCGGCAAGAACTGCGCGACCAACCACTTCGACGGTCAGACCTTCACCCCGCCGTACCTGCTCAACGAGAACGGCACCGCCGCCTCCCGCCCGTCCATCACCAGCGTGTCCGACACGACGGTTGCCAACGGCGGCAAGATCACGGTCACCACCGACCGGGCGGTCACCGCCTTCTCGATCGTCCGGATGGGCACCGCCACCCACTCGGTCGACACTGACCAGCGTCGCCTGTCCCTGGCCCCCTCCACCGGCAACGACGGCAGCTACACGCTGACCATCCCGGCCGACAGCGGCGTCGCGATCCCCGGCAACTGGATGCTCTTCGCGCTGGACGCCAAGGGCGTGCCGAGCGTCGCGAAGATCGTCCACATCGGCGAGTAAGGAAACGAGTAACCAAAAAGGGGCTTCCTCGGCGCCCGCGCCGGGCGCAATTACGAATGTTTTCCGACGTAGCGCGACCTCCGGCTCACCAGCACCGCGGCCACGCCGCCGATCAGCAGCAGCGTGCCCGCGGCCAGGAGAACCACATTCGTGCCGGCGCTCGTCTCCGTCTCGCCGCCGGCCAGCTCCGACTCGGCAGGCACCCCGGCGGCGGCCGACCGCGGCAAAACGGACGACGGTGAAGGCGAGGTGGCCGTGCGCGAGGGCCGCCGCGTATTCGTCGAGGTCATCAGCCTGAGATAGACCGCTCCGACGGCCGGTCCAGCCATTTTCGTCGGCGACAACGACAGCGTGCCCCCGGTACCGGCCGCCCCGCCCTGCCCCTGGGCCCAGGACGCCGGATGCCACTCGAACACCACCGGCGACACCCGCTGCGCGGTCGCCGACGCCGTGACATGAAACCCCGAGAGCGCATACTCAGCTCCCGCCCCGACCCGCTGCGGCAAAGCACACCAGGCTCCGCCCAGAATCCCGTCCCGGTAATACCGGCAGTTGGTGAACTCCCGCGGCAGGCTCAGCCCGCCCGACACCCGGATGTTCACGACCACCCCGTCGACCGCCGACCCGCCGGTGTTCCGCACGCCGACCGGCAGCGCGATCGTCTGCCCCGGCTTGATCGCGGGAGCGGACGCCCCGGCCAGCGTCACCAGCCCGGAAGCGCCGGCCGGCGTAGGCGCCATCAGGAGAACTAAAAGGACAAACCACCCCACGAGGGGCAGGCTACTCAAGTTCCGCGTCCGCCGGGGGGTTAATGATCATCTGAGGGCCGGACCCGCGGGCAGCCAGCCGGTCGGCCGGGTTGATCAGGTTGCAGCGTTGCAGCGAGAGGCAGCCGCACCCGATGCACCCGGTCAGCTGGTCGCGCAGCCGCTGCATGAGCAGAATGCGTTCCTCCAGCTTTCCGCGCCAGCGGGCCGAGAGCCGTGCCCAGTCGGCCTTGGTCGGCGTGCGGCCCTCGGGCAGCTCCGACAGCGCCTCGCGGATCTCGTCCAACGTCACCCCGACCTGCTGGGCGATCTTGATGAAGGCCACCCGCCGCAGCTCGGAGCGCAGGTAGCGGCGCTGGTTACCGGTGGTCCGGGTGGAACGGATCAAACCCTCGCGCTCGTAGTAGCGCAGCGCGGAAGGCGCCACGCCGCTGCGCGCCGCGAGATCGCCGATGGCCAGCGTCGTCTCCATCACAACCCTTGAGTTGAAGTGCACTTTAAGTTGCAGCCTATCGACATGACCGTGACAGCACTCCCCGCCGACGCGCTGCTGAGCCTGATCGCGCGCACCACCGGGGACGAGAAGCACGCGCCCAGCTCGTACTCGACGCTCGACGTGCTCTGGGTGCTCTACGACCGCATCCTGCGGATCGATCCGCGGAATCCCGACCAGCCCGACCGCGACCGGTTCCTGCTCTCGAAGGGCCACGGCCCGGCCGCCTACTACGCGGTGCTGGCCCAGAAGGGGTTCTTCCCCAAGGAGTGGCTCGACACCATGGGCGCGTGGGACAGCCCACTGGGAAATCATCCCGACCGCCGCAACGTCCCGGGCGTCGAGATCGGCACCGGCTCGCTGGGCCATGGCCTCGGCATCGGCGCCGGGGTGGCGCTCGGCCTGCGCGCGCAGGGCTACCTCGAGCCGCGCGTCTTCGTCCTGGTCGGCGACGCCGAGCTCGACGAGGGCTCCAATCACGAGGCGATCGCGTACGCGGCCGCCACCCACCTCCCGATCACCGCGATCGTGATCGACAACCAATCGGCGACACACGGCTGGCCCGGTGGGATCGCCGCCCGCTTCCCGGGCTGGATCATCTCGATCGTTGACGGCCGGGATCACGAGCTGATCGAGCATGCCCTCGCCCGCCGTCACGACCGCCCGAACGTCGTCATCGCGACCGTCGAACCGAAGCGGGGCTGAAGCCATGATGCGGGAAACTTTCGTCGCCACCACCACGGAACTGCTCGCCGAGGACCCGCGCACCGCGCTCGTGCTCGCCGACATCTCGGCCGACGCGTTCGAGCCGGCCATGCGCCGCCACCCCGACCGGGTGCTCAACGTGGGCATCCGCGAGCAGCTCATGACGGGCGTCGCCGGCGGCCTCGCCCTCACCGGCATGCGTCCGATCGTGCACTCGTACGCCCCGTTCGTGGTCGACCGGGCCTACGAGCAGATCAAGCTCGACCTCGGCCACCAGGACACGGGCGCGGTGCTGGTCAGCATCGGCGCCTCCTACGACGCCTCGAGCTCCGGCTACACCCACCAGTCCCCGGGCGACGTCGAGCTCCTCGACACGCTCGAGGGCTGGACCGTGCACGTCCCCGGCCATCACGACGAGGTGCCGTCGCTGCTGCGGCAGGCGGCCCGCCACGACGACCGGGTCTACGTCCGGCTTTCCGTTCAAGAGAACCAGCACGCGTACGCCGACAGCACCCGTCTACGCGTCATCAGGCGAGGCGGCGCCCTGGTCGTCGCGGTCGGCCCCATGCTCGACCCGGTCCTCGAGGCCACCCGCGACCTGGACGTCACCGTCGCGTACACGAACACGCCCCGCCCGCTCGACGCCGAGGGACTGCGCGCGCTGGCCGAGGGCGACGTCGTGATGGTCGAGCCGTACCTGAGCGGCACCTCGGCCCGGCAGGTGGCCGCGGCGCTGGGTGACCGCCCGCACCGGGTCCTGCATCTGGGCGTCGGCCGCGAGGAGGTGCGCCGCTACGGCTCATGGCAGGACCACGCGCGGGCGCACGGCCTCGACGCGGCGGGCCTGCGCGGCCCCATCACCGAGTTCCTGTGGTGCGGGTGACGGTGATGGTGGTGCGGATGATCAGGCGGCGATCGCGGGGCGCGGCGTACGGAACACGTGCTCGAGCAGCGAGTCGAAGTGCCACACCGCCTCGGGCTCGCCGAGCCGCAGCCGGAACCGCTCGCGGACCCCGTCCACCGCCGTGGCCGCCACGTCGACGGCCGTGCGGGGCAGGTCCGGGCTCCAGGTCACGTTGCTCAGGTGCCGCAGGTTGGCGTTGAGGTGCAGCCGCAGCCGGTGGAAGACCTTGGTCTCCTGGGTGACGACCAGCCGGCGGTAGGTGAGCAGCAGCAGGTACTCGCCGGCCATCGGCGCCTCGGGGCGGTGGCAGCGGCTGACCAGCACGGTGGTGTCGTCCGGCTCCACACACCGGCGGAAGATCGGCATGTGGCGGCTCACGGTCGGGATGGCCACGCCCGCTTCGGCGGCGGCCGGCAAGAACGTACGGGAGAACACGTCCATGTGCCGTTCAACGGTGGCTCCCGCCCGGAGGCATCGGCCGTCACCCGATGAATGTCGAATTACAGCCGCTAGACAATTGTTGCGTCACCCTTTCCAAGGCCCCGCGCGCGGGCTGCCATAGTTGGTGCGTGCAGTGGCGCATCAGGCCGGTCTTGCCGGTCACCAAGCTGATGGGCGCGGTCGCGGTCGTGGTGCTGGCGGTCGCGTTCGCGGGAAATGACCCGATTCGCTGGGCCATCGCCGGGGTCGCGGCGATCGCGCTGGCGCTCTGGGCGCTGCGCGATCTGATCGCGCCGGTCCGCCTGGCGGCGGACGCGACCGGGGTCACGGTGGTCGCGGGATTCGCCCGCCACCGGCATCTGCCATGGTCGAAGATCGAGCGCGTACGGGTCGACCGCCGCACCCATCGGGGGCTGCGCAGCGAGGTCCTCGAACTGGACACCGGCGACGCGATCTACCTGTTCAGCACCAACGACCTGGGCGCCCTGCCCGACGACGTGGCGACCTCCCTGGCCGACCTGCGGTCCAGCTCGCCGTCGCAGGCCTGAGCGCCCCGGCGCGCATAAACGGCGTCTACAGATACTTCGTCTTCGCCAAGTGACCCGCTATCGCCGTTTGCGGAGGCCGTCGCGGCGGACGAAGATGACGCGGCGCTCGATGGCGTCGCCCGAGGGGCCCAGGACGTAGCCGTCTATCCACAGCCAACCGTCGTAGGTGCGGCGGGGGTCCACACGGATCACTCGGAAGGTCAGCGCGCGATCGCCCTGGAACTGGACGCTGGCCGCACCGCCTACGTAGAGCACGTCGCCGGGCTGCGGCAACGCCTCACTCATCCGGGCCCCTCTCCATATCGCCCAGTACGTGCGCGACTACGGACGGGATTACGTTACACAAATTGTGTAATGGCCAGTATCCGGAAGGTGACTGTCCACATTCGCGGCCGAATGGGGCAGCATGATCGGAGTGGGCAACCCGTATGTCGTAGCCGGGGCCGGCGATGCGTGGAAGGCCGAGGCCGCCGCTGCCGGCCGCCGGGGGACGCAGCGGCTGCTCGATGTGCGCACCCTGACGCCGAGCGACGAGGTGCGGGCCGCGCTCGCGCTGGGCGAGGGCGAGCTCGCGGTGGTGCGGAGCCGGTTGATGCTGCTCGACGACGTGCCGGTGGAGATCGCGGATTCCTTTTATCCCGCTTCGCTGGCCGCCTCCACACCGCTCGCCTCGCCGGCGAAGATCAAAGGTGGGGCGGTCGCCGTGCTGGCCTCCTTGGGACGGGCGGCGGCGTCGACGATCGAGACGATCACGGCGAGGTTGCCTCGACCGGACGAATTAGACGATTTGCAGATCGGTCCGGCGGAACCGCTACTCGTTTTAATGCGCATAAGTTTGGATAAAGAGGGTTTGGCGGTCGAATACGCCGTCAACAGAATGGTCGCCGGCCGGAGCGAACCCCTCGAATACCGGGTGGCGCCATGACGGTCCCGGACGATGATCTGCGGTCGAAGCAGCAGCAGCTCGCCGGCGACCTGCGCGCGCTGATCCTCGCCGAGGACATCGCGGCTGGGGCGCGCCTTCCGAGCACCGCCGAGCTGAAGCAGCGCTACGGCGTCAACAACATGACGGTGACCCGCGCGCTCGCGATCCTCAAGGCGGAAGGCCTGGTCGAGGGTCATCGCGGCAAGTCGGTGGTGGCGACCGGGCGGCTCCCGTCGGTTCTCCGGGCCGCGCTCGCGCCGCCTCTTCGCGTGCCCGGAAACACGACCTCGACGCGGCTGCTCGAGGTCGGCGAAGGGCCGGCGCCGGCTCGCGTCGCCGCCGCCTTCGGGCTGGCCGTGGGCGACCCGGTGCTGGTGCGGTCGCAGCTGGCCCTGCTCGATGGCGAGCCGGCCGAGCTGGTGTGGAACTACTACCCGGCGGACCTCGCGCGGGGCACCGCTCTGACCGAATCACGGCTGCTGCCGGGAGGAGCGCTGGCGGCGCTCGGACTCTCCGTCGCGCGGGCGGTCGACCATGTCTCGGTACGGCCGGCCACCGTCGCGGAGTTCGTGATGCTCGAGCTTCCGGGCGACGTCCCTGTTCTGCGGCAATTCCGGATCGCGTACGCCGAGGGCGGCCGGGCCGTCGAGGCGACCGTGATGATCAAATCGGGTCAGCGGTTCGAGATCCGCTACGACGTGCCGCTAAGCGACGAGAATGCTGAGCGACGAGAATGATGGCTCGTGACAGCTGACATGCCCGGCGGACGGATCCATTCGAGCGACCCCTTCGCGACCCCGGAGGAGGAGAGGTCCCCGGTACGGCGGCTACGCGGCAGATTGGCGGCGCCCGTCACGCTCTGGACGGCGCCGGGGCCGCGGGGACTGACCGTGTCGTCGATGCTCGTCGCCGACGGCGATCCGGGGCGGGTGCTCGGGCTGATCGACGAGGAGAGCGATCTCTTTCCGGCGATCGAGCGGGAAGGCCGCTTCGCCGTCGCGCCGCTCGGCCCCGACGATCGGCAGCTGGCTGACCGATTTGCCGGGCTGATGCCGGCGCCGGGCGGGCTCTTCGCCACCGGGGAGTGGGTGTCCACGGAGTACGGTCCCGTGCCGGCGGGCCGAACCTGGGCCGGTTGCCGGCTGGAGAGCAGCCGCGAGTGCGGCTGGGCAGTGCTGGTCGAAGGCGTGATCGAATCGATTTCCTTCGAGGGCGGAGCGCGGCCACTGATCCATTACCGCGGTCGATATCACGAGGTGAGCGGCTGACCGCCCACCCACTCGGCGCAGTCAGACCGCCACTCGGCGCAGGGTCCGACCGGGCCCCGCCGCCGGGAACCAGGGCTTCGTACGTTGCCGGAAATGCCCATCCCCACGAAGGTGGTGAATCCCGGTGACGACAGAAGTGCCTTCCGAGTCCTCCACCGAGAGATACCAGGCCGTCCAGCGGTCCGAGGATTTCCAGCGCCTGCGCCGCAAGCTGCGCAGCTTCATCTTCCCGATGACGATCGCGTTCTTCCTCTGGTACCTGCTCTACGTGATCCTGTCCGCGTACGCGCGCGGCTTCATGAGCATCAAGGTCGTCGGCAACATCAACATCGCGCTGATCTTCGGCCTCCTGCAGTTCGTCTCGACCTTCCTGATCGCCTGGTACTACGCGCGGTACGCGAACCGCGAGCTCGACCCGATCGCCGACAGCATCCGCAACAAGATGGAAGAGGGTGCTGAGTGATGGAGTCGCACCTCCTGGCCGCCGAAGCCGAGGCCACCAGCGCTCGTGGGCTGACCATCACGCTGTTCCTCGTCTTCGTGGCCATCACCCTGGGCATCACGATCTGGGCGAGCCGCCAGACCAAGACCGCTACTGACTTCTACGCCGGCGGCCGCCAGTTCTCCGGCTTCCAGAACGGCATGGCGATCGGCGGCGACTACATGTCGGCCGCGTCCTTCCTGGGCATCGCCGGCCTGATCGCGCTGTTCGGCTACGACGGCTTCCTCTACTCGATCGGCTTCCTCGTCGCCTGGCTGGTGGCGCTGCTGCTGGTCGCCGAGTTCCTGCGCAACTCGGGCCGGTACACGATGGCCGACGTGCTGGCGTTCCGGATGCGCCAGCGTCCGGTGCGCTCGGCCGCCAGCCTCTCCACCGTGGTCGTGTCGATCTTCTACCTGATCGCCCAGATGGTCGGCGCGGGCGCGCTGGTCTCGCTGCTGCTCGGGATCAAGCCGGGTCAGACGTTCCTCGGCATGGACGCGGACACCGCCAAGGTCGCCACGATCATCCTGGTCGGCGCCCTGATGATCGTCTACGTGGTGGTCGGCGGCATGAAGGGCACCACCTACGTGCAGATCGTCAAGGCGTTCATGCTGATGCTCGGCGCGCTGGTGATGACGTTCCTGGTGCTCTGGCACTACAAGTTCAACCTGTCCTCGCTGCTCGGGGACGCCGCGGCACAGTCCGGCAAGGGCTCCGCGTTCCTCGAACCCGGCCTGCGCTACGGCGTCGAAACGGCGGGCGACGCGGCCAAGACCTTCTACAGCAAGATGGACCTGATCTCGCTCGGCATCGCGCTGGTGCTCGGCACGGCCGGCCTGCCGCACATCCTGACCCGCTTCTACACGGTGCCGACCAGCAAGATCGCTCGGAAGAGCGTGCTCTGGGCGATCGGCATCATCGGCACGTTCTACCTGTTCACCCTGGCCCTCGGCTTCGGCGCGGCGGCCCTGGTGGGCGGCAAGGCGATCACCGCGCAGGACAAGGCCGGCAACACGGCGGCGCCGCAGCTGGCGCAGCAGCTGGGCATCGACTACTTCGGCGGATCCACCGGAGGCGCGGTGCTGCTGGCAATCATCGCGGCGGTCGCGTTCGCCACGATCCTCGCGGTGGTGGCCGGCCTGACCCTGGCGTCGTCGTCGAGCGTGGCGCACGACTTCTACGCCAACGTGATCAAGCGCGGCAACGCCTCCGAGCGGGACGAGGTACGGGTCGCCCGCATCTCCGCCCTGGTCATCGGCGCCGTCGCGATCGTGCTGTCGATCTTCGCGCAGAGCCTGAACGTGGCGTTCCTGGTGGCGCTGGCGTTCGCCGTGGCCGCCTCGGCCAACCTGCCGGCGATCCTGTACAGCCTGTTCTGGAAGCGGTTCAACACCTCCGGCGCGATGTGGGCCATCTACGGCGGCCTCATCTCGGCCGTGGTGCTGGTCTTCTTCTCGCCGGTCGTCTCGGGCAGCCCGACCGCGATGTTCCCGCATGAGGACTGGCACTGGTTCCCGCTGAACAACCCGGGCATCATCTCGATCCCGCTCGGCTTCCTCTGCGGCTACATCGGCACGCTCATCTCGAAGGAGGACGACACCGAGAAGTACGCCGAGCTCGAGGTCCGGTCGCTGACCGGTTACGGAGCGCACTAGAGGGATTACTCCCCTCTTTGTGCCGAACGGGTGTCGATAACCGGGCGCGATGGCCGACGCTCCGTAATCTGGATTCCATGTCTACGACCGTCGGACGAGCCTCGGTGCAACCACCCTCATACGGTCCGCCACCCGCGAAGCGGCCCCGGCTGAAGCCACGCTGGGGCCGCATCGCACTCCTGGGCGGGCTGGCCGTGCTGATCATCGCGGTGATCGCCGGCATCTCGCTGTACGGCTACGCCAACGGCCTGGACAAAGACCTCAAGCGCACGAACGCGTTCTCGGGACTCACCGGGGACCGGCCGGCCAAGGCGGTCGAGGGCGCCCTCAACATCCTGCTGGTGGGCAGCGACTCCCGCGATCCCGACGCCAAGGAGGACGAGGCCAACGCCTGGCGGGCCGACACGCTGATCCTCATGCACGTGCCGGCCGACCACAAATCGGCCCAGATGGTGTCGATCCCGCGTGACCTGTGGGTGGTCGTCCCCAAGAGCAACAGCGCGGCGTGCAGCGACGGCAGCCGCGCCAAGATCAACGCTTCGTTCGCCTTCGGCGGGCTCCCGCGAGCGGTGCACACCGTCGAGTGCCTCACCGACGTGAAGATCGATCACGTCATGGCGATCGACTTCGGCGGCTTCAAGGAGGTCACCGACGCGCTCGGCGGCGTCGACCTCAAGGTGGACAAGACCATCACGTCGATCCACAAGCCGCACCGGGTGTTCACCAAGGGCATGATGCACATGGACGGCGCGCAGGCGCTGGACTGGGTGCGCCAGCGCTACCAGTTCCCCCGCGGCGACTTCGACCGCGTGCGGCACCAGCAGGAGTTCCTCAAGGCCCTGATGGACAAGGCGGCGAGCAGCGGCACGATCACCAACCCCGGCAAACTCGACAAGTTCCTGAAGTCGGTCACCGCCGCGGTCACCGTCGACCAGGACTTCTCGCTCAGCGACATGGCCGTCGACCTGCGCGGCATCCGAGGCAGCAACCTCACCTTCGTCACCAGCCCCAACAAGGGCAGCGAGACCATCTCGGGCCAGTCCGTGGTGGTCTCCGACCGGGAACAGGCGATCGCACTCTACAAGGCCGTCAAGGACGACAAGATGAGCGAGTGGATGGCGGCGAACCCGAAAAAGTCGACCTCGTAAGCTGAGAGCCGTGTTCGGACCCCAGGTTCCCAGCGTGACTCCCGACGAGGTCACCTCGGACGCTTATCTTCTTGACGTACGCGAGCCCGACGAGTGGGAGGCCGGCCACGCCCCCGGCGCCCACCACCTGCCGATGATGGAGGTCCCGGCCCGGTTGGCCGAGATCCCTGCCGACCAGGAGGTCGTCGTGGTCTGCCGCTCCGGTGGGCGCTCCGGCCAGGTGGTGTCGTATCTGATGGGCAACGGCTGGGACAACGTGCGCAACCTCGACGGCGGCATGCAGGTCTGGGCCGCCGTCGGGCGCGATGTCGTCAGCGAGAACGGGAAACCCGCCCAAGTTCTATGAAAAGGCCTCTCGTCTTCGCGCACCGCGGCGGCGCGGACGCGCTTCCCGAGCACACGCTCGGCGCCTACCTCCGCGCGATCGAGGAAGGCGCCGACGGGCTCGAGTGCGACGTGCGGCTCACCCGCGACGGGCACCTCGTCTGCGTGCACGACCGCAATCTCAACCGTACGAGCAACGGCCGCGGCCTGGTCAGCAGCAAGACGCTGGCCGAGCTCGACGAGCTGAACTTCGGCTCCTGGCATCCCGGCTATCCGGCCGACGAGGAGCTGCCCGACCTGAGCCGGCTGCTCACGCTCGACCGGCTACTGGAAGCGCTGCGCGACAGCGGCCGGTCGGTGCGGCTACTCATCGAGACGAAGCATCCGTCACGGTACGGCGCCGAGGTCGAGCGCAAGCTCGTCGAGACGCTACGGCGGCACCACCTGCCCGACGAACGGGTGCACGTCACGGTGATGTCGTTCGCCGCGCTCGCCCTGCGCCGCATCCGCGCCCAGGCCCCGGAGGTGCCGACGGTGTACCTGCTGGAGATCCTGCCGCCCGGGGTGGGTCGCGGCCGGCTGCCGTTCGGCGCGCGCATCGCCGGGCCCAGAGTCGGCCTGGTCCGCTCCCGCCCCGGCCTGGTGCCGTCGATCAAACAGGCCGGCCACCAGGTGTACGTGTGGACCGTCAACGAGCCCACCGACCTCGAGATGGTGATCGAACACCAGGTCGATGGCGTGATCACCGACCGGCCGCGGTTCGTGATGGAACGCCTGGCCGAGATGTGACGTCACACACGGTACGGTGAATCGCACCAAGATCCGCATGCAACCATCTGCCCAAAACCCAGGAAGCGAGGCAGACTCGCAGACATGCCGGAGCGTCCCGACTATGCCGCGCTGACCCGTGGTCAGATCGCGGTCCTGGATCGGCTCAAAACCGGCGAGGTGGGGCTGCCCCTGGTGCAGCGGATCGTCCGCCTCGCCCAGGAGGTGCTGGGCGCCGACGGCGCGGGATTCGTCGAGTACGCCGCCGACCACGGCCGGGTGGTCGCCGCCAGCGGCGCGTGCGTCAAGGCGATCGGGCGCCGGGTCGATCGCGTTTCCGGGAACCCGATCCCGCTCCACGAGCTCAACGAGATCTTCGCGAAGCAGGTCGCGGGCGGAGACATCCACCGGGTCCTGGGCGCCCGGAGCGAGGGCGGCTCCCTCCACGTGTACTTGCCCGATAAACCCGACAAGTCGTTTGAAGAGGTGCTCGAGCTGCTGGCCGGCTACCTCGGCCACCTCTACGCCACCCAGCCGCGCGACCCCGACCAGGCTCGCCGCCAGGAAAACCGCGACCTCTGGCTCGCCGTCACCAGCCACGAGCTACGCACCCCGGTGACGGTGATCAAGGGGTACGCGGACACGCTCGCCAACCACTGGGACTCGCTGGGCGAGCAGGGCCGCCAGGAGGCCGTACGCATCATCGGCGCCCGCTCCGGCGAGCTGGCCCGGCTGGTCGACCGCCTGCTGTCCGCGACCAGCGACGACGGCGAGGTCGGCCGCGGGACGGCCGGGCCGTTCGACCTCCCCGAGACGCTCCGCAACGCCGTCGAGGAGCTGCCGGAAGACCTGCGCCGCCGCATCGTGCAGGGCAACCTGCCGGCCGAGCTGCCGAAGGCGTACGGCGAGCGCGACTCGATCGCCACGATCCTCACCGAGCTCGCCACCAACGCCGAGAAGAACTCGCCGGCCGACTCCCCGATCGAGCTGTGCGCGGCGGCCGACGGCGAGACCCTGCGCTTCCGGGTGTCCGACCGCGGCATCGGCATCCGCCCCGAGCACGTCGAGCGGGCCTTCGAGCGGTACTGGCAGGCCGAGGCGGGCGACCGGCGGCGTCACCCCGGCGCGGGGCTGGGGCTCTACCTCGTACGCCGTCTGGTCGAGCGGCAACAAGGGTGGGTGTCCCTGCGGCCGCGAGACGGTGGAGGCACCACCGCCGAGGTGCGACTCCCGCGCGCCTGAGTGGCTTGAGCCGGAGGGCACCGCCTAGGCTGTCGAGCCGTGAGCAAGCGTCGCAACCAACGCCAAACCGCACCGAAGCGCGAAAAGGTGCGCGACATCTTCGTCGCTCGGCCGTTCGAGGGCCTGGCCGACGAGCCGGAGTGGATCGCCCTGCGCGAGCTGGTCCCCGCCGCCTCGGCGCCGCTGACCCTCAAGCCCGAGATCGTCGAGGAGTACGGCGACCGCCCGGTCACCCTGTCGACCGTGCTGCCGATGGCGTGGCCCGCGATGACCCGTACGGATGGCCGGGTCTTCATCGGCCTCCAGCGGCACGTGCAGTCCGGCGACGTCTCCCGCGACCTGGCGGTGGCGATCCTCAGCGCGCTGCGCACCGAGCCCGGCGACACCGTGTCCGTGCCGGCGCTGCCCGGCCAGGGCCTGCGCCTGCAGGACATCCTGGTCGACGGCCCGCTCGAGGTGACCATGCAGGAGGGCTTCGAGTACTGGCTCGACGCCGACCAGGCCGAGGACCCGAACGTGAAGGCGTCGCTCGAGCGGGCGAACGCCTCGATCTACCCGACCGTCCGGCTGGCGGCGGGGCGGGCCGCGTACTGGTGCCGGGTGGCGCCGGACAAGGGCCACGTGCGCTGGGTGCTGCCCGAGCCCGAGGACAAGGCGCTGGACGCGCTGTCGCGGCTGAGCGCCGCCGGCGATCTGCTGCTCGGCGAGAACACCAAGTTCGCCGGCATGTTCCGGGCGCACGGCCTGCTGGTGCCGGTCTGGGACATCCCCGGCGAGCCCGAGGCGGCCGACTGGGAGGCGCCGCTCGCCGACTTCGCGAAGCGCTACGCCGACATCCTGGCCGAGACGGGCCCGCTCGACGCCGACGCCCGCCGCGCCCGGCAGGGCCTGATCGGCCGGCAGCTGACGCTGCGCTGAGATGTCTTCCCTCGCGGAGCGGTTCACCGCCGATCGATTGGACCGCTCCGTCTGGGTTCCGTGGTATTTGCCCCATTGGAGCTCCCGCGCGGCCACCGCGGCGACGTATGCGGTCGGCGGCGGCTCGTTGCGTCTGAGCATCCGGCCCGACCAGCCTTTGTGGGCCGAGGGAGTGCACGAGACGCCGCTGCGGGTGTCGGGCATCCAGAGCGCCAACTTCTCGGGCCCGGTCGGCAGCACGATCGGCGGCCAGCCGTTCCTCGACGGCCAGCGCGTCCGCGAGGAACAGCCGGCGTTCTGGGGATGCACGCCGCTCTACGGCGACATCGAGATCCGCATGCGCGGCATCATCACGCCGCGGTCGATGGTGGCGTTCTGGCTCTCCGGCATCGAGGACGAACCGTCGAAGTCGGGCGAGATCTGCGTGATGGAGGTCTTCGGCACCCGCCCCCAGGGCGTGGGGATGGGCTTGCACCGCTTCCGCGATCCGCGGCTCACCGAGGACTGGTCGGTGGTCGATCTGGCGATCGACGTCGCGGCCTTTCACACGTACGGGGTGCAATGGCGCCCGGATCATCTGTCCTTCACCGTCGACGGCTCGGTGGTGAAGACGGTCTCTCAGGCCCCCGACTATCCCGTCCAGCTGGAGATCGCCGTCTTCGACTTCCCCGAGAAGGCCGGCCTCGTCCCGGGCCCGACACCGACCCCCGAGCTGATCGTCTCCCACGTCCTCGTGCGATAGCTGACAGAAGATGTCAGCCGGGCGGCCCTAGCCTCGCGCCATGGCGAAGAACTTCGATTTCCTTGTTGGCGAGTGGACCTCCAAGCAGCGGCGGCTCCGCGAGATCCTGTCCGGGTGCGACGAGTGGTACGAGTTCAGCGGGACCACCCGCTGCTGGAGCGTCTTCGACGGTGGCGGGAACATCGACGAGGTCGCGTTCCCGGAGCAGGGGTACACCGGCCTCACCCTGCGGCTGTTCGACCCCGCCACCGAGCTGTGGTCGATCTATTGGGCACGCAACGACACCGGCCTCACGCTGCCGCCGACCGTGGGGCGCTTCGACGAGGACGGAATCGGCCGGTTCTACGACGACGAGGAATGGCAGGGCCGGCCGATCCGGGTGCGCTATCTCTGGACGGTGCCGTCCGACGACTCGTGCCGGTGGGAGCAGGCGTTCTCCACCGACCAGGGCGAGACGTGGGAGACGAACTGGGTCGCCGACTTCACGCGGGCCGGGTGAGGGGCGCCCGCTCGATCGGGCAGCTCATGCATCTCGGGCCACCGCGGCCGCTGCCGAGCTCGCTGCCGCTGATGCGGACGACCTCGATGCCCGCGCGCTCGAGTTGGGCGTTCGTCTCGATGTTCCGCTCATAGGCGACACAGAGCCGTGGGGCGATGGCCAGGGTGTTGTTGCCGTCGTCCCACTGCTCGCGTTCGGCCGTGACCGGGTCGAGGCCGGTTTCGATGGTGCGCAGCCGCTCGATGCCCATGGCATCGGCGGCGGCCTCGAGGAACGGGCGTGGCGGCCCGGCGTGCGGCTCACCGTCGGCGTCCGCGATGACCGTGTACGCCCGCAGCGAGTCGGCCGCGTTCGGATACATGACGACGGCGTCGACGTCGACCATCGTGCACACGGTGTCGAGGTGCATGGTGGCCCGCTCCTGGGCGATCGGCACCACCAGAATCGTGTGCGCCAGACCCCCCTCGAAGACTTTCCTGGCGAGGCGCTCGGCGCCGGCCGGGGTGGTGCGCTCGCCGACCCCGATGGCCAGCACGTCGGGCGCCAGCACCAGCACGTCCCCGCCCTCGACGTGCTCGAGCGCCGGGTCGTACAGCAGCTCGACCCCGGCGAAGCGCGGATGGTGGCGGTAGATCGCCCTCGTGAGGGTCGTCTCGCGCCGGCGGGCCGGCATGGCGAGGCTGGTGACCGCGACCCGGTCGCGCACCCAGACCGAGGAGTCGCGGGTGAACAGCAGGTTGGGCAGCGGGTCGATCACGAAGTCGTGGGGGTCCATGAGCTCGTACACGAGCCCCCGCGGCCCCGGCTTGAGCTCGCCATGCGCGAGACCGGCCATCAGCACCTCGGCGAGCCGGCTCGGGTCCTGGTCGGCGAGGTAGCCGCGGACACCTGCCCGCAGGGTGTCGCCGAGCCGCCGGTCGTCCAGCACCGCCTCGGTGAGCTCGTCACGCGCCTCGGGGATGGTCAGGGTCTCGGCCAGCAGATCGCCGAGGTAGAGCACCTCGACCCCGCGTTCGCGCAGTGCCGAGGCGAACGCGTCGTGCTCCTCCTGAGCGCGGCCCACCCAGGGGATGCCGTCGAAGAGAAGCGAGTCGTTGTTCCGGGGTGTCAGGCGGGCGAGCTCGGCTCCGGGCCGGTGCAGCAGGACGGTCCGAAGGGGGCTCACTTCACTGTCGACATAGTGAACCATCTCGGTACTCCTCGCATTTGACCGATGACGTTCTGACTAGATCATGGGACATCGGTGCACGAGAGCGAAGGTGAGGCTAACTTTGTGCTTGAAGCTGCCGAACCGGGGAGACGACGCAAGATGCACCATCCGCAAGAAGTTGCGGTGCATGAATGTCTGATTCATCCCGACTCACTCGTCTCTCTTTCACCCCGATGTCTTGCTTCCGTGTGGGGGCGAGCACGTACGGTAGTGACTAGAGAGCCCGAAGAGACCTTTTGCCGGAGGTCGCAGTGACTGTCTTCCCGCGCCCTGCTCTGCCCGTACCCGTCAAGGCGCCCCCCGCGATAAGCCGCCACCCCGCGGCCGCGACCGCTATTGACACTCCGCGCCCTACGCCCGCCGACTGGGCCCGCCGTCGCCGCGCCGAACGTGACGCGCGCCGTCTCGAGGCAGCCGGAAACCGCGCGCTGACCCGACTCGACCGTCTCGGACCCAACTGGCACATCGTCGACTGGCCGCGTACCGACGCGCAGGGCTACTACGAGCCCGACCTCGCCGACGACCGTGCCGGCTTCCTCGCCATCGGCCCCGGCGGCGTGTACGCCGTGACGGTGGCCGACCACGGCCGTGCCCGCGTGCTGATCGCCGGCGACGTCGTGCAGATCAACGGTAAGCGCCCGCAGTACATCGCCGAGGCCCGCCGTGAGGCCCGCCGGGCGAGCAAGGCGCTGTCCGCCGCGGTCGGCCTGACCGTGCCGGTCACCCCGGTGCTGACATTCGTCGGCAACGGCGTGATCAGCGTGCACGGCCTGCCCAAGGAGGTCCTGGTCTCGACCGACAAGGAACTCGACCGCCTGCTCATCGCGGGTGGCGCGCGCATTTCGCCGGCCACCGCCAGCAAGCTCTCAGCCGTCGCCAATCACCCCGGTACCTGGGCAAACGCGCCCTATCGCCCGGCCGGTGACTACCGGTGGCACCCCGACGGACAAACGGCCGCTGACAAGCGGACAGCACGCCGGTAACGTTCCTCCCGGTGTATTCGACGGGTCGCCGCCGCTGACGCGGCGGCGTCGCCCGCCGATCCGAGGGAACGAGGAGGACCGGGTGGCACACGTCGAGCTCTCCCTGTCGGGAGCGTTCGTGCCCCAGGCGCGCACACCGGCCGAGGCCGAGTTCGTCCCGAGTCTCGAGCGTTGGACGTCCGCGGTGGCCGAGGCGGCCGAGCCGTGTCTGGTGATCGACACGTCCACCACGATCCTGGCCGTGTCGGCTTCGTGCTGCGAGCTGTTCGGCCTGGGTAAGCCCGCCGAGGTGACCGGCCAGCCGCTCGGCGCGGCGCTACGGCTGATCGACTTCACGGCCGGCGCCGGCGAGCTCGACGAGACCGACGTCGAAAAGATCCCGCCGCTGCTTGCCATCCGCAGCGAGCGGCTGGCCCGCGGCCTGCTGCGCACGGCCGCTGTCCCCGGCGAGCCGCCGCTGACCGTCGACGCGATCACCACGCCGCTGCTGAGCGGCGAACGGGTGGCCGGTTCGCTGACTTTCTTTGCCTCGGTGCGCTGATTTCCACTGGTGTGGTGATTGCCGCACCTTCGGGGGTTGGGCAAGGGCTGATCTCGAAACGTAGTCTGCCCTCATGCTCGATCTAGATCTGCTACCGGAGGAGTACGCGGTGTGCCGGCTGCCGGCCGGTTCGCCGATTCCGGCTTCGCTGGCCGCGGGTCCGGACGACAAGAGCGTCATCGCGCTGAGCTGGGCGCCCGACGAGCTGTCGATCATCTGCCCGGCCGACCGGGTGCCGGACGGCGCGGTGGCCGACACGGCCTGGCGATGTCTACGCGTGGCCAGCCAGGTCGAGCTGGCCCTGTCGGGCGTGCTCGCCTCGCTGATCGGGCCGCTCGCCGACGCCCGGGTCAACATCGTGACCTTCTCGACGTACTCGACCGACTACCTGCTGGTGCCCGCCGTGCGGCTGTCCGAGGCGGTCGACACGCTGCTGGCCGCGGGGCACCGCATAGCCTCCTGAATCGGGCGCGCCTACCATGTGCGGCGTGTCCCGCCGCACGCGTCTCATCCCCCTGGGCGTTCTGCTTCTCGGCGCCCTGACGCTCCTGAGCGCCTGTGGCACCCCGCCGCAGCCGCCGCTCAAGTCGCCGCCGCTCGCCAGCCCCAGCGCGGCTCCGCTCTCCCTGCCACCGTCCGCGCTGCCCGGCCTGCCCGCGACCACGACCGCCCCGACCGCGACCGCGACCGCGCCAACCCTCGGCGCCTACCCGACATATCCGACTTATACGTATCCGACGTATACGACGCCAGCAACCACGGTGTCGCCGACGCCGACGCCATCGCATGCCGCGCTCTGCGCCGGCTCACCCACCGGCCCCCAGATCCTCGCGCTGATCAAGGGCCGCAAGGGCATCCCGAAAGTGACGCTCCAGGTCGACTCCGGGCCCTACTGCTCGGGAAACTGGTCGTTCACCACGGTCGAGGTGACCGGCTCGAACGAGGACCAGCTCGAGCCGCTGATGGTGGTGGCCACCGGCAAAGACACGACGCTCGCGTTCGTCACGGCCGGCTCGGACGTGTGCATCAACCAGGTGCAGACCAAGGCGCCGCCGGGGATCCGCGTCCTGGCCTGCGGCTACTGACGGGCCGGCTCGCTAGACTGCCGGCATGCCGGGAACGCCACCGTCACGCTTCGTCTACCTCGGTCCGGAGGGCACCTTCACTGAGGCGGCTCTTCGCACCCTGCCCGCCGCCGAGCGCGGGGTGCGCACGCCCGCGCGCAGCGTCCCCGAGGCGCTCGAGGCGGTGCGCGCCGGCGACGCCGACGCGGCCCTCGTCCCCCTGGAGAACTCGGTGGGCGGCGCCGTCCCGGTCACCCTCGACGAGCTGGTCACGGGCAATCCGCTGGTGATCACCCGCGAGGTGGTGATCCCAGTCGAGTTCGTGCTGGCCGCTCGCGAGCCCACCCCGCTCGCCTCGATCCGCACGGTCGCCGCGCACCCGCAGGCCTCCGCCCAGTGCCGCAACTGGCTGCTGGCCCATGTGCCCGACGCGGTCGTGGTCGACGTGCTGTCCAACGCCACGGCCGCGATCAGCGCCGCCGCCGGGGAGTACGACGCGGCCCTGTGCGCGCCGATCGGGGTGCCGCGCAACAACCTGACGGTGCTCGCCGACAAGGTGGCCGACCACGCCGACGCGGTGACCAGGTTCGCGCTGCTCAGCCGGCCCGGCCCGGTGGGCGAGCCGACCGGCGACGACGTCACCTCGCTGGCCGTCTCGATCCGGCACGACCAGGTGGGTGCGCTGCTCGCGGTGCTCACCGAGCTGCTGGTCCGCGGCATCAACCTGTCCCGCATCGAGTCGCGCCCGACCGGTGAGCAGCTGGGGACGTACTTCTTCTTCCTCGACTGCACCGGCCACGTGGCCGAGACCCGGATGGGCGAGGCGTTGCAGGGCCTGCGCCGCATCTGCGCCGAGGTCCGCTTCCTGGGCAGCTACCCCCGGCACCGGCTCCACCACGAAGACCCGCCGCCGGGGTTGCCAGGCCTCACCGATGCCGACTTCGCCGACTCGGCGGCGTGGCTGGCACGCCTCCGAGCCGGCGAGATCTAAACCTCAATTTCCGAGCAGGTTGCCGAGGAGGCCGCCGCCCTGGCCGGACTGCTGGCCGCTGCCGGTGCCGGCGATCAGGCCGCCCGGGGGCTCCTCGGAGGGCTGCACGACCACGAAGCCCTGGCCGGCGAAGCTCATCGTGTAACGCTCGCCGGTGGTGCGCCCCAGCAGCGTGCCGAGGCCCATCTGCTCGGCGCGGTGGTAGCCGGTCTGCAGGTTCGCCGACCAGCAGATCGCGGCCTGCGGGTCGACGTAGGTGGGCTGGTCGACGCTCAACACCACCGGCGTGCCCTTGGTGGTGACAGCGATCCGGCCGTACCCGGAGAAGACGCAGTTGAAGAGGCCGGCGTTGGACATCATCCCGGCGCCGCCGACCATCTTGATGTCGTACTGCAGGGTCGAGTCGAAGGCGAGCACGTTCGACCCGTTGATCGAGAGCGTGTCACCCTGCTCGAGGTCGATGAGGTGGACGTCGGCGGCCCGGTCGGCGAGAAAGACGTCGCCGTGGCCCCGCACGCGCATCAGCGGCACGCCCTCGCCGGTGAGCTTCTGCTTGATGAATTTGCCGATACCGCCGGAGCCGAGCGCCTCGAACTGAACGTTGCCCTGGTAGGCGACCATCGAGCCCTGGCGAGCCATGAAGTCGCCGTTCAGCTCGGCCTTGAGCAGTTTGGAGTTCTGCAGCCGAAGGCCGGGCTGGGCCGATTCCTTCTCGAGGTTCTCGGCCGAAAAGAGTTCGCTGCGCATGAAGCCTGTCCTCCTGAAAGAAATGTGATCTCAGAGTAGGACCTACGCCCAACCCAGCTCGTGCAGACGGTGATCGTCGATGCCGAAATGGTGGGCGATCTCGTGCACCACCGTGATGGCGACCTCGTCGATGACGTCGGTCTCGCTCTCGCAGATGCGCAGCGTCGGCAGCCGGTAGATCGTGATGCGGTCGGGCAGCACGCCCGCGTAGTCCCACCCGCGATCGGTCAGCGCCGTGCCCTCGTACAGGCCGAGCAGGTCGTCGCTGCCGTCCGGCGGACGGTCCTCGACGAGCACGACCACGTTGTTCATCATCGACAGCAGCTCGACCGGAACCTCGTCGAGCGCCTCACCGACGAGCTCCTCGAAACGTTCACGACTCATGTCGACGGGCACGCCGACCATTGTGCCCACACGAGGACGTGGCTGGGTGAGCCGATGCGGTCGGGGATTGGTCGAGTCCCGGCCGCATCGGCCTTCAGGCGGTACGGATCAGGCGAGCTTGGCGCTCAGCGTGATCTGGGCGCCGGGGGACAGCAGCCGGGAGATCGGGCAGTTCTCCTTGGCGCCCTCGGCGATCTTCTGGAAGGTGGCCTCGTCGATGCCGGGGACGTTGCCCACGGTCTCGAGGTCGATGCGGGTCACGCCGAAGCCGGCGTCGCCCTTGTCGAGGTGGACCTTCGCCGTGGTGTCGACGGAGGTGGGCGTGAAACCGGCGTCCGCGAGGCCCTTCGAGAACGCCATCGAGAAGCACCCGGAGTGCGCGGCGGCGATCAGTTCCTCGGGGTTCGTCCCCTCGCCCTCCTCGAAGCGCGACTTGAACGAGTAGTTCCCCTGGTAACCGCCCTTGCCGGTCTTGATCGTGCCGGAACCCTCGGTGAGGTTCCCTTCCCAGCGGGCCGTAGCAGTGCGAATAGGCATATCGAGAACGCTAGTCCATCGGACGGCCGCTGGCCGGGCGACCGGGCACCGGTCATCATGGGTCACATGCCCCCCGAGCACCGGCCGATCGATCTCGACGAGCCGCCCCCCGTTCCGCCCGACGACGAGGTGGTCGAGTTCGGCGACGACGCACGCCCGTCGCGGCGGCGCTGGAGCACGGCCGGCCTCGGCCGGGCCATGGTCACCGACCGCCGCATCGTGCCGCTGACCGCCGCTCTCGGCGCGGTCGCGCTGCTCGCCTCGCTGATCTCCGAGTGGCAGGTCACCACGGTGGACGCCGAGGTGTCCGGCGGCGAGGTCGGCGCGCATCCGATCGCCACCGACATCATCGACCTGGGCGCCCTCGGCACCGGTTACCTGGTCGGCCTCTTCCCGCTGGTGTGCGCCGTGGTGCTGACCCTGTTCGGCCCGGCCGCGGGCCGCCACTGGGCGCGGCTGGCCGGCATGAGCGTCGCCGGCACGATGATCGCCCTGCTCTTCGCGACCGCCACATCCCTGGGCGATCAGAGCCGCACGGTTCCCGACCTCTACACGCTCCAGTTCGATAAAGATCAGGTGCAGTTCACGTACGGGCGGGGCCTGTGGTGCGCGGTGGCCGGGGTGGTGCTGGCCATAACGGCCCTGTACCTCGCCGAGCGGCATCAGCCTGACGCCGTCCCTTCCGCGTCGGCCGAGGCCCCCGCCGCGACCGACGACTCGGCCTGGCGGTGGCGCCGCCCGCCCGCCCCGCGGGAGGAGGAGCCACCCGCCGACCAGCCGCTCGAGCTGACGGTCGGGCCGGCAAAGCCGTTCACCTCGCTCGGGGACGACCGCGACAAGCCCAGCCGATCGTGACGGACGCGCCCAAATCCGGAAACGGGAATAGTCGGGTGCTGACCGGATGGGCGCGCCGGTAGGCTCGTCAATCGTGATTGACCTGCGCCTGCTCCGCGAGGACCCCGAGCTGATCCGCGCCAGCCAGCGACTGCGCGGCGAGCCCACCGAGGCGGTGGACGACCTGCTGCGCGCCGACGAGGAGCGCCGGGCCGCCACCCAGCGCTTCGAGGCCCTGCGGTCCGAGCAGAATTCGCTGAGCAAGCGCATCCCCAAGGCCTCGCCCGACGAGCGGGCAACCCTGCTGGCCCGCACCAAGGAGCTGGCGGCCGAGGTCAAGGCGGCCGACGCGGCGGCGAGCACGGCCAACGACGCGCTGCGCCAGGCCCACCTCGCGGTGCCCAACGTGGTGCAAGATGGCGTCCCTCCCGGCGGCGAGGACGACTTCGTCGTGCTGCGCGAGGTCGGCGATCGACCCGAGATCGAGAACCCCAAGGACCACCTCGAGATCGGCGAGGGCCTGCGGGCGATCGACACCGAGCGCGGCGCGAAGGTGTCGGGCTCGCGCTTCTACTTCCTGACCGGGGTGGGCGCGCTGCTCCAGCTCGGCATGCTGCAGATGGCGATCGCCCAGGCCGTCGAGCACGGCTTCATCCCATCGATCACCCCGACCCTGGTCAAGCCCGAGTCGATGGAAGGCACCGGCTTCCTCGGCTCGCACGCCAGCGAGGTGTACCGGCTCGAGGCCGACGACCTCTATCTCGTGGGCACCTCGGAGGTCGCGCTGGCGGCGTACCACTCGAATGAGATCTTGGATCTCCAAGCGGGACCGGAACGCTTTGCCGGCTGGTCGTCGTGCTACCGCCGTGAGGCGGGGTCGTACGGCAAGGACGTGCGCGGCATCCTGCGGGTGCACCAGTTCGACAAGGTCGAGATGTTCTCGTTCTGCCGGCCGGACGAGGCCGCCGACGAGCACCTGCGCCTGCTCGCCATGGAGGAGGAGATGCTCGCCAAGGTCGAGATCCCCTACCGGGTGATCGACGTGGCGGCCGGCGACCTCGGGTCGAGCGCGTCGCGGAAGTTCGACTGCGAGGCGTGGGTGCCGTCGCAGGGGCAGTACCGCGAGGTCACTTCGACGTCGAACTGCACGACGTTCCAGGGCCGCCGGCTGAACATCCGGTATCGGGACGAGGACGGCAAGCCGCAGACCGTCGCCACGCTGAACGGGACGCTCGCCACCACTCGCTGGCTGATTCCGATCCTGGAGAACCATCAGCAGCCGGACGGCTCGATGCGTGTTCCGAAGGCCCTTCAGCCGTACCTCGGTGGCCGGGACGTCCTGGAACCCTCGCGCTAACGGGTAATACATCCGTCGGTCACCGGAAGTCATAGCCGCAGGTAGTTGGGCGGGTGTACCGTTTTCCTTCCGCCCTCCGCGGGGGTCAGCCCCACCCTCGGAGGTATCGATGGTCAAGCCTGGACTCCCCAAGCTGATCGCGACGGATCTCGACGGCACACTCGTCCGCAGCGACGACACCGTGTCCGCGTACACCCACGAGGTCCTCGATCGGGTCCGGGCCGCCGGCATCCGGATCGTCGGCGCCACCGGGCGCGGCCCGCGCCTGACCTCGCTCACCCGCAACGACATCCGGGTGGCCGACTTCCTCGTCCTCGCCCAGGGCGGCTGGGTCCTCGACCAGGCCGAGTCGGCCTACCTACTGCGCTCGCGACTGCCCGGCCCGATGCTCGCCGACGCCCTCACCCGGCTCGAGGCCGAGGTGGGCCGGCTGTCGGTGATGGTCGAGGCGCTCGAGCACGACGACGCGCCGCTGTGGGGCGACTACGACCCCACCTGGCGGTACCCGGTGGTCGTCGAGCGGCGCCCCCGCGCCGAGTGCCTCACCGGCGACGTGATCAAGGCGTTCGCCCGGTCCTTCGAGTACCACGTCGACGATCTCCTCGAGGTGGCCCGGCGCATCGTGCCGGCCGACGTGGCATCGGTCACTCAGGCCGGCCTGGACTACGTGGAGATCTGCCCGGCGAATGTGAACAAAGGGACCGGCCTCGCGGTGGTCGCCGAGTCGGTCGGCGTCGACCCGCAAGACGTACTGGTCTTCGGCGACATGCCCAATGACCTGCCGATGTTCGCCTGGGCCGGGTGGAGCCGCGTGGCGGTGGCCAACGCGCACCCGTCGCTGATGGCGGTGGCCGACGAGGTGACCCTCGCCAACGACGAGGACGGAGTGGCGGTCTACCTCGACAAGTTACTGTCGAGGTGATGAACGGTTTGGCATCGGTTTTCCGCCGCGGGTCAGCTCAGCCTCCTCCCTATCGCCTTGTCGCCTCCGACATCGACGGCACTCTGATCCGCGACGACGGGACGCTCAGCAAGGGCACTCTCGACGTCATCCATGCCCTCCCCGTGCCGCTCGTGCTCGTGACCGGGCGACCGGTCCGCTGGCTCCAGCAGCTCTACGACCAGATGCCCGAGCCGGTTCCGGCGGTCTGCGCGAACGGCGCGGTCGTCTACGACCCGGCGACCGACACGATCCTGCGCGCCGACCCGCTCTCGGTCGACCTGCTGCTCGATGTGAGCAAGCGGCTGCGCGAGGCGGTGCCCGACATCGCGCTGGCCGTCGAGGTCGAGGACGGCCGGAAGTTTTGGTACGAGGAGGCCTGGCCGTTGCGCTGGGAGGCCGAGAACGACAACGTACGCGTCCTCGCCACGCCCGAGGAGCTGACCTCCGTGCCGGCGGTGAAGCTGCTGGCCCGCTCGGCCAACCACGAGCCGGGCCCGTTCTACGAGCTGATCAGCCAGACGCTGGCCGGGGTAGCTGAGACCACCCATTCGTCGAAGAGCTCGCTCGTGGAGATCTCGGCGACCGGCGTGACCAAGGCCGCCGGGCTGGCCTGGCTCTGCGAGCGGCAGGGCATCGGGGCGAGTGAGGTGATTGCCTTCGGCGACATGCCGAACGACATCCCGCTGCTCACCTGGGCCGGACACTCGGTGGCGATGGGCAACGCCCACCCCGCCGTTCGCGAGGTGGCCGACGAGATCGGCCGCACGAACGACGAGGACGGCGTGGCGGTTTACCTGCGGGACGTCTTCGATCTCTAGAGATCGCTAGAGGTACTGGCCGGTGCGGCCCTCGGGGCCACCCTGGCTCTGAGCCTGCTGGCTGGGCAGGCCGGCGCCGAAGCCGCCGGGGCCCATCGGCAGGGCGGGACGGCCGCTGCCGCCGCGCATCTGCTCGAGCTGGAGCCGGGCCGCCATCTGCTGCGCGACCAGCGCCGCCTGGATGCCGTGGAAAAGCCCTTCGAGCCAGCCCACCAGCTGGGCCTGTGCGATGCGCAGCTCGGACTCGCTCGGCGGGGTGTCTCCCTCGAACGGCAGCGACAGCCTTTCGAGCTCGTCGCGCAGCTCGGGGGCGAGACCGTCTTCCAGCTCCGTGATCGACCGCTGGTGGATCTCACGGAGCCGGCCGCGGCTCGCCTCGTCGAGGGGCGCGGCCCGCACCTCCTCGAGAAGCTGTTTGATCATGCTGCCGATCCGCATGACCTTGGCCGGCTGCTCGATCAGGTTTCCCGGCTCCTCGGGGGTCAGCGAGCCGTCGGGCTCGACCGTGCCCATCGGACGCCCGTCGGGCCCGACCACGATGACGGAGCCGTCCTGCTGATTCTCCGGGGTGCGATTGTCGTCGGTCATGGGATCCATCTTCCCGCACCCGGCGCTACGCGCGTAGCTCGGCCACCGCGCACTTGACGCTGCCGCCACCACGCTTCAGCTCGGTGAGCTCCACGTGCACCGGTGCATAGCCCGCGGCACGTACCTTTTCGCCCATGGCGATGGCCTCGGTGTTGAGAATCACGTGCCGGCCGTCGCTGACCAGGTTGAGCCCGAACGCCTCGGCATCGGCCCGGTCGGCGATCACCGCGTCGGGGAAGAGCTGGGCCAGCACCCGCCGCGCGGACGGCGAGAACGCCCCCGGGTAGTAGGTGATGTTGTGGTCGTCGAGCGCGGCCAGGGCCGTGTCGAGGTGGTAGAAGGCCGGGTCGATCAGGCGGAGCGAGACGACCGGGCGGCCGAGGGCCTCCTGCGCCTCGGCGTGCGCGGACGGCTCGGTGCGGAAGCCGTAGCCGGCCAGGATCACGCCGCCGTGCGCGCCGGGAAGGTAGGCGAAGTCGCCCTCGCCCTCGTTGACGTGCTCGGGGTCGACGAACTCCCAGTTCTCGTAGAAGCCACGGTGGGCGACGGCCTCGGCGGCGCGCTGCGGGTGGCGGAAGCGGGCGCCGTAGACCCGGCCGTCGACCGAGAAGGCGCCGTTGGCCGCGTAGACCATGTCGGGCAGCCCGGCGACCGGGTCGAGCAGGTGCACGGTGTGACCGAGATCGACGAGGGTGGTGCGCAGCAGGTCCCACTGCTTCACCGCGAGCGCCGCGTCGACCGGGACGGTGATGTCCATCCACGGGTTGATGGCGTACTCGACCGTGAAGTGCTCCGGGGGACACATCAGATATGTCCTGACTCGCGGCATCCGCTCCGTGTCGCTCATGAGGTAGAGCGTAGGTAGGCTTCGGTGCACGAAACAGCGAGAAGTCTTGTGAGTTGGAGGTGAATCGTTGCAGATGGACGCGGTTGACCAGCGAATCGTTGCGCTGCTGGTGGCCGACGCTCGCGCGTCGTACGCCGAGATCGGATCGAAGGTCGCGTTGTCCGCCCCGGCGGTGAAGCGACGCGTCGACCGCCTTCGATCGAGCGGGATCATCAAGGGATTCACCGCGGTGATCGATCCGGCCGCGGTCGGGTGGACCACCGAGGCGTTCGTCGAGCTCTTCTGCACCGGGCGCACCACGCCGGCCCAGATCACGGTGGCGACCCGGCGGCATCCCGAGGTCGTGGGGGCGTACACGGTTTCGGGCGAGGCCGACGCGCTCGTGCACCTGCGGGCCGCCGACATCGCGCACCTCGAGCAGGCCCTCGAGCGGCTGCGGGCCGAGTCGTTCGTCACCTCGACGCGCAGCATGATCGTGCTGTCCCGGCTGGCCGAGACGCCGACGGTGGTCCCCGCGCCGACGTAGGGAACCAGCTCCGGCCCGGAGTCGTCCAACCGCACATGCGCCGTCGTCTCTGGCTCTGCGTCGTGTTCTCCGTGCTGCCGCTCGCCGGCTGCACCTCCGCCGTGGAAAAGCCCGCTCCTCCGCCCGTGGCGAAACCCGTTCCCGCCGCTCCCTTCAAGCTCGTCGCCTTCGACTCCTGCGATCGGCTGCTCAAGGAGCTGCGGGCCGCGACGCTGCGCGGGCTCACCCCGTACGGCCTGCACAACGCCGTGCCGGAGGCCGCGAACGCGGCCCGCGACATGACCGGCGCCGGCGACATGGCCGCCGGGGTCGCCGGGAGTCCCGTCGAGGCGCAGAAGTACTCCGGCACCAACGTGCACGAGCAAGGCGCCGACGAGCCGGACATCGTGAAGACCGACGGACGCCGGATCGTCACGATCGACGCCGGCGGCACGTTGCACGTGATCGACGCCGCGAGCCGCCGTGAGACCGGCCGGCTCGCGCTCGGCGTGGCGGGCGGCGCCCAGCTGCTGCTCGCCGGCGATCGCGCGCTGGTGCTGGGCTACAACGCCAAGACGATGGAGCGGATCGCGCCCAAGTACCAGTACCGGACCATCGGTGCCGGGGCGGTCCTGGTCGACCTGTCCGGCCCGCCGACGATCATCAGCCGGTTCCGGGGCGAGGGCCGCATGGTCGACGCGCGGCAAACCGGGAGCGTGGCCCGGATCGTGCTCAGCAGCGCGCCCAAGCTTGAGTTCCCCTACGCGGAAGGCAACGAAAAGACCTTGCTCGAGCGGAACAAGCAGGTGGTGAACCGGGCGAAGGTCGACGCGTGGCTGCCGTCGTGGGAGGTCACCACCGGCGGGTCGACGACCGAGGGAAAGGTCGACTGCGGCGCGGTCAGCCGGCCCGACTCGTTCACGGGCGCGGCGATGCTGACCGTGCTCACCTTCGACCTCGCGGCGCCGGCCTTGACCGACGGGAGCCCGGTGTCGGTCGTGGCCGACGGCGACATCGTCTACGGCACGCCGACCAGCCTTTACATCGCGAACGACCAGCGCTGGCGGATCGAGTCGTTCGGCGAGAAGAACGCACCGGACACCGAGATCTTCAAGTTCGCGCTGCCGGCGGCGGGCAAGCCGACGTTCGAGGCCAGCGGCGCGGTGCCGGGCCGGTTGCTCAACCAGTACTCGCTGTCCGAATGGGACGGCCACCTGCGAGTGGCGACCACCGACCTGGCCGAGCGGTCGTCGGCAGTGCGGGTGTTCGCCCAGCGCGGCGGGAAGCTCGACGAGGTCGGGAAGATCGAGGGACTCGGCAAGGGTGAGCGGATCTACTCGGTGCGGTTCATCGGGGATCGCGGCTACGTGGTGACCTTCCGGCAGACCGACCCGCTGTACAGCCTCGATCTCTCCAACCCGGCGCGCCCGGCCGTCACCGGCGAGCTCAAGATCACTGGATATTCCGCACACCTTCAGCCGGTCGGGGAGAACCTGCTGGTGGGCGTGGGCCAGGAAGCCAGTGCTCAAGGCGTACGCGAAGGTCTCTTGATCTCGCTCTTCGACGTCACCGATCCGGCCGACCCGAGGCGGCTCGCCCAGCACGTCGTGGCGGACACCTCGTCGGAGGCCGAGTTCGACCCGCACGCGCTGCTCTGGTGGCCGGAGACGCAGCTGCTGGTGGTGCCGGTCAGCGGAAACACCAACGGCGCCGTCGCCGTGCACGTGCGCAACGGAACGATCCAGCCGGCCGGAAACCTCGCCGGCGCCACGATCCGCCGCTCGCTGGTGATCGGGGATCAGCTCTGGACGCTCGCCGACGACGGTCTCGGGGTGGCCGATCTGTCCACCCTGGACCGCGTCGGATGGGTGTCCCTATAGGTACATGCCCGTGCGGTGCTCGTCGGTGCTCTGCTTGGCCGGCACCGGCTTGTCGCCCTCGCCGAAGAAGCGCTTGCCGCCGAACTCGCCGTGCAGCCGGTCGTCGAGCTCGTCGGCGAGGCCGGTCATCACCTGCACGGCGAGCATGAGGTGGGTGGCCTGGAAGTTGCGGCCGAAGACCGGGATCGACGCCCATACGGTGTCCTGCGCGCAGTAGAGGCGGCCGATCGGCATGCGGTTGGTCAGCTCCGAGAGCTTCACGTAGAGCTCCTCGGTCGGATCGACCTCGGTGAGGACCGGCGAGAAGACATCCACCAGCGGCGGATTTTCCCGAACCCGGACGAACACCATCGCCGAGCCGGCCCGGATGCCGATGTCGCCGTCGGTGTCGACCTGAAGCTGGTCGACCTCGGTCTTCGTCATCGTCGCGACCACCGTGCGCACCCGCTCCTCGAGCGGCACCTCCTCGGCGGCCGAGGCCAGCGCCGCCGACAGCTCGCCGTCGGCGTCGAGGTCGTCGAGATCGAGCACGCCGCCGATGCCCGGCTCGTGCCGGGCCGTGGCCAGCGGCGCGGTCTCGATCGGCTCGTCCTCCTCGTCGTGCACGAGGTAGACCAGGAAGGCCGGGTGCGGCGTGCCGTAGACGTCGCGCATCGTGCGGGAGACGACGGTGGCCAGGCTCGCCGCCTTGTCGACGCTGGAGCGCAGGCCGAACGAGTCGCCGGAGCCGGCCAGCACGCCCGGCGGCGACCAGCCCAGCGCCACGAGGTCGGCGACCGCGGCGCGATCCATCCGGTACCCCTCGGGGAGGCCGGCGTTGCCGACCGCGAGCGCCTCGACCACGCCGTCGGGCAGCACGCGGATGCTCACCGAGTAGACCGCCATGCCGGTGCCCGACGCGGTCGGGTCGAGCGTGAGGTCGATGTGCGCCCCCGGCGCGAGCGTGGGCAGCAGTTTGGCCAGGGCACCGGCGAATTCCCGCCAGGCCTCGGTCACCTTGGCCCGCAGGTCAGCCGTGGTCGGCTCGTCGAGCAGGATGCTGTCGTTCGACTCGCCCGCGGCATTGTTTGCCGTCATGATCGCACCTCCGTCCCCGTCACCTTATCGAGCGTCATCAGGGGGCGGGTGACGGCCACGACAGTGCGAGCTCACTGAGACGATCGGCCACATCGGCAGGGTCGGCTCCGCGGCCCACGGCCACCCCCATGAGGTACGCCGAGACGGGCGCGCCGGGGCGCACGACACCTCTTGCCACGTCCCGCGCGAGGTCGAGGATGGCGCCGGTGGGGACCTCGGCCGGGTCGAGGCCCAGCTCACGGCCGGCCACCCGGACCCATTCGGTGAGCACGTCGATGTCGGTCATCGGGCCCACTCCTCGGCGGCGCGCAGATCGTCGTCGGTGTCGCAGTCGAACCAGGGCGGCGGGCCCGGGCGGCGCCAGGACACCTCGGCCACCCGCAGGAAGTCCATCAGCTCGCGGACCGACGCGCCGCGCAGGTCGCCGCGCCGTTCCTCGAGGCGGTCGATCGCCTCGCGCAGCGCCTTGGTCCGCCACACCCCGCACAGCATCTGCCGGCGGCCCTCGGCGTCGCGGTAGACCGCGCCCTGCATCGGCGCGGACTCGGCGGTCAGTCGCAGCACGTCGATCGCTTCGCCGGTCAGCAACGGCAGGTCGGCGGCGAGCAGCGCGGTGAAGGTCACGTCGTCGGGCACGAGCGCGAGCCCGGCCGCGGTCGCCGCCACCGGGCCGCCGCCGGGCGGTTCCTCGCGGGTGGAGTGCACCGGCACCGGCAGATCGGGCGGCACCGGGCCGACCACGATGCGCGGATCGGCGTCGTGCACCGCGGCCAGCACACGGGTCAGCATGGACTGACCACCGACGGGCAGCGTCGGTTTGTCCGCGCCGCCCATCCGCCGTGCCGCACCACCGGCCAGCACTACCGCAGCAAACCCTCCCACGTACGTACCGTATCCCGAGCGCGTGTCGAGCGTGACCGCGCGCTCACTTCACAGTCGAAGATCACTATGGGCCCGGGCCGTTTTCCGGCCGTGGGCATACGCTTCCGGCATGGCTCGCACCACCACCCGGCGACCGGTTGTGAAGATCGACTTGTCCTCTACCTCGGGCACCACCCGGCGGCGCCCGGACGAGCTGGCGGCCGAGGAGCCGCTGGAGATCCGGGTGCGCAAGAAGCCGCTCGCGGTGACCATGCGCACGCCGGGGCACGACATCGACCTCGCCGTGGGGTTCTTGCTCAGCGAGGGGATCATCACGGCGGCGGGCGACGTGGTGACCGCCCAGCTGTGCGCGGGAACGGATACGCCGAACACGTACAACGTGGTCGACGTGGTGCTCGGCGATTCGGTGCCGCCACCGGTGACCGATCCGAGCCGCAACTTCTACACGACCAGCTCCTGTGGGGTGTGCGGGAAGGCGAGCATCGACGCAGTGCGTACCCGGTCGATCTTCGACGTCTCGGCTGACCAGCTTTCGGTCCCGGCCCGCGTGCTCGCGGCGCTGCCCGACCGGTTGCGGGCCGCCCAGCGGACCTTCGACCGCACCGGCGGGCTGCACGCGGCTGGGCTCTTCACCGCCGCGGGCGAGCTCGTGGTGCTGCGGGAGGACGTCGGGCGGCACAACGCGGTCGACAAGGTGATCGGGTGGGCGGTGCGCGAGGGGAAGCTGCCGCTGGCCGGGCATCTGCTGCTGGTGTCGGGGCGGGCGAGCTTCGAGCTGACGCAGAAGGCTTGGATGGCCGGGATCCCGCTGCTCGCGGCCGTGTCGGCGCCGAGCACGCTGGCCGCTTCGCTGGCCGAGGAGGCGGGCATGACCCTCGTCGGCTTCCTCCGGGGCGAGACCATGAACGTCTACACCTCCGCAGAGCGCGTCACCCTCTGAACACGCGCGCATCGGTCAGCGCGACCGGCGGCGAGCGCCGCGAGGTTTACGCCGCCCGCCGCTCGTCCCGGGTCTCTCGTTCTGACCCAGCGCCGCGTCGTGGGCCGGACGGCTGGGCCGCGCCGGCTGCCCCTGCTGCAACCTCGGCACGAGCCTCTCCGGCGGACGCGGCCGGATTCCCGCCGCCAACAGCCGATCCAGCGTCCCCGCCAGTCGGTGGCTGACGTCCTCCCGCAGCGCCCGATCCACCGCGACCCGCGCCAGCGAGCCGTCCCCGGCTTGCCAGGCGGCGAACGCGAGCAGACAGGCCGGTGCCGCCGCGAGCGACGGATCGACCCACCGCGTCACCTCGTTCCACAGCCGGAGCCGCCATTCCTCCGGACCCGACCGGTCGATCGCGTAGTCGAGCACCACCTGATTGACCAGCAGAACGCCGAGCCAGGCGACCTGATCGGCGCCGAGCGAACGGCCGGCCCGAGCCGCCTTCTCCGCCTCCCGCACGGCCTCGCGCCCGGCCCGCCGCATCCACAACCCGGCCCGCCCGGCCTTCAGATCGCCGGCCGCCAGATCGGTGGCCCGAGCCCGGGCCCGCCCGGTGGCCGCCATCATCTCTGCCCGGGCCTCGCCCTCGACCGGCGCCACCTTGGCTACCAGCGCCTTTCGGTCGGGAAGGGCGACCATGCCGTGGTAGACCGCCTCGGCGGCCAGCCCCGGCGCGCACGGGGTTCCACCGGCCGGCCCGCCCAGATAGGACCACCAGCGCCCGTCGGCCACCCGGATCACGTCGGCGATCCGCACGCCGGCCCTCCGCAACGAGTACCCGGCCTGGAGCACTGCCGACGTGACCCGCCTCGGCGACCCGTAACCGAGGATCATCACCCGCTCGACGCCCTGCCGGGCGATCAGCACGGCCGTCTCGTCGAAGTCGACGAGCCCGGGCGGCGGCAGGTCGTAGCGCACGGCGAAATCGACCGTGCGCCCGATCATGCCGAGCACGACGAAGCTGTCGGTGGGATGGAACCCCAGCAGATAGGGCGCCACGGCGACGGCCTCGGCCGGGGAGGATGCGGTGATCGAGCAGTGCTGGTTCATGCCCGAGATGGTGGGCCCGGCGGCGGCCCGCGCGAGTGCCAATTCGGCCGCCTGTGGATGAAGCACGGTTATCCACAGGCGGCCGAGAAAATTGCCCGATCTAGGAACGGAACTGCATATCGTGCAGCTCCAACCCCTCCTCCTGCCACTCATGAGGGTTCCGCTCAAGATCGAGGGTGAGCTCAATGGACGACACGACGTCATATCCCGCCGCGTGCAGGCTCCGGATGGCGTCCACGTTTCGCGAGGCCGGCGACACCGTCAGCGCCGTCATGTTCCTCTTACGCGCCTCGTTCGCGACGTGCCGCAGCAGCTTGCGCCCGACCCCCTTGTGCCGATGAGAGATCGTCACCACGATCGGCTCGACGACGCCGGTCCGCCCCCTGATGGTCAGGCCCACCAGCCCGATCACCCCGTCGTCGGCATGATCGGCGACCCACAGCCCGCAGAGGTCGAGCCGGGTCAGGTATTCCTCGAAGCCTTCGCCGCCGTCTTCGGTGGGCTCGCCATACATCCGGTTGTGCTGATCGGTGAGGTCGGCCCACAGTCGACGACCCGCGGAGTGGTCACTCGGACGGTACGAACGCACTGTGACAGGGCTCATGCCGACATTTTGACTCCGTTTCCGGACGTCCGTAAGCCGAAGTGGAAGATAAGGCCGTGGACCAGGCGTACTTACGCGCGCACCCCGAGCATCTCCCGACATTTCTCACCCACCAGCGCATCCGCGAGACTCCGGTGGGCGGCGGCAGCGTCTCCACGGCGAGCCGGCTCACGCTCGACGACGGCACCTCGCTCTTCGCCAAGACCTGGCCCGCCGGCGATCCCCCCGCCGGATTCTTCGAGGCCGAGGCCGCCGGCCTGCGGTGGCTCGCCGAAGCAGGCGCCCCCGTCCCCGAGTTGTTCGTCGCCCTGCCCCAGATGCTCGCCACCGGCTGGATCGACCACGCCGAGCCCACCGCCCGGTCCGCCGAACGCCTCGGCCGAGACCTGGCCACCCTCCACCGCTCCGGCGCTTCCTCCTTCGGCGCTTCCTGGCCCGGCTTCATCGGCCCGCTCCCCCTGGACAACACCGAGTCCACCGGCCCGTGGCCCACATGGTTCGCGACCCACCGCCTGCTCCCCTACCTCAAACTCTCCGTCGACCGAGACGCCCTGGCCTCCCCCGACGCCTCCCTCCTCGACGACGTCCTGACCGCCCTGACCCACTACCCCGACCCCGAGCGCCCGAGCCGCACCCACGGCGACCTCTGGCCCGGCAACATCCTCTGGTCCCCCACCCACGCCTACCTCATAGACCCGGCCGCCCAGGGCGCCCACCGCGAGACCGATCTGGCCGAGCTGGCCCTCTTCGGCGGGGCCCCGCACCTCGACCGCATCCTCGCTGCCTACCACGAGACCTACCCTCTCGCCGATGGCTGGCGCGCACGCGTGCCGCTGCACCAGCTACACCTGCTGCTGGTACACACCGCCGCCTTCGGCGCCTCCTACCGAACCGCGGTGGTCACGGCCGCCGAAGCGGCACTGCGAGCGATCACCTGAACGACAAACCCGCATAAGGTACGAGGAAAGGGGCCCCCAACCACACGAACGGCGAACCCGCCGCGGCGGCCCGGCTCGCTGCAACTCAAGGCCGTCCGCGACCCATCGGCCCAGCGACCCCCAACCTGCGGCCGGCGCGCGCGTGACCAGCAGCCCGCGCCTGACCAGCCCGTTCCTGTCCAGCAGCCCGGCTCGGGCGGCAGGCCGCGTCGGGCAGCGGGCCGCGTCGGGCAGCGGGCCGCCGTCGGGCAGCGGGCCGCGTCGGGCGGCAGGCCGCGTCGGGCATGAGGACGACAGGCCAGCCCGGCCGCGGCCCAGCCCGGGGCCGCCTGGCGCGGGCAGCCTGCCGCGAGCAGCGAGCCGCTACCGCAGCGCTAGTCGCCGCACAGACGCGAGCCGCCGCACGGGCGCGAGCCGCCGCGGCGCGTGGGGCGACTCCGCACGGCGCTGGGTCGCCAACCAGGCGCGGGTGGCGACGCCGCTGCGTCGTTGGGCGGTCAGGCGGGTTTGTGTGCCTCGATGAGAAAGCGCTGGGATTGGGTCACGAACGGGCCGGTGGACTCGATCTGGGTGTGGAGGGCCTCGAGGCGGGCTCGGTAGGCGTCGACGGTGAAGTGGGGAACGGTCCAGATGACCTTGCGGAGGAAGACGATCACGGCCGCTATGTCGAAGAACTCGATGCGGAGGGCTTCGGCTCGGAGGTCGGTCACGGTGAGGCCGGCGGCCGTGGCTTCTCTGCGGGCACGTTCGGGGTCGCGGGCGTCGCCGATCGGCTGCGGGCCCATCATGAAGTCGATCAGCTCGCGGAGCGATCCGGCGCCTACCTGCTGCGATAGATAGGTGCCGCCGGGGGCCAGCACGCGCGCGACCTCGGGCCAGCGCACCGTCACCGGATGGCGGCTGACTACCAGGTCGAACGTCCCGGCCGGGAAGGGCAGGTCGTCGTCCTCACCTGCCTCGACGACTTTCCCGCCCAGCGGTGCCAGGCGTTCGCGGGCAAGCGCGGCGTTGGGAGGCCAGCCCTCGGTGGCTAGCAGCGTCTCCGGGGCGCGGGGGATCGACGCCAGCACCTCGCCGCCGCCGGTCTGCAGGTCGAGCGCGCGGGTGGCCTGCGCCATCCGCTCGCCGATCAGCCGGGCGTAGCCCCAGGACGGCCGCTGCTCGGTGGCGCGGCCCGCGAACCAGGAGAAATCCCAGCCCTCGACCGGGACCGAGAGGCCTTCCGCCACCAGTTCTTCGAACGTTGCCATGATCCGACCCTCCCAACGCACAGCCCGGGCGATCAACCCAATTCCGCCGGCCCGGACGGGCGTGAGCCTTGCCCGTACGCGATCTCGTGGGTTGAAGACGAGGGCAGACACGAAGCTGATGGGTCGCGGGTTGTCCATAGGGCGAAAACGGCTGAGGCGGGCCGGGGCGGGAGCGGATAGATTCGGAGGATGGCAGATGGGACGAGATCAGACTCGGTGGCGGGGTGTCGCTGGTGACTGGGCTCGTTGACCGCTTTGGGCGGGTTGCTACCGACCTTCGGGTTTCGCTCACCGATCGGTGCAATCTGCGGTGCAGCTACTGCATGCCCGCCGAGGGTCTTGCCTGGCTGCCTCGCGAAGAGCAGCTCACCGACGACGAGGTCGGGCGGCTCATCCGGGTCGGGGTGGAAGAGCTCGGGATTCGCGAGGTGCGGTTCACGGGTGGGGAGCCGTTGCTGCGGCGAGGCCTGATCGGAATCGTCGAGAGCGCGGCGCGGCTGACGCCTCGGCCCTCGCTGAAGCTGACGACCAACGGGATCGGGCTCGAAAGGGTGGCGGGTGCACTCCGCGAGGCCGGGCTTGATCGGGTCAACGTCTCGCTGGACACGCTTGATCCTGAGCGGTTCAATGCGCTGACCCGGCGGGATCGGCTGGATGACGTGCTGCGGGGGCTCGAAGCCGCGGCGGCGGCGGGGCTGACGCCGGTGAAAATCAACACCGTGCTCATGCGGGGGATCAACGAGGACGAGGCGCCGGAACTGATGAAGTTCGCGCTGACCTACGGGTATCAGCTGCGGTTCATCGAGCAGATGCCGCTCGACGCTCAACATCAATGGGATCGGCACACGATGGTGACCGCCGACGAGATCCTGGTCGCGCTGGCGCCCTTCGATCTGCGGCCCGATCCTGTTTCACGTGGAACAGCGCCCGCCGAGACGTGGCTCGTGCCGGGGCACGTCGACGCGGCGGGCGCGCCGGCCCGGGTGGGGGTCATCGGGAGCGTGACCAGGCCGTTCTGTGGTGACTGCGACCGCACTCGGCTGACGGCGGACGGGCAGATCCGGAACTGCCTCTTCGCCACCGAGGAGAGCGACCTGCGGAAGCTGCTGCGCGGGGGCGCCTCGGATGCGGATATTGCGGAGGCCTGGCGGGCGGCGATGAGGGGCAAGCGGGCGGGGCACGGGATCGACGATCCGAGCTTCCTGCAGCCGGCGCGGCCGATGTCGGCGATCGGGGGCTGATGTGATTACCGTGCGCTATTTCGCGGGGGCGCGTGCCGCAGTGGACGGGGTTTCGTCCGAGCCTGCCGAGGCGGGGACGCTGAATGCTCTGATTCAGCTGCTCACCGACCGTCACGGGGAGCGCTTGGGCGTGGTGCTCAAGTCGGCGAGCTTTCTCGTCGACGGGCTCGCCTGTCATGACCGGCAGGGGGCGCTACCGGCCGGAGTGACGGTTGACGTGCTGCCGCCGTTCGCGGGCGGCTGATCTCGGCGGGTCGATCGCACACAGCCGGGCCACAGGAAAAGCGCGGCCGCGTCGGGGAGACTGGACAGCCTCGGGTTGGCGCTAGTTAGGGGCGGGGCGGCTTGCTGGTCTTCGTTGGGCTGATCTTCGTCGTCATCGGGCTGATTCATTTCTATCTGTGGAAGCGGCTTGCCCGGGATCCGCTCAGGCCCGGCAGGGCTCGGCGAGTGGGCGCGATCGTCGCCGTCGTTCTGGCGCTGCTGGTGCCGGCGACGCTGATCGGGACTCGGACGGGGCACGCGGAATGGCTCGCCTGGCCGGGTTACCTCTGGCTGGCGCTGATGTTCTACCTGCTGGTGACGCTGGCCCTACTGGAGATTCCGCGGGCGGCCGTCCTGCTCTGGTGGCGGGCCTCGGCGCGAGCCGAGCCCGGCACGGAAGAGAAGCCAGCTCCCGGCGCACACGCTGCGGCTGTCGCGGGCGTCGCGGCGCGATCGGAAGACGCCGCAGCGGCGCCGGCCAACGAGACGGCGTCGAGCACGATCGCGACCGGGGAAAGCACTCGCGACCAAGATGGCAAGGACCACGGGGACGGCGGCGGGGATCGAACGGGGATCGAACGGCGACTCCTGCTCTCCCGCGGCGCGGCCATCTTCGCGGGACTCACCGCCGCGGGCATCACCGGCTACGGCGTCAAGACCGCGCTCGGGGCGCCCCAGCTCGACCGCTGGAGCATGCCGATGGCGAAGCTCCCCCGGGCGATGGACGGCACCCGCCTGGCCGTAGTTTCCGACATCCACCTCGGCCCGCTCACCGGCACCCGGCACGTGGGCCGGATCGTCGACCTGATCAATTCGGTGAAGGCGGACATCGTGTGCGTCGTCGGGGATCTGGTTGACGGCACCGTGGCGGAGCTGGGGCGGTTCGCGACGCCGCTCGCCGACATCGAGTCGCGGTATGGGGCGTATTTCGTGACCGGGAACCACGAGTACTACTCGGGGTACGCGCCCTGGATCGAGGAAGTCACGCGGCTCGGGCTCAGGCCGCTGCGGAACGAGCGGGTCGAGATCAACGGCCTCGACCTCGCCGGCGTCAACGACCTCGGCGGCACTCAGTACGACGACGGCCCCGACTTCGCCAATGCGCTGGGCGACCGCGACACCGCACGCCCCGTCGTCCTGATGGCCCACCAGCCCGCCGCGGCGCACGAGGCTGCCCCGTTCGGGGTTGATCTTCAGGTTTCCGGGCACACGCACGGCGGCCAGATGGCACCCTTCAACCTGCTGGTCAAGCTGGAGCAACCGGTCGTGTCCGGCTACGGGAACGTCGACGGCGTGCCGGTGTACGTGACCAACGGCGCCGGGTTCTGGGGTCCGCCGGTACGGGTCGGCGCGCCCCCGCAAGTGACGGTCGTCGAACTGCGGACGGCGTGATCCCAACAAACCCAACAAACACGGCCGATTCAGGCATCAAGATCCGTAAGTTTGTCAGCGCGTGGCGAATGGTAGTGGAACCGGAGGGCATGACAGGATGCAGCGCGTGCCCTCGGACAACGCAGGGTCCTCGGTCGCCGCGGACACATACGTCGCGGATCTGCACATCCACTCCCGGTTCTCGCGCGCCTGCAGCCGCGACCTGACGCTGCCCAATCTGGCCTGGTGGGCACGCCGTAAGGGAATCGCTCTGCTGGGCACCGGCGACTTCACGCACCCGGCGTGGTTCGACCACCTGACGCAGAGCCTCACCGAAAAAGACGGCCTCTTCGAGCTGACCGAAGAAGAAGAGGTCACGAGGCGCCTGCCCGGCTCGCTCCAGGCGAGCACGGCCGCGAAGTTCATGCTCAGCGTCGAGATCTCGACGATCTACAAGCGGGACGACCGCACCCGCAAGGTGCACCACCTGATCTACATGCCCGACTTCGCGGCGGCAGCGAGGTTCAACACCGCACTGGGGCGCATCGGCAACCTCACCGCCGACGGCCGGCCCATCCTCGGGCTCGACTCCCGCGACCTGCTCGAGATCACCCTCGAGGCCGGCGGCTACCTGATCCCGGCGCACATCTGGACGCCGTGGTTCTCGGCGCTCGGCTCGAAGTCGGGCTTCGACGCGATCGCCGACTGCTACGCCGACCTCGCCGAGCACATCACCGCCGTCGAGACCGGCCTCTCCTCCGACCCCGCGATGAACTGGCGGGTGTCCAGCCTGGACCGATACCGCCTGGTCTCGAACTCGGACGCCCATTCGCCGGCCGCGCTGGCCCGGGAGGCGACGCTGTTCGCCGGCGTTCCCGACTACGAAGCCGTCAAAAATGGCACGACGATAAAAGGAACCCTCGAGTTCTTCCCGGAAGAGGGCAAGTACCACGCCGACGGGCACCGGGTCTGCGGGGTCAATTGGGAGCCGCAGCGCACCCGGGAGGCCGGCGGCCGCTGCCCCGAGTGCGGCAAGCCGCTGACCGTGGGCGTGCTGAGCCGGGTCGAGGACCTGGCCGACCGGCCGACCGGCCACCGGAAAGACGGCCACGTCGAGCACCTCATCCAGCTGCACGAGATCCTCGGCGAGATCAACGGCGTCGGCGCGAAGTCGAAGACGGTGGAGGCGCAGCTCAACCACCTGGTCGCGACGCTCGGGGCCGAGCTGGACATTCTCCGCAAGGTGCCGCTCGACGAGATCGGGCAGGCGGGCGGCGACGAGCTCGAGGAGGCGATCGGCCGGCTGCGCCGCGGCGACGTCCGCCGCGTTCCCGGCTACGACGGCGAGTACGGCGTCATCACCCTCTTCGAGCCGGGGGAGCTGAGGAACAAGGCCTCGGCCCCGCAGACGGAGGCGTTGTTCGACCTCGCCATGTTCGACGTCCCCCAGCAGCGCAAGCCGGAAAAGGTCGCCAAAAAGCCGCTCAAGCCGGCCAGGGAAGCGAAGATCCAGGCGCCGCCGCCGATCGCCACGCCGCCCAGCCCCCACGAGCCGTTCGAGCCCATGCTCGCCGGCATGGAGGAGGTGGGCACCGGCCTGCTGGACCGCCTCGACGCCATGCAGCGAGTGGCGGCAAGCGCCCCCGGCGGACCCCTCCTCATCGTCGCGGGCCCCGGAACAGGCAAAACCCGCACGTTGACCCACAGAATCGCCTACCTCTGCGCCGAGCTGGGCGTCTTCCCCCACCGCTGCCTGGCCATCACCTTCACCCGGCGCGCGGCCGCGGAGCTGAAGGGACGCCTGGACGCCCTCCTGGGCGAACGGGCCGAGGACATCACGGTGGGCACGTTCCACTCGGTGGGCCTGACCATCCTCAAGGAGAACGCCAAGGCGGCCGGCCTCGGCCCGAACTGGCGCATAGCGGAGGAGGCCGAGCAGAAGGCCGCCCGCGAGCAGGCCAGCGACGACGACCTCGCCTACAAGAAACTCCTCCGCCAGCAGGATCTGGTCGACCTCGACGACCTGATCAAGCTGCCCGTCGAGCTGCTGAGCGATGAGCCCTCGCTGACCGAGAAGTACCGCAAGCTCTGGCAGTGGATCTTCGTGGACGAGTACCAGGACGTCGACGAGTTCCAGTACGAGCTGCTCCGCCTGCTCAGTCCGGCCGACGGCAACCTCTGCGCGATCGGCGACCCCGACCAAGCGATCTACTCGTTCCGCGGCGCCGACGTGAAGTACTTCCTCCGCTTCAACGAGGACTTCGTCGACGCCCGCCTGGTCCGCCTGACCCGCAACTACCGCTCGAGCGCCCCGATCCTGGCCGCCGCCGTCCAGGCCATCGCCCCGTCGACCCTGGTCAGCGGCCGCCGCCTCGACCCGGCCCGGCTGGATCCCGAGTCTCCGCTGGTCGGCCGCTACCCCGCCGCCAGCGTCGCCGACGAGGCCGACTTCGTGGTCCGCACGATCGACGAGCTGGTCGGCGGCCTGTCGCACCGCTCGCTCGACTCGGGCCGCGTCGACTCCCGCTCGGCGACGGCCGGCAACCTGTCGTTCTCGGACATCGCCGTCCTCTACCGCACCGACGCCCAGTCCGGCCCGATCGTCGAGGCGCTGTCCCGGGCCGGCGTGCCGGTGCAGAAGCGCTCGCACAACCGCCTCCGCGACCGCACCGGCGTGCAGATCATCGCCCGCGAGCTGCGGCACGCGGGTGGCCTCGGCGGCTCGCTCGCCGCCCGGGTCAAGCTGACCGCCCAGGTGCTGGCCCAGCGCTTCGCCGCGCCGACGCTCGATGCCGAGCAGCTGTCCCCGGAGGACATCTGGACGGCCGCCGATCTGCTCATGCCGCTGGCCCACCGCATGGGCGACGATCTCCCGCTCCTGCTTCAGGAGATCGAGACGGGCGCCGAGGTGGATGCGCTGGACCCGCGGGCCGAGGCGGTCAACCTGCTCACCCTGCACGCGGCCAAGGGCCTCGAGTTCCCCGTGGTCTTCCTGGTGGGCTGCGAGGACGGTCTGCTGCCGCTGCGCTGGCCGGGCAGCACGCCGGCCGACGACGAGATCGCCGAGGAGCGACGCCTGTTCTTCGTCGGTCTGACCCGCGCGCAGGACCGCCTCTACCTCAGCTACTCGGCGCGGCGGTTCCGGCACGGCAGCGAACGCGAGCAGAGCCCGACCCCGTTCCTCGACGCGATCGACTCGGGCCTGTTCGAGCGACTGGGCGACACCGTCCCCGCCCGCCCGAAGGACCGCCAGCTCAGGCTGCTGTAAGCCCGATCAGGGCCCCGGCCAGCAGCGCCGGACCGAACGGCAGCACCCTGCGGCGTCCCGTCACCAGCACGAACAGGGCGATCGGTCCATTGATCAGGTGGGGCGCGAGCACGCCGACGATCACCGCGGGCCAGCCGGCGAAACCCAGGATCAGGGCGAGCACCGCGGCAAGCTTCACGTCACCGAGCCCAAGACCTCCGAGAACGGCCAAGGTTCCGTACGCGGTCAGCACGGCGCCCGCCGCCACCAGCGCCGGCGCGATCCCTTCCGGCCTCAGCAGAGCCAACGGCGCCGCCGTCAACGCCACCAGCCCCACCACGCGATCGGGCAGCCGCAGACAGCGCAGGTCGATCACCGCGAGGAGCACCCCGGGAACGGCCGCCACCAGATAGGCCGGGAGCAGCGGCGACGGCCCGATCACGACCGCCACCGCCGCTCCGACCGCCGCACCGGACGCGACCGTCCACACGTACCCGCCGGAGCAGGAACACGCCGCTCCGACCCGTACCCATCCTGGAAAGCCCGGGGGGAACGGCCGTGCGCAGAGCGCGCAGTCGCGTCGAGGATCGTCGGCGTAGCCGACGGCGAGACGGTGGGCCAGCCGGGGCAGGAAGGCGGCGGATGCGCCGCCGAAGACGGCCGCGAAGATCACGAGGAGTGGTGACACGACCGTGGACCGTATCGGCCGGCGGCACGCTCCGGGGGTCGTGTTACCGACAACCGCGGCGATTCCGTGCGGGTTTGCGGCACCCCCGCACGCTACGGTGGCAGGCAGCGTAGACCGCATCGGGAGGAAAATCCCCCATGTCGCAGAAAGGCCCCCATTCCGGCCCGCCGTGGTCGCACGGGAGCTCCGACGATTCCTATGGCGAACCGGCCGACCCCTGGGGCGATCAGGGTGCTGCCGTTCCGCCCGATCCGTCGTGGGGCGGGCAGTCGATCCCGCAGCAGCAGGCGTCGTACCCACCGGCGTCGCTGTGGAGTCAGCCGACGCCGCCACCGCGGCCGAAGAGGAACACGCCGATCGTCGCGCTCGTGGTGACGCTCGGGGTGCTGATCTGCATCGGCTTGGGCGCGACGGCGTGGCTGCTCAAGGAGCGCGCCGACAATCCGAAGGCGTCGCCGTCCCCGTCCGACGCGGCCACCAATCCCGGCCCGGTGCCGCTGGGCAGCGAGGACGCCCGGTTCAACGTGAAGCAGGGCGACTGCGTGGTCAACGAGGGCACCGACGAGGCGCCCGAGATGCGGGCGACCCAGTGCGTGTCGGGGACATATCAGGTGCTCAAACGCATCGACGGCCCGACGACGGGTGAGAAGGACGCCGAGGCCAAGTGCGCCAAGGTCCAGGGCTACACGAAGTGGTACTTCTACGACAGCCCGCTCGACGACCTCGACTTCGTGCTGTGCCTGAAGGAGCATAAGGCGCTCTAGCAGTGTCTTGAAAAAACGCTAGATTCGCGTAGACGACACTCGCGAGGTTTTGCTAGCGGACTCTAGCTATTTCGCTAGACGACCCGATACGGTGCAATGCGTGGATCCGGTCCGGAATCCCTACGCCCCCGGCGCCGGTCAGCGCCCTCCTGAGCTGGCCGGGCGTGGCCGTGAGCTCGACGCGTTCGATGTGGTGCTCGAGCGGGTCGCCCGCGGGCGACCCGAGCGCAGCCTCGTTCTCACCGGCCTGCGCGGCGTCGGCAAGACCGTCCTGCTCAACACCCTGCGCTCCGCCGCGATCGGCCGCCTCTGGGGCACCGGCAAGATCGAGGCGCGCCCCGACCAGTCGCTGCGCCGCCCGGTCTCGGCCGCCCTGCACATGGCGATCCGTGAGCTCGCGCCCCACCACCGCGACCCCGATCGGGTCGACGAGGTGCTCGGTGTGCTCAAGGCGTTCGCGCTGCGGGTCAACGACCCCAACGGCAAGATTCGCGACCGCTGGTCCCCCGGCATCGACGTGCCGCCGGCCCGGGGCCGCGCCGACTCCGGCGACATCGAGATCGACCTGGTCGAGCTGTTCACCGACGCCGCGTCGGTGGCCACCGACGTCGGCACCGGCATCGCCCTGTTCATCGACGAGATGCAAGATCTGGGCCCGGCCGACGTCTCCGCGCTCTGCGCCGCCTGCCACGAGCTCTCCCAACTCGGGGCGCCGCTGATCGTGGTCGGCGCCGGCCTGCCACACCTGCCGGCCGTGCTGTCCGCCGCGAAGTCGTATTCCGAGCGCCTCTTCCGTTACCAGCGCATCGACCGCCTCGACCGGGTCTCCGCCGACCTGGCGCTGAGCGCGCCCGCCGCCCGGGAAGACGTCGAGTACGAGGCGAAGGCCCTCGACCTGCTCTATGAGAAGTCGGGCGGCTATCCGTACTTCGTGCAGGCGTACGGCAAGGCGACCTGGGATCACGCGCCGCAGTCCCCGGTGACCGACGCCGACGTGCGGGTCGCCGCCCCCGAGGCCGAGGCGGAGCTCGCGGTCGGCTTCTTCGGCTCCCGCTTCGAGCGGGCCACCCCGGCCGAGCGGGAGTACATGCGGGCGATGGCCGTGCTGTCCGGCGAGCCCGACAACGACATGGACGCGGCGGTGCCCACCTCCGAGATCGCCACGGCCCTCGGGCGCAAGCCGGCCAGCCTCTCCCCGGCCAGAGATGCCCTGATCAAGAAGGGTCTGATCTACTCCGGCGAGCGCGGCACGGTCGCGTTCACGGTGCCGCACTTCGGCCGATACCTGCGCACCCAGCCGGTATGAGGCCCGCCCTGCGGGTATAACCATTTTCATGAGACCCGTACGCACAGCGGCCCGTGCCATGCTCGCCTCGATCTTCGTGGTCGACGGCATCCGACACCTGATCAACCCGGACGAGAAGGTCGACACGGCGCGGTGGGTCCTCGACCGGGTCGGCCCGGCGCTCGAGAAGGCCGATCCGCGCATCCCGACCGACCCGCGCACGATCGTGCGCGCCAAGGCGGCCACCGACGTGGTGGCCGGCGTGGCGCTGGCAACCGGACATTTCACCCGGCCCGCCGCGGCGCTGCTGGCCGCCGGTCTCGTGCCGACGACGGCCGCGGGCTTCGCCAAGGAGAAGCGGCCGGCCGATCTTCTCAAGAACCTCGGTCTCATCGGCGGTCTGCTGCTGGCAGCGGCCGACACCGAGGGCCGCCCGGGCCTGCGTTACCGCACGACGCACGCGGTCGATCGCTCGCAGCGCGCGGTGAAGCGGGCCGCCAAGGCCGCCAAGCGCGACGCCAAGATCGCCGCGATGTCGGCCGCCGCCGCTCGAAAGATCCCCGGCTGACCCGCTGGGTGACCTTGTCGCGGTCTCCGCGTTAAAGCGGACGAGGGCCGCGCGGCTGGTCTGCGCCTTCCGAGAGCGACGGGGGTCGCGCCATGCCGGCGAAGCACGCAAGGTCCGTTGTGGTCGCCCTGGCGGGTCTCGCCGCCGGCTCGGCGATTCTCTTTCTCCATCACGCGTACGGGGTCAGCACGCTCGCCGCCTCGCTGGCAGCCGTCCGGGACTGGCAGGCCGGCGACCGGCTGGACGCCCCGCTGACCGCCCCCGCCGCCCTACTCATCTCCCCGCTGAGCCTGCTCCCACTCAGGGCGGCAGCCGTTCTGACGGCCGTGACCGGCGTGGTCGCGCTGGTCCTCGCCCTGGTCGCCCTGGCCGGCCCGGTCGCCCGCCGATACGGCCGGCCCCGCTTCCCGATCATCCTCGCCGCCGTCCTCCTGGCCCTGGCGGCCGCCCCGGTTCGCGCCACGCTGGGCCTGGGCTGCCTCGATCTGCTCCTGTTCGGCCTGGTCACCGCCGACGTAATAGCCCTGCGCCGCGCCGCCTGGGCCCGCAGCCGCGCCACCTGGTGGCCGGACCCTTCGGACGGCCGCCCGCCCGCCCGTCTCCGCCGGATGTGGGCCACCGGCGCCTGGGCCGGTCTCGGCACCGGGATCGCGACCGCTCTCGCCATCGGCCCGTGCCTGTTCATCGTGTATTTCGCGGTCACACGGCAATGGCGGGCCGCGGTGACCGCGACCATCACCGCCCTCACCGTCCTCGGCGCCGCCCTGCTGGTGGCGCCCGGCCCGGCGCCGATCCTGCCCGGGCTGGCCCGCTCGGGGCCGTTCGACGTCCCCGACAACCAGTCGCTGGCCGGCGTCCTGGCCCGCCTCTACGACTCGACGAGCACGCCGGTGCTGATCTGGCTGTCGTTCGCCGGTCTCCTGATGGCGGTCGGCATGATCCGTGCCCGTTCCGCGCACCACGACGGCGACGAGATCGCCGCCTGCACGCTGATCGGCCTGACCGGCGCGGCGGTAGGCCCGATCAGCCGAGTCCACTCCCTGATCTGGCTCCTGCCGGCCGTCCTGATCCTGATCGACGCCGCCGCCCGCCGGCGGACCGCCGCCCGCCGCCCCCAGTCGCGGCGTTTTCCCGGCGCCGGATTCGCGGCCGCGGCGGTGCTGACCTACGTGCTGCTCGTGGCCGATCCACGATGGACAGCCGGCGGCAACGGTTACGCGTTCATCCTGATCTTGCTGCTGAACGCCCTGCCGTGGCGGCCGGGTGTGGCCCCCGCCGTGCCGGTGCGCCGCCGACCGCAGCAGCTGCGCCGGGCCCCGGCCATACCGGGACCGCGAGGCCGGTGACCGCGCCTACGGGCAGTTGACCCACTCGTCGGTGCCGTCGGTGAAGACCTGGCGCTTCCAGATCGGAAGGCGGGCCTTCACCTCGTCGACCAGGCGGGCGCACGCCGCGAACGCCGCCGCCCGGTGGGCCGTGCTCACCGCGGCCACCAGCGCGACGTCGCCGATCGCCAGCGTGCCGACCCGGTGGGACACCGCCACGGCGTACACGTCGGGATCGGCGGCGATCTCGGCCGCGACCTCGCGCAGAATCGCCTCGGCGGTCGGATGGCCCTCGTATTCGAGCAGCGTCACGCCGCGCTCCTGGTCGTGGTCGCGCACCACGCCCTGGAAGGAGACCACCGCGCCGGCCCGGGCCTGGGCCACGGCCTTCTCGTGCGCCGCCAGGTCGAGCGGCACGGCCAGCACCTCGGCGATCGCGACAATCCGGGTCATGGACGTTCTCCGGCAACGAGCGGCAACGGTAGGAACGGCACGAGGTCGCCGGCCGCGGCCTGCGCGCCGGGGCGGACCACGACGAAGCCGTGCGCGTTGGAGAGGCCACGCAGCATCGCCGAGCCGACGTGGCCGACGGGGGTGGCCGACCGTCCATCGTGGTCGAGCCGGGCCAGCGCCAGGTGGGTGAACCCGCCGCGGCCCGGCACGCCGGCGGACACCTCGACCATGGTGAGCGAGGGCGCGGGGCGTCCCTGCAGCCCGGCGAGGAGCGGCGCGACCAGCGTGATCAGGGCGATCACGGCCGACTGCGGGTTGCCGGGCAGGCCGGCCAGGAAGCGGGTTCGCCCGTCGGGGCCGGGGACGCGGGCCAGCAGCATCGGGAAGCCGGGGCGGACGGCGACGGTGTTCACCACGTACTCGGCGCCGAGCTCGGTCAGCGTCGGGTGCAGGTGGTCGACCGGTCCGTGCATGGTGCCGCCGGTGGTGCAGACCAGGTCGGCCGCGGTGAGCGCGCCACGAACCGCTTCGAGGTGGGCCTCGAGGGTGTCCTGAACCGGGCCCGCGGACGGCTCGACCGCGGCGCCGCAGCGGCGCAGCCAACCGGGCACCTGGGGGCCGAGCGAGTCGCGCACCCGGCCGGCGCCCGGCGTGCCGGCGGTGAGCAACTCGTCGCCGAAGACCAGCAGCCCGGCGCGGGGACGCGGGCGCACGCTCAGCGCTTCGTACCCGCACGTCGCGGCGACGCCGATCACCGCCGGATCGATGGCCGTGCCCACCGGCAGCAGTTCTTCGTCCTTGTGCGCTTCCTCGCCTGGCAGCCGCCACTCGGGCACCGCCCGGGGCTCGCCGCTGACCAGGCCCTCGGCGTCGCGAGTGGACTCTTCGACGCGGATGAGCGCGTCGGCGCCGGCCGGCACCATCGCTCCGGTCGCGATCTCGACGCACGTGCCGTCGTGATCGAGGGGGCCGGCCACGCCGCCGGCCAGCACCCGGCCGACGACGCGCCATGGCTTCGGGCCACGCACCGCCCAGCCGTCGATGCTCGACGTGGGGAACGCCGGGAGGTCGGTGAGCGCGCGCAGCGGCTCGGCGAGGGTGCGGCCGTCGGCGTCGGGCAGCGAGATCAACTCGGTCGGCCCGGCCGCGCGCCGGCCCGCCTCGTACGCGAGGGCGCGGGCCTGTTCCCAGTCGACCGGGATCTCTTCGCTCACCGGTCGAGCCTAACGAGCGCGATCGTCTCGCGCCCCACCCAAGTGTCCGGGCCCAAGATTTCCCACTATGTGGACGCCGAACGGTGTCCGACTTTGCACCATGCGTCTAGGACTTTTTGTGTACGCCCGCGGGTCTAGTACTCGCGGGCTACACCTGCGGGTGATCCCCGCCGCCGATCTGCTCAATCGCGTGCTTGAGCAGGGGCGCGAGCACCGCGAGGCCGTCCTTGGCCCCGCCGGTTGAGCCCGGCAAGTTCACTATAAGTGTTCGTCCGGCTACTCCGGCAATACCTCGGGAAAGAGATGCGGCCGGCACCCGGTCGCGGCTGTACGCCCTGATCGCCTCGGCGATGCCGGGAATCTCGAAATCGAGCACGCCGCGGGTGGCCTCGGGCGTGCGGTCGGTCGGGGTGATGCCCGTTCCGCCGCTGGTCAGCACCACATCGACGCCGTCGGCGACTGCCTCGCGCAGCGCCCGCTCGACCGGATCGCCGTCCGGCACCACGACCGGGTCGCCCACCTCGCAGCCGAGCTCGCGCAGGCCGCTGACCAGGCGTGGGCCACTGGTGTCGGCGTAGACGCCGACGGCGGCGCGGTTGCTGGCGACGATCACGCGGGCCTTCATGGACGGTCCTCCGGGCGTACCCATTCACCGGTCTTGCCGCCCTCTTTCCGCAGCACACGGACCGATTCGATGCTCGCGGCCGGATCCACCGCCTTGATCATGTCGATCATCGTGAGGCCGGCCGTCGCGACCGCCGTGAGCGCCTCCATCTCGACGCCCGTGCGGTCAGCGGTCCTGGTGGTGGCCGTGATCTCGATCGCATTCCCGGTGAGCTCGAGGTCGACCACGACGCCGTGCAGGCCGATCGGGTGGCAGAGCGGGATGAGGTCGGGAGTCCGCTTGGCGCCCATGATTCCGGCGATCCGCGCGACGGCCAGCGCATCGCCCTTGGGCAGGCCTTCTACCCGCAACAACGCGATCACCTCGGGGGTCGTGACGACCCGGCCGGCGGCGATCGCGAGACGCGTCGTGACCGCCTTCGCGGAAACGTCGACCATGCGTGCGGCGCCTGTCTCGTCGACGTGACTGAGCAGCGATTTCTCGGGCATAACGGGAGTTTATAGAACGTTCGCCGAAGACGTCCGCCAGCGCAATGGAGACATGCGGTTCACCATTGAAAGGTTGTTCAATGTTCATGATCTATGCGCTGCTCAGGAGCCTGCCGACGTTACGGATAAGCGAGTTGTTTTGTCAATCCGTTGCGTTATACAAACGGCACCCTCTGCTATCCGGACACTGCGTCCAAATCGACTAATCACATTGCACAGAGTTCTGTTTCTTGGACAGCGAGTAACGACCGCCGGCCCGATTATCGCTTTCTGCGCATACCGACACAAAAGGGTTACGGCTGCGCGGACTACCGCATAACGTTCTGCTCGTCGCGACGAACCAAGATCATTTTGGACCCGGACTGGGCCGGGTTCCGACGCGAGGAGAGAAGCAATGCGGATCCGTGACTGGGACTAAGGGGTCAGTGCGCCACAGGGCGCCCTTTGCATACGCTTGAGCCCGGGAACACCGCCCGTTGAGCTCGGCGACAGGAAGATCCCGTGTCAACCGTACGAAGCTCCAACGACGACGCGACCGATCGGCGGCTCTGGCTGCTCATCGGTCTCGTCGTCGTTCTGGCGTGCGGGGCCGTCGTCTTCAACGTCTGGTACGCGATCAACGCGGACCTCTCGACGCCACAACCCGCGCTACTGATCCTGATCTTCCTCGGCACAGTGGTCGGCGAGCGCGTCAAGATCTATGTACGGGTGCAATCCAGCCAGAACGCCACGAACTGGAGCGAAATCCCGATCATGATCGGGCTGGTACTCGCCCCGATGCCGTGGGTCGTGCTGTGCGCCTCGGCCGGCATGGCGGTCGCGAAGATCCCGACCCAGCGATCGGCGCAGAAGTCGTTGTTCGCGCTCGCGAAGCTTGTGCTCATCGTCAGCGCGGCCGGCACCGTGCTGATCCTCAGCGGCGCACGTCCCGACCTGATGCATCCCGAGGCCGCGATCTGGGCGGTCGCACTGTCCTATCTGGCGCTCAACATTGTCGACCAGCTGCTGTTCCTCCCAGTCATCGCGGTGGCCTCGCATTCGACCATCCGGCGGCTCTTCTTCCGCGAGCTGATCTCCGACCTGGTCGACATCGCGGTCAAGCTGGCCACGATCCTCTACATCGCCGGCGTGCTGATCTACGGGGCGAGCCTGCTCCTGCTCGGCTTCGTGCCGCTGGTGGTCGCGTGCCTGCACCTTTGGCACACCCGGCGGGTGCGCACCGCGGAGGAGCGCGAGTCCTGGCGGCGGCTCGCCGACACCACTGACGAGCTCAGCTCGGTCGACCTCAACCAGGTGCTCTACCACGCCGCCGAGCAGGGTGCGCGGCTCTTCTCGGCCGACGAGGTAGAGATCGACCTGAACACCACCGGCGTCGACCGGGTGGTGCGAGCGCGCGCCGAGGGCGTTACCTACGACGGCCCCGGCCCGCGGAAGTTCGGCGGTGACACGGCAATCACCACCGAGCTGGAGACCCGCGACCGCAGCTACCGGGCGGGCGCGCTCGTGCTCGACTTCCACGGCAAGATCAAGCTCACCGAGTTCGAGCGGTACAAGCTCAAGACGTTCGCATCGGCGCTGTGCACGGCGATCCGCAACGCCTCGGCGTACGCGGAGCTGCAGCGGCTCAACGAGCAGAACGCGTGGGAGGCCGCACACGACCCGCTGACCGGGCTGGCCAACCGTCGCGAGCTCTACGAGCGGGCGATGAAGTACTTCGCGGGCCGCACCGACGACGGCATCGTGGCGCTGCTGCTCATCGACCTCAACCATTTCAAAGAGGTCAACGACACGCTCGGCCACGGCGCGGGCGACGCGGTGCTGCGCGAGGTGGCGCGGCGGCTCGACGACGCGGCGGCCCCCGGCGACCTGGTCGCCCGGCTCGGCGGCGACGAATTCGCGGTGCTGCTGGTCAACCTGGTCACGCCGGCCCTGGCCACGCACCGCGCCGAGCAGATGCTCAGCGCGCTCGAGGCGACCCTCGAGGTCGAGGGCATGCAGATCACGGTCGAGGCGGCCGGCGGCATCGCGCTGGCGCCCGGCAGCGGCGGCATCAACGAGCTGATGCGTCGCGCCGACGTCGCCATGTATCAGGCGAAGCGCGCCGGCCTGCCCACGGCGACGTACGCGCACTCGCTCGACACCGCCGACGTCGGCCGGCTGATGCTCGGTGGCGAGCTTCAGCGCGCGGTCGCCGAGCAGGAGTTCGTGGTCGACTTCCAGCCGATCGTCGACCTCGGCAGTGGCGAGATCATCTCGGCCGAGGCGCTGGCCCGCTGGCAGCACCCCGAGCACGGCTACCTCACGCCCATGCAGTTCCTCGAGACGGTGGAGCGCTCGGGCCAGCTGCCGGCCTTCGCCGAGGCGGTGCTCGACCAGGCACTGGCAGCGTCGGGCGTGTGGCGGGAATCCGGCTTCGACCTGCCCGTCGCGGTGAACGTGTCGCCGCGCAGCCTGCTCGACGCGCGCTTCCCGTCCACTGTGCTCGCCGGCCTGGCCCGCCACGACGTGCCGGCCGACCGGCTGGTGCTCGAGCTCACCGAGACCCTCACGATCAGCCAGATCGACACGGTCGGACGGGCGCTCACCGAGCTGCGCGACGCCGGCGTCGGCCTGGCCCTCGACGATTTCGGCACCGGCGTCTCCTCGCTCTCGGTGCTGTCGCACATCCCGATCAACCAGCTGAAGATCGATCGCGACTTCGTCACCGCCGTCGAGACCTCCTCCGAGGCCGCCGCCGTGATCCGCTCGACCGTCGATCTGGCTCGCAGCCTGCACCTCACCGTGGTCGCCGAGGGCGTCGAGAGCGAGCCGCAGCGGCACGCCCTGTGGGAGCTGGGCTGCGTCGCCGGCCAGGGTCACCTGTTCGCCCGGCCGATGTCGTCGGCGCGGCTGCTGGGCACGCTCCAGCGCGGCTCGGGCGGCCGTCCGGGCGCGCTGGCCGCCGCCCTGCACGACGCCGGCTCGGTGGTGCGCCTGCCGCGGCGCCGGCCGCCCGGCCAGAGTCGTTCCGCCCTGCCTCACCAGCCGAGCTGACCTCCTCCGCCGGGCGGGCTCGACCTGCCCCCGGCCAGCCAGGCTCGACCTGCCCCCGGCCAGCCGGGCTTGACCTCCCCACCAGCGGGGCTTGACCCCCGCCAGCCGGGCTTGACCTTCCCCCGCCAGCCAGGCCCGACCCGCCCCGCCAGCGCGGCTGACCTGCTCTGACACACTTGCCGGCGTGACCAACCGCGCCGTCCGCCTGCTCCAGGGCATCGATCGGGCCGGCGGCGGCCTGACGGCCGACCTTTTCCTGTACGCGATCGCGGCCGCCTTCGCGCTGATCACGGCCCTCACCTCCACACTGCTGCCGCACCGCGCGTGGGGCGCGATCGCGGTATGGCCGTATGCCGCGGCGACGGTGCTGGTCGTCGTACAGATCATGCGGCGCTCGGTGAGCGGAAGGGGAACGCTCGCCTGGACCACCGGGGTTCTCGCGGCGTTGTTGCCGCTGGTGGTCGAAGCGGTGCATCGAGCCGGCGGGCGGACGGACCGGGCGCAGGAAGAGGTGCTGGTCGTCGAGCGGATGGGCGACCGGCTGCTGCACCACGGGACGCCCTATCTGGGCCGGGACGCGATCGCGGCGCTGCCGGTCGACGAGCGGCTGATGGGGTACAGCCCCTACCAGCCGGGGATGGCGGTGTTCGGGCTGCCACGGGCCGTCTTCGGCGACTTCTGGTGGACAGACGCTCGGGTGTGGTTCGCGGTGATGACCGTGGGCGCGCTGGCGGTGGCGGTCGGGCTGCTCATGCCGGGCAGCTCTCCGACGCCGTCATCCGGGCCGCTGCCGGGCCTCTCGGGCGCGCTTCGGGGACTTCCCGGGACGCCGATGCCGCCCCCTCTCGTGCGGGCCGTTCAGGCCGTCGCGATCGTGCCGATCTGTGCGCTGACGCTGGCCACCGGGGGCGACGATCTGCCGGTGCTGGCGCTCTGCCTGCTGGCTCTGGCGCTCACGGCGACCGGCCGGTGGGGCTGGGCCGGAGTCGCCGTCGGCGCGGCGGCGGCCTGCAAGCCGTTTGCCTTCCCGGTGGTGGCGGTGTTGCTGGTGTTCGCCATCGTCAGCGGGCGGTGGCGGTCGTTCCTGCCCGGCGCGCTCGGGCTGCCGATCCTCGTGCTGATCCCGCCGTTCCTGGTGAACGCGCACGCCTTCCTCGAGAACGTGGTGCGCTTTCCGCTCGGGCACGGCCTGGTCACCAGCCCGGCGCAGTCGCCATTCCCTGGCTACCTGATCGCTCAGCACCTGCCCGGCGGTCGGCTCTTGGCCACCGGACTGCTCGCGGCGACCGCGGTCGTGATCGCCGTACGGCTGGTCCGCCGGCCGCCGCGGACGGCCGCCGACGCGGCGCTGATCTGCGGCTGGGGGCTGCTCGCCGCAATCCTGCTGATCCCTTCGACCCGCTTCGGCTACCTGCTCTACCCGATCGCGTTTCTGGCGTGGGCGCCAGCGTTGACGTCCGATGTTTCCCACCGTGCATTCAGCAAGCACACAGCCTGACAAAGCTCGGAACAGTGACACGGCCTTGTACCGTCTGTGAGATGCAGATGACCTGTCCGAAGTGTCACGGCGAGATGCGAGTGTACGAGCGCAGCGGCGTCACGGTCGATCAGTGCACCGAATGCCGCGGCATCTTCCTCGACCGCGGTGAGCTCGAAAAACTCTTTGAGGCCGAGGCCAGCTTCAATACCCGGCAGGCCCCGTCACGCCCGGCAGCGCCCACCCCGCCGCCCGGCGCTTACGCCCCGCCGCCGCCCCCGCAGACGCACGGCGGTTACGCGGCCCCGCCGCCTCCGGCTTACGGCGCGCCGGCCGCCCATGGGTATCCGGCCCCCGCCGCATACGGGCACCACGGCCACTACCGGGCGCAAGGCCACCACGGCCACTACCGGGGACAAGTTGGCCACCACGGCCACTACCGCAAACGTAAGAGCTTCCTGCACGACCTCTTCGACTGACGGGGTTTGCGCCCGCCGGTTTCGCCCAGCCGCGAATCCGGCGGGCGCCTCTGCCTTTCGGCCCCTAAGTCGCGGGCCCATTGTCGCGGGCCCATTGTCGCGGGCCCCTACCTCGCCGGACGGCGTCCCGGAGCCGTCGTCGTGGAGGCGGTCCGCCGGGCCGTCGCCGGTCAGGAGGGCCGTTACGGCTTCGTCGAGCGAGTCGCCGACAAACCACTCGCCGGCCTGGTCGAGAAGGAACACGCGGCCAGGCTCGTCGATCACCACGTAGGAGTCACCGGCCTCGACGCCGAGCGGGAACACCGGGACGCCGAACACCTCGGCGAACTCGGTCAGCGCGCCGGACTGATGAGCGCCGGGAAGCGGATCGAACGTCAGCGGACGGATCGCTATCTGCCGGCCGAATCGGGCACGATGCGGTTCCTTCGCGACAACGAGCTCCGTTCGCTGCTGGGCCACCATGACGCGGGATGAGCCGGGGCGGCGGATCAGTGAGGCCGGGCGCGCGCTGGGCGTGCAGCGCGACGCCGCCGGGGCGGCGGTGGCTGCCGCGTCCGCAGCGCGACCCTGGGGCGACGACGAGGCCGGGCGGGCCTTCGAGGGCCGGTACCCGGTGGTCGAGGCGCACGTCCTCGGCGCACGACCCCGGGCCATGGCAAACCCAGCCCAGCCGCCACCCAGCGCAACGGGCGGCACCCACCGTGACCACGCACGACTCCCGGCCATGGCGCGCCCCAGCCCAGCCGCCACCCATCGCAACGGCCGCACCCACAATCACTACCCCAAGGCCACGGCAGCCAACCCGCTCAAACCAGACCCACCCAAACAGGTGTCTAGCCCTGTTTGGCAGCCCCCTCTGTTTGGCGGTCCCCTCTGTTTGGCGGCGCCTAGACGATGGCCATGTCGACGAAGCGGGAGAGGTGCAGCTGGGCGGCCACCGTCACGGTGTCGGTCGGGCCGTTTCGGTGCTTGGCCACGATGAAGTCGGCCTCGCCCGCCCGTGGTGACTCCTTGTCGTAGTAGTCATCACGGTGCAGCAGGATGACGACGTCGGCATCCTGCTCAATTGATCCACTTTCACGGAGGTCGGACAGCTGTGGCCGCTTGTCGGTGCGCTGCTCGGGGCCGCGGTTCAGCTGGGACACCGCGATCACCGGGCACTCGATCTCTTTGGCCAGGAGCTTGAGGCCACGGGAAAGCTCGGAGACCTCTTGCTGGCGGCTCTCGGTGCGCTTCGGCGAGGTCATCAGCTGGAGGTAGTCGATCACGATCAGCTTGAGGTCGTGCCGCTGCTTGAGGCGGCGCGCCTTCGCCCGGATCTCCATGAGGTTCATGCTCGGGGTGTCGTCGACGAAGATCGGCGCCTCGCTGATCTCACCCATGCGACGGGCGAGCTTGCTCCAGTCGTCGTCGGTGAGCTGCCCGGAGCGCAGGACGTGCAGCGGCACCCGAGCCTCGGCGGAGAGAAGCCGCATGACCATCTCGATCTTGCTCATTTCGAGCGAGAAGATGGCACTCGCGCAGTTGTGGCGAATCGCGGCATTGCGGGCGAAGTCCATGCTCGCCGTCGACTTGCCAAGGCCGGGCCGCCCGGCCACGATGATCAACTGGCCGGGGTGCAGACCGTTGAGCAGGCGGTCGAGGTCGCCGAAGCCGGTCGGCACGCCGCTCATCATGCCGCCGGACGCGCCGACCGCCTCGATCTCGTCGAGGGTGGGTTGCAGCATGTCGCCGAGGGCCGCGAAGTCTTCGCTCACCCGCTTTTCGGTGACGTCGTAGATGGCCTGCTGGGCCAGGTCGACGATGTCGTCGACATCGCGCCCGCCGTTGCCGTTCGCCCCGTAGCCGAGCTGCACGATCTTGGTGCCGGCCTCGACGAGCCGGCGCAGGATCGCCCGCTCGGAGACGATGCGCGCGTAGTAGGAGGCGTTCGCCGCCGTGGGCACGCTCTCGATCAGGGTGTGCAGGTACGGCACGCCGCCGGTGCGCTGCAGGTCGCCCGCGTCGGAGAGGGCCGCGGCCACGGTCAGCGCGTCGGCCGGCTCGCCCCGCCCGTACAGATCGAGGATGACGTCGTAGATCGTCGCGTGCACCGGACGATAGAAGTCCTGCACCTTGATGATCTCGACGACGTCGGCGATCGCGTCTTTGGACAGCAGCATGCCGCCCAGCACGCCCTGCTCGGCCGCCACGTCTTGCGGCGGGGAACGGTCGAAACCGCCGCCGCCCGACCCCTCGCCGCCGCCCCCACGCGGCGGCCCGCCGGCCGATGGCTGGGCTGGCGGCCGCGACTCCGGCCTTGCGTCGTCGGTGATCGACACCCGGACCCCCTCCGCTAGCCGTACGTCTATCTCGTGATCCAACAGCCCGGGTACGACACTTTCGGCTGAAACAGCCCCATGATCAAAAAATTGGCCCGATCACGAGGTTGGCCCACTCTACGAAGAGCCTCACCACCTGCCCAAGCGCCCCGGTGGACAAGCCTTGGGACAACCTGTGGACATCCCGGCCCAGCCTGGGGACAGGCCTGTGCACAGCCTGTGTACAACTCCTGGGGATGGGGTGACATGTGCCTTATCCAGCAGGAACAACGCCATCAACAGCTGTGGAGGGAGAAAAAGCTGCCCCGCGTGAGCAAGCCATCGCCCGGAGGCGTTGCGGTTCGGTCTCCCGCACGTCACGCTTTCTGGGTGGACCAACGGGAGTGGGACTACGGCACACGCATGCCGCGCGACCGGCGCGCTGCACAGCCGTGGCCTTCCCCGAGTCCGGAGCGTACCGATTTCGTCGAGCCTGAGCCGAAATGGGCGTCCCTGACCGACACCGGCAGCATGCAGCCCAGCCCCGAGGCGCAGGCCTGGCAGGACCGCGCCGACGCGTGGGCTCAGCAGGCCGAGTCCGACTCCCAGGCGGTCGAGCCGGCGAACCGATGGTCCGACGTGGCCTCGACGGGACGCCCGACCTTCCCGGCCGACGGCGTCGGCTGGCGCACGGAGACGGCCGAATGGCGGGCCACCGGCGCACGCTGGCGGCAAACCACCGAGTGGCGATCCACGACCGGCACGCACGGCTTTCGCTCGACCACCGAGGCCTGGCAGACCGGCGGCACCGGCGCGTACCCGCCGACCGGCGAGACCCCCAACGCCCAGCCGGCCATCTCCAACACGGCCTGGTCCGCGCCCGCCTCCGACGAGTCGCGCCCCGCGTGGCAGCAGTTCACCGAGCCTGCGCAGCCCTGGGAACAACAGTCCACGCCGAGCCGCCAGCAGCCCGCCCCGCGTCCGCCGGCCGAGAGCTCCTCCTCCTGGCAGCAACTGGTCGACGGCAGCCCGGCCGAGCCGGCCCGTCAGTCCTGGCAGCGCGACGCCATCGACGGCACGGCGACGTGGAACGATTCGGCCTCCCCCGCGAGCAGCTCCACGAAGGACCCGGAATCCATGTCGAGCTGGCTGCGCATGGACGATCCGGCCGAGACGCCGAGCTGGCAGACGCCGCGCGACGACGGACGCCATCTCGTCCGCGAGGATGACCGCGCCGCCTGGCGGCGCGATGCGGAGCTGGGTGATGGGTCACCGCCGGTCGGCCGCCGCCGGGCGCCCGAGGGTGGCGGTTCAAGACCATCAGGGGGTACGGGCTGGGCCACGCGCTCGGAATCCGACCACTGGGCCGGGCACACCGACACGGGCAACATCCCGCTCTTCGCCGACCCGGCCGCCCCCACCACGCCCACGTGGGCCGGCGCCGACCCGGCCGCCCGGCGCCACGACGACGACGCCGGCCGCCACGACGGCTCCACGGGCCGCCGGGCCCTGCCGGCGACCCCGTACGAGGGCGGGGCCTATGACGATCCCGCGCGCCGGTCGGCGCCATACGGCGAGCCCGGCCGCCGCAGCCGCCACACCGACCCGGCCGCCGACGCCGGCGCACGCCCGATCGGCGGCGCCGCATCGGTGCCGATGCCGCTCAGCTACGACACCCGTCCCGGCGGCCACGCCGCCGACGCCGCGCCGCCCGCACCGCGCCGCGGCCGATACGCCGATGACGCCCCGCCGGCCGAGTCCCCGCGCGGGTACGCGACCGAGTCACCGACGACGAGCTTCACCCGCGGCAACTACGCCGAGCCGCCGTCCGCTTCGCCCGCATCGGGCTACGGGCGGGGGGTCGAGCCGCCGCCCGCCGCTCCCACCTCCAGCTTCGGGCGCGGCGCGGCCTATCCTCCCGAGGCCCCCTCCGGGCCCGGCTTCGGGCGCGGCGCCGAGCCGCCGGCTGCCTCTCCGACCACCGGGTTCGGGCGCGGCGCTGAGCCGCCGGCCAGTGGGTTCGGGCGCGGCGCTGAGCCTCCGGCCGCTGGTTTCGGGCGCGGCGCGGCGCCGGGCTATCCCGCCGAGCCGCCGGCCGCCTCGCCCACCAGTGGCTTCGGCCGTGGTGAGCGTCCACCGACGGCACCCACCTCAAGCTTCGGACGCGGCGCCGGCCTGGCCGAACCCCCGACTCCCGGCTACGGCCGAGGCGCCATCGAGCCGCCGCCCGCCGCACCTACCTCGAGCTTTGGACGCGGCGCTGGTCTCGCCGAACCCCCGACCAGCTTCGGGCGCGGCGCCGAGCCGCCGGCGGGCTCTCCCACCAGCGGGTTCGGGCGCGGCGCCGAGCCTCCGGCCGCCTTCGGGCGCGGCGCGGCTCCGGGCTATCCCACCGACCAGCCGGCCCCCGGGGTCGGCCGCCGGCGCAGCCGTGACGACGCCGACGCGCCCGGCCGGTTCAATGAGGACCCGCGCAACACCCCCGGCGCATTCGGTGGCGCACCCGGAGCGCTGGGTGGCGCCCCCGGAGCGTTCGGTGACGACGCCCGCGGCTCAGGCGCCCGCAGCGCCCCCGGAGCCTTCGGCGGCACGCCCGGCACGTTCGGCGACGACGCTCGCGGAGCGAACCCCCGCAGCGCCCCCGGAGCCTTCGGCGGCACGCCCGGCACGTTCAGCGAGGACCCCCGCGGGGCAAACCCCCGCAGCGCGCCCGGCGTGTTCGGCGACGACGGTCGCGAACAGGGCGCCCCCGGCCCGCAGCCTGGTCGCCGTTCCAGGGCCCAGGAGCAGCAGCGCCCGTCCGGCCGCGGCGGCAAGGCCCGCTACAACGAGGGCCACGACGACGACTGGCGCGAGCACACCGGCTCTTGGGTGGCCGAGCCCGACACCAGCAGCTGGGTTCGTGACCCCGACACCGGCCAGTGGAGCCGCGCCGAGGACGACCCGCGCGTGCAGGCCTGGCGCGACGAGGCCGCCCGCCGCGAAGGAGAAGGCCCCACTGTCCCGCCGCGACGCGCGCTTCCCGCCGGCCCCGCGAAGCCCGAGGGCCCCGCCGACGACTGGCGCGCCTCGCCGTCCAGTTCCCCGCGTAGCGCCATGCCCGCCGAGCCTCGTAGCGGCATGCCGTCGAGCGCCCCGCGCAGCGCCACGCCCTACGGCAACCGGCCCGACGAGGAGCCCGGCTACCCCGGCCCGGCCCCGCGCAGCGGCACCCCCTACGGCACGCCCCGCCGCGAGCTTCCCAGCGGCCGCGCCCGACCTGACGACACCGGCTTCGGCGCCGCCCCCGCGAGCGGCCCCGCCTACGGCAACGGTCCCGCAGGCGGCCCGACCTACGGCAACGGTCCCGCAGGCGGCCCGACCTACGGCAACGCGCCGGCGAGTGGCCCCGCCTACGGCAGCCCTCGCCGCGAGTTGCCGAGCGGCCGCGCCCGACCTGACGACACTGGTTTCGGCGCCGCCCCGGCCAGCGGTCCGTCCTATGGCGGCGCGGCGTCCGGCGGTCCCGCGTACGGCGGCGGCGCGACCTACGGAAGCGCTCCGGCCAGCGGTCCCGCCTATGGCACCGATCGCGGCTACGGCGACGGCCAGGCCTACGGCTCCGGAAACGGCCAGGCCTACGGCGGCGCCTCCCCGAGCGGCCCGGCCTACGGCAGCGCCCGGCGCGCGCTTCCGAGCGGTCGTGCCCGCCCCGACGACGCGACCGACTACCGCACCGGAGACGACGGGCTCTACGACGACGCACCCGGCAACAGGCCGCGCAGCAGCATGCCCTTCGGCGAGCGCCCGGGCGGCCCTGCCTACGGCGACCGCGCCGGCGGCAGGGGCGCGCCCTTGGGTGATGGCCTGGGAGGCGACCCGCGCCGGGGCACGCCCTACGGTGACGGTCCCGGAAACGCACCGCGCGGCGGTGATCCCTACGACGACGGTCCCAGCGGCGCGCGTGGCGGCAACCCCTACGACGACGGCCCCGGTGGCGCGCGTGGCGGCAACCTCTACGGCGGCGATCCCGGCAACTCCCCGCGCAGCGGCACGCCCTACGGCGGTCCGTCTGATTACCGTGCCGGGGTCCGTCGCCGTGACGGCGACGACGATCCGCCGGCGGGTGGTGGCCGGCGCCGCGCCGACACGGAATACGGCGAGCCGCTGGGCTCCGATGCCTGGCGCCGCGACTCCGGCGTTGGCCCCTCCTGGCAGAGCCGGGCCCTCGGCGCGGCCCCCGAGAGCCCGCCCTGGGCCGGTGGCGCGCCGTCCGATGCCAGGCAGCGCCCCGATCCTGGCGACTGGCGAAGCGAGTTCGCCGAGCCCGCCGAAAGCAACGGCGACGGCCGCGGCTCGGCCACCTACCGCGAGGTTGGCGACGACGACTGGCGACGAGACCTGTCGGACAGCAGCAATCTCGCCGAGGGTGAATCCCGGCGCTTCGGCACCTCGGATTTCGTGCCCTTTCGGGCGAGCGGGGCGGCAGAGGCCCCGCGATCCTCGAACTTATCGATGACCTCGACGTCGCTGATCTCGCCCGTCCCCCGCGAGCAGCGCGATCCGATGGTCCGTCCACAACGCTCCGGCAACGGGGTCCAGCAGAATCTCACCGGCTCCTACGAGCGCCGCCCCGTGACCGGCGGTTTCCCGACGAGCCGGAGGAGTGACCTGCTCGATCCGGACGACGAGGAGGATGATCAGGACGCCGGCGGCCCACTCGCCGCGATCGGATACACCGTTATCTGGTACGGCGTGCCCATTGTCCTATTTGTCGTCTACATGTTGGTGGTCAACTCCGGCTCCCAGTCGCACGCCCTGGACACCCTCGGCAAGGCGGCCCCGCAGTTCCTCATCTCGCTCGTGCTGAGCATCATCGTCGCCGTCGGCCTGCGAAAGTTCAGCAGCTCCTGGAAGGCGATCAGCGTGGGCCTGGCCGCCGCGGTCGTCGGTGGAGGACTGGCCACAGTGATCAGTTCCGCCATCACCGGCAACAGCCTCAGCTGAGCAAGCCGGCCCGCTCTCAAACTGAGGTCGCTGGCAGACGGGTCTTTCTCGTGGGTGGTTCGGGGGCTCGGCCCCCCGGTCGGCATGCAAAGAGGCCCCGGTCCACGCTTTCCGTGGACAGGGGCCTCCCGACTCTGACGCCCTTACTTGGCGGCCACCACGTTCACCGGGAACGTCGCGGTCACCTCGGGGTGCAGCTTGACCTGGACGTTGTACGCGCCCGTGGTCTTGATGTGCCCCGGCAGCTCGAGGCGGCGCCGGTCGAGCAGCGGACCGCCGGCGGCCTTGACCGCGTCGACGATCTCGCTCGGGGTGATCGAGCCGAACAGGCGGCCGCCGCTGCCGGAGCGCGCGTTCAGCGTCACCTTGAGGCTGGCCAGCTGCGCCTTGACCTCGTTGGCCTGCCCGAGGTCACGGATCTCGCGGGCATCGCGGGCCCGCTTGATGACGGAGACCTGCTTCTCGGCGCCCTTGCTCCACTGGATCGCGAAGCCCTGCGGCAGCAAGTAGTTACGGCCGTAGCCGTTCTTGACCTCGACGATGTCGCCGGGGGTGCCGAGGCCCGACACCTCCTGGGTGAGGATGATCTTCATCTCGCGGATCCCCCTCAGCGCGCCGTCGCCGTGTACGGCAGGAGCGCCATCTCGCGGGCATTCTTGACCGCGCGGGCGATCTGCCGCTGCTGCTGCGAGGTCACCCCGGTCACCCGGCGAGCGCGGATCTTGCCGCGGTCGGAGATGAACTTCCGCAGCAGGGCGGTGTCCTTGTAGTCGATGTAGGTGATCCCGTCCTTGTCGAGCGGGTTCACCTTCTTCTTCGGCTTGCGCAGTGCCGCAGCCTTAGCCATTGCTCTTACTCCTGAACTCTTTTGACAGCCCGACAGGGCTAGAAGGGAGGCTCTTCGTCGAACGAGGAGCTGCCGCCGCCGGAGCGGCCGCCCTGGGCCGGAGCTGCCGTCGCCCACGGGTCGTCGAAGTTGCCTCCGCCGCCGCCGCCGCTGCTGGTGCTGGTGCTGGGCTGCCGGTTACCGCCGCCACTGGCACCGCCGCCACTGGCACCGCCGCCACTGGCACCGCCGCCGCTGGCACCGCCGCCGTTGGAGGCGCCGAAGCCACCACCGCTGCCGCCGGCGCCGCCGGAGCGGCTCATCCGCTGCACCTTCGCCGTGGCGTACCGCAGCGACGGGCCGATCTCGTCGACTTCGAGCTCGTAGACGGTGCGCTTCTCTCCCTCGCGGGTCTCGTAAGACCGCTGGCGCAGCCGGCCCTGCACGATCACCCGAGCGCCGCGCTGCAGCGACTCGGCGACGTGCTCGGCGGCGTCGCGCCAGATGTTGCACGCAAGGAACAGTGGCTCGCCGTCTTTCCACTCACCCGACTGCCGGTCCAGAGTGCGCGGCGTGGACGCGATGCGGAACTTGGCAACCGCCGCACCCGACGGGGTGAAGCGCAGCTCGGGATCGTCGGTGAGGTTACCGACGACCGTGATAACGGTTTCTCCTGCCATGATCTACTCCTCGCCGCTGTTCTCGTTCGTAGGAGGGTCGCAGAACCCCCTGACAAAAACGAGCGGTCAGCGGGTCTCGGGCCGGATGACCTTGGTACGGAGGATGTTCTCGTTGAGCCGCAGCTGACGGTCCAGCTCGGCGACGGCCTCGGGGGTCGCCTGAAGGTCGACGACGGCGTAGATGCCCTCGGCCTTCTTGTTGATCTCGAACGAGAGCCGGCGACGGCCCCAGACGTCGAGCTTCTCCACCGAGCCACCCGCGGTCCTGATCACGTTCAGGTACTGGTCGAGCGATGGGGCGACGGTGCGCTCCTCGAGCGAAGGATCGAGGATCACCATGAGTTCGTAATGACGCAAGACTTTCTCACCTCCTGTGGGCTGAGCGGCCACGGTCTCTCCGTGGCAGGAGGTCTTGTGTCGTTCGCAGCGAAAAGCCGTGGGTACAGAGCCCACGGCTGGGACTGCGAACCGAGCAAGCATACCCACCCGGCTCGACCTGCCCAAATCCTGGTCGGAACACGAAAGAGGACCCCGTCGGCGGACGAGGTCCTCTTTCATCGGGAGCCGCGGGGCGTCCGTTCCGCTTTCGCTGGGTGGGACCTGGGGAGGAACGACCACACCGATGAGGTTGGACGCGGCCGCCCCGCGGAGCTTGTTGACAATTAGCTTACGCCACTTTCGCCCGATTTGCACGTTGCGACACGATAGCCCGAATTGCCGCAGCACCCACTCCCATCACACAAACCGCCGCCATCAGCGCCAGCAGTCCGATCGGCCCGGTCTCGCTCATCGGCTCCATCGCGGCCACCGGCTCCGCTGCGGGCTCCGCCGTCGCGATCTCGGTGGGTGGCGCGGCGGGCGGCGCGGGCAGGGCTTCCCGCGTGGCCGGGCTCAGATCGAGGTGGGGTACGCCGGGGACAAGCGTCTTCCGATCACCCGGCGGCATACCCGAGAACGCGGTGACCGTGCTTCCCGGCGTACCCGTCGGCGTCTTGACCTTGACTCGCCCGGAGCTGCCACCCTGCGGCATGGCCTGCGCCGCGGCCGCCGCCGCCTGAGCCACCGCCGAGGTCCGCATGGTCGCCGGAGCCCGCACACTCGAATGTCCCGTCGCCGGCGTCGGCCGCGACGGACTCGCCGCCGCCGAATCCGGCAGGGCGGAACCGGACGCGGGACCGGACGGCGATCCCGACGAGCCCGTGGCGGCCATGACCGAAGCGCTCGCGCTGCTGCCCGAGGGCGCCGGCATCGGGTCCGGCATCTGCGCCGACGCCGACGGCGCGGCCGTGACCAGCACCGGCGTCGTGTCCTCGCCGAGCGGGCAGTTCGGCCTGAGCAGCACCGTCGTCGTGCCCCGGCGGAACACCACGTCGGTCGCGGCGTCGTCGGGAAGCGTGCCCTTGGTATCGCGGCCGAGCTGCAGACGTGCGCTGTAACCGGTGCGGTTGATCACCCGGACCGTACTGTCGGCCGGCACCGTCATGTGCTCGATGTCGGGGTGGGAGCGGCAGGAAAGGTCAAACATCCCGCCGCCTTCGAAGATCACTTGCCGGCCGCCCTCGCGGGCCTGGCCGGTCTGCTCGGCGCTCGCCGTGCCATTCGTCAGCAACGGTGCGCCGAATATGAGGCCGCCGAGCACGAACGCTGTGACCCGGTAGCGGAACTGCCGCGACATGCACCATCTCCCAGTTCGTCCTGCTTCGATCGGGACTAACGAGGCCCGGCGGGACGCGGTGACGCATGCGGAAAGCGTCGGACCCTCGTCGTAGGCTCGTCCCATGCGCATCGGAGCCCATGTCGATCCCGTCGACCCCCTGAACGCGGCACGTGAACGCGGGGCCGACGCCGTGCAGTTCTTCCTGACCGACCCGCAGGGTTACAAAAGCCCCAAACCGCGCGAAGACGCCGCGGCCCTGCGCGAGTCCGAGGTGGACATCTACATTCACGCGCCGTACATCGTGAATGTCGCCTCGCCCAACAACCGGATCCGTATCCCGAGCCGCAAGCTGCTCATGGCGCACGCGAAAGCCGCGGCCGAGCTGGGTGCGAAAGGCCTGATCGTGCACGGCGGCCACGTGGGCGCCGGGGCCGACCTGTCGGCCGGTTTCGACAACTGGCGCAAGGCCTTCGAGTACGCGGAATCCGACGGCGGCCTGCCACTGCCGATCCTGATCGAGAACACCGCCGGCGGTGACAACGCGTGCGCCCGCCGCTTCGACGACCTGGCCCGGCTGTGGGATGCGGTGGCCGGCTTCGGCGCGGGTTTCTGCCTCGACACCTGCCACGCGTTCGCGGGCGGGGAAGACCTGGTCGGCATCGTCGACCGGGTCAAGGCGATCACCGGCCGGATCGATCTGATTCATGCGAACGACTCGAAGGGCGGCTTCGACTCCGGCCAGGACAGGCACGACAACCTCGGCAATGGCAAGATCGACCCCGAGTTGGTGGTGGCCGCTATCCGGGCCTCCGGCGCTCCGGCGGTCGTCGAGACGCCGGGCGGCGCCGAGGGCCAGGGCGCAGACATCGCCCTCCTGAGGGAGCGGGCAAGCCGCTGACCACGGGGTACTGGGGAGGACCATGACCACCGAGCAGCCGCAGGAGCAGCCGGCCACCGAGCCGGCCCCGCCCCGCGCCCCGGCGGCCGAGGCTCTGCGCCCCGCTGCCCCGGCGCCGGCTCCCGTCGCGCCGCCGGCGGCCGCCCCGACGAGCGAGGCCGATCGAGCCGCGCGCATGACGGTCTCGCTGGAGGAGCCGGCTGCCGCCCGGGCCACCGACGCCGAGTCGGGTTGGCGGCGATTCCTGCGCGTAACCAGTCGGCGACGGTCGGCGACTCCGGCCCGTGAGCTCGCCTCTGTCGGCGCACCAACACCCGCTGGCGCCGCCCCCGCTGTCGGCACGCCCGGGGCCGCCGACACCGCGCCCGCCCCGGCAAATCCGTCCGATGTGTCCGATTCTGCGGCTGGTGCGGCAATCGCTCCACAAAAGATGCCATCGTCCGCCCGCATCAAAGAGCCGCTGCCCAGCGCTCGCCCGGCCAACGCCCCGGCCGACCCCTGGACGGTCTTCGCCACCATGCCCGAGCGAGCGCCCGGCCGCATCCGGCGGGCCATCCGCTCCTTCGGGCGCGCGCTGATCCACGAGTACGCGGTGGTCACCTACGTCGCGCTGGCGCTGGCCGTGGCGATGACCTGGCCCGCCCTGCAGTACCCGCTGCACACCCTGCCGCAAGATCTCGGCGATCCGGCCCGTCAGGCCTGGCAGATCGCCTGGAGCGGGCACATCCTGCTCACCGACCCGGTCAAGTTGTGGCAGGCCAACGCGTTCTTCCCCGAGCCCAACAGCTTCGCCTTCGGCGACAGCCTGCTCGGTTACGCCCCGGCCGGCATGATCGGCGAGGGCCCGCTCGCCGCCGCGCTGCGGTACAACATTCTCTTCGTCCTGGCCCACACGCTGCTGCTGATCGGCGCCTACGCCCTGGTCCGGCAGCTCGGCGCGGGCCGCACCGGCGCCGCCGTGGCCGCGGTCGCCTTCGCGTACGCGCCGTGGCGCCTCGCTCAGGAGGGCCACCTCGACATCATCTCGGCCGGCGGCATCCCGCTCGCGCTCGCCATGCTGGCCCGCGGGCACGGCTGGTCGATGCGGCGCGGCTTCCGGCGTACGCATCGCCATGCCGGCTGGGCCGTGGCCGGCTGGCTGGTCGCCGCCTGGCAGGTCAGCCTCGGCTTCTCGCTCGGGCTGCCGTTCCTCGGCGTGCTCGGGATCATCCTGCTGGTACTGCTGGTCCGGGTGCCGATCCGATGGTGGCGCCGTCCCGTCGAGCGTCCGGTGCTGGGCTGGCGGCTGCTGGTCACCGACCTCATCGGCCCGCTGCTCGTGGCCGGGGTGGCCGCGCTCATCGCCATTCCCTATTTCAAAGGCAGCGGCACGAGCACCGCCACCGCCGAGATCAAGTTCTTCTCGCCGCCGCTGCGCAGCCTGCTGATCGGCCCCGCCGAGTCGCGGTTGTGGGGCGGCCCGCACCAGGTGCCGCGCTCCTCACTGACCTGGCCGGCTGAGATGTCGCTGCTGCCGGGCTTCGTGCTCTACGCGCTGGCCCTGGCCGGCCTGGCGTTCTCCATCTGGACGCTCTGGCAGCGCCTGCTCCTGTTGGCCGGTCTCGCCGCCACGATCATCCTGACCTTGGGCACGAACTTCTTCGACGGCCGCTGGACGTACCTCCCGGTCTTCGGTCACCTGCCGGCCTCGTTCGGCGTCCGGATCCCCGGTCGGCTCATGCTCTGGGTGACGCTGTTGCTGGCGATCCTGGCGGCCGGCGCGGTCGCCGAGTTCGTGCGCCGCGCCGATCACTGGGCCGAGCAGCGCATCCCGCCATGGCCGGGGCCGTGGCTGCGGCTGGCCACGCTGATTCCGCTGGCCCTGGTGCTGGCCGAGGGCTGGGCCTCGGCCGCCCACCCGGTGGTGCCCGACCAGCCCAAGGCGATGCGCACGGTCACCGGCCCGATGCTGGTGCTGCCGACCGCCGAGCTCACCGACCAGATGGTGATGTTCTGGTCGACGACCCGCTTCCAGCAGGTCGCCAACGGCGCGGGCGGTTTCGCCGTGGCGCACCAGGCCGAGATGCGCCGGTCGGTGCAGACGTTCCCCGACGCGGTCAGCATTCAATACCTGCGCACGCAGGGCATCACCACGGTTCTGCTGCTGCGAAACTACGTGGCGGGCACGCCGTGGGAGCGCGCCGGCGACATTCCGGTCGACGGGATGGGCATCACCCGCGAAGACCTGGACGACGCCGTGCTGTTCCGGCTGACCCCGCCTGACCAGTCCGGCCAGCAGCCGGGCCAGCCCGGGACGGGCACCCAGCCCGGCACCGGAACCCAGCCGGGCACGGGCATCCAACCGGGAACCGGCACGCAGCCCGGCGGTGAAATCCCGCAGCCGGGGACGGGCACCCAACCCGGCGGCGATCCCGGCCTCGGGCGCACCCTGCCGACCCAGCCCACCCTCAACGCCCAGCCGGGCGGGCTGCCGACGCTCATCGCCGCTGCGGGCGGCTGACGCACGGTCCGTCGTCGCGGCCTGGCCAAGCCATCGCGGCCTGGCCAAGCCATCGCGGCTGACCAACGTCGCGTGCTGACCAAGTCGTCGCGGGCTGACCAACCTCGCGTGCTGACCAAGTCGTCGCGGGCTGACCAAGTTCGTCGCGGGCTGACCAAACAGAGCAGCCCGGGCCCAGAGGCCCGGGCTGCGGTCGTTTCCTGATCGGATTCGTCAGCTGATGAGCACCGGCTCCGGGGAGGCCGGGGGCTCGGGCTCGGGCTCGGCAGTGGCAGCCGCCGCGGCGGGCTTGGGCTTGCGGTGGAAGGCCCTGCTGAAGCCCTCGATCCAGCCGGCGTCCGGGCGGTTGAGGAAGCCGCCGTCCGGGTCTTCGTCGCGGTAGGTCTGGCGGACCACGTCGAGCTCGGGCCGCCAGATCTCGCGGATCACCAGGCCACAGAGGACCGCGACCGTGATGAGGCGCAGGGCCGAGGCCAGCACGAACGTGCCCTCGGGGATCACCGGTTTGCCGCCGGCGCCCAGCAGCTCGGCGTAGAACGCGGTGAAGTAGCCGAACTCGGCGACCGTCCAGGCGATGATCGCGCCCCAGCGAGGGCGGGCCAGGACGATCAGCGGGAGCAGCCAGAGGACGTACTGCTGCGACCACACCTTGCTGAAGATGAGGAATGCCGCGACGACCAGGAAGGCCAACTGGGCCATCCGGGGACGCTTGGGCGCGGCGAGGGCCAGGATGCCGATCGCGACGCAGGCGAGCCCGAACAACCCGTACGTGAAGATGTTGAGCGTCGGAACGTGGTTGCTGAGCCACTGGAACGGGCCCTGATCGCCGTTCGCGCCGCTGTGCCACTTGCCGTCGAGGTAGCGGCCGACGTACCAGAACGTGCCCCAGTCGATCGGCCGCTCGCTGTTGAGCTGGAAGAAGCGCAGCCAGCTGTCGTGCCAGAGGTACCAGACCGGGAAGTTGACCGCGAGCCACGTGCCGGCCGTGGCGAGGAACGACCACAGCCATTTGTCGAGGGTCTTCGAGCGCAACGCCAGCACGAGCAGCGGGCCGAGGATGAACAGCGGCCACAGCTTGGCCGCCGCGCCCAGCCCGAAGAACAAGCCAGCCCAGGCCGGATGTCGTTTGGCCCACAGGTAGATGCCGATCGCGGCCAGCCCGATCGCGAGGAAGTCCCAGTTGACCGTGGCCGTGAAGAAGATGATCGGGGAGAGCGCGAAGATCGCGGCGTCCCAGGGCCGTCGCCGGCGCAACGCGAGGATCACGGCCGCGGTCGCCACGGCCAGCGCCGAGAGCACCAGCGCGTTCGCGTTGTAGAACCACTGGCCCTGGTTGATCTCGGGGTGCTTCACGCCGTACGCGTGCACCGGCAGGCCCAGCGCGCCCATGAAGTAGCCGGTCACGACCGGGTACTCCACCGCGTGGTCCTTGTACGGGACCTTGCCGTCGTTGAGCCCCTCGGCGTAATACAGCGCCAGCACATCGGTGTAGCAGAACCGGGTGTACTGGACGTTCTTCTGCCAGTCGCCGGTCTGGCACGGGGACTTCTGCACCCACGAGAGCGCCAGCGTGATGCACGTCAGCGCCAGGATGATCCGTGCTGCCGTCCAGAACCGCCCGCGTCTCGCCTCGGGCCGCACGGCGTGCCCGCCGAGCGGACCACCGATCGCCTCGGAGAGGCCGCGCACGAACGAGTCGCCGGTCGCCGGAGCGGTCGGCTCGGCGCCCCGTTCGGCGTCGGGGCGATCGATGTCCTCGGACGGTTGGGTGCTCATGACAACGCATCATGCCGTATCGGGCGGCGGTCGTCGGACACACCTTCCGGCGTACGTGAGAAAGCCTGATGAAACGCCGCGCCGGCGCCGGAACGAAAACGGCCGGCGCGCGCCCCGGAGGGCACACGCCGGCCGCGCGAGCGGGATCAGACGCTAACCGCCGCCTGTTGCCGCTGTTGTCTCTTGTGTGAACGGGTTGGTGACAGTGCCGGTTCCGGTGCCGTTGCCACCGCCGTTGTTGCCACCGTTGTTTCCGCCGTTGTTGCCACCGCCGTTGTTGCCGCCGTTGTTCCCGCCGTTGTTGTTGCCGTCGCAGGTCAGGCCGATCAGCGTGAGCGCGCAACCGTTGTCGGGAGTCGTCGGCTCGGCCGGCTTGGTGCCGTTGCCGAACTTCGCCGGGTCACCGGTCTTGGCCCGGTCCGGGAAGTCGACCTGCTTCCAGTCGAGCGACTTGGTGACCGAGTCGAGGAACTGCCTCCAGATCTTCGACGGGACGCCGGCGCCGAACATGTCCTTGAACCGGCTGCTGCTGTTCGGATCGTGCAGTTCGACCTTGTTGGTCTTGCCGCCGACCCAGACCGTTGCCGCCAGCTGAGGAATGCCACCGACGAACCAACAGTCTCCGGAGCCGGTGTGACTGTCCTTGCCGTCGTCGTACTCCCACGTGCCGGACTTGGCGATACTCTCGCGGCCGTTACGCAGGTCGCGCTTGTCGACGTCGACGATCTCCTTCATGACGCCCTGAAGGTTGGACATCTTGTCTTCGTCGAAGACCCGCGTGCCCGCCGTCTTCTCGGCGTTGATGACCTCGATCTTGCCGTTCTCCGGGTTGACCCGCTTCACCTGGCGGACGAAATGCGCGTTGTGGTGAACGCCGCCGCTGACGATCGTCGCGACACCTTCGGCGTGCTCGAGCGGCACCACCCGGTACTGGCCGAACGCGACCTCGTTGTCGAAGTAACCCGACTTCTCCCAGGTCGACTTGTCGGTCTTGGAGAGGTCGACCAGCTTCCCGTTCGGGAACTGCTTGTTGCCGTCGGTGTACATGTGCTTGATGCCCGCGGCCTTGGCCGCCGCGATGACCTTGGAACGGCCGATCGTGTCGGCGATCCAGTAGAACGGGAAGTTGTACGACTTGATCGTCGCGGTCTCGAGGTCACAGTTCTTCGGCTTGTTCTTGCAGATCGTGCCCGGGTCCGCGCCGGCGTTGTTGATCGGCTTGCCGTTCGGACGCAGCTTCGTGCTGTCCCAGATGCTGTCGAAGGACAAGTCCTCCTGCAGACCGGCCGCGAGTGTGTAGATCTTGAACGTCGAGCCCGGGGACTGGCCGCCTGTGATGCCGGAGCCGTCGCCGGCCATGTAGCCGCCGTAGTCGGTTCCATTCGGATTGTCGCCGCCGTAGTAGCCGAGCACCCGCCCGGTGTTCGGGTCGATGCCGATGACCGCGGCCTGGTACGACTTCGGCAGGCCGCGCATCGGCGAGTCGGCGCTGGCGGCCGAGCCGGCTTCCTCGGCGGCCTTCTGCACCTCGGGGTCGATGGTCGTGGTGACGGTCAGGCCACCCTGCTCGAACTCGGACTCGTCGATGCCCATCTGCGCGAGCTCGGCCTTGACGTGCCGCAGGATCATGCCGACCGGCTTGTTCTGCGCGCAGGTCTTGCAGGAGTTCGCGGTGGGCTTGCGCACGGCCGGGTACTTCCGGGCGGCGTAGACCTCCGGGGAGATCTTGCCCATCTCGAGCATGTTCTTCATCGTGTACTCCCACCGCTCTTTGGCGGCCGGGAGGTTGTAGTTCGGGTCGTAGCCCCGGTGGGCGGAGTTCGGGTAGGGCTGCTTGATGATCGAGGCGAGCACCGCGGCCTCGTACGGCGTCACCGCGTTCTTCTGACCGGCCGGCGTGGTAACCGACTTGCCGAAGTAGCCCTGCGCCGCGGCCTCGATGCCGTACCTGCCTTCACCGAGGTCGATGTAGTTCAGGTACATGCCCATGATCTGGTCTTTGTTGTACTGCGACTCGAGCTTGCGGGCGATGACCGCCTCACGCAGCTTCCGGTTGATGCTGATGGCCTTGAGGTCGGCCGCGTGCCGCGCGTACTGCTGGGTGATCGTCGACGCGCCCTGGGTGGTGCCACCGGTGAAGTTGTTCCACGCGGCGCGGACGATGCCCTTCATGTCGATGCCGTGGTGCGAGTAGAAGTTCTTGTCCTCGGCCGCCGCCACGGCGTACTCGACGATCTTGTTGATCTTCTCTTCGGGCACGACCGTGCGGTTCTGCTCGCCCATCTTGGCCAGCACGGTGCCGTTCGCGTACTGGATCACATTGGACTGGTCCTCGGTGACCGGCGGCGGCAGCGCCACATCGTCGAAGAAGTAGGTGCCGCCGACGACGCCGGCGCCGAGCAGGATGACCACCACGGCGGCCGCGGCGGTGAGGATGTTGGTGCGCCGGCGGCGCTTGGCCGCCTTCGACTTGTCCTTGCCCTTGCCGGGAGTTCCCGGCCCGCCTGGTCCGCCCGGCGCGTCGAGCCCGGGGTTGGGCCGGACCGCGGCGCGGGCGACCGACGCCCGGCCACCGACCGAGCCGGATCCCGCGCCGACCGAGGCGCGGGCGCCCACCCGAGCGGAGCCCGTGGCTCCGCCCACCGACGCGCTTCCGACGGGCGCGCTGCCCGCCGACGCCCGGCCGGGGACCGACGCGGCGCCGACCTTGGCCGCGCCGACCGAGGCGCCGCCCACGGCGGCGCGGCCGCCTGACCCACGGCGGTACGCGTCGGGCGCGGGGCGGGCCGCGGCCGAATATCGGCCGTCGGGCTGGTCGCCGGCAGGCGATGAGGCACCGGACCCAGGCACGCTGGCCCGGGCACGCGGAGACTGCGATTCGCCGTACGAGTTCATGCGGTCACACCTCGGTCACGGTGACGCACGCGGGGAGAGCCCTGGAGGGGCCCCCGCCAACGACGCCACGCGCGGACGATTTGGGCTGCATACCGGCAGCCGCCCTGTCGGATGTCATGAATGACCGATTGCGGCGCTGGATGCCCGGTTCGGTCGGGGTCGTGCACACGGTATCGGGATGGAGCCACCTCATCGGCGGCCCTCCCGGCGTTGCGGCGACGACCCTGTCCCGCGGTGGCGGCCCGCGGCGGCCGAAGCGACAGCTTCGTCCTGATCAAGCTCGTCGGCGGTCAGCGCGTCGCGGCCGAGCACGTACTGCTGGGCCAGGTGATTCCACGCGCAAGAGCGGCACACCTCCACGACGAACACCTGGAACTCACGCAGAGTCATCGCCAGGACGGGGAGTTCGGCCAGCTTTCGGGCCTGTCCGGCTGACTGCTTGAGTTCATCGCCATAGATGTAGTGCACGAGGGTGAGATTGTCGCGGCGGCAGACCGGACAGCGGTCGTCGGTCGGCTCGCCATGGAATCGAGCTGCGTTTTTCAAGTACGGGGAGGCATCGCAGACCTCGAGCGTCGCGACGCGGCCGTTGTGCACGTCACGCAGCACTGCTCGCTTCTGTAGCGAGTAGTCGACAACCTGCCGCTGCGTGCGCATGGCGAAGAGAGTACGCGGTCCTCGCGTGCGCGGCGACAGCCATCACTCAGCGTGGCGCGGTGGTCGCGGGAACGAGTATTTCTTGCGTCCTTCGCCGAGGCGATCTACGGTTGCGATGTATCGGGCCGATACATCGGGTACGAGGAGGGGGTGGCCGATGTTGGAACTGGCAATCCTCGGTCTCCTTCAGGAGACCCCGATGCACGGGTACGAGCTGCGCAAGGAGCTCGCCACCAAGCTGGGCACTATTCGCGCGGCCATCAGCTACGGCACCCTTTATCCGACCCTCAAGCGCCTTCAGACCGCCGGCTGGATCACCGAGTCGGAATCGGATCCCTCGATCATCCCGCCGATGACCAGCAAACGCGGCCGGGTTGTCTACAAGATCACTGCAGAGGGCAAGGAGCGTTTCGGCGATCTGCTCGCCCAGGCCGGCCCGGAGACGTACGACGACGCCGGATTCGGCGTGCACTTCGCCTTCTTCTCCCGCACCGACCGTGCCACCCGCCTGCGCATCCTCGAGGGCCGCCGCCGGCGGATCGAGGAACGCCGCGAGGGCCTGCGCGACGTGCTCTCCCGAGCTGGTGAGCGGCTCGACGCGTACACGCTGGAACTGCAACGCCATGGCCTCGACGCTTGCGAGCGCGAGGTTCGCTGGCTGGAGGAGCTCATCACCAACGAGCGCTCCGGCCGCGCGCCGGCCACCCCCGGCTCCCTAGACCTCCCCGCCACTGAGCCACAAAAGCGAATGGCTGGGGACGCACCCCCCGAATCCCCGCGTCCACACGAGGACCGGCCGTGATGAACAAGGAGGAAAACGCGATGGGCTCCGTCCGCGTCGCCATCGTCGGTGTGGGTAACTGCGCCTCGTCCCTGGTACAGGGCGTGGAGTACTACAAGAACGCCGACCCCAACGACCGCGTCCCGGGTCTCATGCACGTGACCTTCGGCGACTACCACGTATCCGACGTGAAGTTCGTCGCGGCGTTCGATGTGGACGCCAAGAAGGTCGGCATGGACCTGGCCGAGGCGATCGTCGCCAGCGAGAACAACACGATCAAGCTGACCGACGTGCCGCCGACCGGCGTCACCGTCCAGCGTGGACCGACCTTCGACGGTCTGGGCACGTACTACCGCGAGATGATCGAGGAGTCCTCGGCCGAGGCCGTCGACGTCGTGCAGGCTCTGCGCGACGCGCAGGTCGACGTCGTCGTCTCCTACCTGCCGGTCGGTTCCGAGCAGGCCGACAAGTTCTACGCCCAGGCCGCGATCGACGCCGGCTGCGCGTTCGTCAACGCGCTTCCCGTGTTCATCGCCTCGAACCCCGAGTGGGCGCAGAAGTTCACCGACGCCGGCCTCCCGATCGTCGGCGACGACATCAAGAGCCAGGTCGGTGCGACGATCGTGCACCGCGCGCTCGCCAAGCTGTTCGAGGACCGCGGCGTCGAGCTGCTGCGCACGTACCAGCTCAACTTCGGCGGCAACATGGACTTCATGAACATGCTGGAGCGCAACCGCCTGGTCTCCAAGAAAATCTCGAAGACCCAGTCGGTCACCAGCCAGATCCCGCACGAGATGGTCAAGAGCGACGTGCACATCGGCCCGTCCGACCACGTGCCGTGGCTCGACGACCGCAAGTGGGCCTACATCCGTCTGGAGGGCCGCAGCTTCGGTGACACCCCGCTGAACGCCGAGCTCAAGCTCGAGGTGTGGGACTCCCCGAACTCGGCCGGCGTCATCATCGACGCCGTCCGCGCCGCGAAGATCGCCAAGGACCGCGGCATCGGCGGCCCGATCCTCTCGGCGTCGTCCTACTTCATGAAGTCCCCGCCGGTCCAGTACAACGACCACGACGCGAAGGAGTCCGTCGAGGCCTTCATCCGCGGCGAGATCGAGCGCTAAGACCCCCGCAATCACCGAGAAAGGCCGGGCCGCTGCGGCGACCCGGCCTTTCCGTTTCCTTCATCTGGTACGCAGGTACGGCTGCAACCGCGGCATTCGGTCTCACAGCCGCGGCCACCAGGATGCCGCCGTCTCGGACGTTGCTCCCGGGGCCGTCGCCTGCCCGAGAAGCCCGAGAAGGTCGAGAGGATCGGGCCAGGCCGGCTCGGTCATCGGTCGCCGATCAGGTCGAAGAACTCCTTGTGTTCGGCGTAGACCGGCGGGCGAGCTCTCTGGTCTCGCTGTTGGTCTCGCCGGCCAGGTCAACTCCAGGCGCGTGCCAAAGCGACCCGGGCCTCGAGCTCAAGTAGCTTCCGCTTGCGGTCGAGGCCGCCGCCGAAGCCGACCATCTTGCCGCCGGCGCCGACGACGCGGTGGCACGGGACGATGACCGGGATGGGGTTGTGGTTGCAGGCCGTGCCGACGGCCCGGGCCGCACCCGGGTCACCGAGCGCCGTGGCGATCGCGCCGTAGGTGATCATCTCGCCGTACGGAATCTTGGCGATCTCGGCCCAGACGGCGCGCTCGAACTCGGAGCCGCCGCGCATCTCGACCGGCACGGTGAAATCGGTGAGCTCGCCGGCGAAGTATTCCGTCAGCTGCGCCGCGACGGGGTGCGCCGCGGACGGGCCGGGCTTGACCCCGAAGCGCACGTTGATCACGGTGTCCCCAGTGACGACCACGCCGAGCGGACCGATGGGCGAATCGACGACGAACATGCCCCGATTCTGCTCCGGGGGTACGACAAGAACGGCTACGAGGGAAGGTGGCCGTTGTCGCGGGCCCACTTGAGCAGTTCGGCCTCGGCTTCGTCCCGGTCGAGCGGCCCGCGGTCGAGACGCAGCTCCTTCAGATGGCGCCACGCCTGGCCGACGATCGGGCCGGGCGGCACGCCGAGCAGTTCCATGATGGCGTTGCCGTCGAGGTCGGGGCGCACCCGGGCGAGATCTTCCTCGGCCGCGAGCCGGGCGATCCGCTCCTCGAGCGCGTCGTAGTCGGCCGCGAGGTTGGCCGCCTTGCGCTTGTTGCGCGTCGTGACGTCCGAGCGGGTGAGCTTGTGCAGGCGATCGAGCAGCGGGCCGGCGTCGGTCACGTAGCGGCGCACCGCCGAATCGGTCCACTCGCCCCGGCCGTACCCGTAGAAACGCAGATGCAAGGCGACCAGCTCGACCACCTCGGAGATGACGTCCTTGGGGTATTTCAGGGCCTTCATCCGCTGCTTGGTGAGCCGCGCCCCGACGACCTCGTGGTGGTGGAAGCTGACCCGGCCGTCGCGGCCGACCGCCTTGGTGGCCGGCTTGCCGACGTCGTGCATCAGCGCCGCCATCCGCAGCACGAAGTCGGGCCCGGAGGGACCCTCCAGCCGGATCGCGTTCTGCACGACGATCAGCGTGTGCTCGTAGACGTCCTTGTGCTGGGCGTGCTCGTCGATCTCGAGCTTGAGCCCGGAGATCTCGGGAAGGAACCGGTCGGCCAGCCCGGTGTCGACGAGCAGCCGCAGCCCGGTGATCGGGCCGGCGCCGCACATCAGCTTGGTGAACTCGTCCCGGACCCGCTCCGCGGTGATCCGGTCGAGATCGGCGGCCATGCTCGACATGGAAGAAATAACCGAATCGTCCACTGTAAAGCCCAGCTTCGCCGCAAAACGGGCGGCGCGCAGCATCCGAAGTGGATCATCGCCGAACGACGACGACGGCGCCGCCGGTGTGCGGATCACTCGGGCCGCGAGATCGGCCAGCCCGCCGTACGGGTCGGTGAAGACGTGCCCCGGCAGCGACACCGCCATCGCGTTGATCGTGAAGTCCCGCCGTTCGAGGTCCTCGAGCAGCGACTTCCCGTAGACCACGATCGGGTTGCGCGACACCCCGTCGTACGCCTCGGCCCGGAATGTCGTGACCTCGAGTCGCAGGCCGTTCTTCTGCACGCCGATCGTGCCGAAGTCGCGACCGGTCTCCCAGATCGCGTCGGCCCAGCCCTGCACGACCGTGAGGGTCTGCTCGGGCGTGGCATCGGTGCAGAAGTCGAGATCGTCGCCGAGGGCGCCGAGCAGCGCGTCCCGCACCGACCCGCCGACCAGGTGCAACTCATGGCCGGCGGACTCGAACCGGCGCCCCAGCTCGTCGGCGACGGGGGAGACGCGGAGCAGTTCGGCGACGGCCTTACGCTGGGCGGCATTCAACACAGACATGGGGTTATCAGCCTAGCTGGCGTCGGGTCCGGCCCTGGGCACTGGGCGGGGCAGGGGGACGGGGGAAATGGCACGACCGAATTTCACCGGGCAGGATTGACGGCGTGCCCGTTTCCGAGGCGCTGCGACGCCTGAGCGAGAACCCCGGGTTCTGGACGGGCGGCGGCGCGACCACCGATGACCCGGATCCCCGCGAGCTGCGCGTGACCTTCCCGGTCACCGGCGGCTATGCCCTGGTCCTCGACATCGACCTCCCGTCCGGCGAGCGCACCCTCGGCCTGCGCATCCCCGCCTCCTCCGAGCCGATCCAGCTGGCCTGGGCGCCCGCCGAAGGTCCTTACCCGGCGGCTCTGCGCTGGTGGGAGCTCGATCTCTGCGCCCGGGTGATCGCCCTCGAAGACCCGACCCTCCCGCATCCGGGCCTGGTGGTGGCGCTGCTCTCGCCGTTCGCGCCCGCGACCCCCGACGACGACGGGACCACGATCGGCGCGATGCGCGAGGCCGCGTACCGGTCGCTGCGCCGCGATGTCGCGCCCGTGCCGCCACACGGCCCCGAGCAGGCCCCGCTTCCGCTGTTCGCGAGCGACGACTGGTGGCCGTCTGCCCCCGCGGCTTCGCCGCAGGTGCTCGACGAGGCCACGATCGCAGAGATCACTCGCCCGACGTCCCGCTTCGCCGAGGTACGACATGGGTCGCGCTTCCCGGGTGAAGATCTGGCCCATCTCGTACGCCTGGCGTCAGCCCGCCTGTCGCGGATGCCGGACGAGCCCTGGCACCACGTCACCCTCCCGCTGGCCCGGCAGATCCTGGACACCGGTGACCTCGCACCCATTCCCGCGCTGCTCGGTGTGCTCACCGAGGCCGGCTGCGATCATCCGACCGTGCTGGACGCGCTGAGCGAGCCGCTGGTCGCGGTGGAGGCGTGCTGGATGGTGGAAACCCTGGCCGGCGCCGAACCCGGCACCCTCCTGCGCCGTCGGGCATGACGTACCCCTTTATGGTGACTGCAATGTTCGGACAGTTCGGGAGGCTCGGGTGAACGGCGGCTTGTACCGCAGCGCGCACGCCGCGCCGGACGGTGTGCACCCGGTCGCCGAGGACGGCGTCACCCTGATCTCGGTCGACTCCGAGATCACCGGTCAGGAACAGGCGTTGCCGCCGGAAGAGGTGCCCGCGATCGACGGGGGAACGGCCGGCAACAGCGCGATCATGGCGGCCGGCAGCCTGGTCAGCCGGCTCATCGGGTTCGTCCGGAACGCGCTGATCGGCATCACGCTCGGCGCGGGCATCGGCGACGCGTACACCAGCGCCCAGTTCCTGCCGGGCCAGATCTACGAGCTCCTGCTCGGCGGCATCCTCTCCAGCGTGCTGATCCCGCTGCTGGTACGGCGGCGCAAGAGTGACCTGGACGGTGGACTCGAGTTCACCCGGAAGCTGCTCACCTTCGCGATCGTCTCGCTGGGCATCGCGACGCTGCTGGTCGTCGTGGCCGCCCCGCTGATCACCGCGATCCAGGCCAGCAGCGACAACAACGACGCCTACAAAGACCTCGTCACCCACTTCGCGTACCTGATCCTGCCGATCATCTTCTTCACCGGCCTGTCCGCGCTGATCGGCGCGGTGCTCAACGTGCGGGGGCACTTCGCCGCCCCGACCTGGGCGCCGATCCTGAACAACCTCGTGGTGATCGCGACCTGCGGCGTGTTCATCATGATCTTCAGCAAGGACAACTCGACCGTCGAGACGATCAGCAACGCCGAGATCCTGCTGATCGGTCTCGGCACTCTGCTGGGCATGGTGGTGCAGGCGCTCGGCCTGCTCCCGGCGCTGCGCAAGGTCGGTTTCAGCTGGAAATGGCGCTGGGACCCGCGCTCGCTCGGCCTCGGCGAGATCGGCCGGCTGGCCGGCTGGATGCTCTGCTACGTCGGCGCCAACCAGATCGCCGTGTTCGTCGTGGTGCGCATCCTCAACCGGGTGGCCGACGGCGACAGCGCCAGCGTGCTGGCCTTCAACAACGTCTTCCTGCTGACGATGATGGCGCACGGCATCATCGGCGTGTCGGTGATGACCGCGCTGTTGCCGAAGATGAGCGCGGCCGCCGCCGACGGCCGATACTCCGAGGTCAGCGCCGACCTGAGCCGCGGGATCCGGCTGACCGCCACCGCGCTGGCGCCGATCGCCGTCGTCTACGGCGTCCTCGCCGCGCCGATCTCGGTGATGCTCTTCCAGGGCGGTAAGTACACCAACGCCAATGCCCTGGACACCGCCACCGTGCTGGCCGTGGCCGCGTTCGCCGTCATCCCGCTGTCGATCAGCTATCTGTGCACGTACGCGTTCTACTCGCTGCAGGGCAACAAGACCGCCGCGCTGATCAACCTGCCCGTCGTCGCGGTCCGCATCGGGGCATACCTGGTCTTTGCCGCGGTTCTCAGCAAGTCGCACTCGGCGGCCGGCATGACCGCCGGCAACGCGCTCTCCTATCTGGTGTCAGCGCTGATCTCGCTGGCCGTGCTGCGCCGCCGGATCGGCCGGCTCAACCTCGGCTCGGTCGCGGTGGCCCTGCTGAAGGTGCTGGTGGCGGCCGCGATCGCGGCCGCGCTTGGCCTGCTGGTCGTGTACTTCCTGCCCGGCGCGGACGCGCCGTCCGGCCGCGGCCAGGCCCTCGTCCAGTTGCTGGCCGGTGGCGCGGTGATCCTGCTCGTCTACCTCGCGGCCGCGACTTTGCTCCGAGTGCAAGAAGTGAGCCAGGTCGTGGGCATGGTGCGGCGCAAGCTCGGCCGCTGACCTGACGGTTTTCCCCCGTTGAGTCGGATCTGCCGGCCAAGCGGCCGGTCATGTCGAGGTGCCGCGCCGGGGGGACGACCTGCCGCGCGGTGGCCCGGGGCGGGTATGGTCGGTGTCGGCATACACAGCCTTTTGCGCCAGCGTGGGAAACTGCGTTGTGAGCACCGAGGGAGGACGGGTGACCCAGGTCGGCGAAGGCCACGAGACCGCGGCCGATGCGGACGGACCGGTCATGACCTTCGGTGCACCCACCGTCGGTGAGATCCTGGCCGAGCGCTACCAGCTCGAGCAACACGTCAACGACGACAGCGCGGGCCGTCAGGTCTGGCGCGGCATCGACGTCGTGCTGCGCCGTCCGGTCGCGGTGGTATTGCGCTACCCCGGCGGCGACTCCGCCACCGAGATGCTTCAGGCCGCGGTCGACGCGAGCCGGGTGATCCACCCCAACCTGGTCGGCGTCTACGACGCGATCGACGAGGGCGCCCGGGCGTACGTGGTGCGTGAGTGGGTCGACGGCGAGTCGATGCGCGAGCTGATCTCCGAAGAGGGTCCGCTCGACCCGGCCCGGGCCACCTCGATCGCCCACTCGATCGCCGACGCGCTGGCCGCCGTGCACGCCACCGGCATGGTCCACGGCAACGTGCACCCCGGCACGACGCTGATCGCCGACGACGGCCGGGTGGTGCTCGCCGACGCGCGGGCCGATTCGGCCGACAGCACCGAGGGCGACATGCGCGCCGTGGGAGGCCTTCTTTACTACGCGCTGACCGCGCACTGGCCGCAGACCGAGGTGGGCCACTCGGCGCTGCCCGACGCCACGCGCGACGCGTCCGGCAATCCGGCCGCCCCGCGGCAGATCCGGGCCGGCGTCCCGGCGTACCTCGACGATCTGACGATGGACCTCCTCGACCGGCGGGTCGCGGCCCCCGAGGCCGACGCGCTGGCGGCCGAGCTGGCCCGGCTCGACGCCGCCGACGACGACTACGACGACGTCGGCCCGCTGCGCTTCACGCAGGGCAACGCGACGTCCGAGCCGCCGCGGAACAACTCGAAGATCGTCATCGGGGTCGCGGCGCTGGTCGTCATCGCGATCGTCGGTCTGGTCTTCGGCATCCGCGCGATCACCAGCTCGGGCACGCCCGACACGAAGCAGACCACCCAGGCCGACGCCGGGGAGACCCCGTCCGGCACCGACACGCAGGCGCCGACGAAGAACCCGGAAAAGATCAAGCTCACCGCCGACATGGTGCGCATCGTCGACCCGCCGCCGGGCGACCGCACCGACGCCGACGAGGCGAAGAACGTCGTCGACGGCGACCCGAACACGGCGTGGGAGACACACCGGTTCAACACGGCGAAGTTCGGCAACCTCAAGCCGGGCATGGGCGTACTGATCAACCTCGGCACCCCCCGCGCCCTGGCCGACGTCCGGGTCGAGACCTCTTCCTCCGGCGTGGGCATGGAAATCCGGACCGGCACGAGCGACCCGGGCGACAACAGCTCCGGCGACGACAAGATCGCCAAGACGTACAAGAAGCTCGGCGAGCCCGACGCGGACACCAAGGCCGACGGGACCAACCGGGTCTTCCCGCTCTTCGACCCGAACTCGAAGTATCAGTACGTCCTGGTCTGGATCACCGAGCTGCCGAGCGCCGACGACGGCGATCGGTTCCAGGTCAGCGTCAACGAGATCTCGGTGTACGGGTACTGAGCGCGACTCGGCTAGATTGCTCGCGTGACTTCCGGTCCCGGCGCGGACGCCCCCGCGCCGAGCGATGCCGACCTCCTGCGCGCGCATCTCGAGGGTGACGCGCAGGCCTTCGCCGTGCTGGTCCGCCGTCATCGCGACCGGCTGTGGGCGGTCGCCCTGCGCACGATCGGCGACCGTGAGGAGGCCGCCGACGCGGTGCAGGACGCGCTGCTGTCGGCGCACCGCAACGCGGCGAAGTTCCGCGGCGACTCGGCCGTCACCACCTGGCTGCATCGCATCGTGGTGAACGCCTGCCTCGACCGGATCCGCCGGCGGCAGGCCCACCCGACCGTGCCGCTGCCTGACGGCAACCGCACCGACGACCGCCCGTCCGCCCCCGAGCCGGCCGCCCCCGCCGAAGACCATGACACCGCGCTGGTGGTGCGGCAGGCGCTGGCCGATCTGCCGGCCGAGCAGCGGGCCGCGATCGTGCTGGTCGACGTCCAGGGCTACCCGGTGGCCGAGGCGGCCGAGATGCTCGGCGTCGCCGAGGGCACGATCAAGAGCCGCTGTGCCCGCGGCCGGGCCCGCATGGCGCTGGCGCTGAGCAGCCTGCGAGGGCAGGGGGCCGACCAGCGGGGAGACAGGGGTCACGCCGGCCAGGGGAACCAGCAGGCCGCGCAGACCGTCTCATCCGGACCGGGCGCGGGCCGACCGCTGCCCACGTCGGGCGAGGGGAGGGACAAGAGGTGACCGGGGCCGAGTTCCGCGGGGTCGACATCGACCTGCTCGCCGACTACATCGGCGGCGCCCTGGCCGGCACGCCCGACGAGCCCGTGGTCGCCACCCTGATCGCCGACGACCCCGCTTGGCGGGACGCCTACGAGTCGCTCAGCGGCGGCATGGCGGCCGTCGAGGCCGAGCTGGGCCGTCTCGGTTCCGAGCCGATGCCCGACGACGTGGTGGCGCGGCTGGAGGAGGCGTTCGCCGCCCCGCGGCTGACCCTCGTGCAAGACGCGGGCAACGGTGCTGACGACGTACGCGACAAGGAACTTCGTCTTTCGAAGCGGAGGCCGGGTCGAAGGCTGCGCTGGGTCACCCCGATCGCGATCGCCGCCGGGGCCGTGGCATTTGTCGGGTTCGGCGCCGACTATCTCGCCGGCCGCGACAACTCGTCCTCGGACAAGTCCGCCACCAGCACCGCCGGCGGCGCGGCCGACTCGCAGGCCCGTCGGGACGACGCGCAGGCGCCCGCGATGGCCGAGTCAGGCCCCGGAGCGTCCGTCGCCGGAAAGGGCGAGGTGCCGCCGGCGCCGCAAGTCCTGGAAAGCGGCACGAACTACACGAAGAAGACGCTTGCCATCGCACCGGCACAGACGCTGTCGAGTCAGCCCGCCGCCACGGCCGGCTCGCTGGTCCGGTTGAACGGCACGACCGCCCTGAACGAGTGCCTTGACATGATCGCCGCGGAGAACGGCGCCGGCCCGATCGCCGCCGAGACCGTGGACTACGCGAAGTTCAACGGCAAGCCCGCGATCGTGGTGCGTTTCACCGCCGGCAACGGCGCCTGGGCCTGGGCGAGCGGCCCTTCCTGCGGCACGGTGAGCGGCCACGCGGACACACTGGCCAAGGTCCCGGTACGCTGAGCGACACCCCCGGTGAGGTGGGCCACGGCCCGCGCGAGCGGGAATGGCGTGTGCCTAGCATGGCGTTCTAGCGTGCAGTGTCGCCGGGCTTCATCCCGGCGATTTCAGACGACAGGGAGTCGGCAGTGGACGAGGTCCGCAATCTGATCATCATCGGTTCGGGGCCGTCCGGCTACACCGCGGCGTTGTACGCGGCCCGGGCGAATCTCAAGCCGCTCGTGATCGAGGGCGTTCAGTCCGGTGGCGCGCTGATGACCACCACCGAGGTGGAGAACTTCCCGGGTCACCGCGACGGCATCATGGGTCCCGATCTCATGGACAACATGCGCGCGCAGGCCGAGAGGTTCGGCGCCGAGTTCCTCACCGACGACGTCACTCGCGTCGAGCTGGGCGACAAGCCCACCGAGGCCGGCACCGAGGGACTCAAGACGGTCTGGGTCGGCGACAAGGAATACTGGGCCCGCGCCGTGATCCTCGCCACCGGCTCGGCGTGGCGCCCGATCGGCGTGCCCGGCGAGCAGGAACTGCTCGGCCACGGTGTGTCGTCCTGTGCGACCTGTGACGGCTTCTTCTTCCGCAACCAGCACATCGTGGTGGTCGGCGGCGGTGACTCCGCGATGGAGGAGGCGACCTTCCTCACCCGCTTCGCCGAGACCGTGACGATCGTGCACCGCCGCGACACGTTCCGGGCCAGCAAGGTCATGCAGGTACGCGCGCTGAACAACCCGAAGATCAAGGTCGAGTGGAACTCGGTCGTCGAGGAGATCCTCGGCGAGGACGGCAAGGTCAACGGCGTCCGGCTGAAGAACGTCAAGACCGGCGAGACGAAGGTCCTCGATGTGACCGGCGTGTTCGTGGCGATCGGCCACGACCCGCGCAGCGAGCTGTTCAAGGGCCAGATCGAGCTCGACGACGAGGGCTACGTGAAGGTCGACGCGCCGTCGACGCGTACCAACATCCCGGGCGTGTTCGCCGCCGGCGACCTCGTCGACCACACCTATCGTCAGGCCATCACGGCCTCCGGCACGGGTTGTGCCTCGGCGCTCGACGCCGAACGCTTCATCGCCTCATTCGTAGAGCTGTAAAGGGAGGTTGTAGTGGGAGCAGGCAAGCCCGTCACCGACGCCACGTTCACGAGCGACGTGCTGCAGTCGGACAAGCCGGTGCTGGTGGACTTCTGGGCGGAGTGGTGCATGCCCTGCAAGAAGGTCGACCCGCTGCTCGGCGAGATCGCCAAGGAAATGGGTGACAAGGTGGAGATCGTCAGTATCAACATCGACGAGAACCCCGAGACCACCCGCGCCTACCGGGTGATGTCGGTGCCCACGCTGACCATTTTCAAGGGCGGTGAGCCGGTCAACTCGGTTACCGGCGCCAAGCCCAAGAGCGCCCTGGTCAACTTCATCGAATCGGCTCTGTAAAGCCTCATCGACGCCCCGCATCCCCTCGGATGCGGGGCGTCGCCATCCCCCGGCCGGGGATTTCGGCACCCGGTGGGTACGGCGCTCGGGGAGTACGCTCCGAGTCGTTCTTCCTTTTCCCTGGACCTCATTCAAGGGAGTAGCGCGTGCGTTCCATCCGACGTGGAGACAGCGGCCCGGCCGTTGCCGAGATCCGATCCATCCTGGTGGGTCTGGAGCTTCTCTCTGAGGAGGAATCGGACGTCTTCGACGAGGCCACCGATACAGCGGTGCGCGCGTTCCAGCAGAGCCGCGGCATCGGGGTGGACGGCCTGGTCGGCGACGAGACGTGGGGCGCGCTGGACGCGGCCCGCTGGCGGCTCGGCGCCCGGACCCTGTTCCACTCGGTGCCCAACGCCCTGGTCGGCGAGGACGTGCGGACGCTCCAGGAGCGGCTGCTCGAGATGGGGTACGACACGGGTCGCGCCGACTCCATCTACGGCGCGCGCACCGCCCGGGCGGTCGCCCAGTTCCAGCGTGAGGTGGGTCTCACCCAGGACGGCTCGTGCGGCCCGCACACCATGAAAGCGCTGCGTCGCCTCGGCCGCAAGGTCGTCGGCGGCCGCCCGCAGTGGCTGCGCGAGGCCGAGGCGTTCCGCCAGGCAGGCACCAACTTGATGGGCAAGACGATCGTGATCGACCCCGGCCACGGCGGCGGCGACCTCGGCGTGGTGGTGCCCGAGGGCCCGCTGCGCTGGACCGAGGCCGACCTCGTTTTCGACCTGGCCGCCCGGCTCGAGGGCCGGCTTGCCGCGGCGGGCATGCGGGTGCACCTCACCCGCGGCCCCCACCCGGCGCAGTCGATGACCGGCGCCGAGCGGGCGACGCTGGCCAACAGCCTCGGCGCCGACCTGCTCATCTCGCTGCACCTCGACGGGCACGAGAACGACGCGGCGCACGGCGTGGCGACCTACCACTACGGCACCGGCAACGGGCTGAGCTCGACGGTCGGGGAGCGGCTGGCCAACCTGGTGCAGCGCGAGATCGTGGTGCGTACCGGGACGCGGGACTGCCGGATCCACGCCAAGACGTGGGAGCTGCTGCGGTTGACGCGCATGCCCGCCGTACGCGTGGATCTGGGTTATCTGACGTCGCCGACCGACCGTGACCGGCTGGTGAATCCGCTGTTCCGCGAGCAGATCGTGGAGGCGATCCTGGCGGCCGTGCAGCGCATGTACTACCCCGTCGAGATCGACGTGCCGACCGGGTCGATCGACGTGCGGCAGCTGCGGGTCGCGCTCGCTAGTTCTCCACGTTCCGCGTAGCCGTCGCCGGCCGCACCGGGCGCAGGAGCGTCTCGGGGCTCATCGAGCCGAGCAGCTTCTCGAGCGCGTACTCGACGTCGGACTTCCACGACAGAGCGGTGCGCAGCTCGAGACGCAGACGCGGATAGCGCGGATGCGGGCGAACCGTCTTGAAGCCGACGGAGAGGAAGAAATCGACCGGTGCGACGCAGCCGGCCTGCATCTCGTCGTCGGCCTCGCCGAACTTCGCGTCGCCGAACGCCTCGATCGCCTTCACCCCGCGCTTGGTGAGATCGCGGGCCACGCCCTGCACCAGCATGCGACCCAGGCCGCCGCCGGCGAACGCGGCCACCACGTGCGCGGTCATCAGCAGCGCGGCGTCGGCGCTCACCGGTGAGGTGGGGAAGGCCATCGAACGGGGGACGTACGCGGGCGGGGCGTACATGACGAAACCCGCGGGCATGCCGTCGACGTACGCGAGTTTGCCGCAGGAACCCCACTCCAGCAGCGTCTGTGACACCCAGGCCTCTTTCTCGAGGCCTGGATCGCCGGAGGCGCAGGCCCGCTCGGCGGAGACCGGATCGAGCTCCCAGTAGACGCACTGCCGGCACGGGCGAGGCAGATCCTCGAGCGTGTCCAGGGTGAGGTTGACCAGGCGACGCGACACTGCAATCCCCCTCGCTTCCCGGGCGGCGTTGTGCTCCTGTCTCGTGCCTACCCCGCGCGCCCCCGCGGAGGATCCTACGCCGCAAAATCCATGAACGGGATCAGGTCGGGCATCCCGGCCCGGTTAACCGAGGGCCTCGATCGCCGTCTCCGACTACCATCGAGCTACTTCCGCCCTCTTTCTCGCGAGGTGAGAGCCGCATGACCGGCACTACCCAGGACGACTACACCGATGTGTACGCGCGACGCGTGCGTGGAATGACGACCTCCGAGATCCGCGCTCTGTTCGCCGTCGCCAGCCGTCCCGAGGTGGTGTCGCTCGCCGGCGGCTCCCCGTTCATCGCAGCCCTCCCCCTCGACGCCGTCGGCGAGATGCTCGGCAGCCTCGCCGCCGACCACGGCGCGGTCAGCCTCCAGTACGGCATCGGCCAGGGCACGATCGAGCTGCGCGAGCGCATCTGCGAGGTGATGGCGCTCTCCGGCATCCACGGCGCCTCCCCCGACGACGTGGTGGTCACCGTCGGCGGCCAGCAGGCGATCGATCTGCTCGCCCGCCTCTTCCTGGACCCGGGCGACGTGGTGCTCGCCGAGGGGCCGAGCTATGTCGGCGCACTCGGCGTCTTCCAGGCCGCCCAGGCACAGGTCCACCACGTAGCCATGGACGACGACGGGCTGATCCCCTCGGCGCTCGAGGAGGCCATCTCGTCGGTGGCCCGCTCGGGGCGCCGGGCCAAGTTTCTCTACACGATCCCGACCTTCCAGAACCCGGCCGGCGTCACCCTCTCCGAGGAGAGACGCGAGCAGATCCTCGACATCTGTTCGCGCGCCGGGCTGCTGGTGGTCGAGGACGACCCGTACGGAATGTTGTCGTTCGAGGGTGATGCGCCGCTGCCGCTCCGGGCCCGTCGGCGCGAGGGTGTCTTCTACGTCAGCACCTTCTCCAAGACGTTCGCGCCCGGCCTGCGCGTCGGCTGGATCCTGGCGCCGCACGCCGTCCGCGAAAAGCTCGTGATGATGAGCGAGGCCAACGTGCTCTGCCCGAGCGCGTTCGCCCAGGCCGCCGTGACGCAGTACCTGACGACCATGCCGTGGCGGGAACAGATCAAGTCGTACCGCGAGATCTATCGCGAACGACGCGACGTCCTGCTGACCGCCATGCGCGACCTCATGCCGGCCGGCACGAGCTGGACCCACCCCACCGGCGGTCTCTTCGTCTGGGCGACCCTCCCCGATGGCCTCGACTCCAAGGCGATGATGCCGCGCGCCATCGCGGCGCGCGTGGCGTACGTGCCGGGCACCGGCTTCTATGCGGACGGCACCGGCACGAGCAACATGCGGCTCAATTTCTCGTACGCGTCGCCCGAGCGCCTTCGTGAGGGCATTCGCAGGCTCGCCGGTGTGATGGAGCAGGAACTCGCGATGCGGGCCGTCTTCGGCCCCGCCGCGGCCGCGCACCACCACCGTCGCCGGGGCGCGGCCGCCGCCGACGCTCCCGGCCCCGACTTGGCATGATCACCCCCATGGCTTCTGGAGACGACGTGCGCGTGATGGTTCTGGCGGGTGGCCTCTCCTACGAGAGGGACGTCTCGCTGCGCTCCGGCCGCCGGGTCCTCGACGCGCTGCGCGCGGTCGGCGTCCCCGCCGACATGCACGACGCGGATGTGACGCTGCTGCCCGCCCTGCAGGAAGACCCGCCCGACGCGGTGATCATCGCCCTGCACGGTGCGACCGGCGAGGACGGGTCGCTGCGCGGGGTGCTCGACCTCTGCGGCGTGCCCTACGTGGGTTGCGACGCTCAGGCGGCCCGCCTGGCGTGGGACAAGCCGTCGGCCAAGTCGATGCTGCGCGAGGCCGGCATCCCGACGCCGGATTGGGTGGCGTTGCCGCACGACCGCTTCTCCGAGCTGGGCGCGGTGGCGGTGCTCGACCGGATCGTCGGCCGTCTGGGGTTGCCGCTGATGGTCAAGCCGGCCCAGGGCGGTTCGGGCCTCGGCGCCGCGGTGGTCCGGGAAGACGCCGATCTTCCGGCTGCGATGGTGGGTTGCTTCGCGTACGACTCGACGGCGCTGGTCGAGAAGTTCGTTCCCGGCATGGACGTGGCGGTGTCCATTGTCGACCTCGGGTCGGGACCGCAGGCCCTGCCGATCGTCGAGATCGTTCCCCGCGACGGCGTGTACGACTACGCGGCCCGCTACACGGCCGGGCTGACGACATGGCACACGCCGGCCCGGCTCGACGCCGAGACCGCCGCACGGGTGGCGGAGACGGCGCTGGCGGCGCACAAGGCGTTGGGGTTGCGCGACCTCTCCCGTGTCGATCTGATCGTCGCGGAGGACGGCTCGCCGCAGGTGCTCGGCATCAACGTGTCGCCGGGGATGACGGAGACCTCGCTGCTGCCGCTGGCGGTGCAGGCGGCAGGGTTGGATCTGGGACACATCCTGGCGACTCTGGTCGAGCGGGCGGTGGCTCGCGCGCTCTCGTAATCCTCAACCCCGCCCTCACCCCCGTGGCCGCCGGCGGAAGCGACGGATCAACACGACGACCACGACGAGGGCGGCACCGGCGGCGGCGAGCGCGATGATGGCGGCCCAGTTCGGGTGCCGGCCGTGGCAGTCCTGCACCGGGTCGTCATGGGTCAGTGCACAGATCATGCGGGTGCCCCGGTCGGCGCCGTACCGGGCAGTCAGTTCGGTACCGAAGTCCTGCCACTGGCGGCGGCTCTCGATGATGGCCCCGGCCACCGCATCCGCGAAGTTGTCACGAACCTGGCCGCGTGGCGTCCCCGGCTCGGTGGCCCGGCCGTCGACCGGGTCGATCAGGCCCCGGTCCTTGTTGAGCGCGGCGTGGGTGATCCGCAGCTCGCACGCGCCGACCCCGGGCACCTGGTCCTGCAGCACATAGCAACCGGTGGTGAAGTTTGCGGGTGACCCCGCGACCGTCGCGCCGCGCAGGTCGAGCAAGGGGCTCGGCCCGGGCCGGTGCAGCCCCGGCGGGTTGTCGTCGCCGATGGGCCGGTCCGGGTCTGCCTGGTCGGCCCAATTGCTGTGCGAGTAGAAGTCTTGCGCCCCGTGCAGCACCCGCCCGAACGCCTCCATGGTCGTGCACTTGGCGCGGCTCTCCTCCCGTTCCCGCGGGTTGCACTCGGGGCTGACCGTGACCTCGTCCGGCATCACCTCGCCCTGGTCGTCGAGGAGATCCTTCGCGCTGTCCAGCCCGGTCCGGAATTGCCCGCGCAGCTGCTCGACACAGTCCGTCAAGGAGGCGCCGGCCGCTTCGCGGGTACGCGGATAGCTGCCGGCAAGATAGTCGGCGTCGTCGCAATGCGCGGCCGGGTCGGCCATCTCATCGCTGTCGGGGGCGCCGACCGCGCCGAACTCACGGTCATGACCGGCCAGGTAGTTCATGGTCGCCGGCTCGAAACAGGCCGACTCCCCATTCGTACAGGCGAGGGCCGCGCGCGTGATGCGTTCGTGCTCGCGGTGCTGACCACCGCCGTCAATCGTGCCGAACGCGACAGCCGGGGTCGGCGCCGAGGCGATCCAGGCGAGCAGGAGCAGAGACAGCAGGACCGCGCATCGCCGTCGTCGCACTGCCCAGCCCTCCCGCGTGGCCACTCCGAGGTCCAAAGCCTGCGGTACGGGGTGGCTCGGCGTCCTCATCCGGCTGGGGTGACCATCCCCCGGGGATGAGGCCCATCCTGGGCTCGGCCGCGACCATCATGGCCGACGACCTGGGCGGTCTAGCTGGTCCAGGTCGCGCCGCTCTCCGCGGCGATCGTGGGGGCGGCGGTGTCGGGCTTGGCCTCGATGTCGCCGAGAGTCGTGGGGCGAGGGTCTTCCGGCGTCGGCGGGGCCCCGGCCGAGGGTGAGTAGGTGATCGTCGAGGGAGCTTTCCACTGGATGTGCGGAGGCTCGGCGATGGCCTGGCCACCGAACTCCGCCAGCCATGCCGCGACCATGGCCAGGTTCTCCCGCCATTGGGACTCGGGGATCACCGGGAGGATGTCGTCCCAGAGCGAGAGGAAGGTGCCCCGCAACTGGAGGCGCCCGTAGGGCCGGGCCAGGAACCACAGGTGGAGGTGGGCCGATCCGTCACCCCACCGGTTGACGTGGACCCGGGCCACGCCGTCGAGGGAGCGGATGGCGCGTTCGAGCCGAACCGTCATGACCCCCAGTTCGGCGGCGAGGAGGTTCGGAAGGTCTCCCAGATCGAGGTGCGAGCGGCACTCGAGGATGAGGACCATCGGGAGCCCGGTGGGACGGTCCATGGCTCTGACCCGCCACCGCTCGCTGACCCAGACGTAGGCCTCATCCGGCGTGCCACAGGCGATGCAGTCGGCCGCATCTTCACCGCTGCGCGGCGGCTCGACTTCGACCGGGGCGGCCAGCGGCTTGACCCGCATGCCGCCTTCAAACGGGAACGAGGGCCATCGAGTGAAGTCGGGCAAGGGGACCGTGTTGTCGGGCACGGGCGTGACTTTAGCCCAGGCCAGGGCGCATGTCCCGGGTCAATTTTCGGCCAGTGCAGTAACGGTGCGTCAGCTCCCAAATCGCCGAGATCAACGTCGATGGTCATCACCGTCTGTGGGCGCCACACCACCCGGTAAGTTATCCACAGAAGTTATCCACAGGCTCTCAAGTTTCACGTGAAACACGACGTCGCAGGCTTGCAGCGCCTGTGGATGAAGCCGTGGAGACCCCCACCCACATCGGCCGCGTTTCACGTGAAACGGCGGGAGTACCTTTCTCAACAGGACTTACACACAGCCTGTGGATAACCGGCGCCCCCATTGCCAGGTTCGGCTCCAGAACTTAGTTCGCGTTCGGGTGAGCCTCTTTCCATCGATAGAGGGACACGCCCTGATGAGCACTCTCGGCCGACCGTCATAGGCGGCCTTGGTCTCCTTAGCCTGGTGCCCCCGCTGCCGCCTGCGGTCAGCTCAAGGGGTCTTCGTGGCTTGTGGGTGGCCACGGTGGCCCCCTTCCGATCGTCGGCTGTCGGCGCGTTTCCCAGCCGGCGATCGGCGAGAAGGCTGACCCGGCCCATGCGCATCCGGCGCACGCCACGGACGGCGTTCCGGAGCTCTCGTTGGAGCGCCCTGCCCCACCCAGTTCATGGGCCCGAAGCGTCGACGTCAGGGCCCCGCCATGGGGAATTTCAGCCCAGCAGCCGGCCCCGTCTGCTGTCTCCGAGTCCTGGTTGGTTGAGCCCGCCCAGGTTGTTGGGAGACCCACCCCAGCCCGACTGAATCTATGGGTCGATCGATCTCTCCATGTTGCTCGAGCGCGAGGGGCCCAGGGCGCCCCGCTGATCAAGTCACTGGGCACCGATGGCGACGCGCTGTCAGGCGCACAGCCAAGCCACGCCGCCAACCATCGAAGCATTCAGAAGCGGCCGGCGAATTCCCGTGACGGACCTCGCGACCCGCAGGACCAGCCACCACTCATGACTCAGGTCGCCCGACGCCCACCCGGCCCCTCGCCCCTCGGCCCCTCGCCCCTCGGCCCCTCGCCCCTCGGTCCGTCGCCCCTCGGCCCGTCGCCCCTCGGTCCGTCGCCCAGCCAGCCTTCGCCCATCCGGCCCTCCGGCGCCGGCCACCACCGGCGGCCCATCGCCCGGCCCGCCCGGCCGTCGGCTGCCATCCCGACGACTCGCCAGCCCCACTGGCTCACGTGCGTCGCCGACCTCGTCCCTGGCCTCGCCCGCCACGTCGGCCACAGCAGCCAGATAAGAACGCAGGTGCCCTCTTGACTTCCTCCCCTGAGTTCTGGGCGGCGCAAGTGTGAGCCCTCGGCTTACATCTCGGTCGCCACATTCTCGTCAGCCGCTACAGCTTTCACGGTCGCGTCCCGCCGGACGAGCTGGCCGGCCCTCGCGTGACGGCCACGCGTGAGAGCGACGGTTCCGGCACTCCGGCCCTCCGGCGCACAGCTCACCATGATCGACAGCATCAGAAGTGCCGGACCGATCCCGCATGAATGAGTCGGCGGTTTCACGTGAAACCCGGCTCCCGGCTCCCGGCTCCCGGCTCCCGGCTCCCGGCTCCCGGCTCCCGGCTCCCGGCTCCCGGCTCCCGGCTCCCGGCTCCCGGCTCCCGGCTCCCGG
>NZ_JBITDW010000007.1:300752-488530 GCF_044454685.1 Actinoplanes sp. NPDC051513
ACGGCTCCGAGGGACTGTAGGCGGCCTGTTTCACGTGAAACAAGTCCCGCTCGATTTCCCAACCCGGCGATCCCCGAGGACCCACACTGGGCCCGGTGCCCGCCCTCTACCAGATGGGCCAGGCGCCATCACGCTAGAGGCCGGCAGGCCCATCCGACGGCGCATGCCGGCCCTTGGCCCGAGTGGTCCTGCTCGTGCATTCCACTCGGCAGGCGCATGGTCCCGTTGCCGGAGGGATCCACAGATCCTCGTGCGGGGCGCTATTCGGTCGCCGGCCAACCACCAGGACCTAGCCGTGGCGAAGCCGTTTTAGGCTCCAGGCGCCCGCTACGTCACGCCCACCGACAAGGCATGACCCACAGACGAGCGGTCGAGGACGGAGTTGGCCAGCCAGGGTCTGAGCGTTCGATACACATGGCTTCAGGCGCAAACGGTCTGGGCGTGAGCGCTCCGGCTGCGAGCGCTCCGGCTGCGAGCGCTCCGGCTGTGAGCGCTCCGGGTGTGGGCTGTGCGTGTCGCGCCGGCCCAGGGCCCGAGCGCCCAGTAGCGCGCAGCGGCACGTTGCCCGCGCCAAGGCCGGCACCACGCTGAGCCGAGTCGCGCCGCCGAGCTGGGTTGCGGGGAAAGGCGTCATCCGGGCCGCCGAGCCAAAAACGACCGGCCAGGTCAGTCGGGAACAGTTGATCGACGCAGGTTCGTTCGATGGTCGCCTGGAGGAGAGACCTGGGCGAGTGCGTTGGTGCAGTGGATCTACGGCAGAGCGGGAGCTCACGGCGGCGCCACGGGATCTCGATGTTTCACGTGAAACGGGGGACGGGCTTTTCCCGGCGTGAGGTCCGGGCGACGTAGCGGGCCTACGCCCAGCCCTCGGGTGGTGTGTGCAGAGCTGGCGCGACGTCTGCTATTGGGTGAGCCGAGTGCATCGTGCACGGGGCTGACGTAAGCGCCGCAGGCTCGCGGCTCGAGCGAACGGCGCGGCATACCCGAGTTCACGCGAAGGGCACGACGCAAGGCTCATACGAACGGCGCGGCGCAAGGACGGCGGGGCGCAAGGACGGCGGGGCGCAAAGCCGGCGGAGCGCAAAGCCGGCGGAGCGCAAAGCCGCCGGGGCGCAAAGCCGCCGGGGCGCAAGACAGCGCGAACTCGACGCTGGGCCAATGCCGACGCCGGGAGTCGGTTGGGAGATCCCTCAACGACCGGTGCCCGGCACCCTCTGAAATACCGGCCACACCGTTTCACGTGAAACGGCCCCGCGAGGGCGGGGCAGCACTCGGAGACCAGGCCGGCTCCGAGACACCGCAGGCACCCTTCGTCTGCGACGTCCTCACGGCGCCCTAACGTCGGCGACTGGAGGTGGCTTCACGGGCCAAGATCGGCAAAACGCCCTTGGTTTCACGTGAAACAGCGAACCTCGATGGGAGGCGGGCGAAGGCCAGAGCCAAGCACCCGCCTCCAGTCGCAAGACAATCAGCCCGCAAGCCACCACCCTCATCAGACGGAAGGCCGACCACGACCGCAGCACTCAAGCGCCGACCGAGCCGTCGATGCCCTCCCTCAAAAAGTCGGCGTGCCCATTGTGGCGGGCGTACTCATGGATCATGTGCAGCATCACGAAGCGAAGCGAAACGTCCTCGCCCCATCGCGCCTGATGGCCCATCACATCAAGCGACTCCGCCCCCGCCTCGATCTCCCGCGCCCGTTCCACCTCGGCCTCCCAGGCCCCAAACGCCGAGACCCGAGTTGAAGACCCGGCCGCATATGCCTCCTGAAAATCCCCCTCCGCCGACCACACCAGCGGAACATCCTCGCCGGCGATCACCCGCCGGAACCACGTCCGCTCTACCTCGGCCATATGCCGCACCAGCCCGAGCAGACTGAGGGTGGAAGGCGGCATCGAAAGCGACCGCAACTCCTCGTCCGAGAGCCCGTCACATTTCATCGCAAGCGTCGCCCGATGGAAGTCAAGGAAGACCCGGAGCATCTCCCGCTCGCCACCGCACCGAGGCGGATCAGGCCGCTCGACAGTCATGAGAAAACCTTCCCCCTATATAAAAAGACGATGATCGAATTCAACCGAGGACGGTCGTCCGTTTCGGTTCTGTCAGAGCCATTCTCCTGGGGTTTCGGAACGGGTGGATTTTGGGCCCTAGGACATTCCAAACCGTCACAAAGCGGTCCGGGCGCTGCCGAGATCCAGAACCAACAAGAAAGGCACGTGACGAGTCACGTGCCTTCAAGATCGAATCGCACTTTCCTAGTCGGTGGAAGACAGCCCCTCGTCCTCCACGCCGATCATCCCCACGATCCGCTCGAGGTCGTCGACCGTCGCGAACTCGATGGTGATCTTGCCCTTGTTCCGGCCGATGTCGACCTTCACTCGCGTGTCGAACCGATCCGACAGCCGATCGGCCAACTCGTTGAGAGCCGGCGCGTGGACCTTCGCCCGCCGGGTCGGCGCAGCCTTCTTCGCCGGCGCCCCATCCGCCAGCGCGAGCGTCACGATCTCCTCGGTGGACCGTACCGAAATCCCCTCGGCCACAATCCGGTTGGCGAGATCAACCTGCGCCTGGCCGTCGTTCAGCCCGAGCAGCGCGCGAGCGTGCCCGGCGGACAGCACACCGGCCGCCACCCTCTGCTGCACCTGCGGCGGCAGATTCAACAAGCGGATCGTGTTGGAGATCTGCGGTCGGCTGCGCCCTATCCGCTTGGCGAGCTCCTCGTGCGTGGCGCCGAACTCCTCCAGCAGCTGCTGATAGGCGGCCGCCTCTTCGAGCGGGTTCAGGTTGGCGCGGTGGATGTTCTCGAGCAGTGCGTCCCGCAGCATCGCGTCGTCGCGGGTGTCGCGCACGATCGCGGGAATCGTCTCCTTGCCGACGGCCTGCGCGGCTCGCCAGCGGCGCTCGCCCATGACGAGCTCGAAGTGCCCATCCGCGAGATCGCGCACCACGATGGGCTGAAGGAAGCCGACCTCCCGGATCGACGTCTTCAGCTCCTCGAGGGCCTCTTCGTCGAAGTGGTGCCGCGGCTGCTTGGCGTTCGGCACGATCGACGTGACCGGCAGCTCGGCGAAGCGCGCGCCCGGCACCGGCGCCAGCTGATGATCATCAACGGGCGGTCGGCCGTGAGACTCCAGGGGAGGGGGCGCAGGCATCGGCGCCACCGGGGGGGATGACGGATCGACGGCTGGCGCCGTCGGGATCAGCGCGCCCAGGCCGCGGCCCAGGCCGCCCCGTGGACGATTTTTCATGCCGTGCCTCCCGTGCTGACGCCACGCATCGCGATCTCCAGGGCGGCCTCGAAATAGCTGGTCGCACCTCTCGATCCGGGATCGTAGGTCATCACGGATTGCCCATAGCTCGGCGCCTCCGACACCCGCACGTTCCGCGGGATGACGGCGTTGAGCACCTTGGTCCCGAAGTGGTTGCGCACGTCTTGCTCGACCGCGTCCGCGAGCCGGGTCCGGCGGTCGTACATGGTCAGCAGGATCGTGGAGACGTCGAGAGTCGGGTTCAGGTGCTGCCGAACCAGGTTGATGTTGTTGATCAGCTGGTTAAGGCCCTCGAGCGCGTAGTACTCGCACTGAATCGGGATCAGCACCTCCTGCGCCGCGCAGAGCGCGTTGACCGTCAGCAGGCCAAGTGACGGCGGGCAGTCGATGAAGACGTAATCGAACTTCTCCGGGTGGGCCGAGATCGCCCGCGCCAGGCGGGACTCGCGCGCCACAACCGAGACGAGCTCGATCTCCGCACCAGCCAGGTCAATCGTGGCCGGCACGCAGAACAGGTTCGGAATGCCCTCGACCGGCTGTGCGACCTCTGACAGCGGCACGTTGTCGATCAGGCAGTCGTAGACATCCGGCACGCCGGCGTGGTGGGGCACGCTGAGACCGGTGGAGGCGTTGCCCTGCGGGTCAAGGTCGACGACGAGCACGCGGTTGCCATGCAGCGCCAGGGCGACCGCAAGGTTCACGGTGGTGGTCGTCTTACCGACGCCGCCCTTCTGATTCGCGACGCAGAGCACCCTCGGGTGGTCCGGACGCGGCATGGTGATTTCGCCGCTCGGGTTGAGGATCTGCACAGCTCGCAACGCTTCCATGGCGAGTGGCGGATCGTCTTCATCCTGACTCGGCGTTTCACGTGAAACATGCTCGTCAGCGCCGAACGTGGGACTCGCCGGCCCGAATGACGGTCCCGCCGGCGCCACCGGGCCACCCGAAGTAGGAGCAGCAGGCGACGCCGAAGCCGGCACCGGCGACGAGGCGACCGCGGGCGGGCCGGAGCGCGGCGCAGGAAGGCGCGGCTCATCGGGCCCCGACTGCGACGTGGGCGAGCCGTAGACCTGCCCGGAGGAGGCTCGCGGCACGTAACCGCTGCCTACTCGAGGCGATGGCACACCCGGTTCAACCACAAATGCGCCAGTGGAGCCGCCGAAAGCACCGCCCGCGGTCCCGGTAAGGCCGAGAGGCGACTCGGTTTCACGTGAAACACCGAACTCATGCACCGTTTTATCCCTGTTGGTGAGGAACGGGTCGGTAGGCGACACGTGCGTTCCGGAAGCAGAAGACCGGTCCACACTATCGACGCCCGGCCAGCCTACGGCGGTCGGGCGAGCCTCGCCACGGCCGTCCGCCTGTTGAGGCGAGTGCAACGTAGACAGATCATCAACTGGCGGCGTCGCAAAGACCATCATGCCCGGCACCAGCCGCAATGCCGAGGCCTCGGCGCACCGATCTCCCTGCGCGCATTCCCCCTCAAAGCCAAACAAAAGCGCCGCAACCTCACCGCTTTCAACATCAACGAGGGGCAACTCATTCTTCGTGACATTTTTATCCGTACGCGATGAAGCCTCACCAACCGCAAGGCTCGCCGTCCCCACCTGCTCGCGACTGCGTGCCCGCCCCCACCGCGCCTGCGCGTTCTCAATGTCCTGACCGTCCCGACCAGGCTCGTCGCCCTCACGAGACCGAACCCGCTGCTGACGCCCGGGCTGTCGCCGCGACACCACCGACGCCACCTTCGAGACGTACCCGCTCAGCCGCCCCGCACGAAACCTCGCCCGATCCGAATCCCCGGCCGACTCCGACTCCGCGGAAGCCGAATCCGGCACCATAGGTTCATCCGCCACACCCGGAGTTCGGGGTTCCGGAACGCCCCCCGACCCCCCGTCCCGGCTAGGCGCCTCACCCTTCCGACCGCCGTCGGACGACCGCGTCGACTCACCGAATCCCCGCCGCCCGCCGCCCGGCCCAGTCGCACCCGCCGGACGCCGCCGCGCCGCCTTGCCCCGCTTCTCGGTCACCGGCCGCGGCGACGATGCAGACCCGCTCACGCCACGTTCAGAATCCCCCGCCCCGCTGGAAGGAGGCCGCGCTCCACCCGGGGAAGCCCCACCGCCCCGAGAAGCACCGCCGCTCGCGGAAGTCCGACCACCCGAAGACGCACCGCCCGAAGACGCACCGCCCGAAGACGCACCGCCGCCTGGGGAAGCACCTCCCCCAGGCGGCAACATAGGTTTGGCCGAGCCGGGACGTCGGTTCTTGACGTTTCTCTTTCGGGCGCCCCGCTTGGCCATTTATCCCCTCCGCGTTCTCCCTTGCCCGGAGCCGCGCCCGCCGGCTCTTCCGCCGTCGCCGCGCCCCCGAGCCTCCGCCCGGCTGGACGGCTTCCATCGTGGTGGCACGGCGTCGCGCTCCTTGACGATCTCCACGACCGTCGTCGGCGGGTCGATGACGCCCACCCCGCAGGCGTGAAGAACCGGGTCGGCGCCGCCCAACGAGGCGATCACCGCACGGTGCTCCGTCACCTCGTCGGCCGCCGAACTGCCCTTCAGCGCCAGCAGCCGCCCGCCGATGCGGGCAAGCGGCAGGCACCAGGTGGCCAGCCGGTCGAGCGGGGCGACCGCCCGCGCGGTGACGACGTCGGCGCCGGCGGGGGGCCCGTCGACGACGTCCTCGGCGCGGCCCCGGACGACCGTGACGGTCGACTCGAGGCCGAGTGCGGTCACCGCCTCCGACAGGAACGCGGTTCGTCGTGCCAGCGGCTCGACCAGGGTGATGCTGAGATCCGGCCGGGCCACTGCCAGCACGATACCGGGCAAACCGGCACCAGACCCCACGTCAACCACCGAAGCGCCGATAGGGATGATCTCAGTCATAACCGCACAATTCATCAGATGACGTTCCCAGATCCGTGGAGCCTCCCGCGGCCCGATCAGTCCCCGCACGACCCCATCGGTGACGAGCAGCCGCGCATACTCCACCGCCAGCCCGAACCGATCCCCAAAAACCCGCTCCGCCACCGCGGCGAACTCGGCCGGAGGGGTAGCGCCATCAGGACCCGCCGAAGCCGGCAATGAAGAGGGCGAAGACGAGGCGGGCGGCGAAGGGGCGGAAGATCGGGCAGACCCGTCCGCCCGAGGGGCAGAAGACGAGTTCCGTCCGGGAAACGCGATAGGCCGCCGCGGATTCCGGCGCCCCGGGAAAGACGACGGCCCGGACGAAGACTCGCCCGGGCCGCTCTCACCCGCGCCAAAGCGGGGTTCAGTCATTCTCAGTCCGCCGCCTGCACCACGATCCGGCGATTCGGCTCGACGCCCTCCGACTCGCTCTGCACGCCCGGAATGGCGTTGACCACGTCGTGCACGCATTTACGCTCGAACGCCGACATCGGCTCGAGCCGCACCGGGTCGCCGTGCTCCTTGACCTTCTCCACGGCGTTGCGGGCGACCGCGGCCAGTTCCTTGCGGCGGGACGCGCGGTACCCGCCGATGTCGAGCAGCAACCGGCTCGGCGATCCGGTCGCCCGGAAGATCGCCAGCCGGGTGAGCTCCTGAAGCGCCTCGAGCGTTGCGCCGCGCTGGCCGACGAGCGGCTGGAGCCGACCGCCGACCACCTCGACCATGGGGCGCCCGGCCGACACGAGCTCATCGATGTCGCCGTCGTAGTCGAGGATGTCCAGCAGACCCTCGACGTAGTCAGCGGCGATCTCGCTCTGCCGGAACAGGTCACTCTCGGAGGTGACGGTCTCCGACTTCTTGGTCTCCTCGGCCGTCGTCTCGTCCGGGGCCGAAGCCTCGGACGAAGGCGCGTCGGCGGAGACCGAAGAATCGGGAGTGCTGGTGTCGGTCACGGTTCATCTCCGTACTCATCGGGCCGGACCTGCTCGGTCCGCTGTTTCCCGCGGCGGCGCCCGCGGGGAGGTTCAGGCAGGGGAGCGCTCGGACGCCGTACGACGCCCGAGCCGCGATCATCCCTTGGGTTTGCTCGCCGGTCTGGCGCCCTTCTTCGGATTCACCGGTTTGGCGCCGGGCCGCGGGGCGAGCTTCTTGGTGTCGACCACCGGGGTCTCCGGCTCGGCCTGCGCCTTGTTGCGGCCGAACAGGCCACCGATGCGGCCGGGCTGCACGGGGTTCTTCGGGACGTTCCCGGTGCCGGTGCTCTTCTTGACCGGGGCGGACGGAGCCTTGGAACCACCCCTGCCGGCCATCTGCGGCGGGGGGAACTTGCGGAGCACCCACTGCTGCTGAGCCAGCGTGAACAGGTTGTTCGTGACCCAGTAGATGATGACACCGATCGGGAACAGCGAGCCGGAGACGAGCAGCGACAGCGGGATGCCGTAGAGCATCAGGCGCTGGATCATCTTCTGCTGCGGGTCCTCGGCCCAGCCGGTCTTGAGGATCATCTGCCGGCTGGTCGCGTACGTGCTGGCCATCATGATCAGGACCAGGATGCCCGCGACGACCTTGACGGTGACGCTGTTGGCCCCGAGGGCGGCCAACTCCTGCGCCGTCGAGCCGAACTTCGAGGCCAGCGGGGCGTTGAACAGCGACGCGTGGGTGGCGTCCTGGAACTGCTCGGTGGTCCAGCCGTACAGCGTGGTCTGGGTGTTCGCCGGGTTCAGACGGCGCAGCACGTGGAAAAGGCCCAGGAAGACGGGGATCTGCAAGAACATCGGAAGGCAGCCCATGAGCGGGTTCGCCTTCTCGGTCTTGTAGAGCTCCATCATCTCTTTCTGGAGCGTCTCCCGGTCACCCTTGTGCTTCTCCTGCAGAGCCTTGACCTTGGGCTGCAGCGCCTGCATCGCGCGCTGGCTCTTGATCTGCTTGACGAAGACCGGGAACAGGATGACGCGGACCGTCACCACGAGGAAGACGATCGCGAGCACCCAGGACCAGTTGGTCCCGAGCACCTTCGTGTCCGGGATCCCGATGAAGTCCCACAGGGCTTGCCAGCGCAGGAGGATCCACGAAATGGCGTAGTAGATCCAGTCGAGGCTCAATTCAGGCTCCAGTCACATCGGCAGGTCGGTGACGGATCGGATCAGGCACCGGGTCGTACCCGCCAGGGTGGAAGGGGTGGCAGCGCAGGAGTCGCCAGATCGTCAGTCCTGTCCCTCTTATCGCACCGTGCTTCTGCAGCGCCTCCAAGGAGTACGCGCTGCACGAGGGGTAGAACCGACAGCGGGCCGGCAGCACCGGGCTCACATACCGACGGTACGCGACGACTATCGCGGTCAGCACACGGGCGAGCACGCTCATCGCTGCCGCCGGGGTCGGCGAGCCGCCGAGAGAGCCGCTTCAAGATCGGTGCCCAACTCGGCGAACGAGGCTGACGCGGCCGCCGGGAGAGCCCGGACCACCAGCAACGATCCGTCGGGCAGGTCGCCGAGCAGCGGCCTGACCAGGTGACGGAGCCGGCGGCGCACCTTGTTGCGCACCACCGCGTTGCCAACGGCCTTGGATACGACGAAGCCGGCGCGTGCCGTGGAGGCTCGCACCGGCTCCTCGAGAAGCAGATGAACGACGACCGTGCCCCGGCCGGCCCGCCGACCGCCGCGAATGGTCACGGCAAAGTCGGCGCTACGCTGCATACGCTGCGCCGCGGCCAGCACGACTACCTGGGCATTCTGGCCCGCAAGCCGCCGGCTCAGGCCGACAGCTTGGCGCGACCCTTGGAGCGGCGGCCGGAAAGGATGGCACGACCGGCACGGGTACGCATCCGCAGCCGGAAGCCGTGGGTCTTGGCGCGCCGGCGGTTGTTCGGCTGATAGGTGCGCTTGCTCACGTCGAAACTCCGTCTTCATTACTGACGTCTGTTGAGGACAACGTCCAGGGGGCATCAGGGCTGCAAGACGCCACTTTACCAGAACGCGGCGGAGCAACCGCCCGACCCTACGCAGGGCGGCGATGCGGGTCAACTATATCGTGCGTCGGCACGCCGACAGCTGGGCGACCACCTCGCGGTGGCTCGTCTTTCTGCGCGGGTAGTGAATCTTTTCCCGCTCGAGGACGTCGGGCGGGCGGTGCGACAGTTGTAGCTTCGGCAACGTCGCTGTTAGCGTGCCCGTTTGCTGGTCATCAGCGCTCTGTGCATACCACGACGTACCGGACCAAAACCGGACAAGCAGGTGAATCGTTCGGCACGGTGAGCCTGTACAACCGCGCCGTACCAGGCTCCGGTAAGTCTGCCGACCGTCCGGCCGGGGGAGCAACCGCCGGTCAGTGCACAGGTTGTGGATAACCTGTGGACAACCGGTGGCGTCAAGCGTGTTCAGCACGTTAAATGTGGTGCTGGATTGGGGGAGCCGTCGAGCGCCTGCAAAAGGCGACGGCGGGGCAAAGACGGTAAGCCGGACAAGGTCCACCGGGGGTCGGTGGCGATGGGGGTGGCGCGGCGGTGGCCGATCAGGTCGACCTGAGCGACGTGTGGAAGGCGACGCTGGAGGAACTGGCCGACGAGATCTCGTCGCGCCAGCAGCGGGCATACCTCCAGCTGACCAACCTGCGCGCCATCGTCGAGGACACCGCGCTGCTGGCCGTGCCGGACGCCTTCACCCGGGACGTGATCGAGTCGCGGCTGCGCCCGGCGATCACCGAGGCGCTGAGCCGCCGGCTGAACCGCCCGATCCAGGTCGCCGTCACCGTGAAGCCCCCGGAGGACGGCACCGGGTTGCCCGGCACCGTCTACGGCACTCCCATCGAGCAGCCGGGTGAGCAAGAGGCGCAGCCGCGGCACTATGCCGAGCCCGAGCAGCGCCCGCAACCCGAGATCCCGGCGTACGCGCACGACCCGTACCCGGAAAGCCGACCCTCTTACCGCAACGTGCCCGCGGCCCGGGATGGGCAGGAAGCCCTCTTCGACGCCGCCCCCGCGGCCGCCCCGGCCGCGCCACCGATGGCACCGGCGCCGATCAGCCCGATGAGCCGCCCGCCGATGGCGCCCGAGCAGCCCGCCGCCGGCGAGGCGCCGCGCCGGATGGCCCCGGACCAGCTGCGCGACCAGCCCCGCCCGGACAACCGCCCCACGCTCATCGAGGACGCGCTGCCCACCCGCAGCGACAACGGCCCCGGCCGCGCGCCGATGGACATCCGGCCGTCGAGCAACCCGCGCGGCACCAACGACGGCAACCGTCTCAACCCGAAGTACATGTTCGAGACGTTCGTCATCGGCTCGTCCAACCGCTTCGCGCACGCCGCCGCCGTCGCCGTCGCCGAGTCACCGGCCAAGGCCTACAACCCGCTGTTCATCTATGGCAGCTCCGGTCTGGGCAAGACGCACCTGCTGCACGCGATCGGCCACTATGCGACAACCCTCGGCCACGCCCGCGCGGTGCGCTACGTCTCCACCGAGGAATTCACCAACGACTTCATCAACAGCCTGCGGGACGACAAGACCCAGGCGTTCCAGCGGCGCTACCGCGACGTCGACATCCTGCTGATCGACGACATCCAGTTCCTGGAAAATCGCGAGCGCACCCAGGAGGAGTTCTTCCACACCTTCAACACGTTGCACAACGCCAACAAGCAGATCGTCATCAGTTCCGATCGCTCCCCGCGCCAGCTGGCCACATTGGAAGACCGCATGCGCACCCGCTTCGAGTGGGGCCTGCTCGCCGACATCCAGCCGCCCGATCTCGAGACGCGTATCGCGATCCTCCAGAAGAAGGCCGCCCAGGAGCGGATGTACGCCCCCGACGACGTGCTGGAGTTCATCGCCTCGCGCGTCTCCAACTCGATCCGTGAGCTCGAGGGCGCCCTCATCCGGGTGACGGCCTTCGCCAGCCTCACCCGCTCGGTGGTACAGCTCTCCCTGGCCGAAGAGGTCCTGCGCGACTTCATGCCCGACGGCGCCGGCCCCGAGATCACCGCCGACCAGATCATGGTCTCCACCGCCGACTACTTCGGCGTATCGCTGGAAGACCTCCGCGGGCACTCCCGATCCCGGGTGCTGGTGAACGCCCGCCAGGTGGCGATGTACCTCTGCCGGGAGCTCACCGATCTCTCCCTGCCGCGCATCGGACAGGCCTTCGGCGGCCGCGACCACACCACCGTCATGCACGCGGACCGCAAGATCCGCCAGCACATGGCCGAGCGCCGGTCGCTCTACAACCAGATCGCCGAGCTCACCAACAGGATCAAACAGAGCACCTGATCTCTTCCGGCCCGAGCTCACCACCAACACCCAAACGCCGATTTCGTACGCGTCGACGGGCCCCCAACCGCAGCAGCGGCAGTTCCCGCACGCGCCGCGCGTCGTGGTCAAGCTGCGCGCGCCGGTTGCGCTCCTCATCCACAGCGAGACGAGTTACCCACAGGCTGAAGCACCCTAAAGAGTACGATTTATGGGTTTTCCATACCTTTTCCCACAGCCTGTGCATAACCCCGGTGCATAGCCGCACGACCGACGTCGATCCGCGCTCACACACAGCCCACACTTGTCAACGTCAGAACGGAACCGTTTCGTGCCAACGTTTTCCACACCAATCCACAGGTCTCCACAGGCCTTTATCCCCAGCGGTGGACAACCCTCGGCGCCTCAACCCACAGATGTGGACGAACCCTGGGGAAATCGATGTGGACAGACACTCTCCGTCACAAAGTTGTCCACGTCCTGTGGAAGCGTGTGGATTTCCTGTTGAAGGATCTGGGGAGAACGACCCGGTACCGTCCCGACGCTATGCACAGGCCGGGGGACAAACCCGGTGGATATCCGGTGGATAGCCGGTGGACAACGGTGGACAACCGAAGTCGGGTCGACGACTGTGGACGCAGACCGGGCTTTGTACCCTGGTTGCCCACATGTGAATCACCGGTGGATAACCGGTTGACCTGCACCAACTTGAGTTCTCCACACTGTGCACAGCCCCGATGATGACGACTAGAAGTTTTTTATAAGAGAACAAAAATCAATCAACGGCGTTGGGGAAGGTGTGGATGGAGCCGCAGCCGGCTCCCGCCTCCTCGAAGTTGAAGAGCAACGGCAGGGCCGGGCACGCACGGGCTTGCTGCCCGCAATAAGGTTCGTGGGGGTCGAAGCCCCCGACATGAGGAAGCGACGCGGAGGACAGCATGAAGTTCCGGGTGGAGCGAGACGCACTCGCCGACGCCGTGGCGTGGACGGCCAAGAGCCTGCCCAGCCGTCCGTCGGTGCCGGTGCTCGCCGGCGTCATGCTGCGAGTCACCGACGGCCGGTTGCACGTCTCCGGCTTCGACTACGAGGTTTCCAGCCAGGTGAGCGTCGAGGTGCAGGCCGACGCCGACGGGGCCGCCCTGGTCTCCGGCCGCCTGCTCGCAGAGATCACCAAGGCGCTGCCGGCCAAGCCGGTCGACATCGCCGCGGTCGGCGCCCATCTCGAGCTGGTCTGCGGCAGCGCCCGGTTCACGCTGCCGACGATGCCGGTCGAGGACTACCCGACACTGCCCGAGATGCCGTCCAGCGCCGGCACTGTCGACGCCGCCGGCTTCGCGGCCGCGGTCGCCCAGGTGGCCATCGCCGCGGGCCGCGACGAGACGCTGCCGATGATGACCGGCGTCCGCATCGAGCTGAACGGCTCGAGCATGGCGATGCTGGCGACCGACCGCTACCGCCTCGCCATGCGCGAGATGGAGTGGAACCCGGACGACCCCGAGATCAGCCTCAACGCGCTGGTTCCGGCCAAGACGCTGAACGACACGGCCAAGACGCTCGGCCCGCTGGGCGGCTCGGTGACGCTCGCCCTGTCGCAGGGCAACGCCGGCGAGGGCATGATCGGCTTCGCCGGTGGCACCCGCCGCAGCACCAGCCGCCTGCTCGACGGCGCCAACTACCCGCCGGTGCGCTCGCTGTTCCCGGCGAGCCACAACGCCGAAGCCCGGGTCGGGGTCGCCGCGCTCGTCGAGGTCGTGCGGCGTGTGGCCCTGGTGGCCGAGCGCACCACCCCGGTGCTGCTGAGCTTCAGCGAGGACGGCCTGGTCGTCGAGGCCGGCGCGACCGAGGAGGCGCGGGCCAGCGAGGCCATGGAGGCGGCGTTCACGGGCGAGGCGCTGACGATCGGCTTCAACCCGCAGTACCTGATCGACGGCCTGCAGAACCTGGGTGCGCCCAACGCGGTCCTGTCGTTCGTCGACGCGTTCAAGCCCGCTGTGATCTCCCCCGCAGGCGAAAACGGCGAAATCGTGCCCGGTTACCGCTATCTGATCATGCCGATCCGGGTAACGCGCTGATACTGGGCTTGAGAGAACCGCACATCTAGGGGGAACACCATGCAGCTTGGCCTTATCGGTCTCGGCCGGATGGGCGGCAACATGGCCGACCGTATCCGCAAAGCCGGGCACGAAGTGGTCGGTTTCGACCACCATCCGCAGAAGCGGGACGTAAACTCGCTCGCCGAACTGGTCGGGAAGCTCCAGTCGCCGCGAGTCGTGTGGACCATGGTTCCGGCCGGGGAGATCACCGAGAGCACGATCGACCAGCTCGGGGAGCTCCTGTCCGAGGGCGACCTGATCATCGACGGCGGCAACTCCAAGTTCACCGACGACCGGCCGCGCGCCGAGCGGCTCGCCACCAAGGGCATCGGGTACATCGACTGCGGCGTCTCCGGCGGCATCTGGGGCAGCCAGAACGGCTACGCCCTGATGGTCGGCGGCAGCGCCGGAGATGTCGCCAAGGCCATGCCGATCTTCGAGGCGCTCAAGCCCGAGGGCCCGTACGGCTTCGTCCACGCCGGCCCGGTCGGCGCCGGCCACTACACCAAGATGGTCCACAACGGCATCGAGTACGGCATGATGCAGGCCCTCGCCGAGGGCTGGGAACTGCTCGAGGCCTCCGAGTACGTGGACGACGTGCCCGGCGCGATCAAGAGTTGGCGCGAGGGCAGCGTCGTCAAGTCCTGGCTGCTCGACCTGTTCGACCGGGCGCTCGACGGCGACCCCGAGCTGGGCAAGCTCAAGGGCTACGCCGAGGACACCGGCGAGGGCCGCTGGACGGTCGACGAGGCCGTGCGTCTCGCCGTGCCCGCCCACGTCATCGCCGCGTCGCTGTTCACCCGCTTCGAGTCCCGCCAGATCGACTCGCCGGCCATGAAGGCCGTCGCCGCGCTGCGTCAGCAGTTCGGCGGCCACGCCGTCGTCGGCTGAGCCCGCCGAGCTGCCAAGGCGGCTTCGCCGTACTGCGAAGGAAACCAAAGGGATGTACGTACGCCGGGTCGAGCTGGCCGACTTCCGCTCGTACGAGCGGGTGGCGGTCGACCTCGACCCGGGCGTGTCCGTGCTGGTCGGCCAGAACGGCATGGGCAAGACGAACCTCGTCGAGGCGCTCGGCTACGTGGCCACACTGGACAGTCACCGGGTGGCCACGGACGCCCCCCTCGTCCGGGCCGGCGCCGCCTCGGCCGTCATCCGATCCGCGATCGTCCACGAAGGACGCGAGCTGCTGGTCGAGCTGGAGATCGTCCCCGGCAAGGCCAACCGCGCCCGGCTCAACCGCTCGCCGGTGCGCCGCCCCCGCGAGGTGCTCGGCGCGCTGCGCATGGTGCTGTTCGCCCCCGAAGACCTCGAGCTGGTCCGCGGCGACCCGTCCGCACGCCGGCGCTACCTCGACGACCTGCTCGTCGCCCGCCAGCCCCGCTACGCCGGCGTCCGCTCCGACTACGACCGGGTGATCAAGCAGCGCAACGCCCTGCTGCGCACGGCGTACCTGACCCGCAAGGTCGGCGGAACCCGCGGCCAGGATCTGTCCACGCTGGCCGTCTGGGACCAGCATCTGGCCCACCACGGCGCCGAGCTGCTGGCCGGCCGCCTCGAGCTGGTCGCCGCCCTCGGCCCCCACCTGACCAAGGCCTACGACGCGGTCGCGGCCGGCCGCGCGGCCGCCTCGATCGCATACGCCTCGGCCCTGGGCGACGCGCTGGCGCCGGACAGAGCCGCGCCGGGACCGGACGACGCCCTAGCGCCGAGTAGAGCCGCGCCGGCGGCGGGCCTGGGCAACGCCCTCGTGCCCGACCGCGCCGCGCTCGAGCAGGCGCTGCTCGCCGCCCTCCAGGAGCGCCGGACCGCCGAGATCGAGCGGGGCGTCACCCTGGTCGGCCCGCATCGCGACGACCTCACCCTCGCCCTGGGCGACCTGCCCGCGAAAGGCTACGCGAGCCACGGGGAGTCCTGGTCGTTCGCGCTGGCGCTGCGCCTGGCCGCGTACGACCTGCTGCGCTCCGACGGCATTGAGCCGGTGCTGGTGCTGGACGACGTGTTCGCCGAGCTCGACAGCGGCCGCCGGGACCGTCTCGCCGCCCTGGTCGCCGACGCCGGCCAGCTGCTGGTCACATGCGCGGTCCCCGAGGACGTCCCGCCGTCGCTGCGTGGCGCCCGCTTCGACGTGACCCTCGGATCGGTGACCCGTGCCCAGTGACGACCGCCCCTACGACCCGACCGCCGAGCGGTTCTTCCCCAAGGGCGACTTTCCACAGCCCGATCCACACCTCGGCGAGGGCGACACCGCCCCGTCCTGGTACGACGCCCCGCCGCCGGACGACCGGCGGCGCCCGCGCGGCCCGGCCGAAGCCGCGGGCGAGCGCCGGCGCGCTCAGGGCCGGCCCGAGGCGCCGGGCGAGCCCCAGCGCTCCCGCGGCCCGGCCGGCACGTCGGGCGAGCCTCAGCGCGGGCCCGCAGACGAGCCGAGCGAGCGCCGGCGCGGACCAGGCGACGAGTCGGAGGAGCGCCGGCACCGCCGGGAAACCGCCGGCGAGTCGGGGGATCGCCGGCGCCGTCGCGCGGGAGCCGACGCGCCCGACGAGCTACCACCAGCCCGCGGGGCGGCCAGCACGCCGGCTGAGCGACCACCAGCCCGCCTGGCGGCTGGCACGCCGGCTGAGCGACCACCAGTCCGCGGGGTGGCCGGCACGCCGGGCGAGGGCCCGCCCGCTCGCGGCGGAGCGGCCAAGCCGGACGAGCGGCGTTCTGCGGCCGATTCGGGCCCGGGGGCAGGAGTGGATCAGGCCGGGGGCGGTTCGAAGGCTCAGGAAGGCGCTGAGGGCGCTTCCGGGCCGGAGCTGGCGCGGGCCGTGCTCGACGCCGCGCTCGCCAAGCGCAAGGCCGCCTCGGCCAACCCACGGCGGCGGGGTGGAGCGGGCGCCACCGGCAAGCGCCTGCGCGGTTATTCCGGCCCCGGCCCCGATCCGCGCGATCCCCAGCTGTTCGGCGATGTGCTGGGCCGGCTCATGAAGGCCCGCGGCTGGGAGAAGCCCAAGGCCGAGGCCACGGTGTTCGGCGCCTGGGAGCGGGTGGTCGGGCCGGACATCGCCCAGCACAGCCGGCCGGTGAAGCTCGACGACGGCGTGCTGACGGTCGAGGCCGAGTCGACGGCGTGGGCCACGCAGTTGCGCCTGCTCGCCGCGTCGTTGCTGAGAAGCATCGCCGGCGAGGTGGGCCACAACGTGGTCAAGAAACTCAACATCCACGGCCCGGCCGCGCCGTCGTGGAGCAAGGGCCCGCGCCGAGTGCAGGGGCGGGGACCGCGCGACACCTACGGCTGATGAGCGAAACCAAGGGCCAGGACGTTAAAACCGGATTGCGAGTTTGATCAGTAATCGGCGAAGACGGCAAAACCGCGATCGGCGCATCTGCGGTAGAAGCCCGCCAGAATCGCCAGCTCGGAGCGGGCGAAGCTCCAGTGCGGCGCGTTGCCGGCGTCGTCGCGCAGGGCCGACAGGCGGTTCTCCAGCCAGCGCAGCTGCTGCTCGGCGAGGCGGCCCTGGTTGATCGCGGCGCGCATCACCTCGGCGACGGTGTCGAAGGTGACCAGATCGCCGAACTTCTCGTGGCCCTCGACGAAGCGCTCGAGGCCACCGGCGATCCACGCGCAGCCGTCGGGATCGATCACCGGGTCCTCGTCCTCGGCGGCGGCATCGGTCGCGTAGAGCACGCCGTCCAGGCCCAGCAGCAGGTCGACGAGCTCGGTGTACGCCGTCGCGCGCACCGTGCCGGTCTTCGCGATGTGCAGGGCCAGCGCCCCGGTCGGTGCGGCGATCTCGGGAGCGTCGGCGATCGCCCCGAAGTCGACGAACTCGGCGGGAGCTACCGGGTCGTAGTACTGGTTCGTGCGCGGCCAGTGCACCGCCACGTTCTCCAGCCCCTTGTCGTGCGCCATGTTGGGGGCCACCCCTCCTCGACCTGCCACGCGGCCGTCCGGCCATCCACCGAATCCGCGCGGGCGAGAGTACGACACCGCGGCCCGGTGTTGTGAGGCAGTGTCGCAGCGCGTGGCCGCCCGGTCCGGCAGGCGCGCGGTGACGATCGACAGCCGGATGACTTGTCGTTGCGCTGGGCAACACTTCCGTGTAGGGGGAGACGTGGGTGGCGGCTCCGACGGCGCTACGGCGATCTGAGGCACCCGGACGGGGTGCCGGACCCCCGCAAATTCGTTTCGGCGAGGTAGAATCGACACAGACCGGGAAAGCATTGCGTGGCGGTCGGAGACGACTGGGCGTTGACAGTCGTAACGCTACGCGGTTTTTCCAGCCGATCACGATCCGCGGGCCCGCCGCGGCGACCGGCGTGCACGGTTCCACCGGTGGTCCGCTCCTCCCCGCGGCGTCTGCCTCTGGTCCGTCGTGCCCGCCGGCTGCCCGCCGCGCGCCCGCCAACCCCGTTGCGGGGCCCCACCAGGGGTCCGGTGCGAGAAAGTGGCCGAGGGTGGCAGAGAAGAAGCAGGAATACGGTGCGGGTCAGATCACCGTGCTCGAAGGCCTCGAGGCAGTCCGCAAGCGTCCCGGTATGTACATCGGCTCGACCGGCGAGCGCGGCCTCCACCACCTGGTCTGGGAGGTTGTGGACAACGCCGTCGACGAGGCGATGGCCGGCTACTGCGACACCGTCGACGTGGTCCTGCGCGCCGACGGTGGTGTCTCGGTCACCGACAACGGCCGTGGTTTCCCGGTCGACCTGCACCCGAAGCTCAAGAAGCCGGGCGTCGAGGTGGCGCTGACCATCCTGCACGCCGGCGGAAAGTTCGAGGGCACGGCCTACAAGGTCTCCGGCGGCCTGCACGGTGTCGGCGTCTCGGTCGTCAACGCGCTCTCCACCCGCATGCACGTCGAGATCCACAAGGACGGCTTCGTCTGGCGGCAGGACTACAACTACTCCAAGCCCGGCCCGCTGCAGAAGGGCGAGACGACCACCAAGACCGGCTCGACGGTGCAGTTCTGGCCCGACGCGGGAATCTTCGAGACCGTCGAGTTCGACTTCCAGACCATCTACCGCCGCTTGCAGGAGTACGCGTTCCTCAACAAGGCGCTGACGATCAACTTCACCGACGAGCGCTCGGTCGACGAAGAGGGCAAGCACCGCTCGGTCACGTTCATGTACGAGGACGGCATCTCCGACTTCGTCCGCCACCTGAACCAGACCAAGAACCCGATCCACAAGACGGTCATCGACTTCGGCACGGAATCGGCCGAGGAGGGCATGGCCGTCGAGATCGCCATGCAGTGGAACGAGTCGTACGGCGAGTCGGTCTACACCTTCGCGAACTCGATCAACACGCACGAGGGCGGCACCCACGAGGAGGGCTTCCGGTCCGCGCTGACCAGCATGGTCAACCGGTACGGCGCCGAGAAGAAGTTCCTCAAGAGCGACGAGAAGCTCTCCGGCGAGGACATCCGTGAGGGTCTCGCCGCGATTATCTCGGTGAAGCTGCAGAATCCCCAGTTCGAGGGCCAGACCAAGACCAAGCTCGGCAACACCGACATGAAGAGCTTTGTCCAGCGGGTGACCAACGAGCAGTTGGCCGACTGGTTCGATCGCAACCCGGCCGACGCCAAGACCATCATCACCAAGGCGTCGCAGGCCGCCCGGGCACGCATCGCCGCTCAGCAGGCCCGCAAGCTGGCCCGGCGCAAGTCGCTGCTCGAGTCCGGCTCGATGCCCGGCAAGCTGGCCGACTGCCAGTCCACCGACCCTCGGGTCAGCGAGCTCTTCATCGTCGAGGGTGACTCGGCCGGCGGCTCCGCCAAGCAGGGCCGTGACAGCCAGATCCAGGCCATCCTGCCGATCCGCGGCAAGATCCTGAACGTGGAGAAGGCCCGGATCGACCGGGTGCTGAAGAACAACGAGGTCCAGTCGCTGATCACGGCGCTGGGCACCGGCATCCACGACGACTTCGACATCGCCAAGCTGCGGTACCACAAGATCGTGCTGATGGCGGACGCCGACGTCGACGGCCAGCACATCCAGACGCTGCTGCTGACCCTGCTGTTCCGCTTCATGCGTCCGCTGGTCGAGCAGGGTCACGTCTATCTGGCCGCGCCGCCGCTGTACAAGATCAAGTGGAACAAGCGGGGCGACGACGCGCAGTACGCCTACTCCGACCGGGAGCGCGACGGGCTGATCGCGCTGCGCCAGCAGAAGAAGGCGAACGCCAAGCCGGACGACATCCAGCGGTTCAAAGGCCTTGGCGAGATGAACTTCCACGAGTTGTGGGACACGACGATGGACCCGTCCACGCGCACCTTGCGCCAGGTGACTCTCGACGACGCTGCAACAGCGGACGAGCTCTTCAGCGTCTTGATGGGTGAGGACGTCGAGGCGCGGCGCTCGTTCATCCAGCGCAACGCCAAGGACGTGCGGTTCCTCGACATCTGAGGGCAGGGATATCCACAGCGTCCGCCGACTTTCCACAACGTTATCCACAGCGAGCTGCGCGCTTTAGCCGTACTTGTCTGGTTTCACCTTGAGTAAGGGTTAACTGTGACTGACACTCCCGAACCCCCCGCCGGCGACGAATCCCCCGAGGAAACCGGCGGGGGCGTGACCCAGCGAGTCGAGCCCGTCGGTCTCGAAGTCGAGATGCAGCGCTCGTACCTCGACTACGCGATGAGCGTGATCGTGGGCCGGGCGCTGCCTGACGTGCGGGACGGCCTCAAGCCGGTGCACCGCAAGATCCTCTACGCGATGTACGACTCCGGCTTCCGCCCGGACCGCGGCTACGTGAAGTGTGCCCGCGTCGTCGGCGACGTGATGGGCAACTACCACCCGCACGGCGACTCGTCGATCTACGACGCCCTGGTCCGCATGGGCCAGCCCTGGTCGCTGCGCTACCCGCTGATCGACGGCAACGGCAACTTCGGCTCGCCGGGCAACGACCCGCCGGCGGCCATGCGGTACACCGAGTCGAAGCTGTCGCCGCTGGCGATGGAGATGCTGCGGGACATCGACGAAGACACCGTCGACATGCAGGACAACTACGACGGGCGTACGCAGGAGCCGACGATCCTGCCGGCCCGCTTCCCCAACCTGCTGGTCAACGGCTCCGAGGGCATCGCGGTCGGCATGGCCACCAAGATCCCGCCGCACAACCTGCGCGAGATCGCGGCCGCCGTGCAATGGGCCCTGGACAACCCCGACGCCGACGAGGCCACCGCGCTCGAGGCGATGCTCGGGCTCGTCAAGGGACCCGACTTCCCGACCAGGGGTCTGATCGTCGGTCAGCAGGCGATCCAGGACGCGTACCGGACGGGCCGCGGCTCGATCCGCATGCGCGCGGTCGTCGAGGTCGAGGAGGACGCGCGCGGCCGGCCCTGCCTCGTCGTGACGGAGTTGCCGTACCAGGTCAACCCCGACAACCTCGCCGAGCGGGTCGCCGAGCTCGTCAAGGAGGGCAAGCTCACCGGCATCGCCGACATCCGGGACGAGTCCTCCGGGCGTACCGGAATGCGCTTGATCCTGGTCCTGAAGCGCGACGCGGTCGCCAAGGTCGTGCTGAACAACCTGTACAAGCACACCCAGCTGCAGGAGACGTTCGGCGCGAACATGCTGGCGCTGGTCGACGGGGTGCCGCGCACGCTGAACCTCGCGCAGTTCATCCTCTACTACGTCGAGCACCAGATCGAGGTCATCCGCAGGCGTACGGCGTACCGGCTGCGCAAGGCCGAGGAGCGCGCGCACATCCTGCGCGGTCTGGTCAAGGCGCTCGACATGCTCGACGAGGTCATCGCCCTGATCCGGCGCTCGCCGACGGTGGAGGACTCGCGTCAGGGCCTGATGCAGTTGCTCGACGTTGACGAGGTGCAGGCCACCGCGATCCTCGACATGCAGCTACGCCGCCTGGCCGCCCTCGAGCGCCAGCGCATCATCGACGAGCTGGCCAAGATCGAGATTGAGATCGCCGACCTCAAGGACATCCTCGCCAAGCCGGAGCGGCAGCGGGCGATCGTTTCCGAGGAGCTGCGCGAGATCGTGCAGAAGTTCGGCGACGAGCGCCTCACGCAGATCATCCCGTTCGACGGCGAGGTCTCCATGGAGGACCTCATCGCGCGCGAGGACGTTGTGGTGACCATCACACGTACGGGATATGCGAAGCGCACCAAGGTCGATCTGTACCGGTCGCAGAGGCGCGGCGGCAAGGGTGTGAGTGGCGCCACGCTGCGGCAGGACGACATCGTGTCGCACTTCTTCGTGATCTCGACCCACGACTGGATGCTGTTCTTCACCAACAAGGGCCGGGTATATCGGGCGAAGGCCTACGAACTGCCCGAAGCGGCTCGCGTGGCGAAGGGTCAGCACGTCGCGAACCTGCTGGCCTTCCAGCCCGACGAGCACATCGCGCAGGTGATCCAGATCCCGAATTACCAGGTCGCGCCCTACCTTGTGCTCGCCACTAAGAATGGGCTCGTGAAGAAGACCCGACTCGAAGAATTTGACTCCAACCGCAGCGGTGGCATCATCGCCATCAACCTGCGGGAGGATGACGAGTTGGTGGGCGCGGCCCTGGCGGCATCGGAGAACGATCTTCTGCTCGTCTCCAAGCATGCCCAGGCGATCCGGTTCAACGCGACCGACGAGGCGCTGCGCCCGATGGGCCGGGCGACCTCGGGCGTGATCGGCATGCGCTTCGGTGACAACGACGAACTCCTCGCGATGGAAGTGGTTCGCGAGGGCATGGATGTGTTGGTCGCCACCAATGGTGGGTATGCAAAGCGGACGCCGATCGAGGAGTATCCGGTACAGGGCAGGGGCGGCAAGGGGGTTCTCACCGCGAAAATCACGGAGCGTCGTGGTGGTCTGGTGGGCGCGCTCGTGATCAGCCCGGAGGATGAACTATTTGCCATCACCAGCAATGGTGGTGTCATCCGGACTCCCGTGAAGCCTGTACGGCGCACACGGGATCGGAACACAATGGGGGTCAAGCTGATGGACCTCCCAGAAGGTGTAACCATCGTGGCGCTTGCTCGCAATGCCGACGAGCCTGACGAACAGGACTAGTTGATGCCGGAGACACAGGCGAAGTCGGGGGCCGCGGGGGCCTCAGCGACTCCGGGCGAGGCGGCCAAGGACGCCGCCGCGAACGGGCGCGATGGCGCGGCACGCGCCGCCAACCCCGCCGATGCTCCGTCCCCGCCGAAGTTCACCCGGGCGCCGGGCATGGCCCCGCCGCCGGGTGAGCCGCCCGCCGACAGCGACGGTTCGTCCGACCCGAAACGGCCCGCCGGCCCGGCCGTGGCCAAGGGATCGGCGACCGTGCCGATAGTCACCAAGGGCAAGGGCGGCGCGCCCTCCCGTCCCGGTCCGCCGCAGGCCGCCCCGCAGCGGCCCGGCGGCCCCGGCCCCGGCCCTGGCCAAGGCCAGCCCGGCGGGATGACCGGCAGCGCGAAGCCGCAGCAGCGTCCCGGCGGCCCCGGCCAGCAGTCCGGCGCCGTCGGCGCGGCCCGGGTCACCGAGGCCGTCCGCTCGGCCCGCTCCACGGTCACCGGGGCCGCCGCACGCGGGCCCCGGCGTGCCCGGCTGAACCTCAAGCGGATCGACCCCTGGTCCGTGATGAAGTTCTCCTTCGCCGTCTCCGTCGTGTTGTTCATCGTCGTGGTCGTCGCCACGTCGGTGCTCTATCTCGCCCTCGACGCCATGGGCGTCTGGAGTGAGGTCAACAACAGCCTCAAAGAGCTGGTGAGCGCCAGCGGCGGCACCGACGCCTCCTCGAGCGGCGGTTTCCGCATCACCGCCTGGGGTGTCATCGGCACGTCGATGCTCATCGGCGCGGTCAACGTCGTCCTGTTCACGGCGCTGGCCACGCTCGGCGCGTTCATCTACAACGTCTGCGCCGACCTCGTCGGCGGCGTCGAGTTGACGCTCGCCGAGCGGGACTGACCTCATGCCGTCGCGGGTCACCCCGTTTTGGTGGCCCGCGACCCGGTGCGGTAACCTTCGGTGTCGCAATCGCGCGGGGCTATAGCTCAGTCGGTTAGAGCGCAGAGCTGATAACTCTGAGGTCGCTGGTTCGATTCCAGCTAGCCCCACGAGCGACGGGGGTCCCCTGTCCGCGGAAAGCGCGGACCTGGGTCGCTCGTCATATCTATTCCGGGGGCCGAGCCCCCGGAAACCCCGCGATCTGTGGTGGTTGCGGTGGGCTATCTGCTTACGCTTAACGCTTTCTGGGGAGTCAGCTGTGCTGAAGAAGCTCCTGATTGTTGCCGGCATCGTGGGGGTTGCTGCCCTCGTCGTCAAGAAGGTCAAGGCCTCCAGTGACGAGCGGGCGCTGTGGCACGAGGCTACTACCGCGCCTGATCTGCGATAGCTTGGTGTAGATCGGGGGCCCTAGCTCAACTGGCAGAGCACCGCCTTTGCAAGGCGGGGGTTAGGGGTTCAAGTCCCCTGGGCTCCACCAATCCTTCGAATCCTCCTGTCCGCAGAGAGCGCGGACCAGGAGGATTCGTTATATCTGCTCCGGGGCCGAGCCCCCGGAAGCCCCGCGTGCGAGGGGTAACCGCCAAACGTGCGAGGGTAACCGTCCAAATCGGGCGGTGACGTGTCGATTACGGGGGATAGCTCCGGAAGTTATCCACAGCATTGAGCACAATCTTCGGGCAGCGGTTAGCCTGCGGGTCGTGGATGAGCGAAAACGGGCCGCCGCTGTGATCGTGCGGAACGGCCGTGTGCTGATGGTGCACGAGCGGAGCCGGCGGTCCGGTGGCGGTGAGTGGTGGACCCTTCCGGGCGGTGGGGTCGAGCCGGGCGAAACGCTTGAGGAGGCTCTGCGCCGGGAGGTCTTCGAAGAAACGGGGCTGGTGGTCTCGGCCGCACGCCACGTTCTGGAGATGCCCTACCCGTCGGGCATGACCTCGGTGTTCTCGGTGACTGTCGCCGACGGCGAGCCGCGCCTCGGCCATGACGACGGCATCGGGCCCGAGCCCCTCGGGCTTGACTGGCTTCCGGCGCCCGAGCTTCCGATCGAGTCTCCGCACGGAGTCCCGATTCCCCCGATGATCGTCGTGCTCCCGGCCTGACCGTCGTCGGCGGCCCGGGAGAGAGAGTTGGGCCGTGGCGCCCCATCGGGGCAGGTGACGGAGCACCACGGCGGCTATGGGGTCAGAACGCGAAAGCGGCGCGGGTGGCGGGCATGTCGCCGGCGCCATTGCGGTGGGTCTTGACGGCCAGAACCTGATTCACGCCGATGCGAGCCTGCTCGAAGGCGAGCGCCGAAGCGGCCATGTAGAGGCGCCAGACGCGCGCCCGGCCGGGACTGGTCAGAGCGACCGCCGTGGACCAGTCGGACTCCAGGTTTGCCACCCACGCGCGCAGCGTCCTCGCGTAGTGCTCGCGAAGGGCGTGCACGTCGCGCACCTCGAAGCCGGCCTCCTCGAGGAGGGTGACCGTCGTGCCGATCGGAGCGAGCTCGCCGTCGGGGAAGACGTACGCGTCAATGAAGCTGCGCGCCTGGTGCGGCTGCTTCGGGGCGAGGTGCAGGCGGGAGATCTGGTGGTTGAGCAGGCGCCCGCCCGGCTTGAGCTGGGCGTGCAGGATCTCGGCGTACTCCTTGTACGGTCCGGTGCCGACGTGCTCGGCCATGCCGACGCTGGAGATCGCGTCGAAGGGGCCGTCGTCGAGATCGCGGTAGTCCTGGATGCGGATCTCGACCTGGTCGGTGAGGCCGGCCTCGGCGACCGCCTTGCGGGCAAAGTCGGCCTGCTCGCCGGAGAGCGTGATGCCGAGCACCTGCACCCCGTACTCGCGGGCCGCGTGCATGGCGAGGCTTCCCCAGCCGCAACCCACGTCGAGCAGCCGCATGCCGGGCTTGAGGTCGAGCTTGCGGCAGATCAGGTCGAGCTTGTCGCGCTGCGCGTCGGCCAGACCGTAGCCGGGCGCGTCCGAGGTCCAGTACGCGCAGGAGTAGACCATGCTCTCGCCGAGCACGATCCGGTAGAAGTCGTTGCCCACGTCGTAGTGCTGGCTGACCGCTTGCCGGTCCCGGCGCTTGCTGTGCCGGGCGCCGGTGACTTGCATCTCCTCCGGCGGCGGCTTGGGCTGGGTGCCGAGCACGCCGAGGCGTACGAGATCGGCGGCGACCGTGTGGAACGGCAGGTCCTTGACGTCGGGCGCGCGCCAGACCAGCGCCTGCAGGCGGTTCAGCGCGTCGTACAGGTCGCCGTCGAGGTCGATCTCGCCGGCCACGAAGGCGCGGGCCAGGCCGAGCTCGTTGGGCTGCCACATGAACCGGCGCATCGCGCGCTTGTGGCGAATGATCATCGTGGGTGCGTCGGCCGGGCCTGCGGTCGAGCCGTCCCAGGCTCTGATCCGTATCGGCATCGGCATCTGCAGGACGGTCTCGAGGAGGCTGCTGAGCCTGGTCGCGACGGTCGAGTGGGGGGTGATGGTCGGCATGGGAACCTCCCGGAGGCGCAGCCAGTCGCGCTGCGAGATCGCATCGGCGCGGCCGGGGTTTGCTGCAGGCTTCGGCACTGACAGCAGGGGGTTGAACTGATCCACTATCCGCCCGACGCCGCAATTTTCATAAGGTCCTTTTGTAGCTTTGTGATCGACGACTCACACTGCGCGTAGCACTCGCTCGAGCTTCTCCATGGGCATCTGACGTGCGCGATCACGCCGGCTCTCGGCCAGCGCATCGAGTACGGTCGTTCTCTCTACTTCGGACAATATGCCGGTGAACGGCGACGTGCCACGCAATTCGATCGCGTACTCGGCCGAGGAGGTCAGCGCGTCGAGGACCGCCTCCGCGCCGCTGTCGATCACGGCCTGCCAGCGGTCGAGCCATTCCCAGGAATGGCCCTTGGCGTGCAACCGGCGAAGCCGCCGCAGGGTGATCGACGCGGCCGCCAGCAGCGCCGCCGGGTTCGATACGAACTTGCCGGCGATCGCGCGGTGCAGCCAGAGCTGCTCGAGCTGTTCGCGGGTGAGCGCGGGCCGGATGAGGGCCTCGACGTCGGCGCGGCGCAGGCGTCGATGAGCGCCGTCGGTGACGTACGGCAGCAGGCCACGCGCGCAGAGATCGACGACCTGCTGCCGCGAAGAGCGGAGCAGAATCGCCGCCTCGCCGATGCTCAGCAACTCGGAGGAACGCATCGTCACAGGTGAATGTTGGACCCGGCCGATCTCGAATGCAACAACCGAACGGCTATTGACTCTTTCATTCCGGCGGGCGGACGACGACCGAGAACAGGTACGTGTTGGTGCGCAGCAGCTCGCGGGTCATCTCCGTGCCGGTCAGCCGCTCGGTGAGCGCGAACGCCGCCTCCATCGGTCGCGCCGGGTCGTCCCCGACGCCGAAACCCACCGATGCGAGCGTCGGGGCGAGCTCCGCGGCCCGGCTGCCGGCCGCCTCGGCGGGCGCCATCGGGTCGAGATCGATCTCGATCGCGCCATCCTGGAGCAGCAGGAAGCGGCCGCGCGCATCGGCGCCGCGACGGTGGGCCACGACGGTGGTGCCCTTCGAGAGCGGGCGCACCAGCTGCTCGTTCACCCCGAGGTCGCCGTTGTCCTCGACGATCAGCGTCCACCCCTCGACCCGGGTGACGCCGATGTAGTACCGGTCGCCGACCCCGGTCGGCCCGTCGCCGGCGCCGACCAGCTGCGGCCAGGTGATCCGCTCGAGCTCCTTGCCGTGCAGGCGGGTGAGCACCTGTTGCGGGGTGAGCTCCTTGATCCAGGTGAAGCAGAAACCCTTGCTGAAGTCGGGCTCGAGCGCGAACCACCAGTAGTCGTCGGCGACCGCGGCGCGCGGGGTCGCAGCGGCGGCGGGTGTGCCGGAACGGCGCGGACTACAAGCTGCGAGGGCGCCCGTGGCGAGCAGAAAAGCGAGTGATCGACGACGCACCGCGACAGTAGATCAAAGACTGGGCCGCGCCGGGACCCTGTCTTCGAGAGCTTCCCCCTCGAGCTCGGTGGTGACCCGGGCGGCGAGCGCCCGCCGCCGCTCGGTGACGAAATAGACGCAGCTCCCGGCGTACGCGGCGGCGAGCAACCCGCCCACCACCCGCACCGGGACGGGCCCGGCCTCGAGGATCGTGAGGATCAGCGCGGCCTCGGCCCAGCAGCCCAGCAGGACCGCGTTGACCGTGTCGGCCCGGCCCCAGCCGCCCGGCGCCCAGCGGCGGGCCTGCCGGCGGATCTCGACCAGCAACGAATGGCTCATGCCGAGCGCGAGCAGGCCGAGCAGGATCGTCGCGAAGATCGAGTGCGAGCCGCCGGCGATGGCCGCGACCGCGGTGCCTCCGGCCAGCAGCGCGAGACCGCTGACGGTCCCGATCCGAGCACTGCGACGGTCCTCCACAACCCCTGACAGTCGGCAGGATCAGCCCCAGGCTTAGTGATCGAGGGCACGTCACGTTCGCGATGCGTCGATCGTCCGGACGGCATGACCGCCTGCGCATCCCCGACGGCATGTCCCGGGCGATCCGGGCCGGCGCGCAGACCACCGCCGCCACCCCGACCGGAACTCGATCGTGGCGGGACTACCTGGCCACCAAGTATTGAGCGAGGATGGCGGCGTGATGGGAACCCTCAAGCTCGAACCCGCCCGCTCCCGCCCCGACCTGGTGGCCACGACGGTGGCCGAGGCGCTGGCGGTGTGGCCGGACGAGGCGCCGGTCGACGTCGACCAGGTGCTGGTCGCGCCGATCGACCCCGACCTGGCCGACACCGCCGCGTTCTGCGAGGCCTACGAGGTGGGCCTGGACGTCTCGGCGAACTGCGTGATCGTGGCGGGCTCGCGCGGCGGGGTGACCAAGTACGCGGCATGCATCGTCCTCGCCACCACCCGCGCCGACGTGAACGGCGTGGTCCGCCGCCACCTGGACGTCCGCAAGTGCAGCTTCGCGCCGATGGACGAGGCGGTCCGGCTGACCGGGATGGAGTACGGCGGCATCACGCCGATCGGGCTGCCCGCCGACTGGCCGATCCTGGTCGACGCCCGGGTGGCCGCCACGCCGCACGTGATCGTCGGCTCGGGCGTGCGGCACAGCAAGATCGCCGTGGCCGGCCCGGCCCTGGGTGCGCTCCCGGGCGCCGAGGTGATCGAGGGGCTGGCCCGAGAGATCTAGGTCGATGTGGTTCCACGTGAAACCTCATTGACCGATATCGACCACGTCGATCGTCTCGCGGCGGGCGATCTCCTCCAAGGCGGCCAGGATGGTGGCCGGCTCCTGCGCGCCCTGGATCGCGTACTTCCCGTCGATGACGAAGGTCGGCACGCTGGTGATGCCGAGCTCGCGCGCCTCGGCGAGGTCGGCGTTCACCGCCTCGGTGCCCGCGGGCGACGACAGGTAGGCGAACGCGGCGCCGCGGTCGAGCCCGATCGAGCCGGCCACCTGGGCTAGCGCCTGCCGCGAGCCGATGTCGATGCCGTCGGTGAAGTGCGCGCGCTGGAGGGCGTCGAGCATATCGGCCTGCCTGTCCTGGCCGGCCGCCCAGGCGATCAGCCGATGCGCGTCGAAGGTGTTGGCCGCGATCGCACGGTCGAAGTCGAGGTGCAGGCCGTCGCCGGCGGCAACCGCGGTGACGTGCGCGAACATCTGGTCGGCGCGCTCGTGACCGCCGAACTTGGCGGCAAGCGCGTCCTTCGTGCGCACCGGCCGCGGCACGGGTGCGGCGTCGAGTTGGTATGCCCGGTAGGTGACGGTCACGTCGCCGGCAAACGACGCGAGCGCCTTCTCGAACCGGGTCTTGCCGAGGTAGCACCACGGGCAGACGACGTCGGACCAGACCTGAATATCCACGATCACTCCTAGACCTGAGCCGCGACCTGCCTCTTGAGCCGGGCGAGGATCGCCGACCCGCCGCGGATGCGCAGCGGGCTGATCGCCTGCGCCAGCCCCATCCGAGCGTAAAGATCATCCGGTACCGCGAGGATCTCGGTCGTCGAGGCGCCCTCGAGCCCTTCGGCCAGGACGCCGGCGAAGGCCCGGGTCGTCGGCGCCTCGGGCGGGCAGTCGAACCACGTCGTCACCGTGTGGTCCGGCTCGACGACCGCCTTGAGGAAGAACTGGGTCTGGCACTCGGGCACCTGCTCCATGCCGTCGTGCCCGGCCAGGTCGGCCGGCAGCGGCGGCATCGCGTCGGCGAACTCGAGCAGCATCTCGAGGACGACGTCGCGCGGCGCCGACGCGAACTCGTCGACGATCTCGGCCAGCTTCGGGGGCATGTCGGTCACGACAACGACCCTACGTCGGCCCGGGGCCGGTCAGGCGAGCGCCGAGGTCGGCAGGAGGGCCACGTCACTGAGGCTGATGATTCCGACGACCTTGCGGTCGGCGTCGCAGACCAGCAGCCGCCGCACGCCGCGCTGGCGCATCGCCTGGACGGCCTCGTCCACAGTGGCGGACTGCTCCACCATGATCAGCTCATGCGAGACGATCGAGCCGAGCGTGGTCTGCTTGGGCGGCAGATTCTCGGCGATCGCCCGGATCACGATGTCGCGGTCGGTGACCACGCCCACCATGGTCGGCCCGCTGGTCACGACCACGTCGCCGATGCTCTGATCGCGCATCGCCTGGGCTGCTTCGTCGAGCATCGTGCCCTCGGGCAGGTAGACGACGCGCCTCGTCATCACCTCGCCGACCGACGTCTTGGCCATGGTGATACCTCCCGTTATGAGACTTCAGTTACCCGAGTGCATCCTGATTACACGTGGTACGTCGACCAACGCCACCTCGGATCGTTCGCCGCTGCGCCGATCGCGGAATTCCACGACGCTCTCGGCGAGCCGGCGCCCGACCACCACCGAGCGGGCGACGCCGATCAACTCGGCGTCGGTGAACTTGACCCCGGCCGAGAGCTGAGGCCGGTCGTCGACCAGCACCCGCAGTCCCTCGGCGACCAGCCGCGCGGCGAGCTCGAGAGCGGCCTCCACCTGGCCGTCTTTTCCGGCCGCGACCACGTGGACGTCGGCCGGCGCGACCTCGTCGGGCCAGAGCAGGCCGCGGTCGTCGTGGTGCTGCTCGGCGATCGCCGCGACCGCCCGCGAGACCCCGATTCCGTACGAGCCCATGGTCGGGCGCACCGGCTTGCCGTCCGCCCCGAGCACGTCGACCTTGAACGCGTCGGTGTACTTGCGGCCGAGCTGGAAGACGTGCCCGATCTCGATGCCCCGCCGGACCGTGAGGGTGCCGTGGCACAAATGGCAGGGGTCGCCGGCCCGCACCTCCGCCGCCTCGATCGTGCCGTCCGGGGTGAAGTCACGGCCGGCGACCACGTTGGTGGCGTGTTTGCCGGCCTCGTTGGCGCCGGTCAGCCAGGCCGTTCCGGGCGCTACCCGCGGGTCGGCCAGGTAGCGCGCCTTGATGCCCTGCGGGCCGATGTAGCCCTTGACCAGGTCGGGCCGGGACGCGAAGTCGTCGAAGAGAGTGGCGGTGGCGGGGGCGAGCGCGGCGTCGAGGCGCTTGAGGTCGACCTCGCGGTCGCCGGGCACGCCGATGACCAGCAGCTCCTCGTCGCCGCCGGGCTGCCGCACGGTCACGACGACGTTCTTCAGGGTGTCGGCCGCCGTCCAGTCGGTGCGGCCCTCCAGCGCGCGGGTGTTGGCCAGCTCGACCAGCGACGCGATCGTCGGCGTCGACGGGGTGTCGTGCACGGAGAGCGGGCCGGCCGCCGCGGCGACAACCGACGGAACGGGGGTGACGACCGCCTCGGTGTTGGCCGCGTAGGAGCACGATGTGCACCCGACGAATGTGTCCTCGCCCACATCGGAGGTGGCCAGGAACTCTTCGGAGGCCGAGCCGCCCATGGCGCCGGACATGGCGGCGACGATCGTGTGCGCGAGGCCGAGCCGGTCGAAGATGCGCTGGTAGGCGGCGCGGACCGATGCGTACGCGTCGGAAAGCCCCTCGTCGGTGAGGTCGAACGAATACGCGTCCTTCATCAGGAACTCGCGTCCGCGCAGCAGGCCGGCCCGCGGCCGCGCCTCGTCACGGAACTTCGCCTGCACCTGGAACAGCAACCGCGGAAAGTCGCGATAGGAGCTGGTCATGTCCTGCACCAGCAGGGTGAACATCTCCTCGTGCGTCGGGGCGAGCAGATAGTCGCCACCGCGCCGGTCCCGCAGCGTGAAGAGGTCGTCGCCGTACTCGGTCCAGCGGTTGCTGATGTCGTAGGGCTCGCGCGGGAGCAGCGCCGGGAACGACACCTCCTGCCCGCCGATCGCGATCATCTCGTCGCGCACGACGGCGGTCACCCGGTCGAGGACGAGCTTGCCGAGCGGGAGCCAGGTGTAGCCACCCGGGGCGGCGCGCCGGATGAATCCGGCGCGCAGCAGCAGCCGATGGCTCGGCACCTCCGCGTCCGCCGGCTCCTCACGCAGGGTCTTGAGCAGCAAGGTGGACATTCTCAGCAGCATGTCGAGCAGCGTATTGAGGGGGTCCGACACAGGCCACCGGATAACGCGTGTGTCGCCAGCGTCACGCTGCGGTGGTCCTCGGTTAGGAGTAAAGCTAACTGTCATCTACAGGTGAAGGTACGTTAAGGGGGACGGCCGATGGCCTGGCACAGCTTCGTGGCGATGGGGGACAGCTTCACCGAGGGCTTGGACGACAGATATCCCGACGGCACCTTCCGTGGCTGGGCCGACCTGGTCGCGGCCCGGCTCGCGGTCGACTCCGGCCCCGAGTTCGGCTACGCGAACCTCGCGATCCGCGGCCGTCTGCTCGAGCAGATCATCGACGAACAGCTCGAGCCGACCCTGGCGATGCGCCCGGGACTGGTCAGCTTCGCCGGTGGCGGCAACGACGCGCTGCGTCCCCGGGTCGACCCGCATGCGCTGGTCGCCCGCATGGATCCCATGGTCGCGAAGCTGCGGAACGCCGGCGCCGACGTGATCCTCTTCCGGTTCGCCGACGTCAGCGCCCACCTGCCCGGGCAGCGGATCATCAGCCCGCGGGCGGCCGTGCTCAACGACGGCGCCGCCATGCTCGGCGAGAAGTACGGCGCGTACGTGATCGACCTGTTCGGCGACGACAAGTTCCACCACCCGCACATGTGGGCGCCCGACCGCCTGCACCTGTCCGCGGCCGGCCACCGGCGGGTCGCCGCGCACGTGCTGAGCGCGCTCGGCGTCGGCGTCGAGGACGAGTGGATGCTGGTGCCGCCGGCCCCCGAGCCGACCCCGTGGCTGCTGGCCCGCGGCGCCGACCTGCGCTGGGCCCGCGCGCACCTGGTGCCCTGGATGGGCCGGCACCTGCGCGGCCACTCGAGTGGCGACAGCATCACAGCCAAGCGTCCGGCATTGGCGCCCATGGAGTGAGCGCTCAAGGGCTAGCGTGAACAGCATGTCCGTTGCGAACGATCCGGCGCCCGCTCTGCAGGCGTACGCGCACCCCGACAAACTGGTCACCACCGAGTGGCTGGCCGCCAACCTCGACACGCCCGGCCTCGTGGTCGTGGAGTCGGACGAGGACGTGCTGCTCTACGACACCGGGCACATCCCGGGCGCGGTCAAGGTCGACTGGCACCTCGAGCTCAACGACCAGATCACCCGCGACTACCTCGACCCCGCCGCGTTCGCAGCCATGTGCGAGGCCAAGGGCATCGGGCGGGACGACACGATCGTCTTCTACGGCGACAACTTCAACTGGTGGGCCGCGTACGCCCTCTGGGTCTTCAGCCTCTTCGGCCACCGCGACGTCCGCCTGCTCGACGGCGGCCGGCAGAAGTGGGTGGCCGAAGGCCGCCCGGTGACCAGGGAGAAGACCGAGCGCCCGCGAGCGGAATACCCGGTGCCCGTACGCAACGACGCCGAGATCCGCGCCTTCCGCGACCAGGTCATGGGCCACATCGCGACCGGTCGGCCGCTGGTCGACGTCCGCTCCCCGCAGGAGTACACGGGCGAGCTCACGCACATGGCGGCATACCCGCAGGAGGGCGCGCTGCGCGGCGGGCACATTCCGGGCGCGTTGAGCAAGCCGTGGAAGTCGGCGGCGAACGAGGACGGCTCGTTCAAGCTGGCCGACGAACTCACCAAGATCTACCACGACGAGCTCGGCCTCGACTCGGCCGACGACATCATCGCCTACTGCCGGATCGGCGAGCGGTCCAGCCACACCTGGTTCGTGCTGCACCACCTGCTCGGCTATCCGCAGGTCCGCAACTACGACGGCTCCTGGACCGAGTGGGGCAACCTGGTGCGGGCGCCGATCGCCAAGGGCCCCGAGCCGGGCGGCATGAGCTGATCACAGGAAGCCTTCCGTCCGGTTGAGGCGGTGGGCGGGGTGGTTGGACGGGGGCGAGAAAACTGTCGGGGGTACCCGGTAGCTTTCTCGCCCGTGAGCAACACGTTCCAGGTCGATCTTCGGGGCATCGTCGATCTGCTCAGTCACCACCTCTACGCGAGCCCACGCGTCTACGTCCGCGAGCTGTTGCAGAACGCGGTCGACGCGATCACCGCGACCGGCGCGCTCGAGTCCAAAAGCATCCGCATCACCACCGGCTCCGACGAGCTGCGGATCACCGACAACGGCATCGGGCTCACCGAGGCGCAGGTGCACGAGCTGCTGGCCACGATCGGCCGCAGCTCGAAACGCGACGAGCTGGGCTTCGCGCGCCACGAGTTCCTCGGCCAGTTCGGCATCGGTCTGCTCTCGTGCTTCCTGGTGGCCGACGAGATCCGCGTGCACACCCGGCGGGCCGGCGCCGAGCCGGTGCTCTGGACCGGCTACTCCGACGGCCGCTACGAGGTGCGCCCGGGCGACGAGCGCGAGCCGGGAACCACGGTCACCCTGCTGCCGCGCCGCGGCGCCAAGCATCTGCTTTCGGGTACGACCGTACGCGAGCTCGCCGAGCTCTACGGATCGCTGCTCCCGGTGACCGTCGAGGTGGACGACCAGCGGGTGACGGCCGACGCGGTTCCGTGGGAATCGGGGCGAGCGGCGCTCTTCGCGTACGCGGAGAAGGTCTTCGGCTTTGTCCCCTTCGACATCGTCGAGCTCGACGTTCCGCAGGCCGGCCTGAAGGGCGCGGCGTTCGTGCTGCCCACCCCGGTCAATCCCGCGATGCGCGGCGGCCACCGGGTCTATCTCAAGCGCATGCTGCTGGCCGAGAGCGTCGAAGGGCTGCTGCCCGAGTGGGCGTTCTTCGCCCGCTGCGTGGTCGACAGCACCGAGCTGCGGCCGACGGCGAGCCGTGAGGCGCTCTACGACGACGGCCTGCTCGGCGAGACCCGCGACGCGATCGCCGATCAGCTGCGCGGCTGGCTGGTGCGGCTGGCCACGACCGATCCGCGCAAACTGAGCCGGTTCCTGAGCGTGCACCATCTCGGGGTCAAGGCGCTCGCCCTGCACGACGACGAGATGCTGAGCATCGTCGATCAGTGGTACCCCATGGAGACCAACATGGGCCAGGTCACGCTGGCCGAGTTCCGCGAGCGGCACGGCCTGATCCGGTACGCGGCGACCCCCGACGAGTTCCGCCAGCTCGCCGCCGTCGCCGCCGCGCAGGACGTCGGCCTGGTCAACGGCGGCTACGTCTACGACACCGAGATCATCGAACGACTGGCCACAGTGGATCGCGAGATCCGTGCCGAGCGGCTCGAGCCCTCCGACCTGGCCACCCGCTTCACCGGCCTGGACACCGAGGCCGAGCTGCGGCTGCGCCCGTTCCTGACGGCCGTGCAACGACGCCTCGACCGGCTCGGCTGCGAGGTGGTGATCCGCGCGTACGAGCCGGCCACGCTCCCGGCTCTCTATCTGGTCAGCCGCGCCGCCGCGTTCCACGACGAGCTCACCGCGAGCCGCGACCGCGCCGACGACATCTGGGGCGGCGTGCTCGACGCGCTGGCCACCACGGCGCCGCCCGACCGCCCGCAACTGGTGCTCAACGCACGCAATCCCTTGGTGCGCCGCATCACCGCGATCGGCGACCCCGACCTGGCCGGACTCGCGGTCGAGTCGCTCTACGGCCAGGCCCTGATGCTCGGTCACCACCCGATCCGACCAGCCGACGCGGCATTGCTGACCTCGTCGATGCTGGGCCTGCTCGACCGCGCCGTCCCCGGGAGTGAGCGATGAAGTCGACCGACGAGCTGTGGGACCGGCTGCGCCAGTCCGGCGACCTGCCGTACGGCGCGGCCAAGATCGCGCTGATCGAGGAGGTGCTGCGGCACGTCGAGGCGATCGGCGACCCCGACCTGGCGTTCACCACCCGCATGCTGGCGACCTCGGCCTACATCTACGGCGGCGAGCCGGTCAAGGCGTTCCCCACCTTCGCCTGGTGCGTCGCCGACTTCGACAAGAATCCCGGCCCGCATCACCAGCGCTGGGCGCGCACCCTGCTGTGGGACTTCAAGGCCATGGTGTCCGGCCTGACCCGCTTCCCCGAGGTGCCGCTCGACCGGGCCTACGGCGTGCTGGAAGACATGGAACGCCGCTACCGCGAGGGTGGGCACAGCCTCCAGGCCGTGTACAAGCGGCGCGCCCTGGTCGCCCGCCACCTCGGCGACACCGCTCGGGAGGACGAGTGGTTCGAGCGCTGGCAGGCGGCGCCGCGCGACGACCTGTCCGACTGCGCCGGCTGCGACCCGACGACCGTGCTGGTCTACCTCAACCGCCGCGGCCGGTTCGAGGAGTCGGTGGCGCTGGCCGAGCCGGTGCTGGCCGGCGAGCTGTCCTGCAACGAGCAGCCGCAGAGCATCCTCAGCGAGCTGATGGAGCCCTACCTGATGACCGGGCGGCTGGCCGAGGCGGTCGACGCGCACCGCAGGGCCTATCGGGCGCACCGTTCGAGGCTGGCCGACCTCGGGGACATCGGCTGGCACGCCGTCTTCTGCGCGCGTACCGGCAACGAGCACCGCGGCTTCGAGATTCTGCAGCGCCACATCGACTGGCTCGGCAAGGCGCCGTCGCCGTACACGGCGATGAGCTTCGCGACCAACGGCGCGTACGTGTTGCGCCGGATCACCGCTCTGGGCCACGGCGACCTGATGGTGCGGCGCAAGGATCGCGACGACATCCCGGCCGCCGAGCTCGCCGACGAGCTGGCCGCGATGGCGACCGGAATAGCGGCACGGTTCGACGCCCGCAACGGCACCGCCGCGCAGGGCGCCTGGGTCGCCGAGCAGCTCGTCGCCGAGCCGTTCGGGGTCGATCTGATCCTCGACCCGGCTGCCCGGCAGACCCGCACCGCGCCAGTCGCCGCCCCCGCCGAACCCGCGCCCGAGATTCCCGATCAGCTCGGCGCCGAGGAGCTGCTCGACCTGGCGGAGGAGCACCACCGCGCCGACCGTGACGCCGCCTTCGCCGCGGCCATGGACGCCCTCGACGCGCGATTCTCCGCATGGGACGATCCGCTGCTGGCCGCTCGTCGTGCCGGGCTGGCCGGCAACCGCGCGCGGCCGGCCGACCGCGACGGCGCACTGCAGTTGTGGACGCGAGCGGCCGACCTCTTCGCCGCCGCGGGCGCGGCCGGCGAGGCGTCCTCGCTGCGCTCCAAGATCGCCCTGGAAAGGGCGTTCGGTGGCGAGAGTGACGAAGGCGGCGACGAGCCGATCCGCGCCAACGTCGCCCACCAGGAGGAGCACGGCGACGCGCGGGAACGTGCGGCCGCGTGGGGACGGCTGTCCGTGCTGCACATGGTGAGGCAGGAGGTGGCCGAGGCGAACGAGGCCGGTGACCGCGCCGATGCGTACGCGCGGGAGAGCGGCGACGAGCGGCTGATCGCCGGGCACGCGTTGCTGCGGGCCCGCAACCGGGCGGCCGCCGACCGAGATGAGGAGGCGCTTGCCGCGGCCCGGCAGGGCTTCGCCTATTACCGGGAGCACGGCCCGGCCCGCCGCCTGGCCGAGGCGGCCATCGTTCTCGGGCACGCCGTGAACGACCCGGCCGAGCAGGCCGAGCTGTTCGGCATCGCGATCGGAACCGGCGACGCCGACCACGCTCTGCCGGCCCGGGTCGGGCGCGGCCACGCGCTCAGGCAGCTGGAACGGCCCGACGAAGCGATCGTCGACCTGACCGAGGCGGTGGCGCTCTGCGCCGAGCGGGGGATCGACGACGGTGGCGCGTTCGCGCGGTACGAGCTGGCCGAGGCATACGCGCAGGCCGAGCGGCCGGTCGACGCCGCCGAGGTGGCCGAGGAGGCGGTGCTGCTCTTCGACCGGGCCGGCAACGAGCACGCCGGCTCCAACACCCGATACCTGTTGGCGAAGCAATATCAGGTGCTCGGCGACAACGACGCCGCCCTGGCCCGCTACCGCGAGCTGATCGAGCGGCTCACCGACAACCCGTGGGGCCGCGCCCAGATGGGCGAGGAGGCCGGCGGGCTGCTGTTCGACCTCGACCGGGACGCCGACGCGGCCGAGGCGTTCGGCGCCGCGGCGAGCACGCTGCACGAGGTCGGCGATCTGGTCGGCGAGCTGCGCCTGCTGCGTCGCCGGATCGCGGCGCTGCACTTCGCCGACGATCTCGGGGCCGCGGAAGAGACGATCAAGCTGGCCGAGCTCCGCTGGGCCGGCCTGCCCGCCGAGGCGGCGGCCGAGCCCGAGGCGATCTGGCACCACGGCATGACCATGTGGGAGGCGGGCCGGGTGCTGATGGCCCGCGAGCGGTGGGCCGACGCGCTGCCGCACGTGCGCGACGCCGCCGAGCCGCTGCGCGCGATCGGCGCGACCGACGACGCCGACCACCTCGACGGGATGTACGCCGAGGCGCTGCTGCGCACGGGCCGGGCGGCCGAGGCCGAGAATTTGCTGGGACCGCTTCTCGCCGCGATGGCCCCGGACGCTCCGGGACGGGAAGTCGCCGAGACAGTATGGGAGGAGATTCGGCAGGAGCTTGGCAAATCCTGAACGCCCGTTAAGGCGTCTGCTTGACAGCGGGTTAAAGTTGCCACGTGACTACGGTTGATCAGCAGCAGCGATCGGGGCCGCCCGCACCCCGGCGGAGGTCGCGGCGCGACGAGATCCTCGAGATCGCCATGGGCCTGTTCGCGGCCCGCGGCTATCACGGCGTCTCGATGGACGACATCGGCTCGGCCGCGGGAGTCACCGGCCCGGCGCTCTACCACCACTTCCGCGGCAAAGAGGCGATGCTGGTGGCCGCGCTGATCCCGGTCAGCGAAAACTTGCTGCACGGCGGCAAGGCCCGGGTCGCCGGGCATCCCGACGACGCCGGCGCGGCGCTGGCCGATCTGATCGACTTCCACGTCGAGTTCGCGCTGGCCAATCCGGCGGTCATCGCCCTGCACCTGCACGAGCTCGACCGCCTTCCCGACGAGCCGCGCCGGCAGATCCGCCGCCTCCAGCGCCTCTACGTCGAGGAGTGGGTCGTCGTGCTGGGCAAGCTGCGGCCCGAGCTCGAGGCCGCCGAGGCGCGGGTGCTGGCCCACTCGGCGTTCGGCCTGATGAACTCGACGCCGTTCCTGGGCGGCGAGGTCGACCGCCGCCGCCGGGCCGCCCTGCTGCGCGATGCCACCATGCACGCCCTCACAGGCCACTGAATAGCGCGAGACTGGCCACTGAATAGCACAAAATAGGGCGAAGCCGGCCACAAGCTGGGCTGAGCCGATCTTGTCGGGCCGTGCCACCGCACACGCTCCGCGAGGACGCCAGAAGGGTCTCCATGATTGAGTCACTGCTTGTCGCAAACCGGGGCGAGATCGCCCGCCGCGTGATCAAAACCGCCAAACGGCTGGGCGTACGCACGATTGCCGTCTACTCGGAGGCGGATGCCGGCCTGCCCTTCGTCGCCGAGGCGGACGAGGCGCTGTGCATCGGCGCCCCCCAGAGCTATCGCAACGCCGATGCGATCCTGGCCGCCGCGAAGTCGACCGGCGCCCAGGCCATCCATCCCGGCTACGGCTTTCTCAGCGAGAACGCCGACTTCGCCCGCGCGGTCGAGGCGCACGGCCTCATCTGGGTCGGCCCGCCGGCCGCCGCGATCGCCGCGATGGGCGACAAGATCAACGCCCGCAACCTGATGGCCGAGGCCGGCGTGCCGGTCGCGCCGGGAACGCACGACCCGGCCGCCACCGTCGAGGAGGCGGTCGAGGCCGCCACCACGATCGGTTATCCGGTGATGGTCAAGGCCGCGTCGGGCGGCGGGGGCATGGGCATGGCGGTCGCCACCGACGACAGCGGGCTGCGCACCGAGTACGACAAGGTCCGTGCGTTCGCCGAGCGGATGTTCGGCGACGGCTCGGTGCTGATCGAGCGGTACTTTCCCCGGGTGCGCCACGTCGAGGTGCAGATCCTCGGTCTCGCCGACGGCCGCGTGGTCGCGCTGAGCGAGCGGGAGTGCTCGGTGCAGCGCCGCAACCAGAAACTGGTCGAGGAGGCGCCGTCCCCGGCGGTCGACGCCGCTCTGCGCGAGCGTTTCCGGGCCGCTGCGATCAAGGCCGGCGAAGCGGTGGGCTACCGCAACGCGGGCACGGTCGAGTGCCTGCTCGACCCGGCGACCGGCGAGTTCTTCTTCCTCGAGATGAATACGCGTCTTCAGGTCGAGCACCCGATCACCGAGCTGATCCACGGCCTCGACCTGGTCGAGGAGCAGTTGCGGATCGCGTCCGGACTCGCTCCAACATTCCAGGAAATAACGACAAATGGCCACGCGATCGAGCTGCGGATCAACGCGGAGGACCCGAAGCGCTTCCTTCCGGGCCCCGGCAAGGTCGCGACCTGGGTCGAGCCGACCGGCGAGGGCGTACGTGTCGACTCCGGTTACGCCGAGGGGACCACGGTCACCCCGTTCTACGACTCGCTGATGGCGAAGCTGATCGTCTTCGGCGCCGACCGGCCCGACGCGATCGCCAAGGCGCGCGCCGCGGTGGCCGGGTTCGAGATCGCCGGCCCCAAGAACAACCTGCCGTTCTTCGCCGAGCTGCTGGAGAACGAGGAGTTCCTCTCCGGCGACTACGACACCGGCATCATTTCCCGGATGAGGTGATCTTTGTGAGGTCTGTCAGCATTCGTGAGGTTGCGCCCCGCGACGGCCTCCAGAACGAGGAGCCGATTCCGACCGAGTCCAAGGTCCGGCTGATCGACGCGCTCGGCGAGACGGGCGTGCGGCGGATCGAGGCAGTGTCATTCGTTCATCCGAAGGCGATCCCGCAGATGGCGGACGCCGACGATGTATGGCGACGAGTAACGAAAAATCCGGATATCCGGTATTCCGCCCTCATCCCGAATACGAAAGGCGCGCAGCGCGCGATCGCGGCGGGATTCCGCGAGATCGAGGTCGTGGTCTCGGCGAGCGACACGCACAACCGCCGCAACCTCAACCGGTCCACAGAGGAATCGGTCGACGACATCGCGGCGCTGATACCGCTGGTCCACGAGGCCGGCGCCACCCTCGAGGTGATCGTGGCGACCAGTTTCGGCTGCCCGTTCGAGGGCGACATCGACCCCGACCGGGTGGCCGGCATCGTGGCTCGCGTTCGTGCCGACGGCGCGGACCGCATCGCCTTCGGCGACACGACCGGCATGGCGACTCCGCGCCGGGTGCGTGATCTTCTTTCGGCCGTACTCCCCGACCTGCTGCACTTCCACAACACGAGGGGGACGGGGCTCGCGAACATCCTCACCGCACTCGACCTCGGGGTGACCGAGTTCGACGCGAGCGTCGGCGGGATCGGCGGCTGCCCGTACGCCCCGGGCGCCTCCGGCAACGTGGCGACCGAGGAGGTCGTCCACATGCTGCACGACATGGGCATCGACACCGGAATTGACCTCGACCGCCTGATCGAGACGGCCGAGATGGCCGAAAAACTCCTCGGCCGCACCCTTCCCTCGGGCGTCTTGCGCGCGGGACCCCGTACGAGATTGGTGTGATTTCTCCCGCATCGTCGCGCGATCATTTTTCCTATTTGTCCGCGTGACCCACGCTCGGCCGCTTCGTTACCAATAACGAGTGGCCGATGTCGCCGGAATCCCGGCGGATCCGCCACCGGTCGAAAGTCGACGACGAGGGGCGGGACCGATGACGGGGATGGGAGTCGAGCGTTTCGCGCGCGCGGCGTACCCGCTGCCGTCCGTGTCCCCCGCCGCAGCGTCCGCGCCCTTGCCGCCTCACATCCAGGGGGCGGAGCGGCGCCGGAGCCGGTGGGGCCTGCGCCTGCTCGTCATCGGTGGCCTGGCCGGTGCGGCCTGGCTGCTCACCGGCGCCGCCGCCCACGCCGCGGACCGAGCCGACGAGCCCGACGGCTCGTTGCTCGGCGCGGTCATCGACGGCGACGCCACCGCGCCGGTCACCGGACTCCTGACGGCGGCCGCCCAGCCGCCGGAGGCCGTCCCGGCCCACAGGCACCACGTCGTGGCCGACATCCTCGACGTTCCACACCGGGTGCTCACCCGTCCCGTGGAAGCGATCAGCGAGGTCACCCACGGCCACACCGGGACCACAGTGGACACCACCGTCGGTGGGGTCGCCACGGTCCTGCGGGAGGTCGCCGGCCCACTCCGCCTCACCGGCGGACCAGACCTCGCCCCGCAACGCATCATCGCCACCGTGACCGACGCCGTCGTCGCCGTTCCGGACGCACGTCCGGCGGGCGACGGGCCCCAGCGGCCGGCGGTTGCGCCGGCACAGCGGCCGACCGAGCCAACGGCCCAGGAAGGGCACGGGTCAACCGTGCCGTCCGCGGGACCAGGCGCCGGTAGCGGCCCGGCCCCGCAAGGGCTTGGCTTCTCCACGCCATCCGCCGAACCGGGCGTCGGTAGCGGAACAGCACACGCCGTGCTCCGGCACGCCAAGGCCGCCTCGCACCATCTCACCCACCGGGGCGCCGCCCGTACGGCGGTAACCGACTGGGACACGGCCGACGAGGAATGGCCGTCCGGTGACGGACCGTCCGGTGACGGACCGGCCGCACCACTGCAGCTGCACCTCGGGGACGTCAGCGGTACCCCGACCACCGGGTCGGGGACACGGACGGAAGGTGGCTCCGCGGCCTTCCTGCCGGCCGCGATCGTGAGCAGTGCGATGGCCTGCCATCCGCTGCCGATCGTGTCCGACGTCGAGGTCCGGCGTCACGACGCCGAGGCGCCGACCGTCTCACCTGACTGAGTGATGGCGTCCGGCGGTCCGTCCGACGCCGGCAACCGGCCGGCACCGGCTTCGGTGTCCGCGTTCCGGCTCGATTCCCCAACCGCTTGCGAACAAGCGGCGAATCGCACGACGCCTGAATCACACGCAACCGCACCGAAGCGCCAACAGGGGCGCATGTCGACAAGCGGAGTCAGGGCAAGAACAAAAGAGCCAGGGCACCGCTGCGCCCGAAATGCAGTACCGAACACCTTTAACTGAATATGTCACACCATTTGCCGAAACATTTCTGAAAGGCACTTCTTCGCATGAAGACTTGGGTTCGCAAGACTCTGAGCGTCGGTGTCCTGGCCGCTGGCGCCCTGCTGTTCGCCCCGGGCGCCGCGCACGCCGACAACGGCGGCATTCGCCAGACCACCGGCGCCAACAACGGGATCCTCAACGGCACGCAGATCGCCGTGCCGGTGCGGGTTCCGGTGAACGTCGTCGGCAACGCGCTGGGCATCCTCGGCATCGCGAACGCGCAGGGCGTCGGGGTCAACGACCTCGAGAGCGCCCAGACCACCGAGGGACGCCGCCGTGGCCCGCGCGCCGTTCAGGCCACCGGGGTCAACAACGGCATCCTCAACGGCACCCAGGTGTACCTGCCGATCAACGTGCCGGTGAACGTCGTCGGCAACTCGATCGCCGCGCTCGGTGTCGCCAACGCCACCGGCGTCGGCGCCAACAACATCCACGGCCGCCAGGCCGAGAGCGCCCACACCACCGAGGGTGGCTGGGGCGGCGACAGCCAGATCACCGGCGCCAACAACGGCATCCTCAACGGCACGCAGATCTACGCGCCGATCGACATCCCGATCAACGTCTGCGGCAACTCGATCGCCCTGCTCGGCGGCGCCTACTCGCAGGCTCTCTGCGCCAACAACCTGGGCGGCCACTCGGGCGGCTTCTGGAAGAAGGAGAGCGGCAAGGCCGCGGGTGGCGCCCGCCAGATCACCGGCGTCAACAACGGCATCGCGAACGGCACCCAGCTGCTCGCGCCGATCAGCCTGCCGGTGAACCTCTCCGGCAACGCGGTCGCCGTCGCGGGCGCCGCCGGCACCCGCGCGGTCTCGAAGAACGAGTCGGGCCACGGCGACGACTTCGTCCAGGCCACCGGCGTCAACAACGGGATCCTGAACGGCACCCAGATCGGCATCCCGATCAACGTGCCGATCAACGTCTGCGGCAACTCGCTCGGTATCCTCGGCGCGGCCAGCTCCACGGCCGGCTGCGTGAACGACCTCGGCGGCATCGACGACGACTGGGGCTGGGACGGCGACGACCACGGCCACGGCAACGGCCACGGCCACGGCAACGGTCACGGCCACGGCCAGAACGCCGGTGACAACGGCGGCGACGGCGGCGACTACCTGGGCGACAACGGCGCCGACGACAACGGCTACGGCGACACCAAGCCGGCGTCGAACGGCTACGGCGACACCAAGCCGGCCTCGAACGGCTACGGCGACGACGTCGCGGACGACCAGGGCGACGACGCGTACGGCGATGTCCAGGACGACGCCGCGGGCTCGGGCAGCGACTCCATGGGTGGCCGCGAGGCCGCCCAGGGCTCGCCGGTCGCCGACCTGACCGAGGCCGTCAGCAGCGTCTCGGACACCTCGGGCCTCGGCAAGCTGGGCCTGCTCAACACGCTGCGCTGAACGGAGGCGACAGCGAGGTAGGACCGGGTAGCGCCGTCCCGGGCGCGACCCGTGCGACGCCAGGAGGCGTCGGGTAGGACCGGTGCCCCTCCACGGCACCGGCAGCAAGAAAACGGACGGGAGTCTCCGCAGCCTGCGGGGGCTCCCGTCCGTCGTTGTCGACCCTCGACAGAGTGCGCTACCCTAACGCTCGTTAAGTTCCTAACGGTCGTTAAGGGCTGGCCCGACGAGAGGGTGCGGAGTGACCATCGACGAGGAGGCGCTTGCGCAGGTCCGCAAGCGCGTGCTGGGCGGCGGGGCCGAGCGATACCACGCGGCCAACGCGGCCAAGGGCAAACTGTTCGCCCGCGAACGGGTCGCCCTGCTGGTCGATGAGGGCTCCTTCGTCGAGGACGGCCTCTACGCCAACAGTCTCGCCGACGGCCTGCCCGCCGACGGCGTGATCACCGGAACGGCCCGCGTCGACGGCCGCGACGTCTGCCTCATGGCCAACGACTCCACGGTCAAGGCCGGCTCCTGGGGCGCCCGCACGGTCGAAAAGATCATCAGAAGCATCGAGCGCGCCTATGCGAACGGCGCTCCGATGATCTACCTGGTCGACTCGGCCGGCGCCCGGATCACCGACCAGGTCGACCTCTTCCCGGGCCGTCGCGGCGCCGGCAAGATCTTCCATACTCAGGTGCGGGCCTCGGGATCGATCCCGCAGGTGTGCGCGCTGTTCGGCCCATCCGCGGCCGGTGGGGCGTACATCCCGGCCTTCTGCGACGTGGTCGTCATGGTCGAGGGCAACGCCAGCATGTACCTCGGCTCGGACCGCATGGTCGAGATGGTCACCGGGGAGAAGACCACGCTCGAGGCGATGGGCGGCGCGCGCGTGCACTGCGCCGAGTCCGGCGTCGGTCACTTCCTCCGCAAGACCGAGCAGGAGGCGCTCGACACCGTCCGTACGTATCTGTCGTATCTGCCGTCCAACTGGCGGAACACTCCGCCTGTGGCGCAGGCGAAGGAGCCGGCGGGCGTCGATCTGGCGGCTCTGGTTCCGGCAAGCGAGCGTCAGGCTTTCGACATGCGCCGGTACGTCAAGGGCCTGGTCGACGAGGGTTCGTTCTTCGAGATCCAAGCCCTGTGGGCGAAAGAGCTCACGGTCGGGTTCGCCCGGATGAACGGCGAGGTCGTCGGCGTCCTCGGCAACAACTCGATGTTCAAGGGCGGCGTGCTGTTCGTCGACTCGGCCGACAAGGCGACCCGCTTCATCCAGCTCTGCGACGCGTTCAACGTGCCGCTGATCTTCCTCTCCGACGTGCCCGGCTTCATGGTCGGCTCGGCCGTCGAGAAGCAGGGCATCATCCGGCACGGCGCCAAGATGATCACTGCGGTCTCCGAGGCCACGGTTCCCAAGATCTGCGTGGTGGTCCGCAAGGCGTACGGCGCCGGCCTGTACGCGATGGCCGGGCCCGGCTTCGACCCGGACGCCACGATCGCCCTGCCCACCGCCAAGATCGCGGTGATGGGCGCGGAGGCCGCGGTCAACGCCGTCTACGCCAACAAGATCGCGGCGATCGACGACCCCGATGCGCGGGCCGCCTTCGTCGCCGAGCGCCGCGCCGAGTACGAGCGCGACATCGACATCATGCGGCTGGCCAGCGAGCTTGTGATCGACACGGTCGTCGAGCCGGCCGACCTGCGTACCGAAATCATCCGCCGACTCGCCGCCGCCCGCGGCAAGGACCGCGGCTTCTCGCGGCGCCGACACGGCGTCACGCCCGTCTGACAGGAGTATGGACATGGTGGACTTCCGGCTCAACGAGGAGCAGGAGGCGCTGCGCGCGACCGTGCGGGACTTCGCCCGTGAGCAGGTCGCGCCGGTCATCGCCGACCACTACGAGAACAAGACTTTTCCCTACGATCTGGTACGGCGCATGGGCAAGATGGGTCTGTTCGGGCTGCCTTTCCCGGAAGAGCACGGGGGCATGGGCGGCGACTACTTCACCCTCTGCATCGCGCTCGAGGAACTGGCCAGAGTGGACAGCTCGCTCGCGGTGACCCTGGAGGCCGGGGTCTCGCTGGGCGCCACGCCGATCTACCGGTTCGGCACCCCCGAGCAGAAGGAGCGGTGGCTGCCTCGGCTGACCAGCGGCGAAGGGCTGGCCGCGTTCGGGCTCACCGAGCCGGGCTCGGGCACCGACGCCGCCGCGATCGCCACCCGCGCCGAGCTCGACGAGTCGACGAACGAGTGGGTGATCAACGGCAGCAAGGCGTTCATCACGAACTCCGGCACCGACATCACCCTGCTGATCACCGTGATGGCGGCGACCGGCACCAACCCCGACGGCTCCAAGGAGCTCTCCACGATCATCGTGCCGGCCGGCACCGCCGGCCTCACGGTGGCGCCCGGCTACTCCAAGGTCGGCTGGTGCGCCTCGGACACGCACGAGCTGTCCTTCGACGACGTACGCGTTCCGGCCGGAAACCTGCTCGGCGCGCGCGGCCGTGGCTTCGCCCAATTCCTGCAGATCCTCGACGAGGGCCGGATCGCGATCGCGGCGCTCGCCGTCGGTCTCGCGCAGGGCTGCGTCGACGAGTCGGTGAAGTACGCCGGCGAGCGCAGCGCGTTCGGCCGCCCGATCGGCAACTACCAGGCCGTCCAGTTCATGATCGCCGACATGGAGATGCGGGCGCACACCGCGCGCCTCGGCTACTACGACGCCGCGTCCCGGATGCTCGCCGGCGACGACTTCAAGCGGTACGCGGCGATCGCCAAGCTGAACGCCAGCAACGCCGCCATGGAGAACAGCCGCTACGCCACCCAGGTGCACGGCGGGTACGGCTTCATGAACGAGTCGGCGGTCGGCCGCTTCTACCGGGACGCCAAGATTCTCGAGGTCGGCGAGGGAACGTCCGAGGTCCAGCGCATGTTGATCGCGCGCGGGCTGGGCCTCTGATCTGGACATATCTCCTATATAAGGGCCAGGTTTTGGTCCGCTTTCCGACATCGTTGGATGTGCGCTCGCCGCTATGGGCGAACGTGCATAGGTTCGCACCATGGCACAGTCGGAAGCGGGCCAGAGCGGCTCAGGCTTCGACGTCGTGCTGCGCCGGCACCGGCTGCGCGCCAAGCTCACCCAGGAGGAGCTGGCCGCCCGCGCCGCGATCGGAGTGCGGACGGTCCGCGACCTCGAGCGCGGCCGCGCCTCCCGCCCGCAGCGCACGACCGTCGAGCTGCTCGCGGCCGCGCTCGGCCTTTCCGGCGCCGATCGGGACGTGTTTCTCGCCGCCGCCCGTGGCCAGATGTCCGACGAGCCGCTGCCGCCCACGTCGTTCCTCAAGATCCCGCCGACCGCCGAGCTGATCGGCCGCGACGACGACGTCGCCGAGCTGGTCTCCCGGCTCGGCGCGGCCGACGGCCCGCGCGGCGTCACGCTGGTCGGCATCGCCGGCGTCGGCAAGACCAGCCTCGCCGTGGTGGTCTCGCACCGGGTCGCGGGGGCCTACCCGGGCGGCGTCGCGGGCATCGTGATCACCGATGGCTCGTCGGTCGGCGAGATGCTCGGCAGCGTCGCGGCCGCGTTCGAGGTGGGCCACCCCGACGACCTGGGTGGACGCTTCGCCAGCCGGGCGGCGTTGCTGTTCATCGACGCGGTCGAGCGATCGCCCGAGGCCGTGGCCGAGATGGTCGGCCGGCTGCTCGACCGCATGCCGTCGCTGCGCTTCCTGGCGACCGGCAGGCACCCGGTCGGGCTGCCCGCCGAGCGGGTCTGGCCCCTGGCGCCACTGGTCGCGCCGCCGGTCGAGACGCCGAACTCGCTGGCGGCCGTCTCGGCGTACCCGGCTGTGGGCCTGTTCCTGGAACGTCTCAGCCGGGTACGCCGCACCCAGCCCGAGCCCGACGAGATCGCGCCGCTGGCCGATCTGGTCCGCCGCCTCGGCGGGCTCCCGCTCGCCATCGAGCTCGCGGCGGCGCGCGGGCGCGTGCTCACCATCCCCGAGATCCTCGACCGGTACGGCGACCGCGTCCTCGACCTCGACCGGCCCGGCGGCGGCGCCGTCTCGCTGCGCCACGCGGTCGCCGCCAGCTACAACCTGCTCAATCCCGGCGAACAGCGGGCGCTGCGGCTGCTCGCCATGTTCCGCTATCGGTGGTCGCTGGCGCTCGCCGAGCAGATCACCGAGGGCGCGCAGACCGACGGCGCCGACGTCGTACACCTGCTCGACCGGCTGCTCGAGCTGGGCCTGGTCAGCGTGCGTGGCAGCCGGACGGTCCGGTTCCGGTTGCTCGAGTTCGTGCGCGACTACGCGGCCGAGCGTGCGGCCGCCGAGGGCGAGGTGACCGAGGCGCGGCGCCGGCACGCGGTGGTCCTCGCCGACCTCGCGCAGCAGATCGCGCCCGACCTGATCGGCACCAAGCTGGCCGAGGCCGCGAGCCGGCTCGACGACGTGGCCGGCGACGTCGGCACGGCGCTCGCCTTCGCGGCCCGCGAAGACCCGCACACCGCGCTGCGCCTCGCGGCCGCGCTGCCGCGCTGGTGGCGGTTCCGCGGGCGGGACGTCAGCGGCCGGCAGTGGCTGCGGCGGCTGCTCGACGACCCGCGCACCGCCGACGCCGACCCGTCCACCCGGGCGTGGGCCAAGGTCGGGCTCGCCCAGCTGGCCCTCGAGCACGGCGCGGGCGCGGAAGAGGTCGGCTCGGCGACCGCGGCGGTGACCGACTTCGAGCGGCTCGGCTCGGTCGGCGGGCAGCTCGCCGCGCACACCCAGCTGGCCGGCCTGTTCATGGCCACCGGCGGCTACGACGCGGCCCGGCGCCACGGCGAGGCGTCGCTGGCCCTGGCCCGCCGCAACAACAAGACCCGCGACATGGCCGTTGCGGAGAACAACCTGACCTGGCACGAGATTCGCGAGGGCGACCTGGCCGCGGCCCGTCGCCGGCTCGCCGCGGTCGACGATCTGGCCAGCCAGTGCGGCGAGGAGAGGCTGCGTGCGCTCGCGATGGCCAACCTCGCCGAGGTGGCGCGTCTGGAAGGGCGGCCGCAGGAGGCCGAGGCGCTGGGGCGCGGGGCGATGCCCGAGCTCGAGCGGGTCGGCGACCCCAACCATCGGCGGCGGCTGCGCGCCACGATCGGGCTGGCGCTGGCCGAGCTGGGGCGGGTCGACGAGGCGCTCGAGGTGCTGGAACGCCTGCGGCTGCCCGACGAGCTACCCCCGGACGGGCCGGCCGCGGTGGTCGAGGCGGCGATCGCGCTGCGGCAGGGCGAGCAGAAGCACGCGGCCGAGTGTTTCGCGCGGGCGGCCGAGGCCTACGAGGGCGCGCACGACCGGCGAGATCTGGTGGAGGCGCTGGTCGGCCTGATCGTCAGCACACCCAACCTGCAGGAGAGGGCAGCCACGGCCCGTCGGCTGACGGAATTGTGCGAGGCCGGCGGAATCACCCTGCTGCCGCGAGAGAGGGAACGCCTGGGGACGACCTAGGAGGTGTGGCGTGGACGACCGGCGTTCGTGCCCCCCACGCGCCGGCCGTCGCAACGCCCCACCAGTAACGCGGCGAGAACGATGGCTCCCCCGTTAGCCCCGTAGTCGCCATGGTCGCGCCGCATCCCCCTTGCGCTGATCACAGTAGCCGCGAGCGTCCCGCTTTCCGGGCGATATGTCCGTTTAAGCCCGTGGACCGCAGGTTCTGCCGGTACTTCTGCCGGTTTGGCAATCTCTGCCCGCGGAACGTGATGGGGTGAAGCGGGAGCCCCTCAGGCCGCCTCGACGGACCGCTCGCCGCTGCCGGCCGTGGCGCACGGATTCACGGCGTCGCGGATCGTCCGGAGGGACTCGAGCGTGCCCGCCAGCTGCTCGGGGGTGAGCTGCCCGATGAACCACTCCTGCACGAGAGCAAGATGGCCGGGGAGAACGGCGTCCAGGCGCTCGCGGCCGCCCTCGGTGATCACCGCGTACGAGCTGCGGCGGTCGCTGGGACAGGCCTCGCGGCGGACCAGGCCGTCACGGTCCATCCGGTCGACCACGCGGGTCACGCCGCTGGTCGAGAGGGAGGTTTGACCAGCGAGGTCGGTCATCCGAAGGCGGCGGCCGGGCGAGCGGGCGAGGCGCATGAGCACCTCGAACTCGACGGCGGAAAGGCGGTGCTCCTCGAATTGCGCGGCGAAGCGAGCGGTCAGACCGGTGTACGCCTCGGCGAACAGGCCGACCGCGGTGAAGCGGGGGTCATCCAGGTCGGTACTCACAGGCTCATGTTACCTCAGTCGCTTGACAAGCGGAATGTTGCGCAGTCTATAGTTGTTACGTCACGCAAACGACCCACCCGAATGCTTGAAAGAAGGATGAAGTCATGACCGAGTCCGTCGCCAGCACCCGCCCGTTCGAGGGTCTGCAGATCCCGGCCGCTGGCACCTACGTGCTCGACGCCGCACACAAGCGGGTCGGCTTCGTGGCAAAGCACCTCATGATTGCCAAGGTTCGTGGCCATTTCGCCGAGGCGACCGCCACGATCACCATCGGCGGTGACCCGCTGCTGTCCTCGGTGACCGCGTCGATCACCGCGGCCAGCATCGAGACCGGCCAGGTCGACCGCGACAACCACCTGCGCAGCGGCGACTTCTTCGAGGCCGAGAAGTACCCGACCATCGAGTTCCGCAGCACCGGCATCAAGTCGCACGCCGGCGCCGAGTTCGTCCTCGACGGCGAGCTCACCATCAAGGGCGTCACCAAGCCGGTCGAGCTGGTTGTCGAGTTCGAGGGCGCCGCAGTCAACGGGTATGGCAAGGCCATCTTCGCCTTCAGCGCCCACACCGAGATCGACCGCGAGGACTGGGGCCTGACCTGGAACATGGCCCTCGAGTCGGGCGGCGTCATGGTCGGCAAGAAGGTCAAGATCGAGATCGAGGGCGAGGCCATCCGCCAGGACTGACCTTTCCCTGGTCAAGGTCGCAACACTGTCCACAATCGAGCCGCCGTCCAGCATCCGGACGGCGGCTCGATGGCGTCTGGCGTTCATTCGGTCAGGGATGGCAAGGTGGACCGAGCGCACATGTTCGCTCACAGGGTGGTGATCGAAAGTCCGTTTCGTCCCTGGCGGTGCCGGGAGGGTACGTGGGCAAGGATCTCTCAACCATCGCCTTTGCTGCCGAGGACCGAGTTACGTACCGGCACAAGGTGCGCCGCTGTCTCGATGTGCTCGCGCAGCTGCTCGACGACGACGCTTTCGCGACCACCGACGGCATGACGGGTCTGGAGATCGAGCTCAATCTCGTCGACGACGCCGGCCGGCCCGCCATGCGCAACGCCGAGGTGCTGGGCTACCTCGCGGACCCGACGTTCCAGAGCGAGCTGGGGCAGTTCAACCTCGAGCTCAACGCGCCGCCGCGGCTCATCGGGGGCGACGGCTTCGGGGCGTACGAGCGGGAGATCCTCGAGAGCCTGCGCCGGGCCGCCGACCGTGCCGCCAAGGCCGACAGCGGGATCGTGTTGATCGGCATGCTGCCCACCCTGTCGCCCGGCGACCTGGTGCTCGCCAACCTATCGGCCAACCACCGGTATCGCCTGCTCAACGACGAGATGGTCGGCGCGCGAGGCGAGCAGTTCCATCTGGATATCCGCGGCGTCGAGCGGCTGCAGAGCGCCAGCGACTCGATCGCCCCCGAGGCCGCGTGCACGAGCGTGCAATTCCACCTCCAGGTGCCGCCCGACCGGTTCGCCCGACACTGGAACGCCTCCCAGGCGGTCGCCGGCGTGCAGGTGGCGATCGGGGCCAACTCGCCGTACTTCCACGGCCGGCGGCTCTGGGCCGAGACCAGGATCGCCCTGTTCGAGCAGGCCACCGACGTGCGCCCCGACGAGCTCAAGGCCCAAGGCGTACGCCCGCGGGTCTGGTTCGGCGAGCGATGGATCACCTCGGTGTTCGACCTGTTCGAGGAGAACGTCCGCTATTTTCCGCCGCTGCTGCCGATCATGACTGACGAGGACCCGAATCGGATCCTCGCCGAGGGCGGCGTGCCCCACCTGGGTGAGCTGCGCCTGCACAACGGCACGGTCTATCGCTGGAACCGCCCGGTCTACGACGTGATGGACGGTCAGCCGCACCTACGCGTGGAAAATCGCGTGCTGCCGTCCGGGCCCACGGTCGTCGACCTGCTGGCCAACGCGGCCTTCTACTTCGGACTGGTGCGGCAGCTGGCCGAGGAGGAGCGGCCGATCTGGTCGCAGCTGCCGTTCGCCGCCGCCGAGGACAACTTCCATCGCGGCGCCCGCGACGGCATCACCGCGACCATGAACTGGCCGTCGCTCGGCGAAGTGCCGGTGACCGACCTGGTCCGCGCGGTTCTGCTGCCGAAGGCGTATCGCGGTCTGGACCGCCTCGGCGTCGATCCCACCCACCGGGATCGCCTGCTCGGCATCATCGAGGAACGCTGCCGCGTGGCCCGCAACGGCGCGGCCTGGCAGACCGAGGCGGTCTGCACGGCCGAGCTGCGACGCGGCCTGAGCCGGCAGGCGGCGCTCCACGACATGTTGATGCGGTACTGGGCACTGCAGCAGAGCAACGAGCCCGTGCACACCTGGCCGACCGACTGAGCTCGGGTGGTACGCGAATCTAACTTGTCGGCTTGGGGTTGATCTGGGCGACCGTAGGGGTGGCCGGAGGCGGCGTAACGGTCGACTTGGGGTCGGCGGGCTCGGCGGGCTTTGCTGCCTTCTTGGCGCGGGGGCGGCCGGCGCGGGCGGCCTCGGCGATCTCGGGGTCGGCGGCGGCGGGCTGGGCGCCCGGGTGGCCGGCCACCGGGTCGGGGGCCTTCGGCGGGGCGGTGATCGGCTGCGGCGCCTTGGGCGGATCGGTGAGCGCGTTGGGGGTACGCGCCGACGAGTTGGCCGGCTTCGGGTCGGGCTTGGGGGGTGACGACGGCGTCGGCGCCGGACGCGGAGCGGGGGCCGGGGTCGCGGTGGGTCGCGGGCGCGGCGAGGCGGCGGGCTCGGCCGGTCGAGGTGTGGGTGCGGGGACCGCGGCCGTGCCGGTCGCGGGCCTTTCGGGCTCGTCGGCTGCGTCTGGGTCGGCAGCGTCCTGGTCGTGGGCGGCCGGCTCGCCGCCCGGCTCGGACACGGTGGTCGAGGCGCGGGTGGCCATGGACTTTCCGGCGGTGACCGCCAGAGCGGAGCCGGCCAGGCCGGCCAGGACCGCGTAGGGGGCGATCAGGTAGGCCGACTCGATCGCGGCGGGGGTGCCGGTCAGGCGGGGGGAGAGGGCCAGGAAGGAGACGGCCACCAGCAGCGGGCCGACCGCGCCCGATGTGGCGGCGCCCAGGCCAAGGTCGCCGCGGCGGACTGCGGGGATCACGGCGATGACGCCGATCAGGAAGGCGGCGCTGAGCGTGAGCAGGGCGCTGGGCCAGGAGATCACGCCGTAGCGGGCGACCGTGGTGGGCTCGGCGAACTGCCAGCTCGTCAGGTAGGTGGCGCTGTCGCGGTTGAGGGTGAGCTCCACGATGATCGCGGTGATGGCCAGCGCCCACAGCCAGGCCGCGGTGGCGATCAGGTTTGCGGCGACCGGGCGCGACCACACCGCCCAGTAGGCGACTATCACGCCGAGGACCACGCCGAGCAGGGCATAGCTCGCGGCGATCATCTGGGGCGAGTGCGCGTCGAGGCGTACGGCGGAACGGGCCGGAAGCGCGATCAGCGCGACGGCCACCAGGGCCCCTACCCCCGCGGAGGCCGCGAAAGCCACCCGCCAGGGCCAGGTGAGCCGCGGAGCTTGCGCCCCGCCGAGCCGGCTCGCGATGACCGCGCCGAAGACCGTTGCGCTCGCGGTGATCCATGTCGCCCAGCCGAGGCTGCCCAGCCACTCGCTCCGGTCCTGGGTCACCGTGACCGGCCAGACGATCACGCCCAGGCCGTAACCCAGACCAAGTTGCGCGGCACCCGTGCCTGCGGCTACTCCGGCCGCGGTGGCCACCCGTGCTGTCCAGCCCTTGTCGGCCATGCGGGGCACTGTAGCGGTCACTGCCTATACCTGCTAATCCATCGGCGGTGGTCTCAACGGGAGTGCGGTTGACACACGTCCCGCAAGATTGGATACGTTGACCGGGCGGGTGACGATCGCGGAGGAGCGACCATGTCCGACGAGAGCGACGAGACGCGGCGCGTCCCGCCCGTGGACGACTCGACCATTCCCGGAAAGCGGCTCGACGACACGCTCGCCGACGACGACGCCGATGTCGCACCGGCACGCGACGACGATGCCACTCGAGTCGCGCCGGCCGCTTCGCCGGCTTCCTCGCCGGGTGACGATGCCACTCGGGTCGCGCCGGCTGCTTCGTCTGCCGCCGAGGATGACGACTGGGCGTCCAGCCGGGCCAAGCCGGTGTGGTCGGGGCGGGCCGAGGTGCGCTCGCCGCGACCGGGGCAGACGATCTACGACACCGACTGGTCGGACGGGCCCGCGGCGGCGCCCGGACAGCGCGACCGGTGGTGGATGCCGATCGTCGCCGGGATCATCGTGCTGATCCTGCTCGGCGTGCTGGCCTGGGCGATCTATGTGATCGTGCAGAACGCGGGCGACGAGCAGACGCCGGCGACGACGCCCTCGACCGTGGTGGCGACGACCAACCCGCCGCCCTCGACGGCACCGAGCACAGCCCTGTCGACGGCGCCGACGACCACCGTTCCGACCACGACGGCCACGACACAACAGCCCACGACCTCGGTGACGGTGCCGGCGCTGAAGGGTCTGCCGCTGGCGGACGCACGGGCGGCGCTGAACCGCATGGGGTTGCGGTATCGGGTGCTCTACGTGACCAACACGGCGGCGCCCGGAACGGTGATCGACAGTGATCCGGCGGAGGGGCAAGAGGTACCACCGGACACGAGAATCACCATCGTGGTCGCGCAAGAGGGTCCCGTCACCGCCACGCCGACGACGACCGCGACGGCCACCGGCTAACGGTTGGTGCGGGCCCGAGTGGGGATCGTCCCGGAGACCATGCCGGGCTGGCGTCCGTTGCGCGCCCGCGGGTCGGGGGCTTTGCCGACCGCCCGCAAGCCACTGACCTGGACGAAGATGGAGCGCCGCTCGACCGCGTCGCCCGCCGTGTTCAACTCGTAGCCGTCGAGCCAGATCCAGCCCTCGTACGTCGGCCAGTCGTGGACCCGGATGACCCGGAAGAGCATCGGCGCCGCGAATTGGACGCTCGCTGCCTTCGTCACGTGTATGACATCACCGGACCGAGGTAACACGTCGTCTCCTGCCCTGGAACTTTGTCGCGCGGTCAACCTTGACACGGAAGCACTAAGTGTGCCCGGTCGAAACACCATTGCAAGCTCATGGCAATGCCAATCGCCAAAAGCGTTGCGGAACGTTACCGTCGCCGATCTCGCCAACGTCGTAGAGTGGATCAGTCCACCCTGGACGATCGGTTTGCCGGACCCCCGTGGACGATGCCGTTTCGGCGTGTCGGGCCGGACTCGGCCGCCTCACTCGAGGGTGCGTAGTGACGCGGGCCATACCGAAAAGATTGCACCACGAGGCGTGTCGATGCAAGTTGCATGTACGCCTTCCGTGATTGTTGGTCTTGTCGCACGCGCTGTCTTGAACGATTAAATGATCGACAGAGAGACTGAAGATGTGAATCAGCGCCGGAGTCCCACCATTCGCCGGCGCCGTCTCGGGGTCGAGTTGCGCCGGCATCGGGAGGACGCGGGCATCACGATCGACGTCGTGGCCGATCGGCTCGGATGTTCGCCGTCCAAAGTGTCCAGAATTGAGACGGGACATACCAGTGCTGCCCCCAGCGACGTTCAGCACATATTGGACATATACGGCGTAGAAGACTCGATCACGGCGGAGCTGGTCCAAATCGCCCGTGAGGCGCGACAAAAGGGGTGGTGGCACCCATACTCCACCGTTCTGACCGGCGCATACGTGGGGCTCGAGACTGCGGCCCGCTCGATCGGGGCATATGAACAGCAGGTCGTTCCGGGATTGCTCCAGAGCGAAGAGTATGCAATTGCCCTGATTCGTGGTGCCCGTCTGGATGACACAGATCAAGAAATCGAGCAGCGGGTCCGTGTCCGGATGCAAAGACAGGCGTTATTGATTCAGGACGATCCGATCGATCTTCGGGTGGTGCTCGATGAAGCGGTGCTGAGCCGGCCGGTCGGCGGTGACGCGGTCATGCTTGATCAATTGGCGAAATTGATCGAGGCGGCCCGCCTGCCGAACGTCACCTTGCAGATCCTGCCGTTTGCGGCCGGTGCTCATGCCGGCATGGATGGCTCGTTCGTGATTCTCGAGTTCGAGGAGGAGGGAGACGCGGATGTGGTGTTCATCGACAACGCGACCGGCGGACTGTTTCTGGAGAAGTCCGAGGAGCTCGGCAAGTACGTCCCCCTCTTCGACGCCATCCGGTCGTCGGCCCTCCCCCCGGAGGAGTCCATCGAGATGATTGAAATGCTGGTAGAGGAGCCATTGTGGAAGTCGAAGCGAAGGGTTTCCGGTTCGATCTGAGCCGGGCACAGTGGTTCAAGAGCACGCGCAGCGGTCCCAACTCGGACAACTGCGTCGAGGTGGCGTTCGTCGACGAGGCCATCGTGGTCCGCGACTCCAAGAACCCCGACGGCCCGGCATTGATCTTCACGGCCGCGGAGTGGGATGCGTTCGTGGGCGGTGCGAAGGACGGCGAGTTCGACCTCTGACCTCGCCATATGTCGAACAACGGCCGGCCTGTCCGCGGCGTGCGGATCGGCCGGCCGTAGTCATTTTCCTGCTCGCCTCGTTGAACGGCACAAGCGCCGTCCGGTCCGCGCTGACGGCCGGGACATCTCCGAGCGAGGCAAGGCAGACATATGACCATTGGTTCCGAGAACCTCAGCAACGGCTCCACGACGGCACAGGACCGGTTCAGCGGCGGGGTGAGCGCGTACCGGCAGAACAGGCGCGCGGAGCTGTCCACTGAGAGCGGCGACACCGAGCTGATGTCGCGGGCGAGCAGCTCCGGCTTGCCGACCCGCTCGCCGGGCCGGTCGCACAGCATCGAGCCGACCGGTGCGCTCGACCGGGCGCCCAAGCTGCCTTCCCTCGATCTGCAGGGCCTGGCCGAGCCGGTCTTTCCGTCGTCGGGGTGGCCGGACTCGGGCTCGCAGTCGATGGCCGATCACCCGCTGCTGCGGGGCTTGCTGCTCGAGCTGCCGTCGCGCGGATCGCTGCCGCCGTCGGACTGGCTGGACCGGTGGTTCGAGGCGGCCCGCTCGATCCTCGAGCTCCTCTACGTGCAGGAAGCCAAGAAGAACTAGCGCTTATCGGGAGACGGGCACCCGCGGACGGCCGCGGCCGATCGGGGCCAGGGCGAGCAGGCTCAGCCGGCTGTGACGCACCGCGGCGCGCACGCCGATCGCCACGACGGCGGCGCCCACCACGGTGATCGCGATACCGGCCACGTCGGCGCCCGGCACCTCTATCAGGCCCGCCGCGATCGGCAGCCCGACCAGGGCGGCAAGGCCGGTGGCCTGCATCGGAACGAGAATGAGCGGGTGTGCGGCAGCCGCGCGCAGGGCCGGCGGAGCGGGCGTCTGCGGCGCGGTCGTGAAGGCCCCCGCACCGCGGCGCACCTGACCGAGGCGACGAACGCCGACGGTCAGCACGACCAGCCCCGGTACGGCCGGGAGCAGTGCCGCCGCCGGCGCGTTGGACACGCCCGGCACGATCCAGGTGACCAACGGCACCGCCACGAACACCGCCGCGCCGATGGCCACCAGCCATGTCAGGTGGCCGGCCCGCCGTCGAAGGTCGCGCGCCGTCCGCGCCCCGGGCAGGGCGTCGGCGACCAGCCCGGCCGCGAGCCAGGCCGCGGCCAGCGTGCCGGCGAGAATGAGGTCCGCTGCGATGTCCACATCGACAGCCTCCACCCGGGCCCAACTTGACGAAACCGGGTTATCACCGGACTCACACCACTCGGTCCCCGTAAGGGATGCCCTGAGGTTCCTCTGTGGACAGCGTCACACGGCGAACTGCTCGACCGGCTCGCTGGACGGCGCCGGCGGCGTGGCCTTCCACAGTCCGGACTTCTGCGCCGCGAGCCGGGCCAAGTAGGCCGGGTTGAGCAGTACGTAACGCTTCCACAACCGTTTGGGCTCGAGTCCGAGACGCCACAGCCACTCGAGGGCGTACTTCTGCATCCACGCCGGCGGGTTCTTCAGCAACCCAGCGTGATAGTCGAACGCGGCACCCACCGCGAGCAACGGCATGTCCAGCAACGGCCGCATCGCGTACGTGAACACTTCCTGGCGGGGGCATCCGAGTCCGACCAGCACGATCCGCGCGCCGGACGCCTTGATCCGCTCGGCGATCTCGACGGCTTCGCCCTCGTGGGAGCTGCGGAACTTCGACGCCTCCACCCCGGCGATCTTCAGCGCCGGAAACATCTCTTCCAGCGCCGGCACCAGCCGCGCGAGCGTCGGCTCGGTAGACCCATACAGATAGATAGGAAGGCCCTCGACGGCGGCGCGCTCGACGACCTTGAGCGTCAGCGTCGGTCCGTAGACCCGATCGGTGAGCCCCGCGTGGTGCACCAGGTTGAGCGCCCACCGCACCGGCTGCCCGTCGGGCGTGACGAGATCAAACGAGTTGAGCCGAGCGTTGTGGGCCCGGTCTTCGACGCCGGTCATGACCCCATGGACCGCGAGCGCGGTGACCGCATACCCCCGCCTGTCCCGGGCAGCCTGCATGATCCGCTCAGTGGCGTCCTGATAATCCGTGACGTCCACAAGAACGCCGAGGACGCTGCGTTTCCCCTGGCCAACACCGGCACGTGCGACGGTCACAACAACGACACTCCAGGATCCGAAACCAGAAGACCAGCCGCGAGCATAGTCGGCCCGCACCATTCCCCCGTTCGGCGACGCCCCCCGCGCTACCCCGAACTACCAGCCCAACCGCCCCATGCGGTCGCGCCAGCCTCCCCGATCCCAAAGATCATCACAACCCCCACCACCAAAAAAGGGGCACTACACCGTTTTCGGCGAGTTGCACCCTTTTGTGCGACGGGCACTCACGGTAGCCGTACACGGAAGGATCGAAGCGTGACCGGATCGCAATGAGTGGCCACCATCGCAACGCGGGGTTTCAGGGGGCTCGGCCCCCTGAGCAGATATGCCACGGGCCCCCGGTCCGCGCTTTCCGCGGGCAGAGGGCCCGTAGGCTCGTGGGGATGGGGGGAGTTGAACCCCCACGTCCTTTCGGACACACGGACCTGAACCGTGCGCGTCTGCCATTCCGCCACATCCCCGTGGCAAGTTGACCGCAGGGCCAACTTTTTGTTACTGGCTGCGACAGACTACGCTGTCGCACGTCACCAAGCGAGTTGTTATCGCCCGCGGCGCCTGGGAACAGTAGCACGGCGTTAGCGGGGGTCATACGAGGGTCAGAAGTGCCGGCTGCTCTTGAGCTAGAGATGCGCAAGCGGCGGCCGGATACCATCATGTCCTCGGAAGCCGAGGAGGAGCCGGTGAGCGTGCTGCAGCGCTTTGAGAAGCGATTGGAAGGCCTGGTCGAGGGGGCCTTCGCCAAGGTGTTCAAGGGTGTCGTGCACCCTGTGGAGATTCTGAATGCCATGCAGCGGGAGGCCGAGGCACACAAGGCCATTCTCGCCGGTGGCCGCACCCTGGTGCCGAACCGCTACGTGATCGACCTCTCACCTTATGACCACAGCCGGTTGGCGCCGTACGCGGCGGCGCTGGCGCAGGAGCTCGCGCAGTCGCAGGCCGAGTTCATCGGTGAGCAGGCGTGGACTGTCTACGGCGACGTGATCGTCGAGATCGAGCGAGGTGAGGGCCTGGACACGGGCATGTTCCGTGTCACCGCAGAGGTGTACACGGGTGGCGAGGTGGCGCCGGTGCAACAGCCGGCGTACGACGCCGGCCCGCAGTACCCGCCGTACGACCAGCACCAGGGTGGGTACCAGCAGCACGGCGGGCCGAACGGCCGCAGTGTGGGCCTGGTGTCCGGTGACGGCCGTACGTACCCGTTGCAGATGGGCTCGACCGTGATCGGCCGCGGCGACCAGGCGAACCTTCGCCTGCCCGACGTCGGCATCTCGCGGCGCCACGCCCGTCTGGACTACGACGGCAACCAGGTCGTGCTGACCGACCTGGGCTCGACGAACGGCACGATGGTGAACGGCCAGCGGGTTTCCGCCGTGGCGCTCAACCCGGGCGACATGATCCAGCTGGGCACCACGACGCTGACCTTCCGAGTGGACGGCTAGGCACCTTGCCCGAATTCGTCCTCACCGTCGCCCGGTTCGGTTTTCTCATCCTGCTGTGGATCTTTGTGTTCACGGTCGTGGGAGTTATCCGACGGGATCTCTTCGCGGGGGTCCGGTCCAAGAGCATCGTCGCCAGCCCTCGGGGGGTGGGTGGCGCGATGCCTGCGGGCCGGCCGGCGAAGGTGAAGCGCGGTAAGGCCGCACGGCAACTCGTGGTGACGGCCGGCAACCTGGCCGGCACGCGCATCACGTTGGGTGATATTCCGATCACTATCGGTCGGGCGGAAGATTCCACGCTCGTCATCACCGACGACTTCGCCTCGGCACGGCACGCCCGGCTCGTGCCGCGAGACGGTCAATGGTTCGTCGAGGATCTCGGCTCGACGAACGGGACCTATCTCGACCGCGGTAAGGTCTCCGGACCCACTCCCGTCCCCCTTGGCGTTCCGATCCGGATCGGACGCACATCTCTCGAGTTACGGCCATGACCCTGACCCTGCGCTATGCCGCTCAGAGCGACCGCGGTCTGATCCGAGACCTGAACCAGGACTCCGTCTACGCCGGGCCGCGGCTTCTTGCTGTCGCCGACGGCATGGGCGGCATGGCCGCCGGTGACGTCGCTTCCAACATCGTCATCGCCGCCATGGCGCCGCTCGACGAGGACGTCCCTGGTGACGCCCTGGTCGACGCGCTTCGCCATGCGGTCGGCCAGGCCAACCAACATCTGCGGGACACCGTCGACGCCAATCCGCAGCTGGAGGGCATGGGCACCACGCTGACCGCGGTGCTCTTCTCCGGCAGCAAGTTCGGCATGGTGCACATCGGCGACAGCCGGGCGTACCTGCTGCGTCGCGGTGAATTCGCCCAGATCACCAAGGACGACACGTACGTCCAGATGCTGGTCGACGAGGGCCGGGTGAGTCCGGAGGAGGCGAGCAGCCATCCTCAGCGCTCGCTGCTGACCCGCGCGCTCGACGGGCGCGACATCGACCCCGAGTACTCGGTCCGCCAGGTGCTCGCCGGCGACCGTTACCTGATCTGCAGCGACGGCCTCTCCGGCGTCGTCAGCGCCGAGACGATCGAGCAGGCGATGCGCGAGCTCGCCGACCCGCAGGCGTGTGTCGAGCGGCTCGTGCAGCTGGCGCTGCGCGGCGGCGGTCCCGACAACATCACCGTCGTGATCGCGGACGCGATCGACACCGACATCATGGAGCAGGCGCCGATCGTGGGTGGCGCGGCCGCCATCGACCGGGGCAACACCACGGTGGCGGACGCCTCGACCTCGGCGGCCCGGGCCGCGGCGCTTCAGGCCCCGCGCCCGCCGCAGCCGGTGCCGGCGGAGGCCGACGGGTACGACCGGGACCAGGAGCCGAAGGGCCACCCGGTGCGCACCACTCTGCTCGTGGTGCTGCTGCTGGCGGTGCTGGGCGGCGGCCTGTGGCTGGGCTACCGCTACACGCAGGACCAGTACTACGTGGGCGCGACCGACGCCGGCCAGATCGCGATCTTCCGCGGTGTGCCGGGTCAGATCGCGGGCCTCGACCTGTCCAGCGTGAACGAGACAAGCCCGGCCCGGCTCGACGACCTGACCGTGGTCGCGCAAGAGAGGGTGAAGCAAGGCATCCACGCTCAGAACAGGTCGGACGCCGCGCAGACGCTCTCCGAGCTCACCGACGAGAACTCGTCGAACCCGAACCTCAAGCCGCTGTGCTCGGCCCCCTCGGCCGGTGTCTCGGCCACGCCGACGCCCCCGGCCGCCAACGGCACCGCTCCCGCCACCACGACCTCGTCGGCACCCGGCACGCTCGCCGGCACGTCGTCTGCTCAGGCTTCCGAGAGCGCCCCTTCCGCGGACGATGCGGACGGGTGCCGGACAGTCAACTGACCATCGCTCGACAACGTCTGGGGATGTCTTGACCGCGCCCGCCGTACCGGCCCCTTCGCCCGCTTCCACGGGTGAGATGTCGCGTATCCCGGGAATGAAGACCCACCGGAACGCCGAGCTGGGCCTGCTTGCGTTCTCGATGGTGCTGGTGGCGATCTATGCCGCCACCGTCGAGGCGAACCAGTTCGACACGATCCACACCACGTTCTGGATCCCGGCGGCGCTCCTCGGGGCGCTCTTCCTCGGCCTGCATTTCGTGGTGCGCTACACCGCGCCGTACGCGGACCCGGTGTTGATCCCCGCGGTTGCGTTGATCAACGGGTTGGGCGTGAGCTTCCTGCGCCGCCTCGACATCGCCCGCGCGATCTCGAACAAGGAGGCGGTCCCGGGGGTGTTCGCCGGCACGGGCGGGCGCCAGCTGGCGTGGACGCTGGCCGCGTTGATCCTGGCCGCCGTCCTGCTGATCGTCGTGCGTGATCACAAAGTGGTCTCGCGGTACGCGTACACCCTGGGCCTGGTCGGCATCGTGCTCGTGATGATCCCGGCCGTGCTGCCGAGCAGCCTCTCCGAGGTCAACGGCGCGAAGCTGTGGATCAAGCTGGGCGCCTTCTCGATCCAGCCCGGTGAGTTCGCGAAGCTGGCGCTGGTCTCGTTCTTCGCCTACTACCTGGTGCGCAAGCGCGAGGTGCTCTCGCTGGCGAGCCGGCGCTTCCTCGGCATCGACTTCCCGCGCGGCCGCGACCTCGGCCCGGTCGTCACGGTCTGGCTGCTCAGCCTCCTGGTGCTGGTCTTCGAGAAAGACCTGGGCACCGCTCTGCTGTATTTCGGCCTGTTCGTGGTGACGCTGTACGTCGCGACCGAGCGGGTCAGTTGGCTGATCATCGGCCTGCTGCTGTTCTTCGGCGGCGTGTACACGGCGTACCTGCTGGGCGACGTGGTCGGCGGCCCGTTCGCCAACTTCTACGACCGCGCGTCGATCTGGCTGGACCCGTTCGCGCAGGCCAACTACGACCGCACCGGCGGCAGCTACCAGTTGGTGCAGGGTCTGCTGGCGCTGGGCACCGGCGGGTTGTTCGGCTCCGGGCCGGGCGGCGGATCGCCGGGCTTCGTGCCCGAGGTGCGCACTGACTTCATCTTCGCCGGTATGGGCGAGGAGATCGGGCTGTTCGGCCTGGCCGCGCTGCTGGTCTGCTACCTGCTGATCGTCGAGCGCGGCCTGCGCGCGGCCCTCGGCGTACGCGATTCGTTCGGCAAACTGGTCGCCGGCGGCCTCGCGTTCACCCTGGGTTTGCAGGTCTTCGTCATCCTGGGTGGCATCACCGGACTCATTCCGCTCACGGGCCAGACCACGCCGTTCCTGTCGGCGGGCGGCTCGTCGCTGATGGCGAACTGGCTGTTGATCGCGATGCTGTTGCGGATCTCCAACGCGGCGCGCGGCCCGGCCAACAGCGGCGGCAGCTCGGACCGCCCCGGATCTGGACCCAAGAAGCCACCCACTCAGCTGCACGGCGCCATGACGGAGGTGATCAAGCCGTGAACGCTCCCCTGCGACGGGCCGGCGTGGTCATCCTCGTCCTGTTCGGCCTCCTGTTCGCCAACCTCAACTGGGTGCAGGCGTACAAGGCCGACGACTACCGCACCAGCGACTACAACCGCCGGGTCGTGGTCGCCCAGTACGAGCGCCCGCGTGGCGTGATCGAGGCGGGCGGCAAGGGCCTCGCCGAGAACAAAGCCACCGACGACACGCTCAAGTACCTCCGGGTCTATCCCAAGAAGGAGGTCTACGCGCCGGTGATCGGGTACCGCCCGGTCAGCCTCGGCGCCACGGGCATCGAGAACAGCGAGAACGACTTCCTCTCCGGGGAGAGCGACACGCTCTTCGCCGACCGGGTGAAGGACATGTTCACCGGCAACGACACCGGTGGCGGGAACGTCGTGCTGTCGCTGAGCACGAAGGCCCAGGAGACCGCCTGGAAGGAAATGGTCAACAACGAGCGGGGCGTGACGAAGGGCGCCGCGGTGGCGATCGACCCGCGCACCGGCGCGATCCAGGCCATGGTGTCGATGCCCAGCTACGACCCGAACCCGCTGGTCAGCCACGACGAGAAGGCGGCCGCAGAGGCGTACAACAAGCTGGTCAAGGACAAGGACCAGCCGCTGCTCAACCGGGCCACGCAGGAGACGCTGCCGCCCGGCTCGACCTTCAAGGTGATCGACTCGGCGGCCGCGCTCTCGAACGGGTACACCCCGTCGACCGAGATCCCGGCCGGCGCCACCTACAAGGAGAGCGGCGCGGTCATCCACAACGCCGAAGACGAAGTCTGCCCGGGCAGCGAGGTCACCCTCAAGGAGGCGCTGACCGAGAGCTGCAACACCGGTTTCGCGAAGCTCGGCGTAAAGCTCGGCCGCGACAAGATCGTCGGCATGGCCAAGGCGTTCGGCTTCGAGGACGACAAGCTCACGATCGGCAACCTCAAGGAGAACACCGGCCTGCCGGTGGCGGCGAGCCGTACCGGCGACATCGCCAACCCGGACGGCAGCGTCGACAAGGGCGCGCTGGCGCAGTCCTCGATCGGCCAGCGTGACGTGCGGATGACGTCGGTGCAGGGCGCGCTGATGGCGGCCACGGTGGCCAACGGCGGCAAGCAGATGCGGCCCTACCTGGTGCAGAAGCTGCTCGGCCCGGACCGCCGGACGATCTACAGCGCCAACCCCACGACCCTGCGCACGCCGATCACCGAGAGCGTCTCGAACGACCTCAAGGACATGATGGTCAGCGTCGTCGAGAACGGCACCGGCACCAAGGCCAAGATCAAGGGCTTCGAGGTCGGCGGCAAGACCGGCACGGCACAGAACGCGGTCGGCGCCGACCCGCATGGCTGGTTCATCGGCTTCGCCTTCAACGACAAGGGCGAGGCGGTCTCCGCGGTCTGCGTCATGCTGGAGAACGTGCCCGGCGGGCACGCCAGCGCCGAGGCGGCCCGGATCGCCGGGCTCATCATGAAGGCCGCGGCCGGGGGAGGGGACTGAATGATCAGCCCTGGGGTGACCCTCGGCGGCCGCTACCGCCTCGACGAGCGAATCGCGGGCGGCGGGATGGGCGACGTGTGGCGCGGCACCGACGAGGTGCTGGGCCGGACGGTCGCTGTCAAGATCCTGCTCCCGGCGCTGCTGGACGAGCCCGGCTTCGCCGAGCGGTTCCGCGGCGAGGCGCGCACCATGGCCACGATCAACCACCCCGGGGTCGTCGACGTCTACGACTACGGCAGCGACCAGCAGCTGGCGTTCCTGGTCATGGAGTACGTCGAGGGCGACGCCCTCTCCCGCACGCTCAGCCGGGTCGGACGGCTGACCCCGGCGCGCACGATGGCGCTGGTGGCGCAGGCCGCCGACGCGTTGCAGGCGGCGCATGCGAACGGCATCGTCCACCGCGACGTCAAACCCGGCAATCTTCTCGTACGCCCGAACGGCACGCTCGTCCTGACCGACTTCGGGATCGCCCGCTCGGCGCTGGTCGGCCAGCTCACCGTGGCCGGCTCGGTGCTCGGCACCGCCTCGTACATCTCGCCCGAGCAGGCCTCCGGCGAGGTCGCCACGCCGGCCTCCGACGTGTACGCGCTCGGCGTGGTCGCCTACCAGTGCCTCTCTGGCCACCGCCCGTTCGACGGCGCCACGCCGATCGAGATCGCCATGAAGCACGTCCGCGAGGCGCCGCGGCCGCTGCCCGCCGACATCCCGCCGCCGGTGCGCGCCATCGTGGACCGTGCCCTGGCCAAGAACCCCGGGGAGCGCTGGCCGTCCGCCTCGACGATGGCTGCGGTCGCCCGCCAGGCCGCCTCGGCGCTGTCCAACACCGCGCAGCAGCCCGCCGGCGCTGGTCAGCCCGTGCGGGCGGCCGGCGCAGGCCCGGTGAGCCCGGCCGCGCGGCCGCACTCGGGCGCCGCCGCCGCCCCGCACTCGGGCGCCGCCCCGCACTCGGGCGCCGCGCCCGGCTCGCCGGTCACTGGCAGTGCCCGCCCGCCATACCCTCCCGTGCCCCGACCCGTCTCGGGGGCGCGCGGAGCCGCCTCGGTACCCTCGGGACCGCCGGTGCAGCCGTACCGGCCGCCCTATGGCGCGCCGGCCCAACCGGCGTCGACGGTCAAGCCCGAGAGCTCGGCCGGCCGGCAGGTGCTCATCGTTCTGGCCGTCGTCCTCGCACTGCTGGTCCTGCTCTGTGCCGGGGTCATCTCGTTCCTCTACAAGCAGGGCAAGCAGAAGAGCAGCGCACTGAGCGACCGGACCGTCACCGCGGCGGTCGTCCACACGGGCACCGCCGACAATGAACCGTTGGCGGCGTCGTACCGTCTAACCAGACAGGCGGGCGTCAAACCCGGCTGGAACCGAAACGAAGGACGACAGACGTTATGACGGCGCAGGCCCGCCTGCTCGGTGGCAGGTATCAGGTCGGCGAACTATTGGGCTACGGCGGCATGGCCGAGGTGCACCGGGGGCGCGACCTCCGGCTCGGCCGCGACGTGGCCATCAAGATGCTGCGCACCGACCTGGCCCGCGACGCGACGTTCCAGGAGCGTTTCCGCCGCGAGGCGCAGAACTCCGCGGCCCTCAACCACCCCGCGATCGTCGCCGTCTACGACACCGGCGAGGAAATCTCGTCGACCGGCGAGAAGCTGCCGTTCATCGTCATGGAGTTCGTCAACGGGCAAACCCTCAAGGAGGTTCTCGCCCAGGAGCAGCGGCTCCAGCCGCGCCGGGCGCTCGAGATCATCGCCGACATCGACGCCGCGCTGGAGTTCAGCCACCGGCACGGGATCATTCACCGGGACATCAAGCCCGGCAACGTGATGATCACGCAGAACGGCCAGGTCAAGGTCATGGATTTCGGCATCGCCCGGGCTCTGGCCAGCGGCGCGACCACGATGACGCAGACCAGCGCCGTGATCGGCACCGCTCAGTACCTTTCGCCCGAGCAGGCGCGCGGCGAGGCCGTCGACGCACGGTCCGATGTGTACGCGGCCGGCTGCGTCCTCTTCGAGCTGCTCGTGGGCCACCCGCCGTTCGTGGGGGACAGCCCGGTCAGCGTGGCGTACCAGCACGTCCGGGAAGACCCGAAGGCGCCCAGCGACGTCAACCCCGAGGTGCCGCGCGACGTCGACGCGATTGTGCTCAAGGCCCTGGCCAAGAACCCGATGAACCGGTATCAGAGCGCCCAGGAGATGCGCGCCGACGCGCTGCGCGCCGTCTCCGGCCGCCCGGTGCTCGCCACCCCGGTGATGAGCCAGGCCGAGACCATGGCGCTGGGCCAGCAGGCGACCCGGCAGTGGCAGCCGCAGGCCGCCACCACCATGCAGCGGCCGGTGCCGGGCGGCATGCCCCCCGGGCCGCCCGAGAAGCGCTCGTCGTGGGTGATGGCGGTGCTGGCCGGCCTGGGTGTGCTCGTCGTGGTGGTGCTCGGCGTCGCGCTGGCGATGTCGCGCAACGGCAACAAGCCGAACGACGGCGGCACGCAGACCCAGGCTGCCACGGTGGCGATGCCCAACCTCAAGGGCAAGAACGCCGAGGATGCCCAGCACCTGATCGACCAGGCGAAGCTGACGAACGTGACGCCCGAGGCGCCCACGACCGGCGAAGACTGCACCGGCACCGTCGTCAACCAGAATCCGCAGGCGGGCACCCAGATCCCCACCGATCAGGCGGCGTCGTACCAGCTGTGCCTCGCGCCCGAGAAGGTCGAGGTGCCGGACAACCTGGTCGGTGGCACGAAGGAGAGCGCCGACCAGGCGCTGCGGGCCAAGGGTCTGAAGCCCAAGTTCCAGGACGTCAACAGCTCCCAGCAGGTGGGCATCGTCACGAAGGTCCAGCACTCCGGCGACAAGGTCGATCCCAACACCGAGATCCTGGTGAGCGTCTCGAGGGGCAACCAGCTCAAGATGCCGAAGGTGACCGGGCAGTCGGAGGAGACCGCGCTGGCCCTCCTCGATCAGGCCGGCTCGGGCACGTTCAACGTCTCCCGGAAAGAGGTGCCGGCCACCGATCCGAGCCAGGTCGGCAAGGTCGTGGCGCAGAACCCGCAGCCCGGCACGACGGTGGAGAAGGGCGAGGACGTCACGATCACGGTGGCCGTCGACGCGACCAACCCGAGCGGCGACCCCTCGCCGACCGACACCGAGACGCCCGGTGGCAACGGTGGTGGCACCGGCGGCGGTGAAGTGATCGACCAGGCGGTCGCGATCGTGCGCCAGAACGACTGAGAGCGGCCTACGCCGCAGCGAACGCCGCGCGCCGCCGGGACTCGACCTCGGCGGCGAGCGGCGGCGCCTTTTCCAGCGCCGAGGGCAGGCCGCAGGAGGCCAGCCAGTTCGCGAGCATGGTGTGTCCACCCTCGGTGAGCACCGACTCGGGGTGGAACTGGACGCCCTCGATCGACAGCGTGCGGTGACGCATGGCCATCACGATGCCCGACTCGGTGCGGCCGGTCACCTCGATCTCGTCGGGCAGCGTCTCGGGGAGGACGGCCAGCGAGTGGTAGCGGGTCGCGGTGAACGGGTCGGGGAGGCCCGCGAGCACGCCCTCACCGGTGTGGTGGACCTCGGAGGTCTTGCCGTGCAGCAGCTCGGGGGCGCGGGTCACGGTCGCGCCGAACGCGGCCCCGATCGCCTGATGACCGAGGCACACCCCGAACATGGGCACCTTCCCGGCGTACGCCCGAATGGCCTCCATCATGATGCCGGCGCGTTCCGGCGTGCCCGGCCCCGGCGAGAGAAGAATGCCGGCGGCGCCGAAGGTGCCGACGTCGGCCACGCTGATCTCGTCGTTGCGCCGCACCTCGCACTCGGCGCCGAGCTGGCCGAGATATTGCACCAGGTTGAAGACGAACGAGTCGTAGTTGTCGATCACGAGAATGCGCACGTCAGTCACCTGGGAGAACGTTACCGCCGCCGGTCGGGCTCTTCTTCGGCGTCGCGGAGGTCGAGGGATGCGGGGCGTTGGACTCGGTGCTGTAGGGAATCGCGTCGGGTCCGCTGTCGGCGCCGCCCGAGGTGACCGCGTTGGGGTCCTCCTGGGCCGGGCCCTGCTGGGTGTCCGCGCCGACCTGGACGTCGTCGAAGGGCAGCAGCGGGGTCGCCCAGGGGAAGACCACGTACCAGAGCAGGGCGACGGCGGCGACGGTCAGGCCGATCGAGCCGACCAGCTTGCCCCAGACGCCGAACGGGAGCTTGCGCCAGATCCAGGCGTACATCGCCTACGCCTTCGTCTTCATCTCGGCCGGCATGCCGGCATCGGGCAGGGACTGGTTGCGCGGCACCTTCGTGGCCAGCTCGGCATGCACGATGAGCCGCTGGTAGTTGTTGAACTTCGGGTTGCAGGTGGTCAGCGTGAGCAGCGCCTTGGTCGGCTTCGCGCCGGGCTTGTCGGGCACCGCGGCGACGACCTCGACGGCGTCGGGCGTGACCACCTCATGGCCGTAGACCTTGTAGACGTACCAGAAGTCGCGGGTCTCCACCCCGATCACGTCGCCCGGCTTGAGCTCGTCGAGCCGCCAGAAGATCTTGCGGATGCGGTGGCCGGCGACCGAGAAGTTGCCGACCTGGCCCGGCATCGCGGTGTCCGGGTAGTGGCCGGGGGCGTACTTGATGTCCTGCGGGCGGACGCCGTTGACGACCACCCACTCCTTGTCGAGCTTCGGGATGTACAGACGGCCGACGAGGCTGGCGCCGGGCGCGGCCGGGCCCTGCGTGGTGGGCGCGGTGGACGGGCCGACGGTCGGATCGTTCCACTGCTGGTCGAGCTCGTCGGTCAGCGCATTCTGCTCGTCCTGCACCTTGGCCGAGTTGCCGAAGACTTCGTAGCCCGCGAACAGCAGCACGATCAACCCGAAGGTGATCATCAGTTCGCCGGAGATGCGGATGCCGGCCCGGACCCGCGAGCCGAGCGTCGGGCGCGTGAGCTCGGAATAGACGCTCTTGTAGCCCTCGTCGGTCTGCTCGGGACGCAGCTTGACCACCCGCTCGCCGCGTTTCGGCTGCACGTCGTCGGACTCCTCGGTGGGGAGAGGGGCCTTGTCGAGGCCACCCGGCCGGACCTGGGGCGCCGCCGCCGCGCCGAGAGCGACGTCGGGGTCGGCGCCGGCCTTCGCTGCCTTGGCGGCAAGCCCGGGAACCGCGGACATGAGGGCGGTCGGGGCTTTGAGCGCGGGTGGCGGCTGGGTGGTGGCTTGCGGTTGCAGAGAGGGGAGTACGCCGGTGGGCGCGTCCGGGACGCGGATGACGGCCGTCTGGTTGGGGTCCTGCCGCGCGGTCGGAAGTGGCTGGGTGGCCCCATAGGGCGACGCTGCGGAGTAGGCCGGGGTGGCGGACTGCGCGGGTGGGTAGCCGGGAGTGGCCGGGCTGGTCGGCGTGTAGGGACTCGCCGGCGGGTGCGGGAAGCCGTCGCTGTGGGCGCGGGCCGGCGGTGAGTAAGCGGCCGCGGCGCTCGGCTGGGACGGGCGCATGCTGACGTCATGGCCGTTACGTGCGGCGCTGCCGGCGGCCATGCCGTTGCTGACCGCCGTGCCGTTGCCGGGTGCGGTGCCGTTGCCGGGTGCGGTGCCGTTGGCCGCTGCCGTGCTGCTGCCGGCTGCAGCGCTGTTGCCGGTGGCCGCGCTGTTGCCAGCTGCCGTGCCGATGCCGCCTGCCGCGCTGTTGCTCGCCGCTGTGCCGTTGCTGGCTGCGGCCCCGTTGCCGGCTGCTGCGCCGAAGAAGCTGAAGGAACTGTCGGGCGGGGTGGTCGTCGGCGGCAGCTCCGGGTCGCGGCGCCGGGCGGCCGTGGCCGCTGCGTGGACCTCGTCGACCGCGGGGGAAAGGCTGGGCACGTTGGTGGAAACGTGGGGATTCGTCGGCTGCGTGTAGTTGTCGCGGACCGCCGCTATGCGACGCTCCGCGGCGGCGTCAGTGCGGATCACGGCGGTGTCGGCGGCCGGGGATTGGGCAAGCGGCTGCGGAGCCGGAGGCGGCACGGCTCGAGAGGCGACCACAGGCGGGACAACCGGCTGCGCCGGCTGCGCAACTGGCTGCGCGGCCTGCACAACTGGCTGCGGGGGCCGGGCAACGGGGTGCGCTGGCTGGGCAATGGGGTGCGCTGGCTGGGCAATGGGGTGCGCCGGCTGGGCAACGGAGGGTGTGGCCGGCGGCAGGGGCCGCGATGCGGCGGCGGGTGGAGCAACCTGCTGCGTAGGCGGCGCAGCGGGGTGCGCGAGTGGCGCAACCGGCTGCGCGGGCGGCGGCAGAGGCCGCGATGCGGCGGCGGGTGAGGCCACCTGCTGCGTAGGCGGGGCCGCGGGTGGCGCAGCGGGGTGCGCAGGTGGCGCAGCGGGGTGCGCAGGTGGCGCAGCGGGGTGCGCGGGTGGGGCAACCGGCTGCGCGGGCGGCGGCGTGGGCCGCGATGCGGCGGCGGGTGGGGGCGCCGACTGCGTGGGCCGCGATGCGGCGGCGGGCGGCGGCACCGGCTGCGCGGGCGGCGGCGACGTTGGCCGGGCGGCCACCGGTGGCGCGACTGCCGCGGGTGGCGGTGTCTGCGTGGCCGGGGCGCCGAGGCCTACCTGGGGCGCCAGCGGCCCGCCGGGCACACCATCGGGTGACGCGTCGGTGATCCGCGGGATGTACGCCGTCTGGGCGTCACCGTCGGGAGCGCGGTGCCGGCCCGAGTTGGTACCCGCCGGCGGGGTCTCTGGATCTGTCATTACTCGGCAACCCGAGCGGATCGGAGGTCACTCGACCCGTCGTACGCCCGCACAGTCACGTTCCTCTCCACGGTTTCCGTGTAGCCGAGGCCGAAGTCGGCGACCGCATCGCGGAATTGCTGGACTCCCTCCGCGGATTCCAACGCGCGATGCATCGCTGTGGGTTCGCCAATCGCCGTGATCTTGAATGGTGGTGAGAAGACCTGGCCATGAAGTAGCAGCGTGTTGCCGACACAGCGTACCGCGCTGGTCGAGACGACGCGGACATCCATGATCGACATTGCCTCGGCGCCACCTGCCCAGAGAGCGTTCACGACCGCCTGAACATCACCCTGGTGGACGACGAGATCGTCGTTGTCGGGCGCGTTCGGGCCCAGGTCGGCGCCGCGCCGGGACGAGTCGTTGAGGATGACGGTGACGCCCGGCCCGTGCAGCGCGGTGAACCCGGCCTGGGCCCGCAGCGCGTCGGCCCGCTCGCGGGCCTCCTTGACCGGCTGGTCGACCTCGGCGAGCCGGGCCGTGTCCTGGTCGACCTCGGCGCGCAGCTTGGCGGCCGTCTTTTCCCGGGCGTCGAGGCGCACCTGCTTGTCGGCGATGAGCTGAGCGAGCTGGGGCCGCCGGTCGTCGCGAAGCTGCGTGCCGTCGGCGGTGCGCGCCGAGGTGGTGAACAGCAGGCCGGCGACGAGGGCGATCAGCGGCACGCCGACCGTCCACCGGGTGCGTGCGCCACCCGTTCGGGGTCGCAGCCCCCTGAGCGCACGCCGCAACACGAGCCGCCACGACGGCGCGCCGGTCGTGTACTCCAAGTCCTCGTACCTCCCGAAATGCGGCCCGCCGCATTTTCCTCGCCTGGCGGGTGCCTCTCTGCGCGCCGCCTTGACTACGCTAGCTGTCGAACAGTATTCGCCACGGGCAGCAGTCGGGGCATCCCGAGCCGCTCAGCGGTGGGTTGTTCACCACTTGTTGCCCTTCAGGAGAGCACCGTGCCGAAGTCTCAGGTTCGCAAGAAGAAGGTCTACACCCCGCCGACGGACGTCCGTCCGGCGGTTGCGGCGGCGTCCAAGAAGCCGAGCCCGACGTGGTTGCCGATCACCGCGGTGACGCTGATCGTCGTGGGCATCGCCTGGCTCGTCGTCTACTACCTGTCCTCGCAGAAGTGGCCGGTAGAGTCCTGGTCGTACTGGAACCTCGCGGTCGGCTTCGGCTGCATGGTCGCCTCGCTGGGCCTTCTGTCCCGCTGGCGTTAGGCCCGCGATGCCCGTTTGGTGCGGGTAATGTGACCTTCGTCTGTTTAAGCGCACCCCGCGATCGGAGCGGGGTGCGCTTTCGCACGCCGGCAGCGCCCTTGATAGACCTCAACAATATGCACTGACAGTGCAACTTGAGGTCGCTATTACTCGCGGGTAACATAGGGCAGCCGATCGAGGAGGACACGCTGATGGGGATCGCGCAGATAATCGCCACCGTCCTGGCGGGCGCCGTCACGATCACGGCTGTCGCGCTGGCGGTGCGGGCGGTTCTGACGATCACCTCGGTGATCCGGAAGGGTCAGCCGGCTCCGGAGCGGTTCGCCGGCAAGGGCACCCGCACGGCGACCATGCTGCGCGAGACGCTGGGTCATACCCGGATGCTGAAGTGGTCGGCGATCGGCGCGGCGCACTGGTTCGTGATGGTCTCCTTCATGATCTTGTTCCTGCTGGTCGTGGAGGCCTACTTCGAGGTCGTCGACCCCGAGGGCGGGCTGCCGGTCGTCGGCCATTGGCTCGTCTACGGCCTGGTCACCGAGTGGATCGGCATCCTCGGCCTAGCCGGCATCCTCTATCTGATCTACGTGCGGCAGAAGGCGATCAGGGCGAAGCGGTCCCGGTTCCTCGGCTCGACGATGTGGCAGGCGTACTTCGTCGAGGCGGTCATCCTGGGTGTGCTCATCTGTGGGTTCCTGATTCGCGGGTTCAAGGTCGCCAACGACACCTTCGAGTTCCCCGGCTGGGCCACCCCATTGAGCCACGCGGTGGGCAACGTGCTGCCGGCCGCCGCGGACGGGCCGACCTGGGTCGCGCTGGCCAAGTTGCTGATCTCGATGGGCTGGCTGATCACGATCGGGTTGAACCCGACGATGGGGGTGGCCTGGCACCGTTTCCTGGCGTTCTTCAACATCTTCTTCAAGCGCAGCCCGGAGAAGCCGGCCGGCTCCGGCTTGGGTGCGTTGCGGCCGATGATGAGCGCGGGCAAGCCTCTCGATTTCGAGGAGGCCGATCCGGAGAAGGACCAGTTCGGTGTGGCTCAGGTGGAGCAGTTCACCTGGAAGGGGCTGTTGGATTTCTCCACGTGTACGGAATGCGGCCGGTGCCAGTCGCAGTGCCCGGCCTGGAACACCGCCAAGCCCCTGTCGCCGAAGCTGCTCGTTCTGTCACTGCGCGATCACGCGTACGCGAAAGCGCCTTATCTTTTGGCCGGCGGCGGTAAAGACCTCACCGGTGAGGAGAAGGCGACCGCGGCCCAGCTTGCGCACCTGGACGTCCTCGCGCTCGCGGAGGGCAACCGCCCGCTGATCGGCACCGAAGACGAGCAGGGCGTCATCGACCCGGACGTGTTGTGGTCGTGCACCACCTGCGGCGCGTGTGTCGAGCAGTGCCCGGTCGACATCGAGCACGTCGATCACATCGTCGACATGCGCCGGTATCAGGTGCTGATCGAATCGTCGTTCCCGTCCGAGGCCGGCGTGATGCTGCGCAACCTGGAGAACAAGGGCAACCCGTGGGGCGCCCCACCGAACACCCGCGAAGACTGGACCAAAGGCCTCGACTTCGCGGTGCCGCGGGTCGGCGAGACCGAAGACTTCGAGTACCTGTTCTGGGTCGGCTGCGCGGGCGCATTCGAAGACCGGGCCAAGAAGACCACCCAGGCCGTCGCGAAACTGCTGCACGAAGCCGGCGTCAACTACGCCATCCTCGGCGAGGGCGAGACCTGCACCGGTGACCCGGCCCGCCGCATCGGGAACGAGTTCGTCTTCCAGATGCTGGCCCAGCAGAACGTCGAAACCTTGACCGAGGCGAAGGTCAAGAAGATCGTCGCGACCTGCCCGCACTGTTTCAACACGCTCGGCAACGAGTACGAGCAACTCGGCCTGAAGGTCGAGGTCGTGCACCACACCCAGCTGCTCGCCCATCTGGTCGCGACCGGGAAGCTGACCCCGGTCGAGCCGATCGCGGGTGATGTCACCTACCACGACCCGTGCTACCTGGGCCGGCACAACCGGGTCTTCGACGCCCCCCGCGAGGTCCTCGGCTCATCCGCCAACCTGGTGGAGATGCCGCGCAACCAGGAGCGGTCGTTCTGCTGCGGGGCCGGCGGCGCCCGGATGTGGATGGAAGAGAAAATCGGTAAGCGAATCAACATCGAACGCACCGAGGAAGCCCTGTCCACCGGCGCCAAGACCATCGCGGTCGGCTGCCCGTTCTGCCACACCATGATCGGCGACGGCGTCACCGCCAAAGCCGAACACGACAACGTCGAAGTCGTCGACGTCGCGACGGTACTGCTCCGCTCACTCAAGCAAGAGGTCTAGGCGCTCGACCCCGCAGTCGCCGCGGTGGTCGACGCGATGATCGCGACCATCACGGCGGCCTGGATCTCCTCGATCGTCCTGCGCACGGCGTCGGCGGCCCACGCGCCCTCGCCGATCTCCTTGAGCCGGGCCGTCACCCGCTTGCGGTCGACCCCGCCGAGAATCTTGCGGTCGAGCTCGGTGGCGGCGACCAGGGCGCAGAGCGCGGCCGTGCGCGGCTCGACCACGCCGGTGCCGAGCACCGCCGCGCGGATCCGCTCGCGGGCGTCGGCCTCGGCGGCCGGCGGCTCGCCGTTCGCCGACGGGTACTTCGTGCGGGGGAAGACCCAGAGCACCTTGTCCTTCTCGACGGTGAGCACGCCGTCGGCGACCAGCTTCTCCAGGATGCGGGGGCGGGCCTGCTTGGAGAGCTTCGTGACCCAGTGGCCGGGTTTGCGAGGCTTGTCCTCGGCGATCCGGGTGAGCGCCTCGTCGGTGAGCGCGTCCCCGATCGGCCCGCGATCGACGACCACCACCCGTTTGTCCTCGATGTCGAGGCGGCGGGCCAGCGCCAGCTCGAGCAGGATCGCCCCGCCCAGCCCGTTGTCCAGGCGGGTGCCGTCCGTCAGCGGTGTGCCGTCCTCGTCGTAGGCCAGCAGGAGGAACTCCTCGGGAAGGCTCATCCTTCGACGGTAGCGGGTGGTGCGGCACACGTACTTCACGCGCCCGTGTTCACGCATGCGAATGGCCGGTCCGGCACAATGAGGACCGAGGTGAAACCGATCATGGACGGCGTGCTCCTGACCGCGGTGCTCCCATTGGCGGCGTTCGCGCTGCTCACGGCGGCGAACGCGTTCTTCGTGGCGGCCGAGTTCGGGCTCGTTACGGTCGACCGCGCCGAGATCGACACCCGCGCGGCACAGGGCGATCGGCGGGCCCGCACCGTGCAGCACGTCCTGCACAATCTCTCGTTCCAGCTCTCCGGCACCCAGCTCGGCATCACGCTGGCCACGATCCTCACCGGGTACCTCGCCGAACCGGCCCTCTCGAAGCTCTTCGACCCGCTGGTCAAGCCGATCGCCGGGGACGCCACCGAGGGGATCACCCACGCGCTCGCGCTGATCGTCGCCACGCTGCTGTCGATGCTCTTCGGCGAACTCGTCCCCAAGAACGCGGCGCTGGCCCGGCCGATGCCGATCGCGCTGGCGACCGCGGCGCCGCTGCGCACCTTCTCGCGGCTGTTCAAATGGTTGATCGCGGCGCTCAACGGGTCGGCGAACTGGCTGGTCCGCCGGATCGGCATCGAGCCGCAGGAAGAGCTGGCCAGCGCCCGCTCGCCCGAGGAGCTGGGCCTGCTCGCGGCGATCAGCGCCCGGGCCGGCGCGCTGCCCACCGAGACCGCGACGCTGCTGCGCCGCACGATCCGCTTCGGCGAGAAGCGCGCGGCCAAGGCCATGACCCCGCGGGTCGACGTGGTCGGGCTCCGGAACACCGCGAGCGTCGCCGATCTCATCGCGGTGTCGCGCGAGACCGGGCACACCCGCTTTCCTGTCTACGAGAACACCATCGACGTGGTCATGGGGGTGGTCGGCGTGCCGGACGCGCTCGGGGTGCCACTCGAGCGCCGTGCCGCGACTCGCGTCGCGACGATCGCCAAAGAGCCCGTGTACGTGCCGGAAAGCCTCAGCCTCGACCGGGTGCTCGCGGCGCTGCGCGCGGCGGACGCCGACCTGGCGATCGTGGTCGACGAGTACGGCGGCACCGACGGGGTCGTCACCGTCGAAGACCTGATCGAGGAGCTGGTCGGCGAGATCACCGACGAGTACGACGCCGACGTCGAGGAGGCCGGCGCGCAGCAGCTGACCGCGCCGAGCGGCGGCAAGACGTACGTGGTGGACGGGCTGCTGCGTGAGGACGAGCTGATGGAGCAGACCGGGTTCACGCTGCCCGAGGGGCCATACGAGACGCTGGCCGGTTTCCTGCTCGCCGGGCTGGGCCACATCCCGGTGGTGGGCGAGTCGTTCGAGGAACACGGCTGGGAGTTCACCGTGATGGAGGTCGACCGGCATCGCATCGAGCAGGTGCGCGTCGTCGCGCCGGCGCCGGAGCCCGCCGATGACTAAAATCCTGGTCACGATCCTGCTGTTGATCGGCAACGGCGTCTTCGTCGGCGGCGAGTTCGCGCTGATCGCCTCGCGGCGCACCGCCCTCGAGCCGCTCGCCGCCACCTCCAAGCCGGCCCGCTGGGCGCTCTCGGCGATGAGCCAGATTCCGTTGATGATCGCCGGCGCTCAGTTGGGCATCACAGTTTGCTCGCTCGGCCTCGGCGCGATCGCCGAGCCGGCCCTCGCGCACGTGCTGGAGGGTCCGTTCGCCGCGCTCGGCTTCCCCGAGGACATGCTGCACCCGGTCTCGTTCGTGCTCGCCCTGGTCGTGGTGGTCTTCCTGCACACGGTCATCGGCGAGATGGTGCCCAAGAACATCACGCTGGCCGGCCCCGAGCGCGCGGCGCTGATCCTCGGCCCATTCATGCTGGCCTTCTGCACCGCGACCAAGCCGCTGCTCAACGCGATGCGCTGGGCTTCGCGCACGGTGCTCAAGCTGTGGAAGGTCGAGGCGACCGACGCCGTCAAGACCGTCTTCACGGCCGAGGAACTGGCCGGCATGGTCACCCAGGCGCGCAGCGAGGGCCTGCTCGGCTCGGAGCAGTACGCGCGGATCCACGCCGCGCTCGGCCTCAACGACCGCACCGCCGCCGACACGCTCCGCCCATGGTCGGGCGTGACCACGGTCGCCGACGACGTGTCACCGGCGACCATCGAGGCGATCTCGACCCGCACGGGCCGCTCGCGCTTTCCGGTCCTGCAGCGGGAGACCCGCCGGGTGCTGGGCTTCGTGCACGTCAAAGACATTCTCGGGTACGCGGCGGGGCAGCGCCGCCTGCCGATCACCGCCGACATCATCCGCCCGCTCGCGGTGGTGCCGCCGGAGCGGACGCTCGCCGACCTGCTGCTCGCCATGCGCCGCGACCGCCTGCACATCGTGCTGGTCAGCGACGGCAGGCGGCCGCTCGGCGTGATCACGCTGGACGACGTGATCCACGCCGTCGTCGGCGAGCCGGGCCACGCCCTGGCGCCGGCGCCGGCCCGGTCGGCGTGACTCGCGTCAGGAAGAGGTACCCACCGGCGACTGGCCGTTGGCGCCCTTCGCGCCCTTGGCCTCCTGGATGCGGGCGTAGACGTGCGTGCGCAGCTCGACGAAGCGGGCGTCCGAGCGGGTCTTGAGCTGGTCGCGCTCGTCGGGCAGGTCGATGTCGAGGTTTTCCAGCACGTGGGTCGGCGACGAGGAGAGCATGACGACCCGCTGTCCCAGGTAGACCGCCTCGTCGATGTCGTGGGTGACGAACAGCATCGTCATGCCGAACTGCTTCCACACCGCGCGGACCAGGTCTTCCAGGTCGGCCCTGGTCTGCGCATCGACCGCCGCGAACGGCTCGTCCATGAGCATGACCTTGGGCTGGAACGCGATCGCCCGGGCGATCGCGACGCGCTGCTGCATGCCGCCGGAGAGCTGCCAGGGATACGCCTTGCCGGCGTCGCCGAGGCTGACCGCCTTGAGCGACTCGGCGACGAGCTTCTGCCGCTCGGCCTTGGCGATGCCCTTCGACTTGAGTGGGAGCTCGATGTTCTCGGCGACGCGCAGCCAGGGGAACAGACTGCGGCCGTACTCCTGGAAGACGATTGCGACGCCGTCGGGCGGGCCGGTCACGACCTGGCCGCTCACCTTCACCTCGCCGGAGGTGGGTGTGAGCAGGCCGCCGAGGCACCGCAGCAGCGTGGTCTTGCCGCAGCCCGACGGGCCGACTACACAGGCGAACTGGCCGTCGTCCACGGTCAGGGTGATGTCGCCGATCGCCTCGACGGTGCGGCCTTGACCGCCGTACGTCTTGCGCAGCGACTGGACTTCCAGCACAGCTCCTCCTAGTGTCCGCTGCGCTCAGCGGCGCGCGCTCCGTGGTACCAGTTCAAGACTCGCCGCTCGACGAGGGTGAAGGCCAGCGACAGCAGGACACCGAGCAGTCCGAGCACGAACACGCCGCTCCACATCTCGGGGATCTGGAAGCCGCGCTGGAACTCGACGACCGTGTAGCCGAGGCCGTTGGTCGCGCCGAGCAGCTCGCCGATGACCATCATGATGATGCAGATGGACAGCGCCTGGCGAGCGCCGACGACGATCTGCGGGCTCGCCGCACGCAGGATGAAGGTGCGCATCCGCAGCCAGCCGTGGATCTTGTAGCTGCGGCAGGTGTCGGAGAGGACCTCGTCGACGCCGCGCACACCCTCCACAGTGTTCAGCAGGACCGGCCAGACGCCGCCGACGACGATGACCAGCACCTTGGTCGGGTTGCCGATGCCGGCGATGAGAATGAGGATCGGGACCAGCACCGGCGGCGGGATCGCCCGGAGGAACTCGAGAATCGGCTCGACGAGTGAGCGCAGCCGGCGGTTGGTGCCGATCAGCACACCGAGCCCGATGCCGATGAACAGCGCGAGGCCGTACCCGATGAACAGCCGGATGAGGCTCGGCAGCACGTCCGCGCGGAAGCGGTCGGCCGTCCACGTGTCCGGGAAGACCTTGATGATCGTCTCCAGCGGCGGCTGGTAGAAGTTGGTGCTGCCGGCGCTGGCGAACCACCAGGTGACCAGCAGGATCACCGGGAGGCCGAGGAGCAGGCCGATCCGGCCGAGAGCGCGGGTCACAGGGGAAGCTCCCTTCGGACCGATGGGTGCCAGGCGAGCACAACGCGCTCGGCGCGGCGGGTGGCCAGGTTGGCACCCAGGCCGATGAGACCGGCGACGACGATCAGCGCGTACATCGACGGCACCGCGATGCTGCTCTGCGCGACGTTGATCTCCTCGCCGATGCCCTTCGTGCCGCCGATCAGCAGCTCGCCGGTGATGGTGAGGACCAGGGCCACGGACGCGGCGAGGCGGATGCCGGTCATCGCGTACGGCAGGGTGGTCGGCCAGACCAGGTAGCGCGCCTGGCGCCAGCGGCCGAGCCGGTAGGACGCCGCGGTTTCCCGGGCGATCGGGTCGACGTCGGCGACGCCGTGCAGCACCTGGATCAGCACCTGCCAGAAGGAGGCGTAGACGACCAGCAGCAGGATCGACCGGATCGGGGCGCTGAACAGCACGATCGCCAGCGGCAGCAGCGCCACCGAGGGGATGGGCCGGAGGAACTCGATGGTCGACGCGGTCGCGAGCCGCAGCGCCGGGATGGAGCCGATGACGATGCCCAGCACGATGCCGGCGATGACCGCGATCGCCAGGCCGAGCAGCCACGTGGTCACCGTGCCGAGGACCGCCTGCCAGAAGCCGCCGCGGCCGAGCTCGTCGACGAGCGCGCTCACGATCTTGCTGGTCGGCGGGAAGTACTCCGCGGGAAGCACGCCCACCCGCGGCAGGACCTCCAGGAGCGCGCCGAAGGCGACAAGCCCCACGAGCCCGAGCAGGGCCGGAGAGTCTCCGACCCTGCGCGGGGTTCCGTGCGAAGTCGTCACTGCAGCAGCTTCGCCGTGTCGACGGGGGCCGTGAGCAGGCCATCCTTGACCATCAGGCTGTTCATGAGATCCAGCGACGCCTTGTCGACCTCCGGGTTGTACTTCGGAAGTGTCATGGCCGCCACGGCGTCCGCCTTGATCGTCGTGTAGGTGCTGACGATCTGCCGCACCTCGTCGGGGTGGGCGTCGGCGTAGGCCAGCGACTCCTTCAGTGCCGCGGTGAAGCGCTTGGCCAGGTCGGGCTTCTCGCCGAGCAGCTGGGCCGAGGTGAAGTAGTCCGCGACCATGAGGTTCGGGCTGACGGCGGCGAACGAGCCGAGCTGCTTCCAGCCCTTCGGCTTCACCGAGGACACGAACGGCTCGACCAGGAAGACGGCCTGGACGCGGCCACCTTCGAGTGCCGCCGCCTGGTCGGGGAACGCGACCTCGACGTACTTGACCTTCGACGGGTCGCCGCCGTCCTTACGGACGATCTCGTTCACCGAGGTGGCCACGATGTTCTTCAGCGTGTTGGCGGCGACCGTCTTGCCCTCGAGGTCCTTCGGGCGGGTGATGGCCGGGTCCTTGACGAGCAGGCCGCTGAAGTCCTTCGCGGGGTCGGCCGTGGCGTTGTTGCCGTTGGCGACCACCTTGATCGGCACGTTCTTGGACGAGCCGAGGAGCAGCGACACCACGTTGCTGAAGCCGAACTGGTACTGCCCGCTGACCACGGCCGGGACGATCGCGGCGCCGCCCTGGGCCTGCTCGAGCGTGAGGTCGATGTTCTGCTTCGTGAAGAAGCCCTTGGCCTTGCCGAGATAGATGGGGGCCACGTCGACGATCGGGATGACGCCGACCTTGACCTTGTCGGGCGAGCCCGACGCGGAGTTGTTGTCCGAAGAGTCGTCCGAGCCACCGCAGGCGGCCGTGGTGGCCACCAGTGCAGTGACGGTCAGCAATGCGATGAGCCGTTTTCTCAGCATGGTTTCTCAGCAACCTCTACGTCATCGAAGCCGGACCGGATATTTCCACTGGTTGGAATTGATCGGTACATAGCGCGACGATGAGCGATCTACCATTCGCGTAGACCGATATCCCGCGACCGTTGCGCGTGCCGCATGAGGCGCGGGTGTGTCCCGTGCCACTGCTGGAACGCTAGAGCCTCGGTTACAGGATTGTCAACGATTTTGCCTGGACGTAGCAGAGCTGACGCGAAACGGCAGATGGCACGCCTTTACGGACCCCGAACTGATTGTTAACAATCATGACGACATTGCTTCGGAGTACGGCTTTTGAGGCGACCTAGGGCTCGGCGCCGCCGGCCAGGTCGGCCAGCCAGTCCCGGCTGGCCCGGGTGACCCGGGCCGGCACGCCGAGGTCGTCGAGCAGGCGCTCGGCCGCCTCCATCTCGTGGATCCGGCGCACGGCGTGCGTCTTCGAGCCGGTGAGCAGGCGCTGGAGCGTGGCAGCGTCCGCCCGGATCAGCTCCTCGGCGATGTTGCCGCGCAGCCACTCGGAGAGCCCCGCCGCGCGGGCCGCCGCGGTCGCCTCCAGCACGGCGGCCGCGAGTCCCTTGTAGAACACGCTGCGGAGCAGCTTGTGCGTGGCCGCGGCGCCGACCGGGCCGTCGAGCACGTCGACCTCGGCGCCGAGCGGGCGCATCACCTCGGCGTACGCGCCGGCGGCCGGCCCGCTGGCGGTCATCGGAGTGAACAGGCCGTGGCCGGGCACCGGGGACATCAGGGCCACGTCCACCACGCGTACGCGGTCGCCTGCCGCTTTTTCCAGGTTCTGTTTTTCGCCCGGGGACGCCGTGTTGAGGTCGGCCCAGAGCGTTCCGGGCCCGCAGCCGGCAATCCCGTCGGCCAGGGCCTGCGGGGCGTCGGCGGCGCTGTTCAGGCTCAATACCAGTACAGCGCCCTCGCAGGCCTCGGCGTCACTCCCGCATCGCTGAACACCGGGCGGCGGGTCGACCCGCGGGTCGTACCCCCGCACCTGGGCGCCGGCCTCCGCCAGGCCGGCCGAGATGAGGCCGCCGGCCTCGCCGAGGCCCAGAACAGCGATGATCATCGCAACTCCGTCGCGTCGATGTCGCGAAGCGCCTCGATGACGCTGGCGATGTGCTCGCGCATCGCGGACTCCGCGGCCTTGGGATCCCGGTCCCGGATCGCCTCGATGATCCGCTCGTGCTGCGGCAGCGAGATCGCCGGGCGTCCGGGGTGGAGCGAGATCATGAACTGGTGGCGGACGAGCTGGCCGCGCAGCGTCTCGATGATGTCGTCAGCCGTGTGATGGCCGGCGATGCCGCGGACCAGCCCGTGCAGCCGCTGGTTGAGATCGCCGTAGCGACGGAACTCGCCGGCGTTGACCGCCCGGCGCATCAGCAGCCCGATCTCGTCGAGCTCGCTGGCCTGCGCGTCCGTCACCCGGGCCGCGGCGCGCGCCGCGACCAGGCCCTCCAGCACCATGCGCACCTCGGTGATCTCGACTGCCTCGTCGAGGGTCACCTTGCGGACGTGCGCGCCCTTGTTGCGCTCGACCTTGACCAGGCCGTCCGCCGCGAGCTCCTGCAGGGCGGCGCGAACGTTGAAGCGGCTCACGCCGAGGCGCTCGCAGAGTTGCGCCTCCACGAGCCGCTCGCCGGGCAGGTACTCGCCGTTCAGGATCGCATCCCGCAGGGCGTCCCGGGCGGCTTGAGCTGGGTCTTCGGTCCGGTCTCGGGCGGTGGGCGGGGTGGTCGGACGGAGATCGTCGGCAGGCAAGATCCGTGCTCTCCTCAGGCTTTGATCAGCTGTTCCAGTCGCGGGTAGACGCGCCGGGCGTTGCCCTCGAAGACCTTCTCGCGGTCCTCGATCGCAAGATCCAACGCCTCGACGTACCGGCGGGTGTCGTCGAAGTAGTTGCCGGTCTGCGGGTCGATGCCCCGCACGGCGCCGACCATCTCCGAGCCGAACAGGAGGTTGTCGATGTCGATGACCTCGAACAGCAGGTCGATGCCGGGCTGGTGGTAGACGCAGGTGTCGAAGAAGACGTTGCCCATGACGCTCTCGTGCAGCGGCGGGCGCTGGAGCATGTCGGCCAAACCCCGAAAGCGCCCCCAGTGGTACGGGACCGCGCCGCCCCCGTGCGGGATGACGATCCGCAGGTCGGGGAAGTCCTCGAACAGGTCGGCCTGAAGGAACTGCATGAACGCGGTGGTGTCCGCGTTGAGGTACGCCGAGCCGGTCGCGTGGAAGTTCGGGTTGGTCACCGCCGATACGTGCACCATGGCCGGCACGTCCAGCTCGACCATCGTCTCGTAGAACGGGTACCAGCTGCGGTCGGTCAGCGGCGCCGAGGTCCAGTGGCCGCCGCTCGGATCGGGGTTGAGGTTGCAGCCGACGAAGCCCAGCTCCTCGACGCAGCGGCGTAGCTCGGCGATCGAGTTGGCGATCGGCACGCCCGGCGACTGCGGCAGCTGGCAGACCCCGGCGAAGCTTTCCGGATAGAGCTGGGTGACCCGGTAGATCAGGTCGTTGCAGGCCTCGGCCCACTGCCGGCTCACCGCCTCGTCGCCCTCGTGGTGGGCCATCGCCGAGGCGCGCGGGGAGAAGATCGTGAGGTCGACGCCGCGCTCGCGCATGAGCCGCAGCTGGCTGCCCTCGATCGACTCCCGGATCTCGTCGTCCGGGATCGCCGGGTAGGCGGGCGGGGTTTGATCGTTTTCCCAGGCCGCGAGCTGCTGCTTGCGCCACGCGGTGTGCGGCGCCGGCACGGTCGTGTAGTGGCCGTGGCAGTCGATGATCACTTGATGTCCTCCCCGGTCACGACCGGCGGCGTGCCGTGCGTGTGGAACGAGTCGATGGTCTTCAAGCCCCACGCCTGGCCCTTCGCCCGCTCGGCCTCGGTCCAGTTCACCGGCTGCCAGTCGGGAGCGATCACCAGACGCGCGCCCGCGTTGCACAGCTCGATGCGGTTGCCGCCGGGCTCGTACACGTACAGGAAGAAGGTTTGTTGAATCGCGTGCTTGTGGGGACCGGTCTCGATGAAGACGCCCTGCTCCAGCGCGATGTCGGCGGCCTTCAGGATGTCCTCGCGCGTGTCGGTCGCGAACGCGATGTGGTGCAGGCGTCCGCTCGTGCTCGTGCGGTCGCGGGTGTAGACCGCGTCGTAGCCCTTGTTCGTGAATGTCGTCCAACTGCCGGCGATGCTGCCGTCGTCGAGCACGATCTGCTCGGTGACCAGCGCGCCGAGCGTGTCCCGCAGGAAGTCCCGGTTGGCGACCACGTCCACGCCCAGGTAGTTGATGTGGTCGAGCCGGCGCACGCTGACACCCCGGGCCGGGTACGCCTGGGCCTGGTTCTTCAGCGCCGGGCGCAGATCGTCGCCCGGCCGGAACCACGCGCTCTCGTAGTAGAGGCCGAACTCGTGGCCGTCGGGGTCGGTGAAGACGTAGGTCGGGCCGTAACCCGGGTCGCCGTCCTGCCAGCCGATGCCGCGGCCGGTCGCCTCGATCTCCTTGACCCGGGTCTCCAGCGCCTCGGGGCTCGCCGCGCGCAGGAACGTGCGCCCGACGCCGCTCGTCCGGTGGCCGGTGAGCTTGACGGTGATGTTCTCGTAATCGTCCCAGGCGCGCAGGAAGACCGAGCCGCCTTCCTCGCCGTTCGGGGTCAGGCCGAGGTAGTTGGTGAAGAACGCGAGGCTCTCCTCGAGGACCGGCGTGCGGAGCTCGATGTGCGCGAGATGCGCGATCTGATGCAGCGGGGGCACGGTCTCTCCTTTACCTATGCGCGGGGGAAGGCGATGCCGTCGAAGAGCTTGCGGGCGGTGCGGATGACACCCGAGCGGAGCACTTTCTTGCCGTCGACGATCACGTCGACCAGCAGGTGGCCGGTGGGGTGCTCGACGTCGACCTGAGAGCTGTCCGCCGGCCAGCCCGCGGTGAGCTCGTGACCGACCGCGCCGGGCAGCAGCATGCCGGTGACCACGCTGATCGCGGCCAGCACGCCGATCGAGGTGTGTGGCTGCACCGGGATGAACGAGCGGGTGCTGATCCCGCCGCCGTCACGGGGCGGGGCGAGCAGCACGGTCTTGGGCAACGACCCGGGATCGCCGCCGAGGCCCATCAACTGGGCGGCCTTGCGCCGGAACGCGTCGATCCGGTCGAGCAACGGGCGGTCGGCGGCGAGCAGCGCGTGCGACTCGTACCCGGTCAGGCCGAACTCCTCGGCCATCGCCAGCGCCACCGGCATGCCGTTGTCGACGCAGGTCACCTCGATGCCGTCGATCGCGTCGCGGATGTTGCCGGTGGGCAGCAGGCTGCCCGTGGCCGAGCCCTCGGTGTCGGCGAACGCCAGCACGATGCCGGCCGCGCTCTGGGGAACGCCGGAGATCACGACGCCGCCGCGGTACTCGACCTTGCCGGCGGGCGTGGCGAACGTGGCGACGGCGACGCTGTCCGAGTTGACCATGCGGATGCGCACACTGGTTTCCTGATCGCCGGCCGGGACCAGGCCACGCTCGACGGCGAACGGCCCCACACCCGCCAGGATGTTTCCGCAGTTCTGCTGGGTGCTGACCGTGGGCTCGTCGACGCCGAGCTGCAAGAACAGGTAGTCGATGTCGGCCGACAGGTCCTCGGAGCGGCTGATCACGGCGACCTTGCTGGTCAGCGACGTGGCGCCGCCGAGACCGTCGATCTGCCGCGGGTCGGGCGTGCCCATCAGGCGCAGCAGCAGGTCGTCGCGCTCGGCCGGGTCGGCGGGCAGGTCGGCCGGCTCGAAGTAGAGGCCGCGCGAGGTGCCACCGCGCAGCATCATGCAGCGGACGCCGGTGCTGTCATAATCAGTCACCTTTTACGTACTCCTCATAGGAGACGTACTCGATGCCCAGCCCGGGCAGCTTGTCGCGCAGGCCGTACCGGTCGAGGCCGAGCTCGCCCTCGGCGAAGGCCGCCCTGGTCGCGGCCTCCTTGTCGAGCCGGGCCCGGCCGGCCGTCAGTGCGCGCGGCACGTCGAGGCGAGGCACGATCGTGACGCCGTCGTCGTCGCCGAGGATCACGTCGCCGGGGTGGATGGTCTGGCCGCCGAGCACGATGGGCACGTTCACAGCCCCGGCGGTCGCCTTCACCGAGCCCTGCGCGCTGATCGCGCGGGACCAGACCGGGAACTGCATCTCACGAAGATCGGCAACATCGCGTACGCCGCTGGCCAGCACCGCCCCGCGCACGCCACGGTGCTTCAACGCGCCGGCGAAGAGCTCGCCGAACAAGCCGTCGGTGGAGGGGGAATTGGTCGCGACGACCAGGACATCGCCGGGGCGGCACTGCTCGACCGCCACGTGGATCATCAGGTTGTCGCCGGGCCAGCAGAGCACGGTGACCGCGGTGCCGCCCATCTTCGCCCCGGGCCAGGCCGGGCGGAACTCGGGACCGAGATAGCCGACCCGGCCGAGGGCCTCGTGCACGGTGGCCACGCCGTAGCCGCCCAGGGTGCCGGCGTCGTCGATGTCCGCCCGCGGCGGATCGATTACCACGACGGTCCTCATGCCCAAGCCTCCCGGTTCCCGGCGGGACTTGGTGGCGCGTCGCGCTCCGCCCCGCTGCGCCGCTGTTACGGGTTAGAGCCTAGGGGGCGCACGCGGATTGTCAACAATCGCGCCGACAGGTTTCCGGCCCCCTGGTCTTCGTCCCGCCGTCGCCACCCCGCAGTTCGTTGATTGTTGACAATATTGGCTGCCATCTTGTTTCCAAGATGTGTCGAGGTTTAACGTGTGGCCCAATCCAGCTCGGACGATGTCACCCTCCGACGTAGGAGATCGCACATGCTGAGACTCGCGGCGGCCGTGGCCGCCCTCCTTCTCTTGCCGGCTCCGGCTCACGCCTCGGCAACGTCGTCTTCCTCCCACGAACTGCGCGCCGTCAAACCGGTGATGCAGTGCGCCGACGTGACCGGGATCCACCTGCCCGGCGTCACGATCACGTCGGCGACGACCACCAGCGCGGGGGCGCCGGCGCCGTACTGCGCGGTGACCGGGACCATCGCGCCGGCCAACACGATCGTCATGCGGCTGCCCACCCAGGGGTGGACGCAGCGCTACCTGCAGACCGGGTGCGGCGGGCTCTGCGGCAGCTCGAACATCAACTACACGCAGGCCGCGACGTGCCGGCCGATCGTCGACGGGACGATCGCCAGCGCCACCACCGACATGGGCCATCAGGGGCAGAACGACGGGTCGTGGGCCGCCGGGAACCCGCAGGCGCAGATCGACTTCGCGTACCGCGGGGTGCATGTGACCGCGGTGGTCGCCAAGGAGATCATCAAGCGGTTCTACGGCCGATCGGCCGCGTACAGCTACTTCGACGGGTGCTCCGACGGCGGGCGCGAGGCCGTGATGGAGGCGCAGCGGTACCCGGACGACTTCGACGGGATCGCGGCGGGCGCGCCGGCCAGCAACATCGTCGTGCAGAACACCTTCCACCACGCGTGGAACGTGCTGGCCAACAAGGACTCGGCGGGCAACTACATCCTGCTCGCAGACAAGCTGCCGGTGATCCACGCCGCGGTGCTGGCCGCCTGCGATGGGCTCGACGGGGTGGTGGACGGGGTTCTCGACGATCCGCGAAATTGCCGCTTCGACCCGTACACGCTGGTTTGCTGGTCTTCGGCGTCTTGTCTCACCCGAGCGCAAGCGACGGTCGTGCGCAAGCTGCACGACGGCGCCACGGACGCCTTCGGGAACCGGCTCGAGCAGCCGATCTCGCACGAGTGGGGGTCGGAGCTCGACTGGACGCTGTTCGTGCCGGCCGCGCAGGGCCAGACGACGTTCAGCGAGAACATCGCGCTGTCGTTCCTGCGATATCTCGCCTACTTCAACGTGGCCGCTCCCTCTTACTCCTTGACGGACCTGAAGTTCACCAAGGCATCGTTTTGGAAGACCGTGCAGACGTCGCTGTATCTGTCGGCGACCGATCCGGACCTCACCCGGTTCCAGCGGGGCGGCGGGAAGCTGATTCTCTGGCACGGCTGGTCCGACCAGCACATCTCGCCGCAGGCGACGCTGAACTACTACGACGCCATGAAGTCGACGATGGGGTCGCGCGCGGTGGACAGCTTCGCGCGGCTGTATCTCTTCCCGGGGATGGCGCATTGCGGGGGCGGGGTCGGGCCCAGCACGTTCGACGTGCTCACGCCGGTGATGAACTGGGTCGAGCACGGGGTGGCGCCGTACCGGATCATCGCGTCCAAGGTGGACGCCGGGGTCGTCACGCGGACCCGGCCGGTTTATCCGTATCCGGCGGTGGCCCGGTACGACGGGTCGGGGAGCACCGATGACGCGGCCAACTTTGTGGCCTATACGCCGCGGAGCTCGTCGTCGGTCGGGTACCAGTGGCTCGGGGCGCCGCTGTACACGCACGGGTATCAGGGAGTTTGCCGGGCCGTGGACGGGAAGCTCGTCTGCACTCCCGACCGGTTGATCTTCTCTCGTCGTCATTGATCGTTGGGACCCCGGCCCTCGCACGCCGGGGTCCCACTTTCGGGTGCTTTCCGATGCATTTGCGGGCGGGCCCGGTTTGGATTGGCCTCTTCGCTGGGTAATCCGGACAATTGCCGCATGTCTCGTCACAGGCGGCGTCTCGCCCTCACGGGAGTGCTTCTCCTCATCGCCGGGCTCGTCCCTTCCCGCGCGTCGGCCATCACGCCACCGGCCGACGGTGTCCTGCCCTCCTCGGACCTGCGGGCGGCCCTACCTGCCGGCCGGGTCGGCGTCGGATCGGCCCCGGTCAGCCTGCGTTACACATTCGACGGTGGGGTGCGGGAGCCGATCACCGACCTGGCGGGCGGCCACCAGCTGCGGCCGCTCGCACAGAACGGGGGCGCGCTCCGGCTCGTACCCCAGGGTCTTGGTCTTGCCGTCGCCTACCCGGACCGATGCACCCTCGCCCGCGAGATCGACTGCCCGCGGGCAATCCTCGAGGGTCTCCGCGACGACGAGCTCAACCCCGGCACGCGGACCTTGCAGTACGGCGCGTCGGTGCTGATGACCCACGGCGACCTGTCCGACGGGGCGAATGTCGTGCAGAAGGGCTATTCGGTCGGCGGGGTGAGCCAGTTCAAGCTCCAGGTGGACCATCGGCTGGGGCACCCCAGCTGCGTGATCACCGGCCGTACGGGCGGCATCTATCGCGCCGAGCCCTGGGTGGATGTGGCCGACGGCCGCTGGCACGACTTGACGTGTTCCCGCTCCAACAACCGCCTGACCGCGATCGTGGACGGGGTGTCGCGGGCGTGGGTGCGCGTGCCCCCGCGGTTGTCGATCGCCAACGCCGAGCCGCTGCGCGTCGGCGGGAAGGGCCCAGCCCAGGGCAACGACCAGTACGCCGGCGAGATCGACAACGTCTTCCTCACGATCGGCGACTAGGGCAACGCTGTTGCGTTGATTGCGCTTGTTGCGGATAATTCGTTTACCTTGGGGAGGTGGAGATGTCTGCGGCGGCGTTGAGTTCGGTGAGCCCCGACGAGGAGTCGGTAGCGGTGGCGGCCGAGGCGCTGCCCCGCGTCCAGCAATACCTCCGCAGCCACCCGTCCGGTCCGGCGACTGTCCGCGTGATCGACGACGAAGACGGCGCCGAGCTTGCCGTTCCGCGTGGAGCGGTCGAGCTGCTGGCCCGGATCCTGGCGCACATGGCCAACGGGCACAGCGTCTCGGTGGTGCCCGAGCACGCGGAGCTCACCACCCAGCAGGCCGCCGACCTGCTTAACGTGTCTCGGCCGTACCTGATCGGCCTGCTGGAGGCCGGCGAGATCGAGTTCCGCAGAGTCGGCACCCACCGCCGCGTGCTGGCCGGCTCAGTCCTCGCCTACAGAATCCGCGACGACGCACGGCGCCGAGCCGCGGCGGACGAACTCGCTCAGCTGGCCCAGGACATGGATCTGAGTTAGCGGTATGCCCTTTGTCGTGGTCTACGACGCCAGCGTGCTGTATCCGAGCACGCTAAGGGACCTGCTCATCCGCATTGCGCAGTCCGGGCTCGTGCAGGCCAAGTGGACCGAAGACATTCTCGACGAGATGTTCCACGCTTTGCGTCGGCAGCGCCCTGACCTCGACTTCCGCAAGCTGGAGCGGACCCGAGCCCTCATGGCGACGGCTGTTCGTGACTGGAAGGTCAGCGGTCACGAGGCGCTGGTCGACTCGCTCAAGCTGCCGGACCCGAACGACCGGCATGTGCTCGCTGCGGCCATCAAGGCGCGAGCCCAGGTGATCGTCACCGCAAATCTCCGTGACTTCCCAGCCGACGAGTTGCGCAAGTGGGACGTTGATCCGAAATCTCCCGACGAGTTCGTGCGCGACCAGATAAGCCTCGACCGAAGCGCGATCTACGCGTCAGTGCAACAGATCGCCGACTCGTGGAAGAACCCACCAGGCAGCATCGACGACGTCCTGGACCGGCTGGAACGTTCAGGTTTGGCGATCAGCGTCGCGGAACTTCGCGCTCGCCCCTGAACCCATCGGATGCCCGTCCGACGGATGCACCGGCTGGGACTCGCGGTTCAGCTCAGGCTCGAGCCCCCGCCGTCGAGGTGACCTTCCGATTTACCAGCAGCGACAACCGGGCTTCTTTCGTCGCGGAGGCCAAGCGGCTACTGCCGGGGCTGTGGCGCCCGATCACGACGAACGATCACGATCCCGCTACTCCGCGCCGCTAGCGTCGAGTAGCGGCGCGTTGATCGCGAGGCCCGCCTAAAGCCAGGCCCGATCCGAACACGACCGTTCCCGACTCCCGCGGAGCGACCACCGCACCGTGGGGGTTTGGGGGTCGCCCCCCAGGCTGGCACGCGAAGAGGCCCCGGCCCGCGCTTTCCGCGGACACAGGGCCCCTGCCACTGAGCGGGTGACGGGAATCGAACCCGCACTGTCAGCTTGGGAAGCTGATGTTCTGCCATTGAACTACACCCGCAGCGGGCATCACTGTACCTGATTCGTGACAGCCGCGGCGGGAGCGGCCCGCCGCTAACTCGCTATGGCGAGGGGGCGGGATAACTCGGCTTGCCAGGTGCGGGACATGGGGTGGACCGTCGGGCTTGCCGCCAGGGGGAGGGCGCCCGTGGGGCCGTGGCGGCGGAGGGTCGCTGTATCGATCTGGAGCTCGTAGAGGTGCCAGTCGACCGCCGGCGATGCCCGCCAGGCCTCGGACAAGGTGGCGATCACGACCGGGTCGTGGACTCGGGTGGCTCGGCCCGTGAGGAATGCCTCGTCGTCGCTCTCTTCCGGGGGAAAGGAGTGCAGGGCGTAGCGGCCGTCGCGGGCCAGGTCGCGCCGTTTGGGGGACGCGACGATGAAGCAGTAGAGGCCCTCGTCGGTGATGACGGGGGACACGGGGTGGACCCGGGGGCCGCCGTCGGGGCGGACTGTGGCCAGGTAGGCCATGCCGGGGCCGTACTGCTCGAACAGGGCGCGGATGGCTGTTGCCAGCGACGGGTCGGCGGCGGCGAAATCGGACCAGGAAGCCATGACGTGATTCTATCGAACATATGTTCGACACGCCCAGGAAAACACGCCGAAAGTGCAGCTCGGTATGGTGTTGCGATGCTGCTCTCCGACCGCGACCTCGTCAGCGAGATCAAGTCAGGCGATCTCGCCCTCGAGCCGTTCGAGCCGGCGCTGATGCAACCGTCCAGCATCGACGTGCGGCTGGACAGGTTCTTCCGGGTGTTCAACAACCACCTCTACACCCACATCGACCCGGCCGAACAGCAGGACGACCTGACCGCGCAGGTCGAGGTGGCCCCGGGCGAGGCGTTCGTATTGCACCCGGGTGAGTTCGTGCTCGCCTCCACGCTCGAGGTGATCACGCTGGGCGAGCAGCTCGCGGGGCGGCTCGAGGGCAAGAGCAGCCTCGGGCGGCTGGGGTTGCTGACGCACTCGACGGCCGGCTTCATCGACCCGGGCTTCTCGGGGCATGTGACGCTCGAGCTGTCCAATGTGGCCAACTTGCCGATCAAGCTGTGGCCGGGCATGAAGATCGGGCAGCTCTGCATCTTCCGGCTGTCGAGCCCGGCCGAGCATCCGTACGGCTCGGCGGTCTACGGCTCCCGCTACCAGGGACAACGCGGCCCCACGCCGAGCCGTTCGGCGCAGAACTTCCGCACCTGGCCGACCGCCTGACGCAGCCGTTCATAGGCCGGCGGACGCGGGCGGCGTTGAAGATCTAGGCGCGGCGCACCTGCACGCCGTGGCCGGCGGCGGCGCCCAGGACCTGGTCGATCTGGGCGCGGGTCAGGCCGGCCGTCGGCACGGGGAGGAATCGGGTGCGGCTGCGGCCGAAGATCAGCTGGCCGGGGGCCTCCTCGACGGAACGGAAGGCGTTCCAGGCGTAGGCGTGGCGGGCCGCCAGGCTCGAGCTGGCCACGCCGCCGTCGCTGATCTCGTAGGTGGTGAGGTCGCTGTCGCGCAATGCGTCGCGGGTCCCCGTGTTGACCAGGAACATCGGGATGCCTACCGCGATGAGGGCGCCGGTCAGGAGCAGCGTCAGGTAGGGACCGCCGTCGGTGGCCACCTCGAGGATCAGCGCCAGGGCGATCGCGGCCCAGCCGAGCCCGCGTGCCGTCAGCAGCAACGGTCGCAACCCGCGGCGAACCGCGGAGGCAACCTGGCGGGCGTCCGGCCGTGTGGTGATCTGAAAGAGCACTCCAAAAATGTAACTTTTCCGAGTCTTGCCCGGGTATGGGCCGGTCGGTGGAGGCCACGACGACGTGATGGCGGAGCGGCCGTACCGGTCGATCAGGGTTTCAGCAGCTTGGCCAGGCGGCGCCATTCGTCTCGGGGGAGATGGTCGGTGGGGTCGGCCGGAAGGATCTGGATGGCCACCTGGTCGGCGCCCGCCTCCAGGTGGGCGTTGATGCCGGCCCGGATCGTGTCGTCATCGCCCCAGATCACGGCCTGGTCGAGGAAACGGTCGCTGCCTTCGTCGGACAGGTCGGCGTCGGTCAGGTCGAAGCGGCGCAGGGCGTTCGTGTAGTTGGGCATCGCCAGGTAGGTGCGGGCCATGCGGCGGGCCACCTCGTGGGCCTGGGCGCGATCGATGCCCAGGAAGACCTTCTGCTCGGGGATCAGCAGGCGGTCGGGGCCGAGAATCGAGCGGGCCTCGGTCGTGTGCGCGGGCGGCATCAGGTAGGGCAGGGCGCCGGCCGTCAGGTCGCGGGCGGCGGCGAGGGTCCTCGGGCCGAGCGCGGCGATCAAGCGCTCGGTGGGCGGGACCTCGCGGAGCTTCTCCGTCAGGAACGTGCGGAGACGGGTCAGCGGCTTCTCGTACAGCAGGCCCAGCGCCTCGGCGGTGGGGGCATGGCCCGAGCCGACCCCCAGGTAGAAGCGGCCGGGGAACTGGCCCTGGATGCGGGCATGGGACGCCGCCAGGCGGGGGCCATCGCTGCGCCAGATGTCGACGATGCTGGTGCCGACGACCAAGCGGGACGTGGCCGCCAGCAGGGCCTCGGGCAGCAGCAGGTCGTCGGGCGGGCTCCCGCCTATCCAGACCGAGGCGAAGCCGAGAGCCTCCAGTTCCTGGGCGGCGCCGGCGGTCTGCCCGGCGTCGTCCGGCCAGTGCTTGCGGGAGATCCAGATTCCGTAGCGCCCGAAGTCGTCCACACCTCGGATCGTACGATCGGGAGCGATCAACCGCCGGGAGAGGAACGTCACCGTGTACTTGATGATCTCGACTTATCTGGTCCCGCTCGACGAGGTCGCGAAGGTCCGCGATGAGCATCTGGCCTTTTTGGAGGGCCTGTTCGCGCAGGGCACGCTGGTCGCGGCCGGGCGGCAGGAACCGCCGGTGGGCGGCATGGTGCTGCTCGACGTGGCCGACGAGGCAGCGGCGCGCGAGGTGATCTCGCATGACCCGTACGTGTTGCGTGGTGTCGCCGAGTATGAGGCGCGCGGCTGGAGCCCGACCGTGGGCGCGTTGAAGGACTACGGCAAGTCCTGACCGCTGAGGAGTCCGCGAATGTTCAGCTCGGCGGAAACATCGGGCGAACATTCGTCGACGATCACGGCGGTGCCGACGTAGTTGCCGGGGAACAGGCTGCGCAATGCCCGGCACTGGGCGCCCGTGGCCGCCCAGTCGTCCACCACCAGCACGCGGTCGTCCGGGCCGGCCAGCCCTGCCCGTACGCCCAACTGTTGTTGATCTCCTCGGTGATCACTGGGAACCGTTGCCCAGATCATCGGCTCCGCGATGGGACGCCGTGCCCCGGCGCGATAGGCCTCCACGAATCCGGCCCCCAAAGCCCGCGCCACCAGGGGGCCCACCAGAAACCCGGTGACCTCCGGCGAAACGACCACCGTCGGGGAAGCGGTGCGGAACAGGGCGGCCAGCGCGTCCCCGAGACCGGAAATGATCAGAGGATCCCGCCACCAGCCGGAGCGGTCGCTGACCACGTAGCCGCTGCCGTCGCCGGGATCGGTCCATCGGAAGCGGGACCGGAGGAGATCACGAAGATCGACTGCCACGCGGACATCCTGTCACCATGGCCGGGCCGACCGACCCCCTGCGATGAAACGGGTGGTTAGAACCGAGTCAGACTAGGGGTCAAGTTGATGCAGTGACTCGCCCTGATCGGGCATGCTGTTCCGCGTAACCATGCCGACTCTTACACCGGGCCGCCGCCGCCCGCTCAGCCCTGGATCCCGCGCCGGTCTCGGCGCGGCCCTCGTGCTGCTCGCGGTCGTGTCCGCCGTGGAACTCGCCGACGGTCCGCACGCGCATTTCGTCGGGCTGCTCGCCGCCGTCCCGTTCCTCGCCGCGATCTTCGCCTTCTGGCAGACCGTGCTGGTGGCGGGAGCGCTCGCCATCATCGTGGGGATGGTCTTCGTCGGGGTCGACACCGCGCAGGGCATGTCCGGCGTGGTCAACATCGTCGGCGTCATCGTGGCCACCGGCATCGCGGCGGCGGGGGCGACGATCCGGCAGCGGCAGGCCGACCGGATAGCGGAGCTCCAGCGGCTCGCGGCGGTGGCCCAGCAGGCGGTGCTCCGTCCGATCGGGCCGCAGGTGGGTTCGCTCGCCGTCGCCGGCCGCTACATCTCGGCGACCGCGGCCGCGGACATCGGCGGCGACCTGTACGAGGCTCTGGACACGCCCTACGGCGTACGCATCATCATCGGTGACGTGCGGGGGAAGGGACTGGATGCGGTTCGCCTCGCGAGCATCGTGCTCGGGTCCTATCGGCACGTCGCCTACGAGCGGGCCGATCTCAAGGCGGTGGCCGCCGATCTCGACCGGGCGGTGGCTCGCAGCGTCGGCGACGAAGACTTCGTGACCGCCGCGCTGGTCGAGGAGCGGGGCGGGACGCTCACGATCGTCAACTGTGGACATCCGGCGCCGCTGCTGCTGCGTCGTGGTCAGGTGATTCCGCTGGAGCCGGCGGCGCCGGCGCCCCCGCTGGGCTTCATGCCGGAGGTCAAGGCGCGGGTGGAGCGTCTGGAGCCGGGGGATCGGCTGCTGCTGTTCACCGACGGGCTGGGCGAGGCGCGCCGGGACGGCGAGTTCTTCCCGACCGCGGACCGAGCGTGGCGGCTGCTCGGGCACGGCACGGTGGGCGACGGCCTGGCTTCGCTGGAGACCGCGCTGGTCGATTGGGTGCGCGGCCGTCTCGAGGACGACATCGCGCTGGTGCTTCTGGAATACACGGGGCCCGGCGAGGGGCCGACCGTGCCCATGCCGAGCTGGGAAGTCGGCGCGGCCGGGAGCTGAGCGGCCCGGGAGCTAGGCGGCGGAGTCGGCCTTCTCGGGCTCCTCGGAAGGGGCCGGCGAGACCGGCGGTACCTCGTCGGCCTGGCGGTGTTTCCCGGTGTAGTTGCGCGGCTGGTGGGCCTGGCGAGGCTCGGGAATCAGATTTTTGATAGTGCCGAACACGGTGCGCCCCCTTGGATCCGACAAAGAGAGAACCTCTATCGGAAGCAACGAGCGACGAGACCGCTCGATACGTCGGTGTGACGGTCGTCGACTGTTATTGGCCGAACGGCTGTCCGCCGACCGCCGATCCGCCGGTTCGTGACAGAACCCCTTGTGTCTTGTCGGCTCCTACCGATGGGTAATACAGTGGGAGTTACTGACGGGTAACTCGCGTTTCACTCGCGTCGTTCGGAAGCGGGGCCAGCTGTATGACTCACTACAAGAGCAACCTTCGAGACCTCCAGTTCAACCTGTTCGAGGTCTTCGAGGCTGATCGTGCGTTCGGCCAGGCGCCGTACGATGAGATCGACGTCGACGCCGCGCGCGACGTCCTCGCCGAGGTCAACCGCCTCGCGACCGAGGATCTTGCGGCGAGCTACACCGATGCCGACCGCAATCCGCCGGTCTTCGACCCGGCCACGCACACCGCGCCCTTGCCCGAGTCGTTCAAGAAGTCGTTCGCGACCTGGATGGCCTCCGAGTTCTGGCGCCTCGACCTGCCCTCCGAGCTCGGCGGCACGCTGGCGCCGCGGGCCCTGTGGTGGGCGCTGGCCGAGAACGTGCTGGGCGCGAACGCCCCCGTCTGGATGTACTCCTCGGGCCCGTCCTTCGCGCACGTCGTGCACACCGAGGGCACTCCCGAGCAGAAGAAGTGGGCCAAGCTCTTCGTCGAGAAGCAGTGGGGCTCGACCATGGTGCTCACCGAGCCGGACGCGGGCTCGGATGTCGGCGCCGGCCGCGCGCGGGCGATCCCGCAGCCGGACGGCTCGTGGCACATCGAGGGCGTGAAGCGGTTCATCACGTCCGGCGAGCACGACATGAGCGACAACATCATCCACTACGTGCTGGCCCGGCCGGTCGGCGTCGACGGCGTGGGCGGCCCGGGCACCAAGGGCCTGTCGCTGTTCATCGTGCCGAAGTACCACTTCGACGCCGAGAGCGGCGAGCTGGGCGAGCGCAACGGCGTCTACGCCACGAACGTCGAGCACAAGATGGGCCTCAAGGTCTCCAACACGTGCGAGCTGACCTTCGGCGAGCACGGGACCCCGGCCAAGGGCTGGCTGCTGGGCGACGTGCACCAGGGCATCCGGCAGATGTTCATGATCATTGAGTACGCCCGGATGATGGTCGGCACGAAGGCGATCGCCACCCTGTCCACCGGTTACCTGAACGCGCTCGAGTACGCCAAGAACCGCGTCCAGGGCGCCGACCTGGTGCAGAACGACGACAAGGCCGCGCCTCGCGTCACGATCACCCACCACCCCGACGTACGCCGCTCGCTGATGCTGCAGAAGTCGTACACCGAGGCGTTGCGCGCGCTGGTCATCTACACCGCTACCTGGCAGGACAAGATCGCCATCGCGCAGGCCGCCGGCGACGAGAAGGCGGCCAAGGCCGCCGCCAAGGTCAACGACCTACTGCTTCCGCTGGTCAAGGGGGTGGGCTCCGAGCGCGCGTACGAGCTGCTGGGGCACGAGGCGCTGCAGACGTTCGGCGGCTCCGGCTTCCTGCAGGACTACCCGCTCGAGCAATACGTCCGCGACGCGAAGATCGACACCCTGTACGAGGGCACCACCGCGATCCAGAGCCTCGACCTGATCTTCCGCAAGATCGTGAAGGACCAGGGCCGCGCGCTCGCCGCCCTCGCCACCGAGATGCAGGGCTTCGTCGAGAGCGAGGCCGGCAACGGCCGGCTCAAGGAGGAGCGGCTCGCGCTCGGCAAGGCGCTCGGCGAGGTCCAGCAGATCCTCGGCGTGACCATGGGCTGGCTGGGCGCGGTCCAGGGCGGCGAGACCCGCGAGCTGTACAAGGTGGGCCTCAGCTCCCGCCGCGTCCTGCTCGCGCTCGGCGACGTCGTGCTCGCCTGGCTGCTGCTACGCCAGGCAGAGGTCGCGCTGAAGGCGCTCGGCCGCGAGGTCTCCGAGGCCGACAAGCACTTCTACGAGGGCAAGGTCGCGGCGGCGCGCTTCTTCACCCGCGAGGTGCTGCCGCGGGTCGGCGCCGACCGCCGCATCATCGAGAACACCACTCTGGACATCATGGACCTTCCCGAGGAAGTGTTCTGATCTGACGCAGACCACGAGGGCCGCCCCCGCCAGGGCCGCCCTCGTCTCTGTTCAACCCCGGGCCGTGTGTCGCTCGACCAGGCGCATCGAACCGGGCTCGGTTGTGTCCCAGCCGTTCTCGGTGCGGTGCACCGCCAGGCCGGCGGTGCGCAGCTCGACCTCCTGGCCGTCCCACTGCTCGTCGGGGATGAGCATGATGGACACTTCGGACACGGTCGGGTTGTGGCCGACCACCAGCACCGTGTGGACCGTGTCGGGGACCGTGCGGAGCAGGTCGAAGACCTCGGTACGGCCGCCCCCGTACAGGCTCTTCTCGTAACGCACCTCGGGGCTGACGCCGGCCTGCCCGGCCTGGGCCAGTGCGATCGAAACGCCCTGCCAGGTCTGCCGGGTGCGCGCCGCGGATGAGCAGAGGACCAGGTCGGGGTGGATGCGCTCGTCGGCCAGCCAGGCGCCGGCCGCGTCCGCGTCGTTCTCGCCGCGGGTGGTGAGCCGGCGGTCGAAATCGGGGTGGTCGCCGGGGGGCTCGGCCTTGGCGTGGCGGAGAAGTACGAGCGTCCGAACGGTCATGGAAACAGCTTGCCTGATTACGGATCGGACCGCCTGGGTAACCCCACACCGAGGCATTGACCCCGGTAAGGATCAAAGGAGGCCCGGCGATGGGCATCGGCGGAAGTATCTTCCTGCTGGCGGTGGGGGCGATCCTGGCGTTCGCCGTCAACGCGGACATCAGTGGACTCGACATCAACGTCATCGGCTGGATCCTCATGGCCGCCGGCCTGGTCGGGCTGATCGTCACGCTCTGGTACTGGAACAGTCGTCGCCGGACCGTGGTGACCCGGCAGTCCCAGACGCCGGTCGCGGGCCCGAGCTACGCGGCCGAGTACCGCGAGACGCGTCGTGACGACGGACCCCCGCCCCCGCCCCCCGGCTACTGATCCTCCCGAACCCGCGACGCCGACCCGCCGCCGCCCATCCCCCTGGCGGCCCGGGCCGGCGTCGCGCGCATGCTCAGGCGAGTGCGGCCCCGATCGAGGTGGCGAGCGGCGTAACCGGGTGGCCGAGCAGCGACTCCAACTGGTCGCGCGGCACGAACAGCGCGCCCTGCGACGCGGCCCGGTCCGAGTCCGCGAAGATCTCGGCGGCGGCCTGCGGGAGACCCACCCCGACCAGCAGCTCGGTGTACTTCGCTTCGGGCAGATCGATGTAGGTGACCGCCTTGCCGGACTGCCGGGAGATCTCGGCCGCCAGCTCGTCCATCGTGAACGGCTCGCCGCCCAGCTCGTACACCTTGCCGGCGTGACCCTCGCCCACCAGGACGGACGCCGCCGCCTCCGCGTAGTCGGCCCGCGGCGAAGCGGAGATCTTGCCGGTGCCGGACGCGCCGAACAGGCCGTGCTCGAGCGCCTGCGGGACGTTGTAGTTCTCGATGTACCAGCTGTTGCGCAGGATCGTGTGCGGCAGGCCCGAATCGGCCAGCAGCCGCTCGGTGAACAGGTGCTCGCCGGCCAGCTTCATGTCGGTGGTGTCGGCCTTGGGCGCGCTGGTGTAGACGACCAGGCCCACGCCGGCGCTCTTGGCGGCGGTGACGACGTTGGTGTGCTGCTGGATGCGCTTGCCGACCTCGCTGCCCGAGATGAACAGCACCTTGTCGGCGCCCCGGAACGCGTCGGTGAGCGAGTCGACGTCGTCGTAGGAGACCTGCTTCACGGTGATCCCGAGGTCGGCGATCTTCTCGACCTGGCGGCCGAGGCCGACGATCTCGCCGGCCGGGACGCCCTTGGCCAGCAAGGACTCGATGGCGAGGCGGCCGAGGTGCCCGGTGGCGCCGGTGACGACGATGGTCATGGTGTCTCCTTTGAGTTTCAACTCTGTCAGGAGAGACTAACGCCGCAGCTCAGCGCTCACTTCCCAATAGATAGTGGGCACCTTGAAGTGCAGTACTTACCCGAGAGATACTAGGCGGATGCAGCCCAATGCTTACGCCGCCGACTGCCCGAGCCGGCAGATCCTCGACCGCATCGGCGACACCTGGAGTGTGCTGGTCGTGGTGATGCTCGCCGACGGCATGCACCGGTACACCGAGCTGGCCAAGCGCATCCAGGGCGTGAGCCCCAAGATGCTCACCCAGACGTTGCGCGGCCTCGAGCGGGACGGGCTCATCACGCGTACGGTTCATCCGGTCGTCCCGCCGCGGGTCGACTACGCGCTCACCGAGCTGGGTCAGAGCCTGTACGGGCTGGTCGAGGGCCTGGAGAAGTGGGCCGAGGCGCACATCGAGGACGTGCAGGCGGCCCGTTCGCTGTACGACGAGGCTCAGGCGTAAAGGGCGAAATACACCGCTATGTGGTGGCAAATGGCCGCCACCAGCGTGCAGGCGTGGAAGAACTCGTGGTGCCCGAAGACGTTCGGCCACGGGTTCGGCCGGCGCAGTGCGTAGAAGACGGCCCCGACCGTGTAGATCACGCCACCCAGGGTCAGCAGTACCAGGCAGGCCACGCCGCCCTTGTGCAGCACGTCGGGCAGGATGGCGATCGCGGCCCAGCCCAGCGCCACGTACAGCGGCGCGCCGACCCAGCGCGGCAGGTGCGGCCAGACCGCTTTGAGCGCCACGCCGCCGATCGCGCCGCCCCAGATCAGGCTCAGCATCAGCGTGGCCTTGCCGGGCGTGAGCAACTGCACGCAAAAGGGTGTGTAGGTGCCCGCGATGAAGATGAAGATCATCGAATGATCCATGCGGCGCATGATCTGGTAACCGCGTTCGCTCCACACCCGCCGGTGGTAGAGCGCGCTGATCCCGAACAGGCCGCACACGGTGGCGCTGTAGATGAGGCAGCTCAGAAAGGGGGCGACGCCGGGGCGGCTGAGGGCGATCGAGCAGAGCACGATGCCGCCGACCAGGGCGACGAAGAACGCGTACTGGTGAAGGCGGCCGCGCAGGCGTGGCTTGCCGAGATCGGTCGGCTTCATCCGGAACGGGGCGGTAGTCGTCACGCCTCCCAGGTTACGGCACCGTAAGTTACTGGCAAGTAGTGAAGCCGCTCACCCCGGTGCATCCGGCAAGATGCTGTTCATGAGGGTAAGGCCCGTCGGTGGCTCCGCGCTGCTGATCGAGTGTCGCGACGGTGACGAGGTGGAGGCGTGGCGTGCCGACCTGTGGCGCCGCCGGGAGGCCGGTGAGCTGCGGTTCGCCGAGATCGTGCCGGGCGCGACGACGATCCTGCTCGATGGTGTGATTTCGTCGACAGCGTCGATGCTGGCCGAGCTGCCTCCGCCGCCGGCAGTCTCGGCGGAGGAGGGACCGCAGATCGAGATTCCGACCACGTTCGACGGCGAGGACCTCGCGGACGTCGCTTCGCGGTGGAATGTGTCACCGTCGGCGGCGGTGAGGCGGCTGACGTCGACCCCGTTTCGGGTGGCGTTCTGCGGCTTTGCGCCGGGTTTCGCCTATATGCGAGGGCTTCCGGAGGAGTGGTCGGTGCCACGGCTCGCCGCTCCGCGGCCTCGCGTTCCGGCAGGCTCGGTCGGCCTCGCCGGCAACTATCTCGGGATTTATCCGTCACCCTCACCGGGCGGGTGGCGGCTGGTGGGTCGCACCGATCTAAAGCTTTTCGACGTACGGCGTGAGCAGCCGGCCCTTCTCACGCCCGGGGCGCGCGTACGCCTCGCGCCGACGTGATCACGGTGATGCGGGCGGGCCCGTTGACCACGGTGCAGGATCTCGGCCGAACCGGATACGCCCACCTGGGAGTGCCGCGCTCCGGCGCGCTCGACGCTCCGGCGTTGCGGCGGGCCAACGTCCTGGTGGGGAACCCGGTCGAGGCCGCCGGCCTGGAGACGACCTTGATGGGGTGTGCCCTGCGGTTCGAGGTCGCGGCCGTGGTGGCGGTCGCGGGGGCCGAGGCGGTGGTGTGGGTCGACAAGCAACCGGTCGCGGCCGCGTCGGCGATCGAGGTCGCGGCGGGGGCGGTGCTCGACATCGGGCGGGCCAAGCGAGGGGTGCGCTCGTACGTGGCGGTGGCCGGCGGCATCGACGTCGAGCCGGTGCTGGGCAGCCGCTCGACCGACACGCTCTCGGGACTGGGCCCGCCGAAGCTCACCGACGGCATGACGCTACCCATCGGCAATGATCTTGTTGCTGATCGCCGCCGCCACGAACCGCCCCCGCCCGGTTGGGTGGGGCCAAGTGAAGCATCGGGGTCTGACAGTTTTCCGGCGTTGTCCACAGGGGCGGTGGGCTTCGGTGTTCCGGGCGGTGGCGAGTTGGCGCTGGGGGTGCGGCTCGGGCCGCGGGATGACTGGTTCGTGGCGGGGGAGCTGTTCGGGTCGCCGTACACGATCACGCCGTTGAGCAACCGCGTCGGATGCCGGCTGGCCGGCAGCGCCTTGACCCGCACCCAGGCCGGCGAATTGCCCTCGGAAGGCGTGGTGCTGGGTGCGGTGCAGGTGCCGGCCGACGGGCAGCCGCTGATCTTTCTGGCCGACCATCCGACGACCGGTGGCTATCCGGTGATCGGGGTGGTCGAGGACGTGACGCCGCTGGCGCAGGCACGGCCGGGGACTACGGTGCGTTTTCGTGCGATCGATTGACCTGAACGCGGACCTCGGCGAGGGCTTCGGCCGGTGGACGCTCGGCGACGACGAGGCCCTGCTCGACATCGTGACCTCGGCCAACGTGGCCTGCGGGTTCCATGCGGGCGATCCGGCCACCATGCATCGGATCTGTCGCGCCGCGGTGTCGCGCGGGGTGGCGGTGGGCGCGCAGGTCGGCTATCGCGATCTGGCGGGGTTTGGGCGGCGGCGGATCGACTACGACCTCGATGAGCTTCGTGACGATGTTTTGTACCAAATTGGAGCGTTGGAGGGGTTTTGCCGTGTGGCGGGCGGGCGTGTCGCCTACCTGAAGCCGCATGGTGCGCTCTACAACACGGCGGCCGTCGACGAGGGGCAGGCGTCGGCGGTGGTCGCGGCGGTGCGGGCCTATGACGCGGGGCTGCCGGTGCTGTGCCAGCCGGGGTCGGTGCTCGCCCGGATGGCATCGGCGGCGGGACTGACCGTGGTCGGGGAGGGCTTTGCCGATCGGGGCTACCGAGCGGACGGAACGCTCGTGCCGCGCTCGGCCGAAGGCGCGGTGATCCACGACCCGGACGCGGTGGTCGCCCGGGCGGTGCGGATGGCCGTCGAGGGCGTCGTCGAGACCCCGGACGGGTCGCTCGTCCCCTGCGCGGTCGAGTCGATCTGCGTGCATGGGGACACGCCCGGCGCGGCGGAACTGGCCCGGAGTGTCCGTGCTGGCTTGGTCGCCGCCGATCTGTCGGTGACTAGCCCTCGTCCATTCCGCGGAGGATCAGGGGAAGGCGCGACGGCCCGTCGGGTGTGACCACGACCGGCACTCCCCAATCCTGGCGGGTCAGGTGGCAGGCGGGGAACTCCTCGTCGACGTCGCACGTCGCGGCCTGCGCGATCACCTGCAGGATGCCCTTCGGGACCGCCGGGTTGATCACCAGCGGGCGGGACAGGTCGGTGGTCACGCCGGCGCCCTCCAGGAGGAGCTCCGGTGGCGCGGCCGACACCTCCAGGCGCGTCGACGGGCCGAACTGGGCGTCGAGCTTCTGGCCGGGCGCCGGGGTGAAGATGACGTCCAGTGTGAGCGGGCCGGAGGCGATCTCGGACGGCGGGCGCTCGGTCTTGTGGCGCTCGCCGGTGACCGTCTTCACGATGCCGGGAGCCAGGCGGGTGAGGCGGTGGCCCGCCGACTCGACGACGAACACCTCGCCCGAGGCGGTGACCAGCACATCGCTGGGCTCGGCCAGCCCGGAATCCACTGTTGACACCGAGTCGGTCGCCGGGTCGTAGCGGCGGACCGCGCCGTTGTACGTGTCGGCGACCAGCACCGAGCCATCGGGCAGGGCCGCCACGCCCAGCGGGTGCTGGAACAGGGCCTCCTTGGCCGGGCCGTCGACGTGGCCGAAGTCGAACAGGCCCTGGCCCACCGCGGTGTGCAGCACGCCGGCCTCGATGTAGCGCAGCGCCGACGTCTCGCTGTCGGCGATCCACAGGCGATCGCCGCCCACCGACAGGCCGGACGGCTGAGCCATCCACACGTCGGGGATCGGGCCGTCACGCAGCGACTCGACGGTCGTGCCGGCGTAGACGCCAACCGTTCCCGCCGTCGGATCGAACCACCACAGCTCGTGGATGCCGGCCATCGCGACGATGACCTTGCCGTCGTACCAGGCCACATCCCACGGCGAGGAAAGGTCGGCCGCCAGTGCCGGCTGCGTGCCCTCGACCGCCGAGCGCCACGGCCGGCCGGAGCCGGCCACCAGGGTGATCTCGCCGGAGCCGAGCGTCAGGCCGCGCAGCTGGTGGTTGACCGTGTCGGCCACCACGACGTCGTAGCCGACCTCGGCGGCGACCGCCGGCGGCAACAGGAGCAGGCCCTGCGGCTCGCTGAACGGGGCGCCGCGCTCGCCACTGCCGTAGCGGCGCACGATGGTCTCGCCGTCGGGGGTCAGCTCGACGATCGAGTGGCGGGCCGAGTCGGAGACCAGCAGGTTGCCGCCGGGCAGCTCGACCGCCTTGCCGGGGAAGCGCAGCAGGGTGTCGGCGGGGGCGGGCGGGACATACGGGCCGTTGCCGCGGTGCAGCGTGCCGTCCGCGGCGTGCTTCGCGATCAGCTCGTCGACCAGCCGGGACAGACCCTCGGCGTGGCCCTCGCCGGCCATCGACGCGACCAGGTAGCCAGTCGGGTCGATCACCGCGAGCGTGGGCCAGGCCTTCGCCGCGTACTGCCGCCAGAGGTGCATGTCGGCGTCGTCGATGACCGGGTGGCGCACGCCGTAGCGCTCGACCGCGGCGGCCAGCGCCTCGTGGTTCTGCTCGTGCACGAACTTGGGCGAGTGCACGCCGATGATCACGAGGGCGTCGCCGTACTTCTGCTCGAGCGGGCGCAACTCGTCGAGGACGTGCAGGCAGTTGATGCAGCCGTAGGTCCAGAAGTCGAGCAGGACGATCTTGCCGCGCAGGCCGGACAGGGTGAGGTCTTTGCCACCGGTGTTCAGCCAGCCATGGCCCCGCAGCTCGGGTGCCCGTACGCGCGCAGTCATCGCACCATCGTGCCGCACCCGGAGGCCGGGCCGGCACGATGGTGGTCAGGATGACATCAGCTGTGCGGCTTGAGGCAGAGCACCTGGTTCTTGCCGTTGTCGGTCGGGTTCACCACGTACGGCTGCTTCGGGTCCTCGCACTTGGACACGTCGTCGACGATCGACACGACCTGGAACGACTGGGCGTCGCCGCAGTCGGCCTTCACCGCGGCGTCGCCGTCGCGCTTCACGCACTCGCCGGCGCTCACGCTGATCGCCTTGCTCTTGTCGCCGGCAACCAGGTAGACGACGCCCAGCGCGAGACCGAGCAGCAGCACCGCGCCGACCACCACCGCGATCAGAATCGGGAACATCCGTACGCGCGGCGTCTCGGGCTTCGCCGGCGCCTCGCCGCCCGGCTTGAACTGGTCGAAACGGCCCTGCTCGGCGCGACCTGGCCAGTTGGTCGTGTCGTCCGGGCTCGGCGGGGTCACCGTGGCGCGGCTGAACGCGTCCGAGATCTCGGGCGTGCCTGCCCCCGGCGGCGGGTATTGCGGCGGGCCGTAGGGGTTCTCCCGGCCGGCGATGTCGGTGGTGAGCTCGCTGTACTGCTCGGGCGCGTAGGGGTTCGGTGCCGGGTTGCCGAAGTCGCCGTACTGCGGCTGCGGCGGCTGTTGCGGCGCGCCGGGGTTCGTGAAGTCACCGAAGGGCTGCTGGGGCGCACCCGGGTTGGTGAAGTCGCCGTACTGCGGCTGCGGCGCACCCGGGTTGGTGAAGTCACCGAACGGCGGCTGCTGGGCCGGCGGGTTGGTGAAGTCGCCGTACTGCGGCTGCGGCGCCGCCGGGTTCGTGAAATCGCCGAACGGCGGCAGGTTGCGCGGCTGCTCCCCGCCGAACGGAGGCTGCTCGGGCGGGCCGGCGCCGGGGTTGGTGAAGTCGGTGAACGGCGGGTTCGCGGGCGAGGCAGGCGCGGGCGGGGATACGCGGGCGCTCGCCGATGCCCGGGCGGTGGCGCGGGCCGGCGACTGCGGGGCGATGCCCGGAGCGCCCGGCTCGCCGCCGGGTCCGTTGTGGTCACCCGTGGTTTGCGGGTACGCGGGAGAGCCGTACCCGCCGGGCGCCTCCGCCACGTCGCCGGAGGGTTGGTCGTCCTCGGGCTCGGCCGGGGCCGCGGGACGGCCGTATACGCGGGCCTGCGGTGCAGCGGCCGGTGGCGGAAGCTCGGCGGGGTCGACGGGCGCCACCCGGCTGGCCGAGGGCACCGACGCGCTCGCGGTGACCGGGCGGGCCGAGCCGACCGCGCTCTGGTGCTCGGAAGGGTCGCGCGGGGCCGGCACCGAGCCGTTGCGGCTCTCGGCCACAACCGGCGCGCCGGCGGCGGCGCCGAGCGCGGCGCCGGGCACCCGCTGGGGGTAGCCGCCGCTGCCACGGTCGGGGTCGACCGGTGAGTCGGGGCGACGGTAGAGCGAGTGGTCGTCCTGGCCGCCGCCGGAGGGAGCGCCGCCGTACTGATCGCCGCCGCCATTGGCCGAGGGCGGCGGGAACGGCGCGGGCTCGTTGCCGAAGGGCCGCTCGCCGAAGACCGCCGAGGCGCCGGAGGCCGGGCGCTCGCCGTAGGGGGAGGCCGGTCGGTCGTCGGTGGTGCCGGGTCGCTCGCCGAACGGGGAGGCCGATCGGTCGTCGGTGGTGCCGGGTCGCTCGCCGAACGGGGAGGCCGATCGGTCGTCGGTGGTTCCGGGTCGCTCGCCGAACGGGGACGCGGGCCGGTCGTCGGTGGTGCCGGGTCGCTCGCCGAACGGGGACGCGGGCCGGTCGTCGGTGGTGCCGGGTCGCTCGCCGAAGGGAGAGGCAGGGCGGTCGCCGTAGGTCGCGGGAGCTCCGGAGGCCGGGCGCTCGCCGAACGGGGAGATCGGCCGATCGTCGCCGGAGCCCGGTCGGTCGCCGAGGGCCGACGGGCCCCCGGAAGCCGGGCGGTCGCCGAACGTGGCGGGCGCGCCGGAGGCGGGTCGATCGCCGAATGCTGCGGCCGCACCGAAGGCCGGGCGGTCGCCGAATTCCCGAGCCGGGCCTGAGGCCGGGCGGTCGTCGAATGCTGCGGCTGCGCCGGAAGCCGGGCGGTCGACGAACGCCGCGGCGGCGCCGGAGGCCGGAGTGCCGGAAGCGGGACGGTCGCCGAAAGCGCTGGGCGCTCCCGAGGAGGGGCGCTCGCCAAACGGCGCCGCAGGCCGGGCACCGTAGGTCTCGTCGAATGCCGCCGGCTGTGCGGTACCGAACCCGCCCGAGTCGGGCTCGGAAGTGCGGGAGAACGGCGGGGCATCGGTGTCGCCGAACGAGTCGGCGGGCCTGGCCGAGCCGTAGGTGCCGGCGGCCGGAGGGGCCGGGCGGGCGGAGCCGTACGGCTGGTCGTCGGCGGACGCGCTCACCGCGCCGAACGATGGCTGATCGCCGGGGGCGGTACGGCCGAACGGGTCGGGCAGACCCTCGGAGGCAGATAGACCGGAGTCGGATAGGCCGGCGGCCGGTAGACCCGATTCGGCGGGCAGACCGGACGCGGCCGGGCGGGCGGGTGGCTGCTGGTCGGCGCTGGGCCGGCGGCCGAACGGATCGGACAGTGGCTCGTCCTTGGAAGAGAGACCGGCGGGGCGGCCGTATGGGTTCGGCTCGTCGAAGGAAGCGGAAGCGGCGGCCGACGAGGGGCCGAACGCGCTGAACGATCCGTCGGGCTGTCCCGCGCCGGACGGCGGACCGAACGGCGCCTGCTGGCTGCGGATCGGCAGATCGGTGACGGGCGCGGACGGCTGGGTGGCCGGTTCCGACGTGGGTTCGGCCGGGGGGACCGGCGGGATCGTGGCCGCGCCGCGCAGCGGGAAGCCGCCGCTCTCGCCCCGGCGGGTCGGGAACGCCGCGCCGCCCGAGCGAAGCGGGAAGCCACCCTCGGCACCAGGCCCCTCATCGGAAGCAGAACCGGCGAGGTCGGAACCAGCGAGACCGGAACCAGCGAGACCGGGGCCGGAACCCGCGAGACCGGCGCCGGCGAGGCCCGAACCAGCGGGGCCGGGACCGGCGAGGTCATGACCGGCGGGGCCGGAAGCAGAGAAGCCAGGACCGGCGGGGCCGGAAGCAGAGAAGCCAGGACCGGCGGGGCCGGAAGCAGAGAAGCCAGGACCGGCGGGGCCGGAAGCAGCGGGGGCGGCGTCGCCGCGCAGCGGGAAGTCGCCGCTGGGGGTGCGCGCCGACCGTGGGGCGTCGGGCAAGTCGCCGAGGGTGGCGCCGGGCACGCGGACGCGCTGGGCGCCGAAGGCGGAGACGCCGGGCGGGCGGCCGGTGGCCGGGCCGACCTCGGAGGCCGGGGCCGGCTCGGGCAAAGTGCCGCGGCCGGGAGTGCCGGCCGCGAAGCCGTCGAACTCGCCGATCGTGCCCGGGTCGACCGAGGCCGGGGTGCGCTGCGGCAGCGGGATGGGGTTGTCGCCGTCGGCCGGCGCCTGTTGTGGCGCCCACGCCGAGCGCGGCGGCTCGGGGGCGTTGCCGGAGGCCGGCACGAACGAGGAGCCCGTCGGGCCGGGCGGCTGGCCGAGCGGGGAGCCCGACTGCGCGGGGGGCTGGCCGAGCGGGGAGGCCGACTGCGCGGGCGGCTGGCCGAACGGCGGGCCCGACTGCGCAGGCGGCTGGCCGAACGGGGAGCCCGACTGCGCAGGCGGCTGGCCGAACGGGGAGCCCGACTGAGCGGGGGGCTGGCCGAGCGGGGCGCCCGCGGCCGGCGGCTGCTCGAAGGGCGCCGCAGCGGCGGGCGGGGCAAACGGGGAGGAAGCACCGTTCGGCGTCGCGACGCCGTAGGAGGAAGCGGCCGCGCCTGGCGAGACCGAGCCGTACGGCGAGGCGGCGCCACGCTGCGGCAGCGAGTTGTCACCCTCGGGTGCGGGGACCCGGGCCGACCCGTAGGACGTGCCGCTCGGGGTCGCGGGCCGGGCCGCGTCGGACCCGGAGCCGAAGGTGCGGACCGCGGGCACCACGAACGGCGAGCCGCCGTTCGGTGTGGCCTGCGGTGGTGGTGCGTACGAGCTGGGGAAACCGTCGGTGGGCGGCGGAGCGGAGACTCGGCCGGCGGCTCGGCGGCCGTCAGCGTCCGGCGGGAAGTCGTCCGACGTTGAACCGCCCGACGTGGCCTCGGCCGGTTGAGTACCGGCGTACTGCCCCTCGGACGTCATGAGCGCCTCCTCGTCAATGCGGCCGTGCCAGCTTTGCACGGACGCGACTCACCGGCGAATTGCACCGGCGCGCCGTGCCCAGCTCTGAGGCCAGGCCGTGCGGGACCCGCCGGCGCGGGGCGCGCCTCGAAGGCCCCGGTCTCCGTGCCGACCGGCCTAGCCGGCGTGGGAACCGTGCCCAACCGTACCGGGCCGGGGCGGCAGGAGGAATCCCGGTGTACGCCCGGAAGGGGACGGCCAGCGGATCTTTAAGGGAGACTTCAGAGAAGAAAAGGCCCGCCCGGAGGACTCCGGACGGGCCTTTCGCGATGCGGTTATCAGAAGGTCTTGCGCTGGGCGAAGATGGCGATCTCGTCGCGCATGGCCTGGCTCGGCGCGGACTGCCACGCCCGGTCGATGGCACGGTTCTCGCGGTTGATCATCCGGCGCTGACGGACCCGGTCGACGATGCTCATGGTGCTGGTCACTTCCCCTTCGGCCCTCGTGGGGCCAAAACGTTTGATGCTCTGTTCGAGGCAACTCCATTGTGACTCACCTCGACCAGAGCTGCCAACGATTTAGGGGGTGACGGTGAGCACCTGCCTAACGATCGAAGGTCGGAATAATCGGTTGCCTAAGTTTCTCTGGCTTGCCTACGTCCACGAGAGTAGCGCCGCCTCCGGGTCGGTGAGGAACTCGCCGATGTCCCGGAGGAACTTCGAGCCCAGCTCGCCATCGATGATCCGGTGGTCGAACGAGAGCCCCAGCGTGGTCACCTGACGGATCTTGATCTTGTCTTTGTGCACCCACGGCATGGGCTTGACCGCGCCGAACGCCAGGATCGCCGACTCGCCCGGCGGCAGGATCGGGGTGCCCGTGTCGACCCCGAACACGCCGACGTTGGTGATCGAGAGGGTGCCGCCGGCCATGTCGGCGGGCGGCGTCTTGCCCGACTTCGCCACCTGGACAAGTGTGTTCAGCGCCTCGGCCAGCTCCCGCAGCGTGAGACGTCCGGCGTCCTTGATGTTGGGAACGATGAGACCCCGCTCGGTCGCCGCGGCGATGCCGAGGTTCACGTACTCCTTCACCACGATCTCGCCGGTATCGCCCGACCAGCTCGAGTTGACCATCGGGTGGCGCTTGACCGCGAGCAGCACGGCCTTGGCCACCAGCAGCAGCGGCGAGACCCGCACGTCGCGGAAGTCGCGGCTGGACTTGATCTTGTCGAGCGCCTTCATCGTGCGGGTGACGTCGACCGTGAGGAACTCGGTGACGTGTGGCGCGGTGAACGCCGAGGCCACCATGTTCTCGGCGGTCAGCTTGCGGACTCCCTTGACCGGGATGCGCTGCTCGCGAGAAGCGTCAAAAACCGCCGCAGCAGCCGGGGCGGCTGCCGAGTCTGAAGGCTGCGAAGCCGCCTGGTGTACGTCGTCGCGCGTCACCGAGCCCGCCGGGCCCGAACCGGCGATCGTGGCCAGGTCGACGCCCAGGTCGCGGGCCAGTTTGCGCACCGGGGGCTTGGCCAGGACCGGGGCATTCTGGCGCGCTTCGGTCACGGCCACGGGGTCGGCGACAGCCGCCGCAGGCGGGGGACTGACCGGCTCGGCGGGGGACGGTGCTGAAGGCGTACCCAATCGGGGTCTGCGTTTTGCCGCTGTGTTTTTCGGGCCGTAACCCACCAGGACGGCCGTGCGGCCGCCCGGAGCCGGACCACCGATGAGACCCGGCTCGACCGAGCCCTCGGCCGGAGCGATCTCCACCGCCGCAAGCGACTCCGCCGACGGCACCGGAAGGTCTCCGGCGCCCGGATCGGTGTCGATGGCGACGATGGGCGCGCCCACCTCGACCGTCGTGCCCGCCTCGTGGAAGATCTTGGTCACGACGCCGGCCCACTTCGCCGGGATCTCGACGGCGGCCTTCGCCGTCTCGACCTCGACGATCGGCTGGTTGAGCTCGATCGTGTCGCCCACCTTGACCAGCCAGGAGAGGATCTCTCCCTCGGTCAGGCCCTCGCCGAGGTCGGGCAGGGTGAACTCCTTGATCCGCGACATCGCCGTCACCAGCCGAACGAGCGGTCGACGGCGTCCAGCACCCGGTCGAGATCGGGGAGGTACTCCTCCTCGACCCGCGCGGCCGGGTAGGGAACGTCGTAGCCGGTCACCCGCAGCACCGGCGCCTCCAGGGAGTAGAAGCACTCCTCGGTGATCCGCGCCGCGAGCTCGGCGCCCAGGCCGAGGTTGCCCGGCGCCTCGTGCACGACGACGGCCCGGCCGGTGCGCTTCACCGACTCGTAGACCGTGCCCATGTCGAGCGGGGAGAGCGATCGCAGGTCGATGACCTCGAGGTTGCGCCCGTCCTCGGCGGCCGCGATGGCCGCGTCGAGGCAGGTGCGCACCATCGGGCCGTACGCGAGCAGCGTCGCGTCCGCGCCGGGCTTGGCCACCCGCGCCGAGTGCAGCGGGAAGGCGTTCGCGAGCGGGGCGTCGAGGTCGACCTCGCCCTTCTCCCAGTAGCGCCGCTTGGGCTCGAAGAAGACGATCGGGTCGTCCGAGGTGATCGACTGGCGGATCATCGTGTACGCGTCCGCGGAGTTCGAGCAGCTCACGACCTTGAGGCCGGGGATGTGCGCGAACAGCGCCTCGGGCGACTCGGAGTGGTGCTCGACCGCGCCGATGCCCCCGCCGAACGGGATGCGAATGACGATCGGCAACCGCACGTTGCCGAGCGAGCGGTAGAACATCTTCGCGACCTGGGCGACGATCTGGTTGAACGCCGGGAAGACGAACCCGTCGAACTGGATCTCGCAGACCGGGCGGTACCCGCGGATGGCCAGGCCGATCGCGGTGCCGACGATGCCCGACTCGGCGAGCGGGGTGTCGATGACGCGGTCTTCGCCGAAGTCTTTCTGCAGGCCGTCGGTGATGCGGAAGACGCCGCCGAGCTTGCCGACGTCCTCGCCCATGATGATGACCTTCGGGTCGTCCTCGAGCGCGCGGCGCAGGCCGTGGTTGAGTGCCTTGCCCAGGGTGATCGTCTCACCTATGGGTTTCTTCTGGGGTTTTCCGCCGCGGGTGGGTTCAGTCATTACTGGGCGCTCCCCTCGAACGACGCGTGGTACCGCTCGAACTCGGCCTTCTGGGCCTCGACCTCGGGCGAACCATTCGGGTAGACGTTGTCGAACAGGGTCACGGGCTGCGGGTCGGGCATGGCCAGCACCCGCTCGCGCAGGTCGAGCGCGAGCTTCTTGGCGGCCTCGTCGACGTCGCCGAAGAAGTCGTCGCCGGCGATCTGTTGCTTGGTGAGGAACGCCTTCACCCGGGAGATCGGGTCGCGGGCCTTCCACGACTCGACCTCGCTGGCGATGCGGTAGCGGGTCGGGTCGTCGGAGCTGGTGTGCGCGCCCATCCGATAGGTGTAGGCCTCGATCAGGGTCGGGCCCTGGCCGTTGCGGGCCTGGTCGAGCGCGGCGCGGGTGACCGCGAAGCTGGCCAGCACGTCGTTGCCGTCGATGCGTACGCCGGGGAAGCCGTAGCCGAGCGCGCGGCGGTACAGCGGGATGCGGGTCTGGCGCTCGAGCGGCTCGCTGATCGCGTACTGGTTGTTCTGGCAGAAGAACACGATCGGGGCGTGGAACACGCCGGACCAGACGAACGCCTCGTTGACGTCGCCCTGGCTGGTCGCGCCGTCGCCGAAGTAGGCGATGACCGCCTCACCGTCGGCGTTGCCGGTCTTGCCGTCCATGGTGATGCCCATGGCGTAGCCGGTCGCGTGCAGCGTCTGCGCGCCGATCACGATCGTGTACGTGTTGAACTTGAACTCGTTGGGGTCCCAACCGCCCTGGTCGACGCCGCGGAACAGGCCGAACGGCATGATCGGGTCGATACCGCGGGTGTAGAGCACGCCGTGCTCGCGGTAGGTGGGGAACGCCATGTCCTGCGGGCGCATCGCGCGGCCCGAGCCGACCTGTGCCGCCTCCTGGCCGAGCAGGCTGGCCCAGATGCCCAGCTCGCCCTGGCGTTGCAGGGCGGTCGCCTCGGCGTCCAGCCGCCGGACCGTCACCAGGTCGCGGTAGAGCTCCCGGTATTCCTCGTCGGTGAAGTCGACGGTGTACGTCGTGCCGTCCGCCGTGGTGACGCTGTCGACGCGTTCCCCGTCGGGGGTCAGCAGTTGGACGAAGCCGCCGGCGGGAGCGTCGGCCCCTCCGACTTCGCGTTCGTCGTTCGCCATCCGTGTCTCCCTGTTCATCTATGCGCCCGCAGCGGGTGTTGCCCGTCCGCGCGGCGAACCGCTGGGGTCGCCGCGCCTGACCTTGGTGAGGTTGCCGCGCGGCGGTACGGCGCGGCACGGGGCCCCGCCGGGGAGTGACGGCCCCCACCCGCCGGCGAGTAGATCGGCTGCGGTGCCATCGCCTTCATCCTGACAGAGAACGTGAGCGCCGTTACAGGTCGGGTCGATCACAGTCGGGAAATTCCCCCGTCACATCGGTGCCCATGTTTGTCCTAATAAGCGGTTTTCGTACGGTCACTACCGTACGAATGGACCATATGTGCCGCAGCCCCGGCTGGCATCTGTCGTTCGACCTTCTGACCGAGACCGATCCATGTTGATCATTTTCGTAGGAGGGGGCCGGCCGTGCCAGACGACGACCTCGTGCCGCCGCTCAAGGTCATGCGGAGGCGGCTGAACGGGGTGTACCGGGCCGACTCCGGCTTCTCCGGACCGACTCGACGATATGTGCTGATCGTGGCGCTGCTGGTCGGGTTGGCGTCGGTTCCCACCCTCGCGGCGATCACCGCGGGCTCCAACGAGCTCGCCGACGGCGGCACCGACACCATGGACGTCCCGTTCCTGCCGCCGGCGTTGCCCGGTCCCGTGCATCCCGACTCCCGGGTGGGCGCCTCGCCGCCGCTTCTGCCGCCGGGCGTCGCGGGGACGGCGCTGCGGGCGGGCCGGCTTCTCGGTGAGGCCGGCAAACGCCGGGTCCGGTCCGAGCCGTCTCGTGCCGCCCAGCAAACTTTCCCGTACGCCGGGAAGCACGCGACCCGCGGATCCAAGAAGTCCGGTTCTGACAAGTCGGCCAAGCCCGGCCGATCGGGCTCGTCGGAACACGCGCCGGCGATGGCGGCCTTCCCGGCGTTGCCCGGAATGCCCGCTCTTCCGCATTTGCCATCGGTGGCCGGGCGGTCGGCCCGGCCCGCTTCGTCCCCGCCTTCTCGCGCTCTCGACCCCGCTTCCCCGGCCCTCGATCCGGTGGACTTTGCGAGCGGCGGCGACGCCCTCCCCGATTTATCGGATATTCCGGATAGCGACGACTCGTCGTCGCGGCACCACCAGCGTCGATGCGCCCGTTCCACCGACAACGACCGGTCGCCCGACCGGTCCGAGCACAGCCGGAGGTCACCCGTGGCCGAACGTCCGCAGAACATCCGCCCGTCCCGCATCCTCGAGCGCAGCTACTCCCCGAGCGGCATCAACACCCGCCGCCTGATCCCCGAGGCGCGCACCGAGGACAACCAGATCGACCGCCCGTACCGCGGCAGCCACCGAGCCGGCAGCCAGCACCACGCCGACGACACCCCGGCCCAGCGCCGCAGCTCGCGGGTGGGCCGTCACCACGCCGAGCCCACCGACGACCTCAGCGGCCACTGGTGAGCCCGTACAGCTCGTGATCTTTGCGGCCCGTGATCTCTCAGGCCCGTGACGTCTTACGGCTCGTCGAGGCGGTGGCGGTTGGCGTCGAGCCAGGCGTCGATCGCCTCGTGGTCGTCGGGGTCGACGCCCTCGGAGATCAGCTGGGCCACGGCCGCCGTGGCCGGGCTGCGGCGCTCGCCGGTCGCGTAGAGGCGGGCGAACTCGGGGATCATCTCGTCGACCAGCTCGTCGGTCTGGATCGCGGCGGCCTCGGGCAGGCGTCGCCTCCGCGTCGTGTAGGCCGACCACGCCCGGGTCACCCTGGGCAGCATCGCCGCGTCGTCCATGTCGAGCACCGCGCGGCGGTGCACCCAGTCGAGAAGAAACAGGCCGGCCACCGCGGGGCTCCAGCGCAGCGGGTCGGCGCCGGGCAGCGTGGCCGCGTGGTCGAGCAGCAGGCTGACGCAGAAGTGCAGGGACGCCAGCTCGTCGTCGGCGCTCACCTTGTCGAGGCCGAACTGGGCGGCCTCGGGACTGGCCAGGAAGTCGCGGGACAGGTCGGTGTTGCTCGGGTAGGGCGGCTCGGAGAGCGGCGGGGTGCTGGCTCTCGGCAGCAGCGCGAGGCGGGCCGCGGCCAGCGCCCGGTCGGTGGCGAGCGAGCCGTCGGCCGGCAGCGAGCCGAGGCCGTCGGTGATCGCCAGGTGGCGGTCGACCTCGTCGCGTACGCGGCCCGGATCTTCCTCGCGGAACCAGGTCAGCTCGTCCTCGGCGCACATCTCGCGCACCTGCTGGAGGATGCGCTCGGCCGAGGCGCCGACGAACACGTCCTTGGTGATGCCGATGTTGTGGTCGACCAGGGCGACGACCGCGTGCTCGGGGCCGCCGTCCTCGCTCTCGTAGGCGAAGGTGACCAGATAGGACGTCTGGTCGCCGTAGACGTCGCCGTACGCGTAGCAGCCGGTGGGGCGTACCCGGCCCAGCTCGGACGTCCACGGCGGCGCCTGCGCTCCCCGCCTGACCTGCGCGGCGCCGGCGGCGTCGGGCACCAGCGACGCGAACACCTCGCGGATGGTGGTGGCGGAGGCCGTGCGCCGGCGGGTGGTAGCGGAGAGGAACTCGCCGACGAAGTCGCGCACCGCCGCGGCCCGATCGGCCTCGGCGATCGAGTAGACGCTGCCGAGCAAGGCGGTGCCCAGCATCTCGGCGTCCAGCGCGCAGTCGAGCTTCGCCACGTCGCGGGCCGCGTGCAGAACCGCCTCGAACGGGGTCGATGATGGCGACATATCGCGAGCGTACCGGTCCACGTACGCTCGGAGACTACTCCGAACGAACGGTCGTGAGCGCTTCGCGCGCCTGGGCGTACGCGTTCAGCACCTCGCGAACCGGGGCCACCACGTATTCCCGGGCGACCTCGGTGACCGAGGCGCGCATCCGCTGCTCGGCCTTGGCGCGGGCCCGGCGGGCGCCCCAGTCGACGACCGGCTTGAGCAGCAGCCACAGCAGCAGGCCGGCCAGGACGCCACCGAGCAGCAGCAGCGTCGGCACCGGCACCGCGCCGACCTTGGGGTAGCGCAGCTCGGGAAGGGCGAGCATGCGTACGGCGTAGCCGGCGAGCAGCCAGCCCAGCCCGCCCACCGCGGCCGCCACCAGCAGCCACTGCAGGATGCCGACGCCGCGCCACCACAGCGGGGTGCGGTCGACGCCGAGGTCGGTCCTGGCGATCGCGCGGTCGAGCGCGTCGGGCAGGTCGTCGACCCGGGAGCGGGCCGCGTTGGTCAGCGCGGGACCCCACATGGCCGGCAGCGGCGCGGCCGCGCGGGCGGCGACGGCGCGCACCGAGAGACCGACCGCGGACTTCTGGGCCGGGGACGCCTCGGGCACCGAGGTGCGCGGCACGACGTCGGTGGAGACCGCGTCGGTCGGTGCCTTCTCGGCCAGGTGCAGCCGGCGCAGCGGGTCGGGCCGCAGGCGGCGCAGCCCGCGGACGACGGGCCAGCCGGTGGCCGCGGCGGCCCGGTGCCGGTAGGAGCCCGCGGTGGCGTCGGCGACCGCGCTCACCCCGGCCGAGGAGGAGAGCGCTTCGGAGAGCTGACGGACGGTGGCTCGATCGACCTCGTCCTCGGCGGCGGGCGGCCCGATCATCGAGGTGAGCGGCTCGCTGACCGCCTGGAGGTCGCCCGCGAGGCGGCGCAGCGCGGCCTGCCGGTCGGCGACCGTCTTTTCCAGGGTCTCGCGCAGCTCGTGCAGCATGCCGGGCTGCTTGGCCGAGGTGGCCAGCACCGGCGCGCCGGGGAGGCCGTCCTCCTCGAGCAGGCGGCGCAGGTCGCCCAGCACCACCTCGGTGTCGTGGGTGGACAGCCGGTCGGCCTGGTTGAGCACCACGATCGTCACGCCGGCGTGCTCGCGGAACTGGGAGAGATAGGCCTGGTGCAGGATCCGGTCGCCGTACTTCTGCGGGTCGACCACCCAGACCACCTGGTCGACCAGGCCGAGCAGCCGGTCGACCTCGAGCCGGTGGCTGCGCTCGATCGAGTCGAAGTCGGGGAGATCGAGCAGCACCAGCCCGCGCAGGGCGGCCTCGTCGTCGCCGTCGAGGGCGCTCTCGCGGATGAAGCGTTGCCGTGGCAGCACCCCGACCCAGTCGAGCAGCTGGTTGGCCGGCTCGAGCGGGCCCCAGACGCAGGCGTGCGCGGCGCCGGTGGTCGGCCGGCGCACCCCGACCGGCGAGAGCTTGAGCCGGGCGAGCGCGTTGAACAGGCTCGACTTGCCGCTGCCGGTGCTGCCGGCGAGCGCCACGACGGTGTGGTCGCGGGAGAGCGAGAGCCGGTTGCCGGCCCGCTCGACGAGCGTGTGGGCAGCGACCAGGTCGGCGTCGGGAAGATAGGGATCCACCAAGCGGAGGAACTTGGCCAGCGACTCGAGCCGCTGCACGAGCTCCTCGGAGTCGACCCGGCCGTCCGCACCGGTCAGCGCGCCACGCACCTTCTCAATCAAGCTCATGTCGCGCTCCCCGTCAACGCGAGTTCCAGCCGGGCGGCCTCCACGTCGAGCGCGGCCCGGCGCAGGTCGGCGGCGGGCGCCGTGTCGAGCCCGGTCGCCGCGGTGCGGTCGGTGTACCGGGCGGCCTCGGCGTCGAGCAGCTCGCCGACCCGGAACAGCAGATCTTCCCGGGCGCGGTTGGCCAGCCCGCGGATGGCCTGGTCGCCGAAGACGGCCTCGAGCACCTTCTGGGCCGCGACCGTGGTGCCGGCGCCGACCGCCAGCTCGAGCCCGGTCGGTATGAACGCCGTCGAGGTGAAGACGGCGATCATGACGGCGAGCCCGGCGCCGTTGACCGCGTACGCCGCGCCCCGCGCCACCACCCGCTTCTCGGCGCTCTGCTCGCGGACCAGGCCGAGCACCCACTGCTGCCAGTCGCGGACCAGCCGGTCGGCGCGCTGCGGGAGATCGGCGGAGGCGCGCTGGAGCTCGGTGTCGAGCAGCGCGGCGCCGGCCGGGTGCGCCTGCCATGCCGCGTACGCCTGCTCGGCCGCGTCGGTCGCGACCCCGCGCAGCAGCGTGACCAGCTGGGACTCCAGCGCGGTCTGGAGGTTGCGCCCGGGCAGCGGGCGGCCGGTGATCGCCGAGACGAAGCGGTCGCGCAGCAGGCCCACGCGGTTTTCCAGGGTGCGCATGAACTCGCCGGTGCCGACGAATTCCTGCCAGCGGGCCAGCACCTCGCCGCGCAGCAACCGGCCGTCGCGCAGCCCCTCGACCACGGTCTGCCGGGCGGTGCGGTAGGCGACGGTGACCCGTTCGTCGAGCGCGCGGGTGGCCACGGTCTGCTCGTCGGCGGCGTCGGCGAGGCCCTCGACCGCGGGCCCGAGCGCGGCGAGCGCGCCGTCGAGGGTCTGCCGCACCACCGCCGCGCGGGCGCCGGCGTCGGCCGCGAGCTGGCCGAACCAGTCGTGCAGCGGGCCGATCACGTCCTCGGCGATCAGGCCCTGGCCGTCCAGCGTCGTCTCGGGCAGCACGAACAGCGGCGCGGCGCCGAGGTTGCGCGCGACCAGCATTTCCTGAAGGTGGGCGGTGACCTCGCCGGCGGCCTCGGTCGGGACCCGGTCGAGGACCAGGGCGATGACCGTGCCGCGTAGCCGGGCCGTGGTCAGCAGTTCCCACGGCACGTTGTCGGCGTAGCGGGCGGCCGTGGTCACGAACAGCCAGAGGTCGGCCGCGGCGAACAGCTGCGCGGCCAGCTTGCGGTTGCCCTCGACGACCGAGTCGACGTCGGGAGCGTCGAGGAACGCGAGGCCGGCGCCGAGCGCGGGGGCGGAGACGATCTGCAGCGTACGGGGGTCGGCGCTGGACTCGGGGGTGCGCACCAGGCCCGGCAGCAACTGACCCTGGCGGAACCAGGCCAGGTCGGAGGGGTTGCTGACCAGCACCGGCGAGCGGGTGGTCGGCCGCAGCACGCCGGCCGCGCTGACCGGGGTGCGGACCAGGCTGTTGACCAGGGTCGACTTGCCCGCGCCGGTGGAGCCGCCGACGACGACCAGCAACGGCGCGTCGAGCCGGGCCAGGCGGGGCAGCAGGTAGTCGTCGAGCTGGGCGACCAGCGCGGCGCCGACCCGGCGGGCCTCTTCGGCGGACGGCATGACCAGGGGGTACGAGGCGCCGCCGATCGCCGCGCGCAGCCGGCTCAGCGCGGTGGCGAGATGCCCGACCGCCGGGGGCGGCTCGACCAGCGGCGGCTCTGGTGAACTTTCCGTTACCGCTACCGCCTGGTGTTCGACCGGTTCGGGGGACGTTTCCGGTAACTCGATCTTGGTTTCCTGATCACTCTCCGCGATCGCGGCATCGTCCGGCGACGGCGCGTCCGGCTCGGGATCGGGATGTGGCTGACGGGGCACGACGGCTTCCGTAGGATCAGAGTTGTTCCCGGCATCGGTCGGAACCGCGCTCGTCAGACCCTTCTCCTCCGAGCCGGCGGGCTCTTGCGTTGTGGCGTCCACGGCGGCGATGGCCGATGGACCGACCGCGTCACCGTGCGTCGTCACGGGTAAAGAGTGCCCGATCTATGCATGCAGGACAACAGGTGCCGGTATGCCGTGACCGGACAGGTATCTACCGAAGTGCTGGCGGGGAACGCACTTGCGCCGAGTTGGCTCAACTTGGATTTGACGAGTGGCGGGCCCGTGGCATCATTGAGTCGGTTCCACTCAACCTTTGTACCGAACCGAGCTCAGTAAGAAGCGAGGAACACCATGGCACGTGCGGTCGGCATCGACCTCGGCACCACGAACTCCTGCGTCAGCGTTCTGGAAGGAGGCGAGCCCACCGTCATCGCCAATGCGGAGGGCTCCCGGACGACCCCGTCCATCGTCGCCTTCGCCCGCAACGGCGAGGTGCTCGTGGGCGAGGTCGCGAAGCGCCAGGCGGTGACCAACCCCGACCGGACCATTCGCTCGGTCAAGCGGGAGGTCGGCACGAACTGGTCGATCGACATCGACGGCAAGAAATACACGCCGCAGGAGATCTCGGCGCGGGTACTGATGAAGCTCAAGCGCGATTCCGAGGCGTACCTCGGTGAGACGATCACCGACGCGGTCATCACCGTCCCGGCGTACTTCAACGACGCGCAGCGCCAGGCCACCAAGGAGGCCGGCGAGATCGCGGGACTGAACGTTCTGCGCATCGTCAACGAGCCCACCGCCGCGGCCCTCGCCTACGGCCTGGACAAGGGCTCCAAGGAGCAGACCGTCCTGGTCTTCGACCTCGGCGGCGGCACCTTCGACGTCTCGCTGCTCGAGCTCGGCGACGGCGTTATCGAGGTCAAGTCGACCTCCGGCGACAACCACCTGGGCGGCGACGACTGGGACCAGCGGATCATCGACCACCTGGTCAAGACCTTCCGCGGCGAGCACGGCATCGACCTGGGCGCCGACAAGATGGCCCTGCAGCGTCTGCGTGAGGCCGCCGAGAAGGCGAAGATCGAGCTGTCCGCCGCGACGACGACCAGCATCAACCTGCCGTACATCACGGCCGGCCCCGACGGCCCGCTGCACCTGGACATGTCGCTGTCCCGGGCCGAGTTCCAGCGCATGACGCAGGACCTGCTCGACCGCTGCAAGGGCCCGTTCGAGTCCGCGATCAAGGACGCCGACGTCAAGCTCTCCGCCGTCGACCACGTCATCCTGGTCGGCGGCTCGACCCGTATGCCGGCGGTTGCCGACCTGGTCAAGAGCATGACCGGCAAGGAGCCCAACAAGGGCGTCAACCCGGACGAGGTCGTCGCCGTGGGCGCAGCGCTGCAGGCCGGCGTGCTCAAGGGCGAGGTCAAGGACGTTCTGCTCCTCGACGTCACCCCGCTGTCCCTGGGCATCGAGACCAAGGGCGGCATCATGCACAAGCTCGTCGAGCGCAACACGACGATCCCGGCGCACCGCTCCGAGGTCTACACCACCGCCGACGACAACCAGCCCTCCGTGCTCATCCAGGTCTTCCAGGGCGAGCGCGAGATGGCGGCGTACAACAAGAAGCTCGGCACCTTCGAGCTCAGCGGCATCGCGCCGGCCCCGCGCGGCGTCCCGCAGATCGAGGTCTCCTTCGACATCGACGCGAACGGCATCGTGCACGTGTCCGCCAAGGACCTGGGCACGGGCAAGGAGCAGAAGATGACGATCACCGGCGGCTCCGCGCTGCCGAAGGACGACATCGAGCGCATGATGCGCGACGCTCAGGACCACGCGGACGAGGACAAGAAGCGCCGCGAGGACGCGGAGACCCGCAACCTGGCCGAGCAGCTGCAGTGGCAGACCGAGAAGTTCTTGGCCGAAAGCGGCGACAAGCTGCCGGAAGAGAGCAAGAGCAAGATCAACGAGGCGCTCGGCGAGCTGCGCGGCGCGCTCGGCGGCTCCGATATCGAGAAGATCAAGTCGGCGCACGAGCGGCTCTCGCAGGTTTCCCAGGAGGCCGGTTCGCTGCTCTACTCGCAGGGTGACGGCACGCAGGCCGCCGCCGGCGGCGCGGACGGCACCCAGGCGCCCGATGGCGCGACCGGTGGTCCCGGCGCGGCGGGCGCGACCGGCGCCGGCCCGGCCGGGGGCGGCGACGACGTGGTCGACGCCGAGATCGTGGAGGACGACAAGAAGTGACTGCCGCGGACGACGAGAACGACGGTCAGGCGACCGAGCGGGTCGTCATCCGGGACCGCCGCAAGATAGACCCGAAGGCCGAGTCGAAGGCGAAGGGCACCGCCGAGGTCCAGGACAAGACCTCCGGCGGCGCCCACCGCGCCGCCGACCCGGAGGAGGGCGCTGCTGCCACCACCGTCGAGGAGGAGGCCAAGACGCCCGCCCTGGGTGTGGAGCTGGAGGCGCTGCGCGGCGAGCTCGACGAGCGGACCCACGACCTGCAGCGGATCACCGCCGAGTACGCCAACTACCGCAAGCGGGTCGACCGGGACCGGGCGGCCGCCGCCGAGCTCACCACGGGAGCGGTGCTCACCGCGCTGCTGCCGGTGCTCGACGACATCGACCGGGCCCGGGAGCACGGTGACCTGGTCGGACCGTTCGCCTCGGTGGCGGAATCGCTCACCGCGGTGACCGGCAAGCTCGGGCTCACCGCGTTCGGCGAGAAGGGCGACCCCTTCGACCCGAACCGGCACGAGGCGGTCGCGCACCAGACCTCCGCCGATGTCACGGAGCCGACCTGCATCGAGGTCATGCGCCGGGGCTACACCCTGGGCGAGCGGCTGCTGCGGCCCGCCCTGGTCGCGGTCGCCGACCCCGAGTGATCTCACAGGCTCGTCCCGCCCACCGCGACGCGGTGGGCGGGACTACCGCTAGGAGGAGGTGGACGAGATGAGCTCGAAGGACTGGCTCGAGAAGGACTTCTACGCCGTGCTCGGCGTGAACAAGTCCGCCTCAACCGACGAGATCAAGAAGGCATATCGCAAGCTCGCCCGCGACCTGCACCCCGACCGGAACCCGGACAACCGGGAGGCCGAGGAGAAGTTCAAGGCCGCGTCCGAGGCCTACGACGTCCTCTCCGACGACAAGAAGCGCAAAGAGTACGACGAAATGCGCTCGCTGTTCGGCTCCGGCGCTTTCCGCCGGGGCGCGCGCTCCGGCTCACCGGGCGGGCAGTTCGACCCGTCCGACCTGTTCGGCGGCTTCTCCAACGCCGGCGCCCAGGGCGGCGCGGGCGACCGCCGGTTCGGCGGCGCCGGCTTCTCCGACATCTTCAGCTCGATCTTCTCGGGCGGCGGTCCGGGCGGCGGGGCCGCCCGGCGTGGCCCGCGCCGCGGGCGCGATGTCGAGACCGAGGTGACCCTCGACTTCACCCAGGCGGTACGCGGCACGACGTTGCCGCTGACGCTGCGCTCGGCCGGCGAGTGCGACACCTGCCACGGCAACGGCGCCAAGCCCGGCACCACGCCGCGCGCCTGCCCGCAGTGCCACGGCAGCGGCCTGATCTCGCGGAACCAAGGGTCGTTCAGCTTCTCCGAGCCGTGCCGCGAGTGCCAGGGCGCGGGCACGATCGTCGACGAGAAGTGCCCCGAGTGCCGCGGCACCGGCGGGGTGACCAAGAGCCGCACGATCAACGTCCGCTTCCCGTCCGGCGTCGCCGACGGTCAGCGGATCCGGCTCAGCGGCCGGGGCGAGCCCGGCGATCGCGGCGGCCCGTCCGGCGACCTGTACGTGCAGGTGGCCGTCCGTCCCGACGACCTGTTCGGCCGCAGCGGCGACGACCTCACGCTGACCCTGCCGATCAGCATCGCCGAGGCGGTGCTCGGCGCCGACCTGCGGGTGCCCACACTGGACGGCCCGGTCACCATGCGGGTCCCGCCCGGCACGCCGAGCGGGCGCAAGCTGCGGGCCCGGGGCAAGGGCGTGGCCCGCAAGAACGGACCACCCGGCGACCTGATCGTCACGGTCGATGTGCAGGTGCCGGATGGCGTCACGGGGGAAGCACGGGACGCGCTGGAGCGTTTCGCGAAACTGACCCCGCCGGTCGGGCGGGAACGGCTCGAGGCGCGCGTGCGCCGGGGCAGTTAGGACGTTCTCGGGAGGTGGCACATGTATGAAGAGGTTGAGATCTCGGTCGAGCAGGCCTCCGACGCGAAGGTCCTGATCATCTCCGTGGCCGCGCGGCTGGCCGGCATGCACCCGCAGACCCTCCGCCAGTACGACCGGCTCGGGCTGGTGCAGCCCGGCCGGGCGGGCGGTGGCGGCCGCCGCTACAGCGAGCGGGACGTCGCGCTGCTGCGCGAGGTGCAGCGGCTGAGCCAGGACGACGGCGTCAACCTGGCCGGCATCAAGCGCATCATCGGCCTCGAGCAGCTGGTCGGCGACCTGCAGCAGCGCCTGCACGAGCTGGAGGCGCAGCTCGACGAGGCGTACGCCCGGATCGCCCAGATGGAGAGCCCGTACTCGGGCCGCGACCTGGTGCGCCAGGAGCGCCCGTCCACGGCGTTGGTCGTCTGGCGCCCGCGCCGAGTCTCCGACAAATAGTTTCTGGCGGCCCTCGCCTCCCGGAGAGGGCCGCTCTCTTTGTGGCGTGACGAACATGTTCGTAGCGAACGTGTTCGTGTAGCGTGAAGGCCGGGCAAAGCGCCTGCGGACGGGTCTCCGGCGGTGATGGGCTGGTCGGGGGCCGGAGGAGAGGAGCACGAGGATGATCACGATTGTCGGAGCCGGGCTGGGCGGGCTGACCCTGGCGCGGGTGCTGGGGGTGCACGGGATCGAGTCCGTCGTCTACGACCTGGATGCGTCGCCGCACGCGCGGCACCAGGGCGGGATGCTCGACATGCACGAGGAGTCGGGCCAGATGGCGCTGCGGGCGGCCGGCGTCTTCGACGAGTTCGCGCGGCACGTGCTGGAGGGCGGGGACGCCACCCGGGTGCTCGACAAGCACGCGGCGGTGCTGTTCGACGAGGAGGGGAACGGGGAGCGGCCCGAGATCGAGCGCGGGGCGCTACGGGATCTGCTGCTCTACTCGCTGCCCGAGGGGACCGTGCGGTGGAACTCGCGGGTCGTGGGGGTGCGGCCGGTCGACGGCGGGCACGAGCTGACCTTCGCGGACGGGCGCACGGAAGTGACCGAGCTGCTCGTGGGAGCGGACGGCGCCTGGTCGCGGATCCGGTCGCTGCTCTCGCCGGACCAGCCGGTGTACTCGGGGCTCTCGTTCGTGGAGCTCCGGATCCCGGCCGAGCCCCGGGTCGCGGCCGTGGTCGGGGCGGGGTCGTTGTTCGCGCTGGACGACGAGCGAGGGATCCTCGCCCACAAGGAGCCAGGCGACGAGATCTGCGCGTACGTGGCGGTGAAGAAGCCGTCCGACTGGGCGACCGGGGAGATCAGCCGGGAGGTGCTGGTCGCGCACTTCGCGGACTGGCACCCGGACCTGCGCGAGATCATCGCGGCGGGCGAGGGCACGCTGACGCCGCGGCCGATCTACGCCCTGCCGGTGGGGCATCGGTGGGGGCGGACGGCCGGCGTCACGCTGATCGGGGACGCGGCCCACCTGATGTCGCCCTTCGCCGGAGAGGGCGCGAATCTCGCCATGCAGGACGGCGCCGAGCTGGCGCACGCGATCATCGCGCACCCCACGGACGTGGAGGCGGCGCTGGGCGCCTACGAGGCGGCGATGTTCCCGCGGGCGCGGCAGGCCGCCGAGGAGTCGATGGCGAACCTGGTCAGCCTCTTCGAGCCGCATGGCGCCCGCCGCCTTGCCGACATGTTCCTGTCGTTTGCCGCGGGCTGATCAGCGCCCTAACGTGCCGCCGCCCGTTGTGCGGCCGAACATGCCGAGGCGTCGGGGGTGGCGGACCAGGCCGCCCTCGATCCATTCGGAGTAGTCGAAGGCCTCGGGCCGGCTCATCAGGACGCGGCAGTTGTGGGCCCAGATGGACATGGGCTCGTCGCCGACCTCCTCGGCACGCTCGACATACTTCTTGAGGCGGCGTTTGCGCTGGTTGGTGGCATTTTGCCGGACGCCGTCGGCGGCGTAGATGTACATGCAGTGCTGGGCGAAGCGGCGCGCGGGGCACTGGCGGTCCATCGCCAGCTCGAAGAGCGTGGGCGCCAAGACGTCACCGGCGATCAGAAGATCCCAGTCGGGGGGCATGGCGTCGAGCGGTACAGACTCAGGCTGATATGCCCAGGCCTGCAACTCTTCCGGTCGCGGATCGACCGGGTTCGCGAACCCGTAGAAAGCCGACTCACGCACTGTCACGCCGCCGCCCCGCCGTAAAGTCCGATTAACACAACTTGTCGAGCCCGAACGCTAGCGCGCCCAAAGTTCCTACGGAAGTGCTAGTGGGTCACAATCGGATACTGGTCAGTAGCATTATGCAGCCTTGACTGTAACCATCGTCACTCACCTGCGGGAAGAGGATTCGCGGGCCTCCGGCGTACGGCCATGCGGCGTCTCACAAAGTTCTTGAACCACTGGTAATCGGGCAGGCGCGCCAGCAGCGGGCCGGAGATCACCGTGATCAGTACGTAGGCGGTCGCCAGCGGGGCCAGGCGCGGCTCGACGCCGGAGGCCACGGCCAGACCGGCGATGACCACCGAGAACTCGCCCCGCGGCACGAGCGCGAGTCCGGCGCGCAACTGGCCGGGTAGGGCGATGCCGGCCCGCTTCGCGGCGAGATAGCCGGTCAGCACCTTGGTCGCCATGGTGAGCGCGGCGAGCCCGAGCGCCGGGAGCAGCACCGGCGGCATGTCGGCCGGGTCGGTGGAGAGGCCGAAGAACACGAAGAAGACCGCGGCGAACAGGTCGCGCAGCGGCGACAGCATCTCGGTGGCGTGGTGTGCGACCGGGCCGGAGAGGGCGATGCCCACCAGGAACGCTCCCACCGCGGCCGAGACCTTGAGCTCGGCGGCCACCCCGGCCACGAACAGCGTCAGGCCGAGCACGCTGAGCAGCAGCGCCTCGGGATCCGACACCGACATGAACTTGCTGATCGTGCTGCCGTAGCGGATCGCCACGACCAGGACGGCGATCACCGTGACCACCGCGACGGCGAGCGCCTTGGCGCCGCCGGCCAGGCCCACGCCGGCCAGCACGGCGGTGACCAGCGGCAGGTAGAAGGCCATCGCGAGGTCCTCGATGACCAGCACGCTCAGGATGACCGGGGTCTCGCGGTTACCGAGGCGGCCCAGGTCACCGAGGACCTTGGCGATCACGCCGGACGAGGAGACCCAGGTGATGCCGGCCAGCACGAGGGCGGCCTGCCAGCCCCAGCCGAGCAGGAACGCGAAGCCGGCGCCGGGCAGGGCGTTCAGCACGCCGTCGATCACCCCGGCCGGGGCGGCGGCGCGCAGGTTGCCGACGAGCTCGGTGGCGGAGTACTCCAGGCCCAGCATGACCAGCAGCAGGATGACGCCGATCTCGGCGCCGACCCGGATGAATTCCTCGCTGGCCGAGAGCGGGACGATCCCGCCGTGGCCGAAGGCGAGACCGGCCAGCAGGTAGAGCGGGATCGGGGAGAGGCCGACCCGGCGGCCCAGGCGGCCGAGCATGCCCAGCGCGAAGAGCAGCGCGCCGACCTCGATCAGGAGGATCGTCGTACTGTGCACGGTTCGGGGGCCTAGTCGTCGCGTTCGCCGGCGAGGATGGCGGTGACGCCGTCCAGGCCTTCGCGGGTGCCGACCGCGACCACGACGTCGTTCGCCTCGAAGACGAAGGACGGGCCGGGCGAGGCGATCACCTCGCGGTCGCGCAGCACGGCCACGATGGACGCGCTGGTGCGGGTGCGGGCCTTCGTGTCGCCCAGCTGACGGCCCACGAACGGCGAGCCGGCCGGCAGCGCGATCTGCTCGGTGAGCAGGCCGGCCGCCTGCTGGCGCAGACCGGCGAGCTGGCCGAGCATCAGGGACGCGCCGAGCACATCGGCGAGCGCCTCGGCCTCGCCGTCGGTCAGCGGGATCGACGCGAGGCAGGAGTCGGGGTCGTCCACGTCGTACAGGACCAGGTCGCGGCGGCCGTTGCGGTGCGAGACCACCCCGACCGTACGGCCGCTCGAGGTGACCAGGTCATGCCGGACGCCTATCCCCGGCAGCGGAGTCTGTTCCACCCGTACGCGCACGCGTGCAACGGTACTGGATGTTCCGCGAGGCACCTTTCCACTATGGGCTCTCTGGGCGACTTATGCGGCTTTATGCCGCGGAAATCGCGGGCTCCCTTTGGATGATCCGCTTCCGTGGCACGGTGCGTACCCGGCCGCTGGCGACCAGCAGGAGCAGGCCCACCACGCAGAGGCCCAGGTTGAAGGCGTACGCGAGGCGGAAGTCGAAGTGTTGCGCCAGGCCGAACAGCGGCGCCGCCACGATTTGGCCGATCGGGAACGTGTTGGTGACCATGGTGGTGGCGCGTCCGGGGTGCGCGGGCATCATGTCCTGGACGTACGAGATGCTCAGCGCGCCCACCGTCGAGATGACCATGGCCTGGAGGACCTGGGCAGCGGCCAGCGTCCAGACGTGCGTGGCCGTGGCGGCGACTGTTTGGTAGGCGACCGCGCAGACCACGCCCACGAAGATCAGCCGGCGGGCCGGGATGCGGATGGTCAGCGCCCCGAGGACCAGCATCATCGGGATCTCCAGCGCCGCGCAGATGCCCAGGATCAGGCCGGCCTGGCTGATCGTGCCGCCCAGGTCGTTCTGCACGAACAGGGGCATCGCCTGGACGTTGAGCGTGGACGCGGTGGTGACCACGGTGAAGCTCGCGATGATCAGGAAGAGCGCGAGGGGGTTGCCGTCCCGGCCGCTGCCGGTGACCTCGGCCGCGCCGGTGACCTGAGCCTGCGCCTTCGGGAGCATCGTGAAGATCAGCAGGGCGCCGAGCAGATAGAGGGCGGCGGCGAGGCCGTACGTCCAGCCGAAGCCGTGTGCGGCCAGGATGAGCGCGGCCAGCGGCGGGCCGCCCACCCAGGCCGCCGAGAAGAGGGTGCGGAGCGCGCTGATCCCGAAGGCGGCTCGGGCCGGATCCTTCTGCTGGAGCATCTGCCGGGCGTACGCGAAGCTCTGCGGAAACAGCGACCCGGCGATCGCCGTGAGCGTCACGGTGACCGCGAGCACCGCCCAGTAGTCCCGCAGGACGGCCGTGAGGCCGGTGCCCAGGGCGCCGGCGAGCGCCGCGATGATCAGCAACTGGCGCCGGATCGGCCGGCGGTCGGAGATGCGGCCGATCAGCCACGACACGGCCACGCCGGAGATCGGCGCGACGATCAGGAAGGCCGTGGTGCGGATCGGGCCGGCGTGGACGCCTTCGGCGAGGAAGAGCGCGAGATAGGGACCGACGAACGAGGTCGCGAGGCCGACCACGACGAAAACCAGGGAGAGCGGGAGAATACGGCGAGTCAGGGGTGGTGCGGCCATGATTCGTTACGTTACGGCGGGATGGGTGCTCTCCCGGAAGGGTTGGTGTCCACCGTCACGGCCGTTCGGGCAGTGACGTTGTCGAGGTGGTCCTAGGCTCTTAGAGTTGAGTGGCACCCGCTCAAGTTCTTCCGATCAGGTGGAGTCGATGAACGCCGAACGTTTGACCACCAAGAGCCGCGACGTCATCACCGGCGCCGTCGCCGACGCGGGCCGCCGCGGGCACGCGACGGTCGAGCCGTGGCACATGCTGCTCTCCCTTCTCGACACCGGCGGTTCCACCGCGCCCGCGCTGCTGCGCGCCGTCGGTGCCAACCCGGCCGACGTGCGCCGCGCCGCGGTGCGGTCCATCGAGCAGATTCCCTCGGCCCGCGGCGCCAGCACCGCCGAGCCTTCGCTGTCCCGTGAGTTCGTGAATGCGATCGGCGAGGCCGAGCTGATCGCCCAGCCCCTCGGCGACGAGTACGTGTCGACCGAGCACCTGCTGGCCGGCCTCGCCCGGGTCGGCGGCGCGGTCGGCCGGGCACTCAAGGGCGCCGGCGCCACCGAGGAATCGCTGGTCGCGGCGTTTCCGCAGGTGCGCGGCGGCGAGCGGAGGGTGACCACCCCCGACGGCGAGCAGACGTACCAGGCACTGGAGAAGTACAGCGTCGACCTGACGGCTCTCGCCCGCGACGGCAAGATCGACCCGGTGATCGGCCGGGACGCCGAGATCCGCCGCGTCGTGCAGGTCCTGTCGCGTCGTACCAAGAACAACCCGGTGCTGATCGGCGAGCCCGGCGTCGGCAAGACCGCGATCGTCGAGGGCCTGGCCCAGCGGATCGTGGCCGGCGACGTGCCCGAGACCCTGCGCGACAAGAAGCTGGTGTCCCTCGACCTCGGCGCGATGGTGGCCGGGGCGCAGTACCGCGGCCAGTTCGAGGAGCGGCTCAAGAGCGTCCTCGACGAGATCCGCGGCTCCAACGGGCAGGTCGTCACGTTCCTCGACGAGCTGCACACGGTCGTCGGCGCCGGCAAGGGCGAGGGCTCGATGGACGCCGGCAACATGCTCAAGCCGATGCTGGCCCGCGGCGAGCTGCGCATGGTCGGCGCCACCACCCTCGACGAGTATCGCGAGCACATCGAGAAGGACCCGGCCCTCGAGCGGCGCTTCCAGCCGGTCGTGGTCGGCGAGCCCACGGTGGAAGACACGATCGGCATCCTGCGCGGGCTCAAGGGCCGCTACGAGGCGCACCACCGGGTGCAGATCACCGACGCGGCGCTGGTCGCCGCGGCCTCGCTGTCCGACCGGTACATCAGCGACCGGTTCCTGCCCGACAAGGCGATCGACCTGATCGACGAGGCCGCCTCCCGGCTCCGTATGGAGATCGACTCCCGGCCGGTCGAGCTCGACCAGCTGCAGCGGCAGGTCGACCGGATGCGGGTCGAGAAGCTCGCGCTGGAGAAGGAGACCGACCCGGCCTCCCGCGACCGTCTGGCCCGGCTCGAGCGCGACCTCGCCGATCGGGAAGAGGAGCTGACCGCGCTCAACGCCCGGTGGGAACGCGAGCGCGGCGGCCTCAACCGGGTCGGTGAGCTCAAGAAGCGGCTCGACGGGGCCCGTGCCGAGCTCGAGCGTGCCCAGCGTGACGCGGAATGGGAAAAGGCGTCCCGTCTGCAGTACCAGGAGATTCCGGCGCTCGAGCACGAGATCGCCAGCGCCTCCGCCGACGACGAGGAAGAGAAGACCGAGCCACCGATGGTCAAGGAGGAGGTCGGCGCCGACGACATCGCCGAGGTGATCTCCTCGTGGACCGGCATCCCGGCCGGCCGGATGATGGAGGGCGAGACCGCCAAGCTGCTGCGGATGGAGGACGTCCTGCAGTCCAAGGTCATCGGGCAGCAGGAGGCGGTGGCCGCGGTGGCCGGCGCCGTCCGGCGGGCGCGGGCCGGAATCGCCGACCCCGACCGGCCCACCGGCAGCTTCCTCTTCCTCGGGCCCACCGGCGTCGGCAAGACCGAGCTGGCCAAGGCGCTCGCCGGGTTCCTCTTCGACGACGAGCGGGCCATGGTCCGCATCGACATGAGCGAGTACGGCGAGAAGCATTCCGTGGCCCGGCTCTTGGGCGCGCCTCCGGGGTACGTGGGGTACGAGGAGGGCGGGCAGCTCACCGAGGCGGTGCGCCGGCGGCCGTACAGCGTGGTGTTGCTCGACGAGGTGGAGAAGGCCCATCCCGACGTCTTCGATGTGCTGCTGCAGGTGCTCGACGACGGGCGGCTCACCGACGGGCAGGGCCGGACGGTCGACTTCCGCAACGCGATTCTCGTGCTGACGTCGAACCTGGGCTCGCAGGCGAGCGACTTCACGATGACCGACGAAGAGCGGCGGGACGAAGTGCTCGCGGTGGTGCGGGCGCACTTCAAGCCCGAGTTCCTCAACCGGCTCGACGACATCGTGGTGTTCCACGCGCTCACCAAAGAAGATCTGTCGGCGATCGTGGACATCCAGGTCGGGCGGTTGCGCGCCCGGCTGGCGGATCGCCGGCTGCGGCTCGAGGTCACGCCGGCGGCGATCGAGTGGCTGGGGGAGCACGGGTACGACCCGATCTACGGCGCCCGGCCGCTGCGGCGGCTCGTGCAGTCGGCCATCGGGGACTCGCTGGCAAAGGCGCTGCTCGCGGGGTCGATCCGGGACGGCGACACCGTGATCGTGGATCTGGGGGGCGTGAAGGAAGGGCTCACGGTTTCCCGAGGCTGAAACGAGACGGCCCCGGGGATTCCCCGGGGCCGCCTCACTGCCTACTGCTTCTGGTTGCCGCGATAGGCCTCGGTCATGAGTACGTCGGTGACGACGTGCTCGCCGTCGGCCGACCAGATCCGTATGCCGTCGCGGTGCAGCCGGTAGCGGACGTTCTTGAACCTGGTGCGGGTGTCGTCATGGTGCACGACGGTCAGCGTGTCTGCGTGTGGCATGGGACTCACCGGTCCTTGTCAGGTCTGGGGCGGCCGCGGCGTGGTCACACGGCTCGCGTAATGGGTCGGGTGCCCGAATGCGGTCTGCCTCGGCCCCGGCGTCTGGTTGGCGGGGCGGGCGACTCGCTGTCACTTGGGCAGGGGGCGCCGCCGGAGGTCTCCGCTGCTCGGCCGGCGCCACGAGGGGAAGTGTAGGGGTTCTCGATCGCGCGCGTCTGCCCTCTTGCGGGCGACCAATATTGGGATTTTTCGGTCTTCTTCGCCAGATGTTGCCATAGCGGGATGATGAGTGCGGGACGGTCGCGAATGTGGCCCCGCACCGATACCGTGAGTGGATCAAGTGAGGGGGAAATGTGACCGTCCCGAGTTATTCGTCTCCCGGATATCCGGCGCCTGCCCCACGTACGAGACCGACCGTCGTGACGGTGGCGTCCTACCTGCTGTTCCTCGTGGCCGTCCTCGAGGTGATCAACGCCATCCTCGTCTTCGCCACGCTCAACACGATCACCGACACCCTCAAGGACGTGTACGCCGACACGTCGCTCGGCGCCGATGGCGCCGGCAACTTCGTCGGGGTGGTCTACGGGATCGGCGCGGGATTCAATCTGCTGCTCGCCGCCGGCTTCGCTGTGCTCGGCATCTTCAACGGCCGCGGCAAGAACCCGTCCCGCATCATCACCTGGGTGGTCGGCGGCATCGCGCTCTGCTGCGTCGGCGCCGGCCTGGGCGGCAACGCCCTCACCGGCTCGCTGGAGGACAGCAGCACGTCCGGCGCCCCGACCCAGTCGGAGATCCAGGCCCGCCTCAACGACGCGCTGCCGTCCTGGTACCAGCCGGTGACCATGACCGTCACGGTGATCATCCTGATCGCGATCCTGGCGACGATCATCCTGCTGGCGCTGCCGGCCTCCAACGAGTTCTTCCGGAAGCGGCCGGTTGCTCAGGGGTGGGAGCAGGCGGTGCCGTATCCGACCTATCCGCCGCCCGGGCAGCCCGGGTATCCGGCGCAGCCGTACGGCCAGCCGGGGCAGCCCGCACCCGGCCTGCCTCCCTACGCCGGGCAGCAGCCGCCGCCTCCCTCGGGTCTGCCGTCGTACCCGGGGCAGCAGGCCCCGCCCCCGCCTGGGTCCACTCCGCCTGGGTCCGCTCCGCCTCCGTCCGCCACGCCGCCGGGCAGTGACCCGTACGCGCCGCCGCCGTCGGATCAGCAACCGCCCAGGCCGCCGACCGACCCGGCCTGACGTTTGCGGCCCGACGCCTCGCCCCTTTTCGCAGGGGCGGGGCGTCGCGGTGTCTTGGAGGACGGGTTCCCCCGCGATCACGGCGCGGCTTGGGTAGGTTCGGCGCAACGGATCACCTTTGGGGGTCGTCAATGTCGTACCCAACTCAGCCGCCGACGGGCATCGTGCCGGCCTCGCCCTCGGGGCGGCCGCCGGTGGTGTCGGCCGCTGCCGTCCTGCTCTGGTCGATGGCGGCGGTGGGGCTGTTCTACGCGGTCGCGACGATCGCCGTGGTGCCGGGAACGATCAGCCGCTTCCGGGACGCCATCGGCGGGACGGTGGAGGAGCTCCAGCAGTTCAACGGGGGCACCGACCCGGACACCTACGTCGGCGTCGTCTGGCTCGGCGCCGCGATCGGCCTGGTCCTCGCGGTGATCGTCTTCGCGCTCTACGTGGTGCTCGGCATCGCGCTGCGCCGAGGCAGCAACGCGGCCCGGATCGCCACCCTGGTCCTGTGCGGCATCGGGGCAGTCGCGGGCGCCGGCGCGCTGATCTCGGTGGCCGTCGAGCGCGCCGGGGACGCCGCGCCCTGGTCGCTGGGGGAGCAGCTCACCCGGGCCTATCCGAGCGGATGGCTGGGCGTCAACGTCACGGTCGCCGCGGCACAGATCATCGCGTACGTCCTGGTGGCCGTGCTCGTCCTGGCCGCGCCCAAGGTCTTCTTCCGGGGCGCGACTGAGGCGGCGCCCACGTCTGCGCCGGTGGCTTACCCGCAGTACGGGACGTCCTATCCCGGCGGCCCTGGCTATGGCGCCGTCCCCGGGTACGGCGCCGCGAATCCGGGCTACGGCGTGTTCGACCCGGCGTCCGCGCCGCCCGCTCAGGGCGTCTACGACCCGTCCGCGCCGTCTGGCTATGGGCCCGCCTCCGCGCCGTTCACCTACGGGCCGGCCTCCGCGCCGCCTGCTTACAGGCCGTCTGGCTATGGGTCGGCCTCCGCGCCGCCTGCTTACGGGCCGGCCTCCGCGCCGTCCGCCTACGGCCCGGCCTCCGCGCCGCCTGCCTATGGCCCGGCCTCGGCGCTTCCCGGCGCGGGCGCGCCGGGTACGGTCACTCCGGGACCGGGCGGGCCGGGTGCGGTCACTCCGGGACCGGGGGCTCCGGGTGCGGCAGTTCCGGGGCCGCAGCCCCCGCAGGGGCCGTGGGTCACGCCGCCGGGCGCTTACGGGCCTCCTGGCGGATTTGGCCCGCCCGCGCCGGGTGGATATGGCCCGCCTTCCGGCTACACGGTCCTGCCGCCGGGGGCTGCTTACCCGGCCGTGCCCGGCTCTGGCTATCCGCCTGTCCCCGGCTATCCGCCTGTCCCCGGCTATCCGTCCGGCCCTGGCTATCCGGCCGCTCCGGGTTACCCGGCTGCGCCGGCTGGTGGTCCCGGTTATCCGGCTGCGCCGGCTGGTGGCTCCGGTTATCCGGCTGCGCCGGCTGGTGGCCCCGGTTACCCGGCCGCGCCGGCTGGTGGCCCTGGCTATCCGGCTGCGCCGGCTGGTGGCCCCGGTTACCCGGCCGCGCCGGCTGGTGGCCCCGGTTACCCGGTTGTGCCTCCCGGCCACGACCCGGGTTCTGTGTGGGAGCGGCCGGCGGTGGAACCGCAGCCCGGCTCCGCCCCGAGCACCGAGTCGGCTCCCTCTTCGGCGGACACTGCGCCGGCGCCCACCCCTGCGGCCGTCGAGGCGAAAGCCGGCTCGCCAACCGGATCGACGGACGAGCAGCAATCCACGACGACCGGCGATGGCCCTGCTGTCCAGCAGCCGTCCGCGGCGACCAGAAACACCCTTCCGGCCGACGGCCGGACAGGCGCGGTTGAGGGTCACGCAGGCGTGGCTGAGGGCCAGGCAGGCGCGGTCGGGGGCCAGGCAGGCGTGGCTGAGGGCCAGGCCAGCCCCGCCGGGAGCCAGATGGCCGCCGTCGTCGCCGACCAGCAGCGCACCCGCGCCGGTGACCTTCCGCCCGGCGCGGTCGTGAGCGGGACCGGCGCGGTCGAGGGCGGGGCCGGCGCGGTCGAGGGCCGGACTGGCGCGGTCGAGGGCGGGGCCAGAGCGGTCGAGGGCCGCGCTGGAGCGGCCGACGGGGCTGAAACGGCGTCCGGCGCGGCGGGAAATGTGACGCAGGCCTCTTCCCGTGAGAGGGAGGATTCGCCGTTCGCGCGGCCCGCTGGAGTCGGGACCGATCAGTCGTTCGCCCGCGAGGGTGAGACCGAAGGTGGCGACAAGGCCTCGCCCGAGTCGGCGGCGAAGGCCGCGGAGGGGGACAAGTTCTGGGCTCGGCCCACGGACTAACTGGTCACGGGCTGTCTCGTATCGACCGCCGTGGGTCACCCGAACGGGTAGCTTTGTCCCCTGGCGACGTACCCCTATCGGCTGTCCGGGTAGACCTGGGCCATCCGGTCGGAGGGTGTTTTTCGCTGAATGGGTAAACGACCGATCGCACGATTCACAGCACCTTCTCAGCGCCACGACCGGGTGATCTGTGGGGTCGACCGCATGTGACGCGGGACATAGGAGCTTTGAGCTGCATCGATGGCTGGCGGAACGGGCGAAAGGGACCGACGTAATAGTTAAGTTTATTTTCAGATTCACCCAATGCTGTGCGTCAATAGTCGCCTTCCGCCCCGGCGGGGCGAAAGGTGCCTGTTTCGTTCCAGCCAGTACGCTCGATGGATGGAAGCACGCCACGACCTGCGTAAATTCATCACTGAATTAGCCGTCGCGGAGCGTGGTCCCGTGCTTTCATCGGGTCGTGAACATCTTGTGCCGGGCCGCCCCGGCCGAGTGATCGCGCAGTGTGGCGAGATGACGACGGCGAGGTTGGTGCGTGCCTCTCTGAATACGGATCAGCGACCCGAAACGGATCGACGAATTGACAATGTGGGGCTCCTCACCCTGGGGGCGGGGATCGAGAGCCCGACACGCACGGGCAGCGACCAGACGGCGGCTGAGGCGTTGCAGGAGGCAGAGACCGAAGTCGGTGCCACCTAAGGTCGATCGGGAGGCCCTCCCGCGATCGACCAACAAGGTGATCGATATCGGCCTTACGGCCTGAAAGTTAGCCGGTTCGTTCCTGCGCACATGCAGGAGAATCGATGCAGTTGGTGGAAGGATGGAGATCGTGGGAACTGCGTTGGCGGAAATGACAATGCCTCAGATCTCGCCGCTTGCCGGCGAGCCTATTGAACGTGCCGACGCTGAGCGGCTGGCGGGTGTGTTGAAGGCCCTTGCCGACCCTGCTCGGCTTCGGCTGCTGAGCCTCATCCAGTCCGCAACGGACGGCGAGGCGTGCGTCTGCGACCTGACGGCCCCCTTGGGCCTCTCGCAGCCGACCGTGAGCCACCACCTGCGGATCCTGACGGAGGCCGGCCTCCTCGAGCGCGAGAAGCGAGGCGTGTGGGCGTATTACCGGCTCGTGCCGACCGCCATCGCAACCATCGCCGACCTGTTGACCCCGCCTCGTAAGCGGGCCACCAAGAAGGCGCGCTGACCGCTCGCTCCAGCGGAAAAGCCTGGCGTCACCGGCTATGAGGGCGTGGCGCCAGGCATAAGTCCTCCGCCCCTCCAGTCCACCCCCGGACCCGAGGAGTTACGGATGAACTACGTTCCGGGTGATCTGCGCGACCAGCTCGCGCACGTGGGCTACGACGTGGTCCAGGCCGGCCTGGTCGTGGGTTCCGGCGGCAACCTGTCCGCCCGGATCCTGGACGAGGACGCGATCTGGGTGACCGCGGCCGGCTCGTGGCTCGATCGGCTCAGCCGGGGCACGTTCGCCTCGGTGCGCGTCGCCGACGGGGAGCCCGCCTCGGTGGGCGCCATGCCCCCGTCGCGACTCGAGCCGACGAGCGAGATCGCTCTGCACCTGGCGTTGTACCGGGCACGCCCCGACGTCAACGCTGTCATCCATCTGCACCCGCAAACGGCTCTGCTGCTCGACGCGCTCGGCGAGCACATCCGGATCGTCACCACCGACCACGCCTACTTCCTGCGGCGGGTCTCCACGGTGCCGTTCCGGCTGCCGGGTGGTCCCGAGATCGCGGCGCTCACCGCGGCCATGGCCGCCGACGGCACCGACTGTCTCGTGTTGAGCCACCACGGCTGCGTCGTCATGGGCGATTCGGTCGAGCTGGCGCACAAGCGCGCCCGCAACCTCGAAGAGGCCGCTCAGCTGACCTACCGCGCCCTCGCCGCGGGCCGCCTGGAAAACCTGCGTGACTGCCCCGACGAGTTTCTCGACCGCCTGTCCGGCTCGGCCGCGGTGACGGTTTAGAACGAAACACGCCGGCGGGACCAGCCCGCCGGCGTGTGGAGGAAACCCCGAGACGTCTAGTGCCTGCGGTGCGAGCGTGGCGGGGTACGCGGGTTGTCGTCATCGTCGTCGTCGTGGATCGACTCGACGATGCCGGCGATGCTCGCGGCCGCGACCACCCCGATCGCCGCCGACGGCTCGGGCCCATCGGTCGGCGGGGCGTTCTTCTTGTGCTTCCGCTCGCGGAGGATCTCGATGGCGATCGGCAGCAGCGAGATCGCCACGATCAGCACGACCACCGGCAGGATGTAGTGGTCGATCTTGTCGCCGACGGCGTCGTAGATCTGCTGGGCCAGCAGGTGGCCGATGATCAGGATGCCGTCCGTCCAGAGAACCGCGCCCACCACGTTCCACACGAAGAACTGGCGGGCCGGCATGCCGAGGGTGCCGGCCACCGGGTTGAGGAACGTGCGGACGATCGGGATGAAGCGCGCGAGCACCACGGCCTTGGCCGGGCCGAACTTCTCGAAGTAGTACTCCGCCTTCTCGACGTACTCCTTCTTGAAGAGCTTGGAGTCGGGCTTGTCGAACATCCGGCGGCCGTAGCGCGCGCCGAGCCAGTGGCCCAGCTGCGCGCCAGCGATGGCGGCGATCGGCGCGCCGATCAGCAGGCCGACGAACGAGATGCGCGTGTTCTCCCCGAAGATCGAGTCGGCGACCGGGGAGGACGCCACGCCGGCCAGGAACAGCAGCGAGTCGCCGGGGAAGAAGAAGCCGACCAGCAGGCCGGTCTCGGCGAACATGATCGCGATAACGCCAATGAGACCGAACGTGTGAATCAGTTCGGTCGGGTCCGTTGGGTTGAAGGCGAGCTGCTCGGTCAGCGCACGGATGTCCACGAGGAGCCAGGGTACCGGCCGTTGGGTAGCCGGTACCTGTACAGCTGCTGTGGAAAAAGTTTCAGAGACGCGGGTCGACCGGCTCCGATTCCGCGGCGAGGATCGCGAACACCAACTCGTGCACCCGCCACAGCGGCGCTCCCGCGGCCAGCCGGTCGAGCGCCGCGAGCCCCAGCCCGTGCTCGCGCAGCGCGAGGTTGCGCTTGCGGCCCAGGTTGCGCTGCCGCAGCCCGGCGAGCTGTTCGGGGCGGGTGTACTCCGGACCGTAGATGATCCGCAGGTACTCCCGGCCGCGGCATTTCACGCCCGGCTGCGCCAGCCGCCCCTTGTCGTCGGTGACGGCGAGCCCCGCGTACGGCTTGACCACCATTCCCTCGCCGCCCGCCGCGGTCAGCGCGAGCCACCAGTCGATCGCGTCCGCCTCGGCCGCGGGGTCGCGCAGGTCGACGACCATCCGCCGGGTGGGCGTGAAGAGCTCCGGGTCGGCCGCGACCAAGCGGTCCGCCTGCGCCAGGTGCCAGCCGTGGTCCTTCGACGCGTACGAGACACCGGCGCCGGCCAGCAGGGCGAACGGGGCCAGCGTGATGCCCGTGAGGCCGTCGGTCGGCTTCACGTAGGCCCGGTAGGCCGCGGAGTAGCCGTCGATCTCGGAGGAGCGCAGCTCGATCCGGTCCCGCAGCGCCGCTACGTCCAGGCCGCGGGCCGCGACCTGGTCGAGCACCGCGAGGGCGGCCGGCAGCGCGTGCCGACCGGCGGCGCCGACCCCGGCGTAGCGGTCCCGGATCAGCCCGCCCGCCTTCGCCGACCAGGGCAGCAGCTCGGCGTCGATGAGCAGCCAGTCGGTGCCGAGCTCGTCGAAGAGCGGCATGGCGGCCGCCCGCACCCGGTCGAGCAGCGGCCGGTCGAGCGAAGGGCCGAAGAACGGCCGTCCGGTGCGGGTCCAGATCGCGTCGGCTGAGCCGGCCCGCGGCAGAGAACCCTCGACAAAACCGTCGGAAGAACCCGTACGCGAAACGCGGACGACCGCCCGCGAGCCCATGTGCTTCTCCTCGCAGACGACCTTGTCGACGCCGGCCGCGCGCATGTCGGCCAGCGCGGTCGACGGGTGCTCGAGGTAGCCGTCCAGCGTCGACGTGGAGCAGGGCGCCATGGTCGGCGGCAGCCAGACCAGCGTGGCCGGGTCGAGGGCGAACCGGCTCATCACCTCCAGGGCCGCGGCCGCGTTCTCGGCGGCGACGGTCGTCCGGCCGTACGCGTAATCGATATGACGACGGCCCGTCACGTCCGCGATGTCCAAGCCCTCGTCCGGCCTTGCCGGAGCGGCCAGAGGCCGCACCGGCGCGTAGTACTCCCGGGCCGCCGGCACCGCGACCAGCTCTCGCGACGGCCAGCGCAGCGCGGTCAGCGAACCGCCGAAGACGCAGCCGGTGTCGAGGCAGATCGTGTTGTTGATCCACTCCGGCGAGACGGTCGGGGTGTGGCCGTAGACGACCGCGGCCGAGCCCCGGTAGTCGCGTGCCCAGGGGTAGCGGACCGGCAGGCCGTACTCGTCGGTCTCGCCCGTCGTCTCGCCGTAGAGCGCGAAGCTGCGCACCCGGCCGGACGCGCGGCCCTGGTAGGCCTCCTTGAGGCCGGCGTGCGCGACCACCAGCTTGCCGCCGTCGAGCACGTAGTGGCTGACCAGGCCCTCGATGAAGGTCTTGACCTCCCCGACGAACTCCTCGGTCTCGTGCGAAAGCTGCGCAAGCGTCTCGGGCAGGCCGTGGGTGAGCTGCACGTTGCGGCCGTTGAGCTTGCGAGCCAGCTTCTGCTCGTGGTTGCCGGGCACGCAGATCGCCGTGCCCGCGGCCACCATGCCCATGACCAGCCGGAGCACGCCCGGGGAGTCGGGCCCGCGGTCGACCAGGTCACCCACGAAGATCAAAGTCCGACCCTCCATGTGTACGGCGTTGACAGCGCGACCCTCGTCGTCGCGCACCACGTCGTACCCGAGCTTGGTGAGCAGCGCCAGCAGTTCGGGCAGGCAGCCGTGCACGTCGCCGACGATGTCGAACGGGCCGGTGAGCTCGCGCTTGTCGTTGAACAGCTTCTCGTAGCGGATCTCCGCGGACGCGATCTCGTCGGCGCCGCGCAGCACGTGCACCTTGCGGAAGCCTTCACGGGTGAGCGAGCCGAGCGAGCGCCGCAGGTCGCGATGCATGCGGGTGAGAACCTGCCTACCGAACGTTCGGTCAGGGCGGCCCTGGGTGCGCTCCCAGGCCAGCGCCTCGGGCACGTCGAGCACGATGGCGACCGGCAGCACGTCGTGCTCCCGGGCCACCTTGACCAGGCCGGCCCGGGCGTGCGGCTGCAGGTTGGTGGCGTCGACGACCGTGAGGCGGCCGGCGGCGAGGCGCTTGCCGGCCACGTAGTGCAGCACGTCGAAGGCGTCGGCCGAGGCGCTCTGCTCGTTCTCGTCGTCGGCGACCAGACCGCGGAAGTAGTCGGAGGACAGCACCTGGGTGGGCTTGAAATGGGCCTTCGCGAAGGTCGACTTGCCGGATCCGGAGATGCCGACCAGCGCGACGAGCGCGAGCTCGGGTACGTCGATCATGCTTCCCCCTCGAAGACTGCCAGCTGCGTCGGAGCGCCCGTGGTCTCGTGCTCCTCGCCGACCGGGCGGAAAGCGACGCGGTAGCCGTACGTGTCGGCGGTTTTGGAAGCCCAGGCCTGGAACTCGGCTCGCGTCCACTCGAAGCGGTGGTCGGAGTGGCGCATCCCGGTCAGGCCCTCGTAGTGGATGTTGTACTCGGCGTTCGGGGTGGTCACGACGACCGCGCGCGGCTTGGCGTGGCCGAAGACCGCCGCCTCCAGGGCCGGCAGCCGCGGCAGGTCGACGTGCTCGATGACCTCCATGAGCACGGCCGCGTCGTAGCCGCGCAGCCGATCGTCGCGGTAGGTGAGCGCCGACTGCCACAGCTTGATGCGGTCGCGCTGCCGCTCGGGCAGCTGGTCGAGCCGCAGCCGGCGGGCGGCCTGCTCGAGCGCCCGCGACGAGACGTCACAGCCGACGATCTCGGTGAAGCGACGGTCCTTGACCAGGGCCGTCAGCAGCGCGCCGCCGCCACAGCCCAGGTCGAGCACCCGGGCCGCCTCGACGTCGTGAAGAGCGGTGAGCACCGCGTCGCGACGCTGCTCGGCGAGCGGAGACCTGCGGGCGACCGGAAGCTGCGATTCCTCCTCGGTGGAAACCGGCTCGTCGATCTCCAGTCGCTTCAGGGCCGAGTCGGCCAGGGCGCGCTTGTGGGCCAGGTAACGGCGGGCGATCAGCACCTTGTCCGGGTGCGTCGCCAGCCAGCCCTCGCCCGAGCGCAGCAGCTTCTCGATCTCGTCGGGGGCTACCCAGTAGTGCTTGGCATCGTCGAGGACGGGCAGCAGCACGTACAGGTGATTGAGCGCGTCGGCGAGCCGCAGCGTGCCGGAAAGGCGCAGGTCGAGGTAGTGGCTGTCGCCGCCGATCTCCGGCTCCAGCGGGATCGGCTCGGCCGTCACCTCCCAGCCGAGCGGCGCGAACAGGCGGGTGGCCAGGTCGGCGGTGCCGCGCAGCACCGGCACGCGGATCTCCAGCGGAATCGGTTCCGCGGCCAGCTCGGGCCGGTCCTTCGAGGCGCCGCGCAGGGCGCTGCGGAAGACCTTGGCCAGTGCGGCGGCGAGCAGGCTGGAGGCCGCGTACGGGCGGTCGTTGACGTACTGGCCCAGGTCGAACGCATCCCGCTGAGCCCGCAACCGCTGCGGGTCGACGTCCAGCAGCAACGCCGCGGTGCACCTTTGATCGGTCGCCTCGGGATACATCACGTACGCCGTGCCGGTGGGCACGTCGAACGAATGCACCTTGCCGGGGTGTTTGACCAGCAGGTAGCCGAGGTCGGTGGCGGGCGCGCGGGTGGTCGTCACGGTGAGCAGCACGTCCCAATGATCAGACGCCTAAACCCGTTGCGGCCACCGATTTTGTCAGCGGTAATCGTCCTCCAGATCCACGACGCGGTGCTGCTCCTGCGCGTCCCACTCGGGTATCTCGTCGTCCAGGGTCGTGGTGGGCTCGCTGTCGTCCTCCTCGAGGCGCGCAGTGGTGGCCTGCTCGGCGGCGTCCGCCTCCGGCGTCTCCATGTCGATGTCGTCCGGGTACGTCATCTCGCGCTCCTCTCTGCGTTCCCCTCGCCGTTTCCCCTCCAGCATGCGCGCAAACCGGCCAAGTTTCGGGGCGGTTTCCCCTCGTCCGAGCGACTGCGGAATACTGCCCAGTGGAGGACAGCGCGGTCCTGCCCTCTGTCTCACACACGAAATTGAGCTAGGAGCGCACCGATGCCTATCGCTTCTCCCGAGGTCTATGCCGAGATGCTCGACCGCGCCAAGGCCGGCGCGTTCGCCTACCCGGCGATCAACGTGACGTCCTCGCAGACCCTCAACGCGGCCCTGCAGGGCTTCACCGAGGCCGGCAGCGACGGCATCATCCAGATCAGCACGGGCGGCGCCGAGTACGCCTCCGGCCCCACGGTGAAGAACATGGTCACCGGCGCGGTCGCGCTCGCCGAGTTCGCGTACGAGGTGGCCAAGCACTACCCGATCAACGTCGCGCTGCACACCGACCACTGCCCCAAGGACAAGCTGGACAAGTACGTCCGGCCGCTGCTCGCGATCTCCAAGGAGCGGGTCGCCAACGGCAAGGCGCCGCTGTTCCAGTCGCACATGTGGGACGGCTCGGCCGTGCCGGTCGACGAGAACCTGCAGATCGCCGCCGAGCTGCTCAAGGACGCCGCGGCCGCGCACATCATCCTCGAGATCGAGGTCGGCGTGGTCGGCGGCGAGGAAGATGGCGTCTCTGCCGCGATCGACGACAAGCTGTACTCGACCATCGAAGATGGCCTGGCCACCGCCGCCGCGCTCGGCCTGGGCGAGAAGGGCCGGTACATGACCGCCCTCACCTTCGGCAACGTGCACGGCGTCTACAAGCCGGGCAACGTCAAGCTGCGTCCCGAGATCCTCAAGGAGATCCAGGATGCGGTCGGCGCCAAGTACGGCAAGGAGAAGCCGTTCGACCTGGTCTTCCACGGCGGTTCCGGCTCGCTGCTGTCCGAGATCCACGGCGCCCTGGACTACGGCGTGGTCAAGATGAACATCGACACCGACACGCAGTACGCGTTCACCCGTCCGGTGGCCGACCACATGTTCAAGAACTACGACGGCGTTCTGAAGATCGACGGCGAGGTCGGCAACAAGAAGGCGTACGACCCGCGCGCGTGGGGCAAGCTCGCCGAGAACGGCCTGGCCAAGCGGGTCGTCGAGGCCTGCGAGAACCTCCGCTCGACCGGTACCACTCTCTCGAAGTAATCGCTTCCTTCGCTCAGCGAACGGCCGGTCCCCGTTAGAAGGGATCGGCCGCTTTCGTCTTGGCAGGTTACTCACAGGTATGTGTACGATCGTCCCCCCAACCCCGGAGGATCATGATCGTGCTCGGCATCGAGGGCTATGAGCCCGCGTGGCACCACGACGCGGAAGCCCTCGCGGCCGTTCACCGCACGAGGTTTGTGCGGCTCATCGGGCGGAAGCTGCGGTCGGGCTGGCTCATGTGGGACATGGCCGAGCGCGGCTGGTTCGCCGACGGGCCGGTGATCCTCGATTTCGGCATTACGCACGTTGAGGTGACGCACCGTAAGTTCGACGAGTGCGCGATCACCTGGGACCAGATCGATCTGAACCAGCCGGTCGACTGGTACGAGCATTTCGACTGGCGGCCCGACCCGCACGCGGCGCTGCGGCACGCGCGCGGGAAGATCCTCAAGGCCGTCAACGTGATCGAGCTGGTCACGATGGCGGAGTGGCGGCCGCGGATCCTGCACGCGATCGAGTTCCTCTTCGAGGGCGCGCGGCTCGCCATCTACAACGCGATGGACGAGAACGGCCTCACCGACGTCCCCGAGACCGACCTGCCCGCCACGAACTGGCGCCGCGTGCACATCGCCTAACGGGAGAGGGCGGCCATCGCGACGTCCAACGAATCCGTGACGACGACCAAATGGGACTGGTCGCCGTGCGGGGACTTGGCCAGCAGCGGGCGTAGCAGGGCCTCGACCGGAAGCTCCCGCCAATGGTCGACGCCGAGGAAGACGAACGCCCCCGACGGGCCGTCGGTCTGGTAGAAGGTCTTGGTCGCCGCCTGGAAGATCTCCTGGACGGTGCCGGCCCAGCCCGGAGCGAAGACGATGCCGCCCCGCGAGAGGCGCAGGATCGAGTCCTCGCGCACGGCGTTCGAGAAGTACTTGCCGATCTGGCCCGCGAACAGGTTGGCCGGCTCGTGCCCGTACAGCCAGGTGGGCAGCGCCAGGCCGCCGTGCCGCAGTTTGCCGACCACGTCGGACACCGCGGTCAGCGGGGCCGGATAGGCCGCCCGCACCGCGAGCGCCGCGGCCGTGTAGGGATCGTGGTCGGCGAAATGCGGCGCCGCCGACAGCTGGTCGATCGCGGCCGCGAGCTGGGTGGCGGGGCGGGTCGCGAAGTACGCGCCGAGGTTGGCCGCCTCCATCACCCCGGGGCCGCCGCCGGTGACGATCAGGCGGCCCACCGAGGCGAGCCGCCAGGCCAGCGTCGCCGCCATCCGGTACGCCGCCGAGCCGCGGGGCGCCGCGTGGCCGCCCATGATCCCGACCGCGGCCTTGGCCTGGTGGTTGGCCGACCAGGCGGCGAGGGCCTTGCCGAGCGCGTTGTCGATGCCGGCGTCGTGCAGCCGCTGGGCCAGCGCCTCCCGGATGTCGGGGCCGGCGCCGCCGTGCTCGATGAAGTGCTGGTAGACCATCGTGTCGTACATCCCGGCGAAGCCCTCCTGGGCGAAGCCGAACGACAGGTCCTCGGGCGTGTAGAGGGTGGCCGGGTGCGTCGGGTAGGGCCGCGCGTCGAACGGCGGCACCAGGTGCGCGCCCCGGCGGATCAGGTCGATCTCGACATCGGGGCCGGGCAGCCGGCAGCCGACGAACAGCGCGCCCTTCACGTCGACCCCGGCGAAGTCGGGCGGGTCCAGGTCGAGCCGCAGCCCGAGGATCACCAGCCCGGCCAGCGATCGCTTGGCCAGGTGCGATTCGAACTCGGGGCGGGACTCGACCTCGAGCGGGCTGGCGTCGAACGGGATGTCTCCGCCGAGAACGGGGTGCAGTGGATCTCCGGGCACACACGTAGGGTAGCCACCGTGCGAAACGTCGCCCCACTGGGAATTCATCCCCATGCGGCCGGTTGAATGAAGTCATGCAGAATCTGCTTCCCGAGCCGCCGGCCACGCTCCTGCCCGCCGACGCCGAGGCCGAAAACGCGCTGGCCAAGGCCGCCGAGACCGGCACCTCCGAGGCCTACAAGGCGGTTGCTGCCGCCCACCCGGCATTCAGCGGCGGCTGGGCCGCTCTTGCCGCCGACTCGCTCGCGGCCGGCGAGCCCGTCACCGCCTACGCCTACGCCCGCACCGGATACCACCGCGGCCTGGACGCCCTGCGCCGCAACGGGTGGAAGGGACACGGGCCGGTGCCCTGGTCGCACGCGCCCAACCAGGGCTTCCTGCGCTGCCTGCACAGCCTGTCGCAGGCCGCCGCCGAGATTGGCGAGGCCGACGAGGCGGCCCGCTGCGCCCAGTTCCTCCGCGACAGCGACCCGGCCGCGGCCGACGCGCTGACCTGAGCCCTTATTTCTCCGGGTCGCCGCCGCGGTCAGAGGCCTTCGGCCACCGCGGCGGCGATCTTCAACCAGGCGTCCTTGGTGTTGGCCGACAGCTGGCCGTAGCGGATCGGCTCGCCGGAGTCGATCAGCTTCTCGTACGGCGACATCAGCACCGCCCGGGTCCGCGCCGCGAAGTGCCGCTGGATCGCGGGAAGGTCGATGTCCTTGCGGGTCGGCGGTAGCGAGACGACCGTGACGGCCTGGCGCACCAGCCGCTGCCGGCCGCTCTGCTCGAGATGGTCGAGCATCCGGGCCGCGGTCTCGGCCGAGTCGTTCCGCGCCGACATGCTGATCACCAGCTGGTCGGTGGCATCGGTCGCCGCCTGCCAGTTCTGCGCCCGCACGTTGTTGCCGGTGTCCACGAAGATCAGCTTGTAGAACCGGCTGACGATCTCGCGGATCTCGCCGAACGCCTGCGCCGTCAGCATCTCGCCCGCCGTCGCCGACTCGTCCGAGGCGAGCACGTCGAACATGCCCTCGCCCTGGGCCCGGACGTACTGGGAGAGGTCGCCGACCCGCCCCTGCGAGCCGCGGAACACCGGCAGGTCGCGCATCATGTCGCGAACCGTGCGGGCGTGGAAGTCCTGCTGGGCGCGCATGCCCAGCGTGCCCTGGGTTTCGTTGTTGTCCCAGGCCAGCACGTAGCCGCCGCGCTTCTGGCCGAACGTCATCGCCAGCAGCAGGACGGCCACCGTCTTGCCGGCGCCGCCCTTGGGGTTGACCACCGTGACCTGGCGCAGGCCGCCGAAGTTGCGGCGGACCATCTCGACGTCCTGCTTGTATTCCTGCTCGCGCTTGCCCGGGGCGAGCCGGACCAGGCCCATCGCGGTCTTGTTGAGCATCGCGCGGGCGCCCATGGTGGCGGTCGGCTCGGCCGGCTTGGCCAGACGGCGGCGCGCGAACTCCTCGGCGGTGGGGGTGCCGTCGGAGACCCACGGGAGGTCGGCGAACGGGTCGGCCGAGGGCTGGCCGGGGATGGGCGGCTGCGGCGGGGCAGGCTGGGCGGGAGCGTGGGCGTGCGGCGGTGGAGGCTGGGCGGGGGCGTGGGCCTGCGGCGGGACCATCGCCGGCGGGTACGGGCCGGGCGGGCTCGCCGGGTTGGGCTGCGCCGGGTTGTGCTGCGCCGGGTTGTGCTGTGGCGGGTATTGCTGTGCTGGGTATTGCTGTGCTGGGTTTTGCTGCGCCCAGCCGGGCGGTGGGTATTGCTGCGCCGGGTTCTGTTGCGCTGGGTTTTGTTGCTGCGGGGCGGCCTGGGCCGGAGGCGCCTGGTCAGCACCCTGGGTGGGGGCGGCCGGGCGGTAGATCGCGCCATTGGACGGGTCGGACGACGGTGCCTGCGGGGCCGGAGCGTGCGGGCCCGGCGCGTGCGACACCGGGGGCATCTGCTCGGGGCGGACCACGCCGGGCACCGAGGCCGAGGCCGTGGCGCGGGCTGGTGAAGTCTCGCCCGTCGGTGCCTCGGCGGTGGGTCGCTGCGGCGGCTGTGACCAGGGCGAATCGGGGCTGCCGTGCAGGCCGGAGCCCGAGGTCGGCGCCGCGGAGCCTGAGGTCGGTGCCGCGGAGCCTGAGGCAGGCCTGGCTGAGCCTGAGGCTGGCGCGGCGGAGCCTGAGGTCGGGGCGGTGGGGCCCGAGGCTGGCCTGGCTGAGCCTGAGGTCGGCGTGGCGGAGCCCGAGGTCGGCGTGGCGGCGGGCCCGGCGGAGACCGGCGCGGTGGCACGGGGCGCCGACCGTGCGGGCGGCGCGGCGCCGGCCTGCTGCTCGAGGTTGGGCCATGGCCCGCCGGTCGTCTGCGGTGCGGGCGGCTGCTGCTGCGGCGGCGGGGTCGACATCGGCGGGGTTGACATCGGTGGGCGCGGCGCCGGGATCTGGGTGGCCGACGGGTGGGTGGCCGACGGGTGGGTGGCCGGCGGCGGGACCGGGATCGCGGGCGGGGGCGGCACGGGCACCGGGCGGTCGGGGCGGTAGACGCCCTGCGGGCCGGTCACTCCCTGGGGGCCGGTCACTCCCTGGGGGCCGGGCAGCGGAACGGGGGGCGGCGCCTGATGCGGCACCGGCCGGCCGTGCACAGGTGCCTCCACCTCCTCTTCCCAGAACGGCTCCACGTCCCGGTCGGGTGGCGTGGGGTTCGTCCCTGGGACGTAGACGCGGTCGGCGTGCTCGTCCGTCACGGAAGCGTCCTCCCCGAAATTGTCGTACTTCAGTACTACTTCAGACTCTCACGGCCGGTCAGCCCCCGTACACCGCCCAGGCCCCGGCCTCGGTCCACCAGGAGCGCTTGCGGGTCGTCGAGCCTCCGACGCCGTCGTCGAGAAACTGCAGCTCACCGTCGCGCGGAAGGACCGAGACCGCCCGTCCGCGGGCCCGGCGCACCTCGACCTGGACCTTGGCGCCGCGGAACCGCTGCTTGACGATCTTAGGGATCGCGACCGCCACCTCGACCCGACCGTCCGTGGGGTCGCCGTCGGCCAGCAGGCGGAAGCCGCCGAACTCCGCGTAGCCGGCGCCGTTACCGATCGCGCACGCCAGGATCGGGTCTTCGCCGTCGGAGAGGACCATGTCGTCGACCTCGACTCTGCCGCGCCACGGCACCGCACGACCGTCGTCGTCGGCGCCGCCCAGCAGCGCGCCGTCCACGGTCACCGAGCCGCCGTCGTTGCGCAGCAGGTCGAGGCGGCGCACCTTGCCGGAGAGGACCGCCTCGGCCACGCCGGCCGGGGTGCGCGGAAGGTCGAGCTGGCCGGCGAGGTCGGTGGTGTTTGTCACGTCCAACGGCAGGACGGCGACCGCGGGGAGATCCGGCACCGTGCGATCGGACCGGAGATCGGCTGGGCGTTTGCTGGGCGCCGGCGCGTACCGCCGGACAAGCCGTCGCAAGACGGCGCGCAGCTGGCCGTCGACCGCCGTCGCCACCACCAGCCGGGCCTTGCTGTCGCCATCGGGCCAGGTCAGGCCGTCGGGGCGGGGACCGCCGTCGAAGCGCGACAGAACCGCGTCGATCTCCTCGTCGGAGGTGGCGGTGACAGTCTCGACGCGGGCGCCCTTTTCCTTCAGCAGCTCGGCGAGCTGGAGGACCGGCACCCGCGGGGCGGCGCACGCCTCTTTCTCGGCCGTGCCGCAGCCGCCGCAGCCCCCGCCGCAGGCGTCCGCCGGGCCCGCGCCCTCGGCCAGGCTCAGGATGACGACGTCGTACATCAGGCGTCGCCCAGCACCGAGTGACGCTCGATGACCGCCTCGCGGCCGGGGCCGACGCCGACGATCGAGATGCGCGCGCCGAGCCGCTGCTCGACGAACTCGACGAAGCGCTGCGCGTCCTTGGGGAGATCGTCGAAGCTGCGGCAGCCGGAGATGTCCTGCTTCCAGCCGGGGAGCGTCTCGTAGATCGGGAGCGCGTGGTGGAAGTCGGTCTGGTTGACCGGCATCTCGTCGTGGCGCACGCCGTTCACGTCGTAGGCCACGCAGACCGGAATCTCGTCGAGATCGTCGTAATTGTCCAACTTGGTCAGCGCGAAGTCGGTGACGCCGTTGATCCGTTGCGCGTAGCGGCCGATCACCAGGTCGAGCCAGCCGATGCGGCGCGGGCGGCCGGTCGTCGTGCCGTACTCGTGGCCGACCTCGCGCAGGTAGTCGCCGAACTTGTCGTGCAGCTCGGTCGGGAACGGGCCCTCGCCGACGCGGCTCGTGAACGCCTTGAGTACCGCGACCACCCGGTCGATGCGGGTCGGCGGGATGCCCGAGCCGGTGCAGGCCCCGCCGGAGGTCGCGTTCGAACTGGTGACGAACGGGTACGTGCCGTGGTCCACATCGAGCAGCGTGGCCTGGCCCGCCTCGCAGAGCACGACCTTGCCGGCGTCAAGAGCCTCGGACAGCTCGAGCGCGGTGTCGCCGACATAGGGGCGCAGGCGATCGACGTACGAGAGAAGCTCGCGCACGACCTCTTCGGGCTTGACCGCCTGGCGGTTGTAGATCTTCGACAGCACCTGGTTCTTGAAGCTCAGGGCGGCCTCGACCTTTTGCCGCAGGATCGACTCGTCGAAGAGGTCCTGGATGCGCACGCCCATCCGGTTCATCTTGTCTGCGTACGTGGGGCCGATGCCGCGACCGGTGGTGCCGATGCGGCGCGCGCCCAGATAGCGCTCGCTGACCTTGTCGAGCGAGCGGTTGTACGACGGGATGACGTGCGCGTTCGCGCTGATCCGCAGGCGCGACGTGTCGATGCCGCGGGCCTCGAGACCGTCGATCTCCTGGAACAGCACCGCGAGGTCGACCACCACGCCGTTGCCGATCACCGGGGTCACGCCCGGGGTGAGGATGCCGCTGGGGAGGAGGTGCAGCGCATACTTCTCGCCGTTGATCACCACGGTGTGGCCGGCATTGTTGCCGCCGTTGAACTTGACGACGTAGTCGAGCCGGTCGCCCAGCAGATCGGTCGCCTTGCCCTTGCCCTCGTCGCCCCACTGGGCGCCGACCAACACGATTACCGGCACTTCTTCTCCTGTGCACGCCGCGTACTCGGCGGAGCCCGGGTACTGCCGAAGTTTACGCGACCGACCTGCGGTGCGACGTGCGGAAGGAGGCCGCCGGTAGGATCGGCGGTCGTGCGCGTACTTGTGATCGGGTCCGGCGGGCGGGAACACGCCCTCGCCGTGGGCCTCGCCGCCGACCCGTCCGTCGACTTTCTCGCCGCCGCCCCCGGCAATCCGGGCATCGCCCAGGTCGCCTCCCTGTTCGAGGTGACCCCGACCGATCCGGCCTCGGTGGCCGCGCTCGCGGTCGAGCTCGCGGCCGATCTCGTGGTGGTCGGTCCCGAGGCGCCGCTGGTGGCGGGCGTGGCCGACGCGGTGCGGGCCAAGGGGATCGCCTGCTTCGGGCCCAGCGCCGCGGCCGCGCAGCTGGAGGGGTCGAAGGCCTTCGCGAAGGACGTCATGGCGGCGGCGGGTGTGCCGACCGCTGCCTCGTACGCGTGCAGCTCGCCGGAATCCGTTGACCAGGCATTGGCCGCACTCGGCTCGCCTTATGTGGTGAAGAACGATGGACTCGCGGCCGGTAAGGGTGTGGTCGTCACCTCCTCGCTCGACGAGGCACGGCGGCACGCCGCAGACTGCGGAAAAGTCGTGATCGAACAGTATTTGTCGGGCCCGGAGGTGTCGCTCTTCGTGGTCACCGACGGCGTTGCGGCGGTGCCGCTCATGCCGGCGCAGGACTTCAAGCGGCTGGGCGACGGCGATGCGGGGCCGAACACCGGCGGCATGGGTGCGTACGCGCCGCTGTCGTGGACGCCCGCCGACCTGGTGCCGCGGGTGATGCGGGAGACGGTCGAGCCGACGCTGGCCGAGATGCGTTCTCGCGGTATTCCGTTCGCCGGGCTGCTCTACGTCGGACTCGCGCTCACCCCCGACGGCCCCAAGGTCATCGAGTTCAACGCGCGCTTCGGCGACCCCGAGACACAGGTGGTGCTGGCGCTGCTCGCGACGCCGCTGGCGGGCTTGTTGCAGGCGGCGGCGACCGGCAGGCTCGCCGATCATCCGCCGCTGCGCTGGCACGACGGCTCGGCCGTGACGGTCGTGGTGGCCAGCCAGAACTACCCCGGCACCCCGCGCACCGGCGACGTCATCACCGGCGCCGAGACCCCCGGCGTGATCCACGCCGGCACGGCCCGCCGCGACGACGGCGCCCTGATCTCGGCCGGCGGGCGCGTGCTGAGCGCGACGGCGGTCGGCGAGGACCTGGCCGCGGCCCGGGACGCGGCATACGCCCTGGTGGACGGCATCGGCCTGGACGGCGCGCAGTACCGCACGGACATCGCGCTGGGCGCCGTCGAGGGCCGGATCACGCTCTGACCAACTCGCTCTCCCTCGTTTGCAGGAGGGCGATGGAGAGCCAGAAGACCGCCGCCGAGCCGATCGCCAAGCCGGCGAGATACACCGGCTCGGGGACCGACGTGCGCAGGGCGGCGGCGGTCAGGCCGAGCATGTAGACCGCCAGGGGTGGGGCCTCCGTGTTCTACTCGGCCGTCCTGGTCACCGGCGTCTACTACGCGCTCGCCGGCCTGTCACCGGCGTGGTCGGCCGTCGCCCTGGCCGGCTTCGTGACCTCGCTCGTCGCGCTGCTCGCGGTCGAGCAAGTGGCGCGCCGGCACGCGGCCGATCGGCGGTGGGCGATCGGGTTGCTGATCGCGCGGATGGTGCTCCTCGAGATCGTCACCGCCACCGACGAGGCCGGCTTCGGCCGGGTGCTCTACGTGCTCGTCCCCTTCTTCGCGTATTTCTCGCTCGGCCGGCAGTGGAGCATCGGGCTGGCCGGGGCCTATCTGACGGCCGGGGTGGTGCGGGCATCGTTCACACCCTCCTGGTGGTCCGACCCGGAGATCGTGTCCGACTTGCTGATGTTCTTCATCGGGATGGTGCTGTCGGTGGTGACCGCGGCGATCGCCGATCAGCAGCAGCGCAGCCGGTTGCGGGCCGAGCGGCTGGTGGGCGAGCTGAGCGCGTCGCAGCAGCGGCTCGCCGACTATGCCGGGCGGGTGGCCGAGCTCAGCGTGGTCACCGAGCGCAACCGGCTGGCCCGCGACATCCACGACAGCGTCGGCCACCACCTCACGGTGATCAGCGTGCAGCTGGCGAAGGCCGAGGCCTTCCGGGAGCGCGATCCGGTGGTGGCCGACCGCGCCGTCGGCGACGCACGCCGGGCGGCGGGTCGCGCTCTTCAGGAGGTACGGGAGTCCGTCGGCGCCCTGCGATCGACTTCGTTCCTGTTGTCCGCCGCGCTCGCCGCGCTTGCGGAGGGGCTCGACGACGCCGGCTTCCGGATCTCGCTGGAGCTCAGCGGCAACGAGGCCGGGCATGGGCCGGACGGGCTGGAGGCGCTGTATCGCGTGGCGCAGGAGGCGCTGACCAACGCGCGCCGGCACGCCGACGCGGGCGTGGTACGGGTGACGCTGCGGTTCGGGGAGGCCGTGACCCTCGAGGTGGCGGACAACGGGCGAGGCTTCGCGGCCGGTGAGATGGGCACCGGCAGCGGGGTGCCGGGCATGCGGGAGAGAATGGCCGCGCTCGGCGGGACGCTGCTGATCGAATCGGCGCCCGGCCTCGGAACCCGGGTCACGGCGAGCGTCCCGGGCGCTGGGGGTCAGAGCGATGGGGGTCAGAGCGCTGGGGATCGGGGCGCTGGGGATCGGGGCGCTGGGGATCGGGGCGCTGGGGATCGGGGCGGGCCGGCCCTCGGGGGCCGGCCCGCGGAAGCCTCGGTCGAGCAGCGTCAGGCCTTGGGGATGTCGAAGAGCTTGGCCACGTTGGCGGCCAGGCCGAGGTCGCCCTTTGCCTTGATCTTGCCGGTCATGAACAGCATCATCGGGTTGCCGTCGCCCGAGACGACCTTGAGGAAGGTGACCGCGTCCATGGTCATCGCGAGCTTCGGGTCGCGGGCCGGCTCGTTCGTGACCGTGCAGGCGCCGTTCTCGATGACGGTCTCGTAGGTGTCGCTGCCGCCGTCGGGGGCGCCGGTGATGATCCAGTGGATGACGGCCGAGGTGTTGCCGGCCTTCTCGGCGCGGAAGAGCGTCGGCATGCGGTTGAAGACCTCGTCGAGGATCTTTCCGCGCGCGTCGCCGGACATGACCTCGGTGATCTTCGAATCCGGCGTCGCCTTGACGAGCTGAGCGAACTCCTTCGGGCCGATCGAGGAGAGCGACTCGGCGTTGAAATCAGTCATCGGTGGACCTTTCGGTATCTACGCTGTACCTACTCGTCAGTAACCTTAGCGACAATGCCGCTTCTTCGTGCAGTGTGCCACTCCCAAATAAGTGTTGGACAGTCGGCACGCGGGTGTTTAGACTCCCCAACATGTCTTTGGGAGATGACCGGGTGGATCGCGGCGCGGAAGAGAAGGCCGCGCTGCGTGCGATGGCCCATCCCGTACGGCTGCGGATGATGTCCCTGCTCACCGCGGCGCCGATGACCGCGGCCGAGGTCGCCCGCGAGCTCGGTCTCACCCACGCCAACGCCAGCTACCACCTGCGCAACCTGCTTGCCGGCGGGCTGATCGTGATCGACGGTGAGGAAAAGATTCGCGGTGGCGTTGCCAAGCGTTATCGCTACGACGTCGGCCACGACAAGCAGCAGCAGGCGCGGCGCGGGCCGCCGACCGATGAGCAGCTCCGGCTCGAGTTCTCGGCCTTCGCCCACGAGCTGATCAGGCGTACGCGGGAGGCGCACTTCCCGCCGGGGCCCAAGCTCCTCGCCGATGCCGAGCTGTGGGTCGACCCCGATAAATGGCAGGAAATCCGGGAGCGGGTCGGGAAGGCTCTCGTCGAGTTGCACGAGGCGGCCCGGCCGCCGCGAACGCCCGGAACCATCCACACCAGCACCACGGCAGCGATGTTCGAGATGGGCCAATTGGGAATGGGAGGGCGGGAATGAACGTCTCGGCGCCGCTGCGGCTGCGGCCGTTCCGCCTTCTGCTGGCCGGCCGCACGATCAACGCGCTCGGCAACGCGTTCGCCCCGATCGCGCTCGCCTTCGCGGTCCTCGACCTCACCGGCTCGGCCACCGACCTGGGCTTCGTGGTCGGCGCGCGCACCGTGGTCAACGTCGCGTTCCTGCTCTTCGGCGGGGTGCTCGCCGACCGTCTGCCCAAGAACCTGCTGATGGTCGGCTCGAGCGTGGCCGCCGGGCTCACCCAGGCCGTGGTCGCCGCCCTGGTGCTCACCCATTCGGCGACGATCCCGCTGCTCATCGTTCTCGCCGCGATCAACGGCATGGTGGCGGCGCTGGCCCTGCCGGCGAGCGCGTCGATCCTGCCGCAGGTGGTGCCGGAGGAGATCCGGCAGCAGGCGAACGCGATCAGCCGGGTCTCCCTGAACGCGGCCGCGATTCTCGGGGCGCCGATCGCCGGTGTCGTGGTGGCGGCGGTCGGGCCCGGGTGGGGAATCGTGGTCGACGCGGTCACGTTCGTCGTCTCGGCGTTCTGTTTCGCCGCGCTCGGCGTGCCGAAAGCGGCGACTGTTCCGACGCCGACGCCGACGCCGACGCCGACGCCGACGCCGACGCCGACACCGGCCCCGGACTCGGTCCTGGCCGCGGAGGAGGCTGCTCTCGGCGTACCGGAAAATGGGGTTGACGGTAAAAGGCCGAACATCGTCACCGATCTGCGCATCGGGTGGTCGGAATTCCGGGCGCGGCGGTGGCTCTGGACGGTGGTGGCCGGCTTCTGCGTGATGAACATGGCGTGGGGCGGCGGCCTGTTCGTGCTCGGGCCGGTCGTCGCGGACGACACCTTCGGCCGGCGGGCCTGGGGATTCGTGCTGGCCGCGCAGACCGCCGGCATGATCGTCGGAGGACTGATCGCGATGCGGTTGCGGCTGCGCCGATTGTTGTTCTTCGGCGTGGCGTGCTGCTTCCCGCTGGCGATTCCGGTCTTTCTGCTCGGCGCCTATCCGCACGTGTGGGCGCTGATGCTGACCGCGCTTTTCGCCGGGCTGACGCTGGAGCAGTTCGGCGTGGCCTGGGAGACGACGATGCAGGAGCACGTGCCGCCGGACAAGCTGGCCCGGGTCTACTCGTACGACATGGTCGGGTCGTTCGTGGCGATCCCCATCGGCGAGATGACAGTCGGTCCGATCTCGCAGGTGGCCGGCCGCGAGGCGACGCTGGTCGGCGCGGGCCTGCTCATGATCGCCTCAGTCGTGTTCATGCTGAGCAGCCGTGACGTGCGCACCTTGCCGCACAAGCTGCCCGAGCCGGTCGCCAGGCCCGTGGAAGAATCGGTCGCGTGACGATCCCGAACGTGCTGGCCGCCCGCTACGCCTCCGCCGAGCTCACCGCCCTCTGGTCCCCGGAGGAGAAGATCCGGATGGAGCGCCGGCTGTGGCTGGCCGTGCTGCGCGCCCAGCGCGATCTCGGCGTCTCGGTGCCGGACGGCGCGGTCGAGGCGTACGAAGCGGTGCTCGACAACGTCGACCTCGCGTCGATCGCGGCCCGCGAGCGGGTCACCCGCCACGACGTGAAGGCGCGGATCGAGGAGTTCAGCGCTCTCGCCGGCTTCGAGCAGATCCACAAGGGCATGACCTCGCGCGACCTGACCGAGAACGTCGAGCAGCTGCAGATCCGGGCGTCGCTCGAGCTGATCCGCGAGCGCGTGGTCAGCACACTGGCCCGGCTCACCGAGCGCGCGGTGGAGTATTCCGACCTCGTGATCACCGGCCGGTCGCACAACGTGGCGGCGCAGGCCACCACGCTCGGCAAGCGCTTCGCCTCGGCGGCGGAAGAGCTTCTGATCGCGTACGAGCGGCTGGACGACCTGATCGGGCGGTACCCGCTGCGCGGCATCAAGGGGCCGGTGGGCACCGCGGCCGACCAGCTCGACCTGCTCGACGGCGACTTCGACGCGCTCGGCACGCTCGAGCGGCGGGTTGCCGGGCACCTCGGGTTCAACCGGGTGCTCAGCAGCGTCGGCCAGGTCTACCCGCGCTCGCTCGACTTCGACGTGGTCGCGGCGCTCGTGCAGGTCACCGCCGGACCGTCCTCGCTGGCCACCACGATCCGGCTGATGGTCGGGCAGGAACTGGTCACCGAGGGGTTCAAGCCGGGCCAGGTGGGCTCGTCGGCGATGCCGCACAAGATGAACACGCGCTCGTCGGAGCGGGTCAACGGGCTCGCCGTAATCGTCCGGGGTTACCTGTCGATGGTCGGCGAGCTGGGCGGTGACCAGTGGAACGAGGGCGACGTCTCCTGCTCGGTGGTGCGCCGGGTGGCGCTGCCCGATGCGTTCTTCGCGACCGACGGGCTGTTCCAGACGTTCCTGACCGTGCTCGACGAGTTCGGCGCCTACCCCGCGGTGATCGCCCGGGAGCTCGACCGCTTCCTGCCGTTCCTGGCCACTACCAAGATCCTGGTGGCGGCGGTGCGCAAGGGCGTCGGCCGCGAGACGGCGCACGAGGTGATCAAGGAGCATGCGGTGGGCGTGGCGCTCGCGATGCGCGAGAAGGGCGCGGCGGTCAACGACCTCTTCGACCGGCTGGCGGGCGACGAGCGGCTGCGGCTCTCGCGGCCCGAGGTCGACACGCTCGTCGCCGATCGCGCCGCGTTCGTGGGCGCGGCGCCCTCGCAGGTGCGCGCGGTGGCCGACCGGGTGGCGGCGATCGTGGCGGGCCACCCCGACGCGGCCCATTACTCGCCGGCGCCCATTCTCTAGACATGCCGCCGGGGCGCGACGGAGCTCGACCCTCGCACCACACCCCGGCGGAACCAGCTCGATGCTTTGCCGGACCGGCGACGGTGGGGGCACCGTCGCCGGCTCTTTCCGGAGATCGATGTCACGACGGTATGCGTCCGGGATGATCTCGCCAAGACCTCAGTTCCCACATATCACCGTGTGATGGCCGAGGATTTGGTTGAAGCTTGTATCGAACAGGTGGTCGAGATCACCTTCGAGATTGCCTGCTCAGCGCGGCTTGCGTCGCCCTGCCGACACCGGCCGATGGGCTCGCCCAAAGGTTCACAAGGTAGGCTGCCGATGCTCACACCTATCAGTCAGGAGTGCCCGTGGCTCGCGTCGTGGTCGACGTCATGCTCAAGCCGGAGATCCTCGACCCGCAGGGCCAGGCGGTGGCGAACGCACTGCCCCGGCTCGGCGTCAACGATGTCTCCTCCGTCCGCATCGGGCGCCGGATCGAGATCGAGTTCGCCGGGGAGCCAGATCTCGAGCGCGCCCGCGAAATCGCGGACAAGCTGCTCGCCAACCCCGTGATCGAGGACTTCTCCATCCACCTGGATGGCGCTGCGGCGGAGGTCGCCTGACCATGCGCATCGGTGTGGTCACCTTCCCCGGCTCACTCGACGACGGGGACGCCGCCCGCGCCGCGCGCATCGCCGGCGCCGAGGCCATCCGCCTCTGGCACGGCGACCCCGATCTGTACGGCGTCGACGCCGTGATCCTCCCCGGCGGCTTCTCCTACGGCGACGCCCTGCGCTGCGGCGCGATCGCCCGCTTCGCCCCGGTGATGGAGACGATCATCAACGCGGCCCGTGGCGGCCTGCCCGTGCTGGGCATCTGCAACGGCTTCCAGATCCTCTGCGAGGCGCACCTTCTTCCCGGTGCGCTCACCCGCAACCAGCACCTGCACTTCCGCAACCGCGACCAGCTCCTGCGCATCGAGTCCACCGACACCGCCTGGACCAACTCGTACACGCCCGGCCAGGAGATCCTGATCCCGGTGAAGAACGGCGAGGGCTGCTACGTCGCCGACGAGCGGACGCTGGACGCGCTCGAGGCCGAGGGGCGGGTCGTCGCCCGGTACATCCAGGGCAACCCCAACGGCTCGCAGCGCGACATCGCCGCGATCACCAATGAGGCCGGCAACGTCGTCGGCATCATGCCGCACCCGGAACACGCGGTGGAGGCGCTGACCGGCCCGTCGCTGGACGGCCTCGGCTTCTTCACCTCCGTCCTGCGCGCCCTGGCCGGGGCTGCCGCGGGCGGACAGCACCCAGGGGGACAGTAGATGACGACGCAGCCGGAAAAATCCACCGGCTTCGCCGCGACCGATGTGCTCGTCAGCGAGTTCGACGGCGGGCCGGACACCGTTCAGCGTGCGATCAGCACGCCGGAAGAGATCCAGCCGCACACCGAGCTCGGCCTCAAGGACGACGAGTACGACCGGATCCGGCAGATCCTCGGACGGCGGCCCACCGCCTCCGAGCTGGCGATGTACTCGATCATGTGGAGCGAGCACTGCTCGTACAAGTCGAGCAAGGTGCACCTGCGCCAGTTCGGCGAGAAGGCCCCGCAGAACACCCGGATGCTCGCCGGCATCGGCGAGAACGCGGGCGTCGTGCAGATCTCCGAAGACCTCGCGGTCACGTTCAAGGTCGAGTCGCACAACCACCCGAGCTTCGTCGAGCCCTATCAGGGTGCGGCCACCGGCGTCGGCGGCATCGTGCGCGACATCCTCGCCATGGGCGCCCGGCCGATCGCGGTGATGGACCCGCTGCGCTTCGGCGCGGCCGACCACCCCGACACCGCGCGGGTGCTGCCCGGCGTGGTGGCCGGCATCGGCGGCTACGGCAACTGCCTGGGCCTGCCCAACATCGGCGGCGAGATCGTCTTCGACCCGACCTACCAGGGCAACCCGCTGGTCAACGCGCTGAGCATCGGCGTGCTTCCCGTCTCCCGCCTGCAGCACAAGGAGGCGGCCGGCGTCGGCAACGTCGTGGTGCTGCTGGGCGCGCGTACGGGCCGGGACGGCATCGGCGGCGTCTCCGTGCTGGCGTCCGCGACCTTCGACGAGGCGGCCGAGCAGCGTCGCCCGTCGGTGCAGGTCGGCGACCCGTTCATGGAGAAGCTGCTCATCGAGAGCTGCCTCGAGCTGTACGACGCCGGCCTCGTCGCCGGCATCCAGGACCTCGGCGGCGCCGGCCTGACCTGCGCGCTCACCGAGACCGCGGCCGCGGCCGGCACCGGCATGCGGGTGTGGCTCGAGCGGGTGCCGCTGCGCGAGGCCTCGATGTCGCCCACCGAGATCCTGGCCAGCGAGTCGCAGGAGCGGATGCTCCTGATCATCACGCCGGAAAACCTCGCCCAGGTGCTCGCCGTCGCCGAGAAGTGGGGTGTCTGGGCCACCGCGATCGGCGAGGTCACCCCGGCCCAGGCCGACGGGTCGCCCGGCCGCCTGGTGATCAGCTGGAACGACCACGTCGTCGTCGACGTGCCGCCCGGCTCGCTCGCCGACGACGGCCCGGTCTACGCCCGGCCGATCCGCGAGCCCGCCGACCTCATACTGCTTCAGGCCGACAAGGCCGAGACGCTGCCGCGGCCCACCACCGGCGACGAGCTGCGCGAGACCGTGCTGCGGATGATCGCCTCGCCGAACCTGTGCGACAAGACGTGGGTCACCGAGCAGTACGACCGGTACGTCCTCGGCAACACCGTGCTGGCCCAGCCCGAAGACTCCGGCGTCCTGCGCATCGACGAGAGCACCGGCCTCGGCGTGGCGCTGTCGGTGGACGGCAACGGGCGGTTCGCGCGGCTCGACCCGTACGAGGGGGCGAAGCTCGCGCTGGCCGAGGCGTTCCGCAACGTCGCGGTCACCGGCGCCGAGCCGGTCGCCGTCACCGACTGCCTCAACTTCGGCTCGCCCGAGGACCCGGCCGTGATGTGGCAGTTCGCCGAGGCCGTGCGCGGTCTCGCCGACGGCTGCCAGCAGCTGGGCACCCCGGTCACCGGCGGCAACGTCAGCTTCTACAACCAGACCGGCGCCGCGGCGATCCACCCGACCCCGGTGGTCGGCGTGCTCGGCGTCTTCGACGACGTTTCCCGCCGCATCCCGATGGGCTTCCCGCCGGGCGACGGCGACCAGCTGTTCCTGCTCGGCGAGACGGCCACCGAGCTGTCCGGCTCGGAGTGGGCGTGGGTCACCCACGGCCACCTCGGCGGCCGCCCGCCCAGGGTCGAGCTCGTGAACGAGCAGCGGCTCGGCGCGCTGATGTCGCGGGCCTCCCAGGCCGGCCACGTCACGGCCGCGCACGACCTCTCCGACGGCGGTCTCGCCCAGGCGCTGGTCGAGAGCTGCCTTCGGTACGACGTGGGCGCGCGGATCGCTCTGCCCGACGACGGGACCACGTCCTTCGTGTACCTGTTCAGCGAGTCGGCGAGCCGGGCCCTGGTGGCGGTGCCGCGCGGGCACGACAAGGCGTTCGTGGCGCTGGCCGCCGACTACGGCGTGCCGTGCGCCCCGATCGGCGTGACGTCGCGCGAGCCGGTGCTGGAGGTTCGGGACGAGTTCTCGATTCCGCTGCCCGAGCTGCGCGAGGCGTGGTCGTCGACGCTGCCCAAGCTGTTCGGCGGGGTGGCCGAGATCGCCGGCCGGCACGGCGACCCGGAGCACGCGGCCAACCCGGACGCTCCCGCGGGTGACCGCGGGGACGCCGTGCTGGCGGCGGCCGCGGCGGGGGCGGCCATGGAGACGGCGGCGCCAGTCGAGGCCGACGGAGCTTCGTCGTCCGCGGCGCGCTCGGTCGAGCTGGAGATCGCCGAGCCGTCCGTGGAAGCCGCCGAGCCGTCCGCAGAGGCGGCCGAGCCGTCCGCAGAGGCCGCCGAGTCTTCCGCAGAGGCGGCCGAGCTTTCCGCGGAGCTTGCCGAGTCTTCCTCGGAAGACGCAGTCCCGGGCGGGCCCATCGAGCCCACGGAGTGATCTACAACCGACGGTAGAAGCCGGTCAGCGTTCGCGCTGACCGGCTTTTTCGTGGGAACAAATTCGGCCCCGCTCTCTTTCGAGGGCGGGGCCGAGATCGTTTGCTGACTAGTTGTCCCACTCCGACGGGCGACGCTGACCCGGGTGGGTCGGCTGGGCCGGGCTGCGGTTGCCGCGCTGGTCGTGGCCGGCTTGGTCGTAGCCGCCCTGCTCGTAGCCGTTGCGGTTGTCGTCGTAGCCACCGCCGCCGTACTGGCCACCGCCGTACTGGCCACCGGCACCAGCACCGGCACCAGCACCAGCACCAGCGCCGCCGTATTGGCCGCCACGCTGGTCGTAGCTGCCCTGGTCGTACTCCTCATAGCCGCCACCACCACCGGCGCTGCCCCCGTAGGAGCCGCCGCCGTACTGGCCGCCGGCCGGGGCCGTCGAGCCGTAGGTGGCGCCGCCCTGGGCCCCGTAGCCGTTGGCCTGGTCGTAGCCGCCCTGGTCGTAGCCACCGCGGCTGTCGTCATAGCCGCCGGCGCCGCCGCCGTACTGGCCGCCGCCGTAGGCGCCGCCACCGGCTGCGCCGCCACCAACTGCGCCGCCAGCGGCCGCGCCGGCGCCGTACTGGCCGCCGCGCTGGTCGTACTCGTCGTAGTCGTCCTGGCCGGCCTCGGGACGGTACATGCCGGTGGGCTCGTCGTACCGCTGCGGGCCGCCGCCGTACTGGTTGCCGGCGCCGTACTCGCTACCGGCGCCCACGGCACCCGCGCCGTAGGTGCCGCCGCCGGCCGCGCCGGGCTGCGCCGCGCCGTAGACGCTCGTGGCCGAGCCGTACCCGTCGTCCTGAGGACGGCCGTACTGCGGGGCCGGCTCGGCGTACTGGTTGCCGCCGTAGGCGCCCGCGCCACCGCCGGCCTGGTCGTCCCAGCCGCCGCTGTACTGGCTGCCCTGGCGGGGGGCGGGAGCGCCGTACGGGTCGGGGAACTCGTCCTCGACCGGGCGCTGAAGCATGGTGGGCGCGTCGGCCATCGGGGCGCCGGACGCCCGCGGCGCCATCATCGTCGCGTCCCGGCCCGCGCCCATCGGCGAGGCCACCCGGGTCGCGTCGTTGAACCGGCCCTGGCTCGGCGGGACCATGCCGCCACCGCCGCCGCCCATCGCGGTCGGGTCGTCGTCGACGCCGTCGCCGCCGTTGCCCTTGCGGCGCATCAGCACCAGCACGATCGCACCGACGCCGGCCGCCACGAGCAGGCCGCCCAGCAGGATGAACAGCAGCGAGCCGCCGCCGCCCTGGTCGGCGGAAGTGTTCTTGGTGCCGGCGTCGGCTGCCACCGAGTCGTCGGTGGTCGGCTCCTCGGCCGCCGGGTCCTCGGTCGCCTCGGCGCTGGCGCTGGCCGACGCGGACGGGGTGGCCGATGCGGTGGCCTCGACGGCCTTCAGCGTCAGCGGCACGTCAAGGCTCTTGCCGGCCGTGGCCTGCCGCTGCACGGTGGCCGCCTCGAAGCCCTCCTTGAGCGCGCCGACGGTGATCGTGCCGGGCGCGATCGGCTTGGATCCGGTCGAGTTGAACGAGTAGCCGCCCGAGCCGTTTGTGGTCGCCGCGAAGGCCGTGCCGGCGCTGTCCTTCATGGCGACGGACGCGCCCGCGATGGCCTTGCCGTTCTGGTTCTTGACCTTGCCGGAGACCGCGGTGACGGTCTGCGGCTTGTCCGGGCCCTTGACGTTGACCTGCTGCGTCGTCTCTCCGGGGTCTTCGCCCGGTACCGTCACGGTGATCTTGATGTTCGCGGTCTTGGTGGCGCCGGCGCTGACCGTCGGCGCGGTGAACTGCGCGCTGAAGGACTTGCCGTTGCCGTCGACCTGAGCGATCTGGCCGCAGCCGCTGTTGCACCTGATCCCGTCGCCGGTCACCTGGATGGAGGCGGACGTGGGCGCGCCGCCGCCACCGCCGTTGTTGTCGGTGCGCACCGTGTATTGCATCGTCACCGAGCTGCCCGACAGCACGTCGGTCGGCAGACTGGTGATCTGCACTTGGGGCGGATCGGCCAGCGCCACTGCGGGCGCCATGGCGATTCCGCCGGCGACCACCGCCAGTAACGCACCGGCTTGGGCCGCTCGGGTCCGTAGGTGCGTTGTCACATCCACCGCCTTCCGGTCGCACGGTCATCCCGGACTGTCTCAGGGTGCCGGTTACGTCCCGCGACTAAAACACCGTCGGCCACTATGCCTTGTCGTACGTCCATTGCGCGACCCAGGGGCGCGTACCAATCTCAACTAAGCGAGTCGTATCGTCCCGACGTGTCCCCTGCGCACAATAAATCCGAGTCCGTTGAACAGGCGTTGGACGCGCTGGATCGTGGCGACGAACCCGAACGGTCCGTGCTTCGTGACGCTGTGCGAGCATTGCTGACCGAGTTGTCCCTTCGTGCTCCCGGCCGTTCGGTGGAGGTACGAGTTCCGCCTTTCGGTGCGATTCAGTGCGTCGCCGGCCCCCGGCACACGCGCGGCACACCCCCCAATGTGGTCGAAACGGATCCGGTCACCTGGGTGCTGGTCGCCACGCAGCGTGTGAGCTGGGCGGATGCGCTGCGTGACGGTCGACTCCGGGCGAGCGGCATCCGCACCGATCTCACCGAATACCTTCCGCTCGGGGTGGGGACAGTCGAAGACTGACGCTCAGCCGTGCACCGCCGCCTCGCGTACACTGGGCGGTCGGAGCGGACCAGCAAGTTCCACAGATCACAGGGAGCGATCAGGTGCCCCGAGGCGACGGCCGGTTGACCGACGATCTCGACCCCCAGGAGCGCGGCCCCCAGGATGCCTGCGGCGTCTTCGGCGTCTGGGCCCCCGAGGAAGAGGTCGCAAAACTCACGTATTTCGGGCTCTTCGCTCTCCAGCACCGCGGCCAGGAGGCTGCCGGCATAGCGGTGAGTGATGGCTCGGGCGTGGTGGTCTACAAGGATCTCGGCCTGGTCTCCCAGGTCTTCGACGAGCCGACGCTGGCGAGCCTGCGCGGCCACCTCGCGATCGGCCATACCCGCTACTCGACGACCGGCGGGTCGAACTGGGAAAACGCCCAGCCGACGATCCGCGCCACCACGGCCGGCACGACGATCGCCCTCGCGCACAACGGCAACTTGGTCAACACGGCCGAGCTGGCCCGCGAGGTCGCCGAGCGCGGTCTCGAGGCCACCGGGTCCTCCGACATGGGCGCCACCAGCGACACCGCCCTGGTGACCACCCTGCTGGCCAGCCGTCCCGACCTCTCGGTCGAGGCCGCGGCGCTCGAGGTGCTGCCGCGCCTGCGGGGCGCGTTCAGCTTCGTGTTCATGGACGAGAACACGCTCTACGCGGCGCGCGACGCCCAGGGCGTACGCCCGCTGGTGCTCGGCCGCATGGATCGTGGCTGGGTGATCGCCAGCGAGACGGCGGCGCTCGACATCGTCGGCGCCAGCTTCGTTCGCGAGGTCGAGCCGGGCGAGATGCTCGCGGTCGACGAGCACGGCCTGCGTTCCACCCGGTTCGCCGCGCCCGAGCCGAAGGGCTGCCTCTTCGAGTACGTCTACCTGGCGCGCCCCGACACCACGATCGCCGGCCGCAACGTGTACTCGGCCCGGGTCGAGATCGGCCGCCGGCTCGCCCGGGAGCACCCGGTCGAGGCCGACCTGGTCATCCCGGTGCCGGAATCCGGCACCCCGGCCGCCATCGGGTACGCCGAAGCCTCCGGCATCCCGTACAGCGCGGGGCTGACCAAGAACGCGTACGTCGGACGCACCTTCATCCAGCCGTCGCAGACGATCCGGCAGCTCGGCATCCGGCTCAAGCTCAACCCGCTGCGTGAGGTGGTGCGCGGCAAGCGGCTCGTGGTCGTCGACGACACGATCGTGCGCGGCAACACCCAGCGGGCGCTGGTGCGGATGCTGCGCGAGGCCGGCGCCCTCGAGGTGCACGTACGCATCTCGGCGCCGCCGGTGAAGTGGCCCTGCTTCTACGGCATCGACTTCGCCACCCGCGCCGAGCTGCTGGCGAACGGTCTGGAGATCGACGGTATCCGGCGGTCGATCGGCGCCGACTCCCTCGGCTACGTCTCGATGGAGAGCCTGGTGCAGGCGACCGAGCAGCCCAAGTCGCGACTCTGCATGGCCTGCTTCGACGGGAACTACCCCATCCCCCTTCCCGCGGACAATCTGATCGGCAAGCATGTCCTGGAGGGTGTCGGCAAACGCGCGTCGATGCCGGACGCCAGCGACGCCGCCGCCACCGCGGCGGTCGCCGAGCTCGAGACCGAGTACGACGACCGGGCCACGGTCCGGCTGGTCGCCAGCCCCGGCGGCGGCAACGCCCTGCAGCACCCGTGATCGTCAAGAACAGCGCAGCTCTAAGGGGAAAACCGTGACCCACGTGTCCGAGCGCAACAGTGCCGGATCCAACGGCGCCGAAGGCGATCGCCGGCCCTGGACGGCGGGCGCCGGCCGTGGCGTTCGCAAGCGGTCGGTCACATACGCGGAAGCCGGTGTCTCGATCGAGGCCGGCGACCGCGCCGTGGAGTTGCTGAAGTCGAAGGTGAAAAAGACCACTCGGCCCGAGGTGATGGGCGATCTGGGTGGTTTCTCCGGTCTGTTCCGGCTCAACACCCAGAAATACAAGAGCCCGATCCTGGCCTCGTCGACCGACGGCGTCGGCACCAAGCTGGTGATCGCGCAGCAGCTCGACATCCACGACACGATCGGCATCGACCTGGTTGCCATGGTCGTCGACGACCTGGTGGCCTGCGGCGCCGAGCCGCTGTTCCTGCTCGACTACATCGCCTGCGGCGAGGTCGTGCCCGACAAGGTCGCCGAGATCGGCGCCGGCATCGCCGACGGCTGCCGCTACGCGGGTTGCGCGCTGCTCGGCGGCGAGACGGCCGAGCACCCCGGCGTGCTGCGCCCCGACGAGTACGACGTGTCGGCGACCGGCGTCGGCGTGGTCGAGGAGAGCGAGATCCTCGGCCGGGAGCGGGTGGAGGTGGGCGACGCGGTGATCGCGATGCGCTCGTCCGGCCTGCACTCCAACGGCTATTCGCTGGTGCGGCACGTGCTGCTCGGCGCCGGCCGGATGCGGCTCGACTCGGTGGTCGACGACTTCGGCACCCAGCGCACGCTCGGCGAAGAGCTGCTCACCCCCACCAAGATCTACGCCAAGGACTGCCTGGGCCTGATCGAGGAGACCGACGTCCGGGCGTTCTCGCACGTCACCGGCGGCGGCATCCCCGGCAACCTGGTGCGCATCCTGCCCGAGCACGTGGACGCGGTGGTCGACCGCTCCACCTGGCGGCCGCAGCCGATCTTCGATCTCATCCAGGCGAAGGGCCGGATCGAGGACACCGAGATGGAGGCCACGTTCAACATGGGCGTGGGCATGTTCGCGGTCGTCTCCTCCGACGACGCCGACCGTGCGATGGCCTACCTGACCGGCCGCGGCGTCGAGGCCTGGCAGGTCGGCGAGGTCATCGACGGCACTGGCGAGGTGCAGATGATGGGGCAGTACACCCGCGGCTGACCGATTCGGTGTAAGAATCCGCGTGTGTCTATGTATGGCACACGCGGATCTTTCATGTAACGGCTGGATCGGGCGGCCTAGCCTGTGGGCACGTACGCGGCGGACGGGGTGCACATGACCAGACAGTGGAGCGGGATGAACGGCATAGCGGCCGTCCCTACCTACGTCGTTATGCAGCCCACCACGCTCTGCAATCTCGACTGCTCTTACTGTTACCTTCCGTTCCGCGCTGTCGACAAGCGGATGCCGGTCGAGGTGGCCGCGGCCGTGGCCTCGTCGGTCGACGCGTTCGCCCGCGCCGGGCGGTTCTCGGTGGTCTGGCACGGCGGCGAGCCGCTGGCGGCCGGTCGTGATCACCTGGCCGCTCTGCTGGCCCCGTTCGGCGGCGCGGTGGAACACCACGTCCAGACCAACGCCACCCTCATCGACGACGCCTGGTGCGAGTTCTTCGCCGAGCACGACGTACGGGTCAGCGTGAGCGTCGACGGCCCCGAGGCGCGCAACGGCGAGCGGGTCACCCGCGGAGGCAAGCCCGCCTACGACCGGATCACGCGCGGGATCGACACGCTGCGCCGGCACGGCATCCCGTTCTCGGCACTCTGCGTGGTCGGGGACCCGCGACCCGGTGTGGCCGAGGAGCTCTACGCGTACTTCCTCGACCTGGGCTGCGAGGTGCTCGGGATCAACGTCGAGGAGCGCGAGGGCGTCAATACCCGCGACAACCGGCACCCGGCCGCCGACGTGACCGCCTTCTGGGCCGAGCTGGTCGGCGCCTGGCGTCGCGATCCGCGGATCCACCTGCGCGAGGTCGAGTGGTCGCTGCGGTACGCGGCGGCGGTGCTGGAGGGCACGGCCGACGACCTGCTGCCGCGCCGGCTGGACCCGATACCCACGATCGCCCACGACGGCTCGGTGGTGCTGCTCTCGCCGGAGCTGGCGGGCTTTCACGACCCCCGCTACGGCGACTTCACGAGCGGCAACGTGCTGACCACGCCGCTGGGGGAGATCCTCGCCGGGGCGGCCGGGACGCCCTGGATCGCCGAGTTCCTGCGCGGGGTCGAGGCGTGCCGGGCGAGCTGCCCGTATTTCGGCTTCTGCGGTGGCGCCCATGCGGCGAACCGCTACTTCGAGCATGGCCGGTTCGACATGACCGAGACCGACCACTGCCGTAACAGCAAGATTCGCCTACTGGAGGGAGTGCTGGACCATGCCCGAGATCACCAACCCACGGCTTTCTGAGGCAGCGCAGCCAGAGACCGTGGATGTCGATCCGGTGACGGCGCGGGTGCACGACACCCGGGCCGGGCTGTCGGCGCTCATCGCAGAGGCGGAAGCAGCCCGCGGGAAGCGTGCGGAGAGCACGGCAGAGGACGGTTCGGCGGTGTGCGCCTGGAACCACTTCGAGAACATTCCCACGTTCTACAACTGGAACAACCGGCCGCGCTGAGCTGGCTGGCGTCGCCTCCGGCGCCGCGGGCGATCGCCCCTTCGGGGCTGATGAGGAGGCGGTCGATTTCCGGCACCGCAAACCCCGCGGCGACGAAAATCGGCTGACTTCTCATCAGCGGGGCGATCGCGGGCAGTTACCCGGGAACGGGTCCACCGAAGGAGCGGGCAGCAAGTCAGGTTCGAAGCCCCACGCAGGCAGGGACCGGCGTGGGGCTTCGGCGTTGTTTGAACCGTGGGATGTTGACCGCGACACACGGGAGCACGCGGTCAGCCGCGTGCTCTGTGCAATACGGGTCAGCGCCTTGTTGGCGACCAGGTGTCCTGGTCGTCGTCCGCGTCGTCCTCGTCGTCGTCGACGAACTCATCGTTGTCGTCGTCGAAATGACGGTCGGACTTACCACTGGCACCAGCCAGTTCGCGCTGCAAGGCGGTGAGGTCGGTGTTCGGGGAGTGATACTTCAGCTCCCGGGCCACCTTCGTCTGCTTGGCCTTAGCACGGCCGCGCCCCATGGCTCGACCCCCTCGCACAGAATTCGGGGCAGCCCGAAGGCGGGCCCCGATGACGTCAGGCATCTCTCGTGGGTCTTACGGTACATGGACGATGCCGCCTTCGGCACCTCGGGTTGCGTGTGACACTGCCGCGCGTCGCGGGTTTTACATCCCGGAACGCGCGGCAGCCACTCCAATCGCCCCACCCGCCACCCTAAACAGGACCAAAAGGCGGATCCGGCGGGTCTCAACCGAGGTAGATCGCGCGCAAACGGCCGACTTCCGCCATCCGCTGCTCGGCCAGCCGGTCGGCCGCCACGGCGGGCAGGACGCCCTCCTCGTCGGCGAGCGCGAGGATGCGCTTGGTGGTGTCGAAGATTCCGGTGGCCCGCAGCTTGGCCCGCTCGAAGTTGAAGCCCTCGATCTCGTCGGCCACCTGGATCACGCCGCCGGCGTTCACCAGATAGTCGGGCGTGTAGAGGATGCCGCGTTCGGCGAGGGTCTTCTCGATGCCGGGGTGGGCGAGCTGGTTGTTGGCGCCGCCGGCCACGACCTTGGCGCGCAGGGCCAGGACGGTGTCGTCGTCCAGGGCCCCGCCGAGGGCACAGGGCGCGTACACATCGATGGCGGAGGTGATCAGCGCCTGCGTGTCGGGGACCAGCTCGATCTGGGGATAGGTCGCGCGGGCCCAGGCGAGGGCCGCCTCGTTGACGTCGGTGGCGACCACCGCGGCGCCGTCCTCGATGAGATGGCCGGCCAGATACTTGCCGACCTTGCCGAGCCCGGCGATGCCGACCGTGCGGCCGGCCAGTGTCGGCGAGCCCCAGGTGTGCTCGGCGGAGGCGCGCATGCCCCGGAAGACGCCCCAGGCGGTCAGGATGGACGAGTCGCCGGCGCCGCCGTGCTCGAGGCTGCGGCCGGTCACGTAGCGGGTCTCGCGGGCGATGACGTCCATGTCCGGCACGTAGGTGCCGACGTCGCAGGCCGTGTAATAGCGGCCGTGCAGCGACTCGACGAAGCGGCCGTAGGCGCGCAGCAGGCCCTCGGACTTGGCCCGTGCCGGGTCGCCCCAGATCACCGCCTTGCCGCCGCCCAGGTCGAGACCGGCCAGCGCGTTCTTGTACGCCATCCCCCGGGACAGCTTGAGCACATCGGCGAGGGCGTCGGCCTCGCTCTCGTACGGGTAGAACCGGGTGCCGCCGAGCGCCGGCCCGAGGGCCGTCGAGTAGATGCCGATGATCGCCTTGAGGCCGGTCTGCCGGTCCTGGCAGAAGACGACCTGTTCGTGCCCGCTGGCGTCGGTGCCGTCGGAGTCGAACACACCCATCGCTGCTCTCCTGATCTGGTCTCGAGGCCCTTGTGAGGCCGCTGCGCCGGCCGGGGTAGTGCCGGACATAGCGAGCGTAGTCGGGCGTTCTTCAATCGGGGTTCTCCGCCGCGGGTTGGTACAGGCCCTGTGATTACGCCCGCGCGGGAAGTTCGCTACGACGGATTTCGTGAAAGGATCGCGCCGTGCCGTCACTGTTCGCGTCGTACCTTCGGGTTTACGAACCGCTGACCGCCTTCGACCGCGACCGCCAGGTTTTCTGGCGCAAGTACGCGCGGGAGGGGCGTGCTCTCGGCCCGGTCGAGGGTCCGGTCAAGCAGCGCTCCGCCGTGCTCGAGGCGCTCGGCGCGGGCTGGACGCGCCTTCCCGACCTGCCCGACGAGGCGTACGTGCTGGAGTGGGGCGACACGCTGCTGGTCTGCCCCTGGAACCTGCGCCTGCGCGTCGCCGAGGCGGCCCTGAACGCCCGTGACGGCGTGCCCAGCGTGCTGGCCGACGCGTTCGTGCCGCCGGTGCTGGCCGGCCAGGCCCGCGCGATCGTCGAGGACTGGCGCAGCGGCGCCAAGGTGCTCGAGCACGGCGTGCCGCGGGTGCACGAGCAGATCGCGACCTGGGGTGTGCCCCTGCGCTGGTTCGTCTTCATCGACCTCGAGGAGCGGGAGATCGACCTCGCGGCCGGCCGGCGCACGCTGCGTTACCGCACCGAGATCTCCAAGGCCCGCCGTCGCGCGCACCGGGGCGTCTCGGTGCTGCGCAAGTCGCTGGGGGACGCGCCGATCACCGAGGCGGTCGAGGAGGGCACCCGGTGGCTGGAGGAGTTCCATCCCCGGTCGATCGTCGAGCTCGACTACGGCGGTCTCGTCAACCTGCTCCCGGATGACGAGCTCACCGGGGACGATTCACCCGGACTGGTGGCTGCCGGACTTTCCGCCCTCTCCCGCGGCGACGCCGACGCGGCCTCCGAGGCGTACGAGAAGCTCGTCGATCGCTGGCGCGGCGTGCAGCTGCTCGAGCGCTGCAACTGAGCTGGCAAAATAGGACTTAGGGCCATAATTTGATGGCCGTGGGAACGCTCCCGAGGCGAATACTCTTCGTAATCAAGGGTCGCCGAAGCGTGATAATCGGACTAAACGCGGCACTATCTGGCGTAGAAAACACGGAAAAATCGGGCATGCTTCATCCGTCTATCTGGGGACGTTCGTCCGTTCGGCCCATGTCGGACATCGGGGACTAGCCGGACCATGAGAGACGCACCGGCCGGCGGGACCCCGGCCGATGTCTATAGGTACCTGTGGAGGAGTGACCGATGGCATCGCGTACGCACGATCCTGAGCCGCTACTAACGCCGGCCGAGGTGGCGTCGATGTTCCGCGTCGACCCGAAGACCGTCACCCGGTGGGCGAAGGCCGGCAAGCTCAGTGCAATCCGCACGCTGGGCGGCCACCGCCGTTACCGGGAGTCGGAAGTTCGTGCCCTGCTGCAGGGGCAAATTCCCACGCAGCGTCAGGGCGACTGAACGGACTTCAGTCGGACGTAGCATCGTTGCAAGGGGCGTGCGCTGGGGAAGGCGAACGCCCCTTCTTCGTGTCTGAGATCCCCCTCGAGAAGATCTTCCCACGACAATGATCACCGGGCGGCGCGACCCGCCGGGACGCATTTTCTCCGAACCGAGTGACGATGGATGAGCCAGTGATCGGCGACGTCTGGGGCGAGATGATCCGGGACGCGTACGCCGTGCGGACCGGGGTGGGGCCGCGGCCGCTCGCCGGCGGCCGGGTACCGCGTCCGGTGATCGAGGTGATCGAGCGGGACGACGGCCTGATCAACGGCGCGCCGGCCGATCACTACCTGGACGAGCCCGAGAAGTGGCAGCCGCACGACCACCGGGCGCTGCGTCTCTGCCGCGGGCAGGTGCTGGACATCGGCACGGGCGCGGGCCGGACCGCGATCGAGCTCCAGCGGCGCGGCATGGCGGTGACCGGTTTGGACACCTCGCGAGGCGCGATCGACATAGCCCGGCGGCGCGGCTTGCGCGACGTCGTCGCGACAACCATCGACGCGTACGCCGAAAGAGCGGCCACCCGGTACGACACCTTCCTGCTGCTGGGTAACAATCTGGGCCTCCTCGAGGGCGCCGAGCGCGCGCCGGTCCTGCTCGCCGCGCTGGCCCGGCTGGCCCGGCCGGGCGCCCGCATCGTGGCGCAGGGGACCGACCCGTACGGCACGACCGATCCGGTGCACGTGGAGTATCACCGGCGCAACCGGGAGCGCGGCCGGATCGGCGGCCAGTTGCGCCTGCGCCTGCGCTACCGGCGGCTGGCCACCGAATGGTTCGACTATCTGAACTGCTCCCCCGACGAGGTGGAGAAACTGCTCGGCGGCACCCGATGGCGCCTGAAATCGGTCGACCTCGAAGATCGCCCTTACTATCTTGCGGTCATGGAGTTGATTGAATGACCAACCTGTCCCGCGACCAAGTGCGGGTCAGTCGGCGGATCTCGATGGTCCTGCGGCACCGGCCCGAGTCGGCCGGTCTCACCCTCGACGCGAACGGCTGGGTGCCGGTCGCCGACCTCCTCGCCGCGCTGGCGATCGCCCGCGACGAGCTCGACGTCATCGTCGAGAACAACGACAAGTCCCGGTTCGCCATCGCCCGCCGCGACGACGGCGTGTGGCTGACGTCCGCGGTTCCGCCCGCGTATCTCGCGATAAAACGGACAAAACCCGAAGAAGCCTAGCCTCCACAATGGCCGCGCGGGCCATCGCCGCCCGCCAGCGTTTAGCGTGGTGGCATGGCGAGGATCACCCGGCGTGAGCTGATGAGTCTCCTCGGTGCTCTCGGTGTCGTCGCCATCCTCGGCGGACTGGCTTTCGGGCTGCCCGCTATCGATCAGGCCCTGCCGGCCGAGCGCCCGGTGAGCGCCGCCGAGCCCTACCCGGTCGGCGCCGGCGTCACCGTGATTCCGCCGGTCGGCGCCACTCTCGACGTGACCGGCACCCGCCCGGGCGATGCGGCGGGCACGGCGCTCTTCCGCCTCGGCGCGGTGCAGTACAAGATCGCCGTCCGGCCCTTCGCCGGCGACCTGGGCACGGCCGGCGAGCGCCTCCGGAAAAGAATCACCGGCACGCCCGGATACCAGGTGACCGGCCCGCAGCTGGAGGTCGCCACGGCCGGTGGGCTGGCCGGCCTCCAGGGCGGCTACACCGCGCCGGGCCGCAGCGGCCGGTACGCGGTCTTCGTCGCCGGCGGGCTCACCATCGAGGTCACCATCAGCGGCGTCGACCTCGACCTGGGCCGCACGCTGCCGCAGATCGAGGCGAGCACCCGCACCCTGCGGACCGACGGGCGCGAGCCGTGACGGCCGCCGCCGTGCGCCCCGCGCAGGGCGGGGCCCGGCTCTCCGCGCTGGCCCGCGTCCCGGCGTTCTGGGTGATCGCCGCCCTGCTGCTCGCGGGCGCGATCCGGATGTCGCAGATCGCGGGGCGGCTGGCCTCGGCGTACCCGATCGCCGCGGCCGCGGCCGTGGTGTTGTTCGCCCTGCTCGCGGTGCCGTTCTGGCTGGTGGTCGCCGAGCTCGACTTCCTCGAGCGGGAGCCGACCGAGCTGCTCGTGCTCGCGTTCGCGTGGGGCGGCCTGGTGGCGACGAGCGTGTCGATCCCGGCCAGCTCGGCGCTGGAGGATCTCGTCGCGAAGCTCGGCTCCCCGCACCTCGCGGCCGACTGGGGCGCCGCGCTGGCCGCGCCCTCGGTCGAGGAGACCGCCAAGACGCTCGGCGTGGTGGCGGTCGTGCTGGTCGCCCGCTCCCAGGTGAACAGCGTGCTGGACGGCGTCGTCTACGGCGCGATGGTGGGGCTCGGCTTCCAGATCGTCGAGGACGTCATCTTCGCGGTCGGCGCGGTGGCGCTGGCCGGGCAGGGCGACCAGGTGCAGCCGGTGATCGCCACGTTCCTGCTGCGCGGCTTCCTCTCCGGGGTGTGGAGCCACACGCTGTTCGGCGCGCTGGCCGGCGCGGGGATCGGCTACCTCGTGGTGCGCCGCGATCGCCGGCCGGCCCACCGGGTCGGCGCGGCCGTGCTCGCCTTCCTCGGCGCCTGGGCGTCGCACGTGCTGTGGAACTCGCCGCTGCTCGGCGATGGGATCGGCAACGGCACGCTGGCGCTGCTGGGCGTGCTGTTGCTCAAGGGGCTGCCGCCACTGCTGCTGATCCTGTTGCTGGTGCGGCGGGCGCACGACCGGGAGGCCGACTACTACGTCGAGCGGCTGCGGACGCTCGACGACCCGGAGCTCATCACGCCCGGGGAGGTGGAGGCGCTCGGATCGGGCTCGGCGCGGGCCGCGGCGCGTCGCTACGCGGGCCAGCGGGCCGGGCACGCCGGTCGGCGGGCCGTGCGACGGCTGCAGCACGCCCAGGCGAAGCTGGCCGTCGAGCTGAGCCGTGCGTCGGCCATGAACGGCGACGACGTCCGCGAGCAGCGCAAGGCGCTGCGCGAACTGGGCCACCCGGAGGCGATCACCGGGCCGCGGTCGTGGCGGCACACGGCGTCCACGATCGTCACCACCGCGGTGGCGATCGCCGTCCTCTGGGTGGCCCTGTCGGCGCTGGGTGGCGCCTAAGAACGCACTTAGACCTGCGGCGGCAGGCCGCCGTCGCCGTCGACGATGGCGTCGGGTTCGCCGTCCTGGTCGAGGTCGACCATGGTGATGTCGACCTTGCCGTCGCCGTCGGTGTCGAACTGGAACAGGTCGGGCTTGCCGTCCCCATCCGTGTCGGACACCCAGACGTCCGGCTTGCCGTCGCCGGTCGTGTCGTTGGCGATCAGGTCGACGCGGTCGTCGCCGCGCGTCTCCACGGTCTCCTGGGGCTCGCTCATCGAATCTCCTCAAGGCCCGAATAGGTCATGCGAACCCTAGGACCCCGACGCCACGTGCGCGACCTGGGGTCTGTGATCGAAGTCGCAGGAAAGCCGCACTACCGGAGGTAACGTTCCCCGTCATGGATATAGCCGCCGACGCCCTTCAGACGCTGCTCTCCTCCGGAGGCGGCGGTGACCTGGGCAAGCGTATGGGCATCGAGCTCAAGGAGGCGGCGCCCGAGCGGGTCGTCGGCACCATGCCGGTCGAGGGCAACACCCAGCCGTACGGGCTGCTGCACGGCGGCGCCTCGTGCGTGCTCGCCGAGACGCTCGGATCGGTCGGCGCGGTGCTGCACGGGCAGACGGTGGACCGGCCGTTCGCGGTGGGCGTCGACATCAACGCCACGCATCACAAAGGCACCCGATCCGGCCTGGTCACCGGGGTCGCGACGCCAGTGCACCGGGGCCGCACGATGGCGACCTACGAGGTGGTCATCACCGACGACTCCGGTGATCGCATCTGCACCGCCCGGATCACCTGTCTTCTGCGCGGAGCGTGAATTCCCGTTGCTTGTTGACCCGTACGCGAGCGTTCCTTGACCGATCCACGTACCTTTCTTCACGTGACGGAGGTACCACAGCACGCTTTCGACGACGCGGCGCTCGTTCTGCAGAGTGCGCTCAGCGGCGACAGTGATGCCGTGGTCGGCACGTTCGACGCAGTCGTCGACCGATCCGGCGTGGTCGGGGCGTGGGATGTGGCGTGGTGCCTCGCGGCCACCATGGTCGGCCAGGTCCCGCTCGGCGGCGCCTGGACCCTCGACTTCCCGGGCATCGACGACGCGCGGTACGACAAGCGCTGGGTGGCTCGCTTCGTCAGCGCGTACGTGAACGGCGACGTCCCGACCGGCGAGGCCCTCTTCGGCGCCGCGATCGCCGACGGCCAGCTCCCGGACTGCCTCCTGGCGCTCGCCGGCTCGACCGTTGCCACCCTGCGCCACCGGGCGGCGTGAGCGAGCCTCAGCTCTTCTTGAGGTAGAGCGCCTTCGCGTACTGGGCCGCCGCGGCCTCGTTGTACATCCCCGCCTGGGACATGTACCACTCGTTGTCGGAGATCGCCTTGCGGGCCTGGGTCGTCCCCGACCAGCGGATGTCGGCGTCCACCTGGGACATGCCGCGCGCCTTGAACTGACGGCGCATCGCCATCTTGCCGGATTGGAACGCCTCGGCGGCCTCCTCGGCCTGCTTCATGCAGGCGAACGCCTTCTCGCTCAGCGCCTCCGCCAAGGTCCACGCCGTCTGTTCCGCCGCATTCGTGAATGTCAGCACGTCGTCCTCCTCGAGATCGCTGCCAGAATTACCAGGGTGTTGCTGCTGCTTATCGATCTCGACAACACTCTTATCGACCGCCGGGCGGCCTACAAGGGCTGGGCGGAGTCGCACTTCGGCGAATCCGAGGTTCCGTGGCTGGTCGAGGCCGACCAGGACGGCTACGAGAAGCGCGAGGTCCTGGCGGCGAAGTTCGTCGCGCGGTACGGCGGCGACGAACGGCGGATGCTGACCGAGCTGCGCGCCGGGATGGTGGAACAGCTGTCGCCCGACCCGAGACCGACGCAGCGCTGATCGACGCGAAGGCCGGGGTGCCGCTCTTGCCGGAGGGCTGGATGGTCGGCGACAACTCCGAGAAGGACGTCGGCGGCGACGCGGGGGCCGGATTGCGTACGGGATGGGTCGCCCTCGGCCGCGAGTGGCCCGCCGGTCTTCAGTACCGCCCGACCGTCACGGGAACGACCGGAATGATCACGCTCCGGCAGGTGCTGTCGGCCACCTGACTCGGGCTGCCTTTCCGCCTCCAAGGTTCCGCCGGATCTCCGTCGGGCGATGGACAAAGAGCCCATGTGCGGTGTCGTTCCGGCGCGCAAAGGTGTACCAGTGACCTCACCGCAGACGTCCCGTCGAGGCGCGTTCGTAGCACCCGTGCTGCTGTTCGTGGCGCTGCTTGGCGGCGCGATGTTCTTCGGCCTCCTGGCAATGTCCGGAAAGTACGAGAAGGACGTCAAGGCGGATCAGGCGGCCGCGGCCGTGGCCGGCCCGCCGTCGAAGGCGGTGCCCGCCGCCAAGACGATCGTCACCAACGACCCGAGCCGCAGCCCGCGCGCGACCGCCAACCCGCCCGAGACGCACACCCCGGAGCCGAGCGCGACACCCCAGTCGGGGAACGGGTCCGAGGACGCGCGCGAGATCGCCGCGCTGCCGCGCAAGCCGATCCCGGGCCGCACGGCCTACCCGGTCCTCGGCGGGTACTGCACCCCGGCCGGCTCCAAGGCCCGCACCGCCGCCGGCGACGTCGTGGTCTGCGGCAGCTCGGCCAAGGGCGGCACGGAAGGCAGCTCGGCCAAGGACGACAAGAACCGCTGGCGAGAGGCCGACGACAACTGACGGCCGCGGAGTCCGGAGTGGACGGCCGGCACGACCCGCCGGCCCCACGACCCGCCGGCCCCACGACCCGCCGGCCCCACGACCCGCCGGCCCCACGACCGCGGCGCCACGGCGGCGCGGCCTCACGGCGGCGCGGCCTCACGACGGGGCGGCGCGGGGCCCGTCGGCCCCCACGTTTTGACGGACGCAACGGGCCGGCGAGCCCCGCTGGACCCGCTCGGGCGTACCGGGCGGGGGTCACGGCCGTAGCCACACCGCCTCGTCGCGGTGTGATTCCAGCGGGCCCGGGTAATCCGGCCTGCGTCGCGCCGCGCCGGGGAGGCGCCACGGCTCGTGGACGGCCGGGCCATCGATGCCTGCGAGCTCGGGTATGTAGCGCCGAACGTACACGCCTTCGGGGTCGAATCGGCGGGCCTGGCGAATCGGATTGAAACGGCGGTAGGGCCGGGTGTCGTTGCCGGTACCGGCCACCCACTGCCAATTGCCGGAGTTGTTGGGCACGTCGCCGTCGAGCAGCCAGCGGAAGAACCAGCGCAGCCCGTGCCGCCAATCGACGCCCAGATGCTTGGTGAGGAACGCCGCGGTGATCAGCCGGGCGCGGTTGTGCATCCAGCCCTCGGCCCGCAGCTGGCGCATCCCGGCGTCGACGATCGGCACCCCGGTGAGCCCGTCCTGCCAGTGCTTCAGCGCCTGCGGATCGTCGCGCCACTCGTCGCCGGCGTTCGGCCGGAAGGGTTTCGCGGAGATCTGCGGAAAGGCGAGCGCGATCTGGTAGGAGAAATCGCGCCAGCAGAGCTGCCGCAGAAACGGCTCGGCGTCGCGCGCTCTCGCCGCGTCGGCGACGGCCAGGGGCGACAGACATCCGAAGCGAAGATAGGGGCTGAGCCGGCTGGTGCCGTCGCCGGGCAGGTCGTCATGAATCTCCGCGTACGAGTCAAGGTCGCGCAACCACCCGGTGAGCCGACGCCGTCCCTCGCTCTCGCCACCCGCCGCGGCCCCGGGCGACTCCCCGCCCGGCGTCGCCGGCAGGCGCCCGGCAGGCGCCCGGCAGTGTGATCTCGCGCGGGATGGCGACCTCGTCCCGCCATTTCGCCGCCGTCCAGGCGCGGTGAAAGGCGTGAAGACCTGGTAGGCGCTTCCGCCGCCGCTGGGCCGCAGCTCGCCCGGATCGACGATCGTCCCCCCGGGAAACAGGCGCAGCGAGACTCGTTCCCGGTCGCAGGCGTCGCGCAGGCGGCTTTCGCGCTTTTTCGCGTACGAGGTGACGTCCGCGGCCACGCCGAGCATGGTCGCTCCACGTCGCGGGCAACCCTCATCGCCTCCTCGACCGGGTCGCCGGCGCGCAGCACGAGGTCGCCACCGCGATCGCGCAAGGACGTACGCAGATCGGCGAACGATTGGTGCAGGAAGCGCGACCGGTTGGGCGAGAGGTCGCCGAGTTTCGGGTCGAGCACGAAGAGCGGGACGACCTTGTCGGCGTTGGCGCAGGCAGCGGCGAGGGCCGGGTTGTCGTGCACCCGCAGGTCTCGGGTCAGCAGGACCACGGCGGTGCGGCTCACGACCGCACCGGCGTGCCCGGGCGCGTGAGCAGGCTGCGGACGGCGACCGAGGCGCGCCGGCTGTTCGGCACGGTGGCGCGCCGGGCGAAGACGTCGTACCCGGCCGCCGCCACCTCGTCGAGGATGCCGCCGTACAGCTGGTACGCCGTTCGCATGCAGGCCTGCGAGGCGGGGTCGAGCAGGGGGATGCCGGGGGCGGCGAACGCGTAATGGCGTCTCGCCCTGCTGACCTCGTACGCGATCAGGGACTTGACCTTGGGGTTGCCTAGACGCAGATCGTCGCGCGTCAGCTCGAAGCGGGCGAGGTCCTCGAGGGGCAGGTAGACGCGGCCGCGCTCGAGATCCTCGGCGACGTCCCGGATGAAGTTGGTGAGCTGGAACGCGAGGCCGAGCTGGCGTGCGGGCTCGCGCGCGGCGACCCGATCGGAGGCGCCGAGGATCGGCAGCATCATGGTGCCGATTACCGCGGCCGACCCCTCCATGTAGTCGAGAAGATCGTCGTAGGTCTCATAGGACGTGATCGTCAGGTCCATCGCCATGCTGCGCAGGAACGTCGCGAAGTCGTCCACGTCGAGGTCGAAGACCGCGATCGTGTGCAGCACGGCCGGCAGCAGCGGATTGTCGACCGGCTCGCCGCGCAGCCCGGACACGAAAGTCTCTGACCACGCGGTCAGCCGCGCGGCGCGTTCCTCGGGCGGAAGCGCCTCGGTGCGATCGACGATCTCGTCGGCGTAGCGGGTGAATCCGTAGAGCGCGTGCACATGACGACGCTTCCACGTGGGCAGTAAGCGGGTCGCCAGGTAGTAGGTGCGGCCGTGTTGCCGGTGCAGCGCTCGGCAGTGCTCGTACGCGCTCGCCAGGTCCGCTTCCACGGGCGGCCTCCAATTCGACGCAGAAATCGACGCAACCTCGAACCTAGGGTACGGTAAATCTCGTGGCCAATGACACGCTCGAGCAGAACCGTCACCGGGAGATACCGCGTCAGACCACCCGCGGCACCGCGGTGCTCGACGCGATCGAAGGCACCCTCGCCGACTTCCTCACCGCGCAGATCGCCTCGCTCGACGCGGTCGACCCCGCGCTCGGCGGTCTCGCCCGCACCACCCGCGACCTGGTGCTGGCCGGTGGCAAGCGGTTGCGGCCCACTTTCGCCTACTGGGGATGGCGCGGGGTCTCCACCGATCCGCTCGAGCCCGTGCTGCCGGCGCTCGCCGCTCTCGAGCTGATGCACACGTTCGCCCTCGTCCACGACGACGTGATGGACGACTCGGCGACCCGGCGCGGGCGGCCCACGGCGCACCGGATCTTCGCGGGGCAGCACGGCGCCCGCTTCGGCGCGTCGGCCGCCATCCTGGTCGGTGACCTCTGCCTGGTCTGGGCCGACCAGCTGCTCGCCCGGGCGCCGCTGCCGACCGCGACGCTCTTCGGGGTGCGTGCGCGCTACGACCGCATGCGCGTCGAGGCCGTGACCGGGCAGTATCTCGACGTTCTCGGCGAGACCTCGGCCGCGGACTGGTCGGTGGATCGGGCGCTGCTCGTAGCGCGGCTCAAGACGGCCAGCTACACCGTGCAGCGGCCGCTGCAGTTCGGGCTGGCCCTCGCGGGTCCCTGTTCTGACATTTCGAACTCTTTGGACGAAGCTTACGAACGGTACGGCGCGCTGGTGGGTGAGGCGTTCCAGTTGCGGGACGACCTGCTCGGCGTCTTCGGCGACCCCTCGGTCACCGGCAAGCCGGCCGGCGACGATCTGCTCACCGGCAAACCAACCGCGCTTCTGCTGCTTGCCCGTCAACTCGCCACCCCCGCGCAGCTTTCTTTGCTGGAAACCGCCGATCTTGCGCGGATCGCTCAGGTCATCGCCGACACCGGCGCCGTGGCCCGCGTCGAGTCGATGATTCAGGAGCGGGTCGCCGCCGCCATCGCCGCGCTGGCCGCGGCGCCGCTGGCCGCCGAGGCCCGGGCGGCCCTGATCGAGCTGACGGTCCGCGCCACCCAGCGCCCGGCATGATGTCTCGCATGCGATTCGTGACGGGTCCGACCGATCGGGTGGTCGTGGTGGGCGCGGGACTGGGCGGTCTGGCCTGCGCGCTGCACCTGGCCGCCGCCGGGCGGCAGGTCACCGTCGTCGAGCGGGAGCCGATCCCCGGCGGGCGGGCGGGGCGGCTGAGCCTTCAGGGGTACGAGTTCGACACCGGCCCCACCGTGCTGACCATGCCCGCACTGATCGAGGAGCCGCTCGCCGCCGTCGGGGAGCGGCTCGCCGATTGGCTCGAGCTCACGCCGCTCGACCCGGCATATCGGGCGCACTACCCGGACGGCTCCACTCTGGACGTACGCACGGACACCCTGCGGATGGCCGCCGAGATCTCCCGGGTGTGCGGGCCGCGCGAGGCCGACGGCTACCTGCGCTTCGTCGACTTCGCCCGCAAGCTCTGGCTGCTCGAACGCGACCACTTCATCGGCCGCAACCTCGACACCCCGCTCGACCTGGTCAACCTCAACCTGCTCAAGCTGCTCGGCATGGGCGGGTTCCGCCGGCTCCTGCCCAAGATCGCGTCGTTCTTCAAGGACCCCCGCACCCAGCGGATCTTCTCGTTCCAGGCGATGTATGCCGGGCTCGCGCCGCACGACGCCCTCGCGATCTACGCGGTGATCGCCTACCTCGACTCGGTCGCCGGTGTCTACTACCCCAAGGGCGGCATGCACGCGGTGCCTCGCGCCCTGGCCGGCGCCGCCGAGAAGCACGGGGTGGAGTTCCGCTACGACACCACCGTGAGCCGGGTGGACATTTCGGGCGGGCGCGCGACCGGGGTGATCACGGCGGACGGCTCCCGGATCCCGGCCGACGTCGTCGTGCTCAACCCCGATCTGCCGATCGCTTATCGCGATCTCCTGCCTGCGGCATTGCCGAGGCGACTGCGTTACTCACCGTCCTGCGTGGTGCTGCATGTGGGGTCCAAGCGCGCGTACGGGAAGATCGCGCACCACAACATTCACTTCGGCGCCCAGTGGAAGCGCACCTTCGACGAGGTGATCCGCGACGGCATGCTGATGAGCGATCCGTCGCTGCTGGTCACCAACCCGACCCACACCGAGCCCGCCTCCGCGGGGCAGTCGTACTACGTGCTCGCGCCGGTGCCCAACCTTCGTACCGGGCCGATGAACTGGCGCGGCGGGCTCGCCGAACGCTACGCGGACTCGCTGCTGCGGACGCTCGAGCGGAGGGGATACGTGGGTTTCCGGGACGGGGTCGAGGTGATGCGGATCGTGACGCCGGCCGACTGGGAAGACCAGGGGATGGCGGCCGGCACGCCCTTCGCGGCGGCGCACACGTTCGGGCAGACCGGGCCGTTCCGGCCGTCCAACCTGCACCCGGTCTTTCCCAACGTGGTCTTCACCGGGTCGGGAACACAGCCCGGCGTGGGGGTGCCGATGGTGCTGATCTCGGGGAAGCTGGCGGCCGCGCGGATCACGGGAGCCATGTCATGACGGCTCGGGAGTCGCATCTGGTGGAGCTCGTCGACGTTTCGGGCATCTCGGCCGGGTCGGCCTCCGTTTTCGATGCCCACCAGGCGCCTGGGATGCTGCACCGCGCCTTCTCGGTCTTCCTGCGGGACCCGGCCACCGGCCGAGTGCTGTTGCAGCAGCGGGCGGCGGTCAAGACGCGGTTCCCGCTGCTGTGGGCCAACACGTGCTGCGGCCACCCGGCGCCGGGAGAGGACGTCGCGGTGGCGGCGGGCCGGCGGCTCGCGGAGGAACTCGGGATCGTGGGGGCTTCGCTGACGCCGGTCGGGGTCTACACCTATCGGGCCGCGGACCCGGGGTCGGGACGGGTCGAGCACGAGTACGACCACGTGCTGCTCGGCGACCTGCCCGCGGGGGTCCGGGTGGCGCCCGAGCCCGCCGAGGTGGCCGGCGTCCGGTGGGTCTCGATGCCGGCGCTGCAGGCGGGGCTGGCGGCGGATCCGGGGTCGTACGCGCCGTGGTTGTCCGGGGTGACCGGGCGCCTGGCCTCGTATCTTGATCGGCCGCGCGTGCCGCGGCCCTCCGCTGGAACTCCATGGCAATCTCATGACGAAGCACCGGAGCGATCGGGTGGGGGATGACGCGCTGAGCGCCGGTGCGGTGGCCCGTCGCCTCGGGGTGGCGGTCACCACCCTGCGCACCTGGCACCGGCGGTACGGGCTCGGGCCGTCGCGGCACGTTCCCGGGCAGCATCGGCGGTATACGGCTCAGGACCTCGACCGGCTCGAGGTGATGCTGCGGCTCACGTCGCAGGGGGTGGCGCCGGCCGAGGCTGCGGCCTGGGCCCGGCGTTCGACTTCCTCTGCCGGCTTCGCCTCGTCGTCCGCCGGCTCGGCTTCTTCGCCGGCCGGCTTGGCTCCTCTGTTGGCCGGCTCGGCTCCTCTCCTGACCGGCTCTGCTCCTTCGCCGGCTCCTTCCCCGGCTTCCCCGGCTCCTTCGCCGGCCGGGCCTGGTGGCGGCGGGCAGGCCATTCCGCTCGGGCCGGCGGTTCCGGCCGCGCGGGGATTCGCCCGGGCCGCAATGCGGCTGGACGCGCCCGTGATGCGGACCATCCTCGAACGGGCCGTCGGAGACTGGGGAGTCGTCCGGGCCTGGGACGACGTGGCGGTGCCGGTGCTCGTCGGGATCGGGGAGCGATACCAGGCCACGCAGCGGTTCGTCGAGGTCGAGCACCTGATCTCGCGGTGCATCAGCGAGGTGCTGGGCGCGGTGCCCCGGCCGCGGGCCGCCTCGCCGGCGCGGGTGCTGCTCGCCGCCGCCGACGAGGAACAGCACACGCTTCCACTGGAAGCCCTCGCCGCGGCGCTCGCGCAGGCCGGCGTGCCGACCCGGATGCTGGGCGGCCGCGTACCCCCGCCGGCCCTCGACGACGCCATCACCCGTACCGGGCCCGCCGCCGTCGTGCTCTGGTCACAAATCGGCGAGACCGGCGACGCCGCGCAGCTGGCCCGGGTGCGCGAACACCCCCACCCGCCGCTGCTCGTAGCCGCCGGCGGGCCCGGCTGGCGCCCCCGCCTGCCCGCTGGGGTGGCCCAGCTCACCACCCTCGCCGAGGCCGTAGAACTCGTCTGCGCCGCCGTACGGTGACGTTTTCGCAGGTCAGAACAGATCGGGATACCGGTTTGGAGACGGGGCCGTCGATCACGTATGCTTTCCAAGCCTCAAGCGGGGCCCGGTTGGGGTCTACGCCGCACAGTGTTGCAGACGTGCCATACTGGCGGAGTTGCCCTCATCGTCTAGTGGCCCAGGACGCCGCCCTTTCAAGGCGGTAGCACGGGTTCGAATCCCGTTGGGGGCACTGGTAAGTTGGCGCGAAAGCTGCCGACAAGCCGGAGCAAGTAAGGCACAGTTACAGAGCAAGGTCCTGTGGAGCAGTTGGAGTGCTCGCCGCCCTGTCAAGGCGGAGGTCGCGGGTTCAAGTCCCGTCAGGACCGCAAGCAACACCAAGGCCAGGTAGCTCAGTTGGTACGAGCGTCCGACTGAAAATCGGAAGGTCGGCGGTTCGACCCCGCCCCTGGCCACGAGTCGGAGGCGGAGTGTGCTCACAAAAAGCGTGAGCCTCGCCGCCTCGTTCTATTTGGCGCGACTTCGTCGCGCGTAGCGGGGGCTTCGCCACCCGCACCCCCTCTGCCGCGGGGTAACTGGCCGTACCTGGTTGTGGTCTTGGCTCTTTGCGACTTCGTCGCTCGAGGCGGGGGCTTCGCCACCCGCACCCCTCTGTCGCGAGGTAACTGGTCGTACTTGCCTCTGTCGCGAGGTAACTGACAGTACTTGGTTGCGGTCTTGGCTCTTGGCTCTTGCGACTTCGTTGCTTGAGTTTGCCGGCGCCGCCCTTGGGTGGGCGGCGCCGGCTTGGCGGGCGTGAGGATGGGGACACCAGCCATGTCCGCCATCGCCCCCTCACGGGACGCCGTTTGATTCCTCTTCCGCGGTGGGGAGGATCGGCTGCGGGGGCGGGCGTATGAGGGTTCTTTGGTGGTTTCTCTAGTTGGTGGTTTCTTTAGCGGTGGGGACTGCCTGGTGTAGGGCTGATTCGATTCGGTCTATGGCGGTGAAGTCGCCTAGGTGTCGGGTTACGTAGGCGATTGCCAGGTTGCGGGAAGGGTCTGCCCAGCCGGCGTTGCCTCCTAGGCCGCCCTGGCCCCAGGTGCCGTCGGGCTCTATCTGGACTCCTAGGCCCCAGGTGACCTCCTGCTCGATGAAGAGGTCGGTGCCGGTGTGCTGGGGGATGGCCAGGGCGGGGAGGCGGCCGTCCATGACTGCCGCGTAGAAGCGGGCGATTGCCATGGAAGTCGCGTGAATGTTGACCGCGGGGATGGCGGCGGCTCGCCATAGCGGGGAGTTGATTACCGCCAGGTCGCGGGCGCCTGGTGGGTTGGAGACGGCCCTTGCGTGTACGGAACCGGGCTGGCCCAGCATTTGTGCCGGCCAGTCGGGGGAGTCGAACTCGAGCTCGGCGCAGCGGGAGATGCGCTCGTCGTCCAGCGCGAAGGCCAAGTCCAAGTCCAGGGGAGTGGCGATCTCTTCGGCCACGAACTGGGCGGGTGGGCGGCCGTCGACGCGGCGGACCAGCTCGCCCAGGAGATGGCCGTAGGTCAGGGCGTGTTCCGCGGCTACGGTGCCGGGCTCCCACTCGGGGGTGGCGGCGGCCAAGTCGGCGCAGAGAAGGTCCCAATCGGACCAGGCCTCCACCGGGCGGGGCTGTGGGAACGCCGGCAACGCTGCCAGGTGGCTCAGCAGATCGCGTACGGATGCTTGGGCCTTGAAGGACGGCCAGTAAGTTGCCGTCGGGGCCTGCAAGCTCAGCTGGCCACGTTGTTCCAAGAGGAGGACGGCGGCGGCCATGACGGGCTTGCCGACCGAATAGATGTTGACCAAGGTCTGGGGATCCCACGGGCTGGTGTGTGCTGCGTCACGCCAACCCTCGTGGACGTCCAGTACAGGGGTTCCGTTGTGGAGGACGGTCAGGGCGGAGCCGCCTCGCGGGGCATTGGCGAAGGCGTCCGCCACGGCCTCGAAGCCTGGTGCGATGAAGCCCTTCATGTGGCGCACGGTAGTCGCTGGACGGGCGAGAATCGCGGTTCCGCAGCGCTGAGCTGGGGTTATGCGGAAGAGTGGTACCCGATTTGGAGCCCGGGGAACGACGCTGTAATGTTTTCCGAGCCGGCAGGGATGCGGACGAGCAAGCGGAGAGATCCGCAGCGGCCGTCCTGCCAAATCCTTCGAACTACGGAACGCAGTCATGCTGCGCGCCTGGGGCGGGGGAGGTACTAGGGCAGATGGGGTGCAACCGGGAGAAACCGGTTGACGATCTCCGGAAGACCTAGTAAGGTTGAACGAGTGCCCCGAGGGCAGTTCAACACGGGTGCGGTTGTTCTTTGAGAACTCAACAGGGTGCTTGTAAAGCCAGTGCCAATAGTTTTATACCCCGGGACCC
>NZ_JBITDW010000008.1:0-233288 GCF_044454685.1 Actinoplanes sp. NPDC051513
CGATCTACCGGAGACCTCCCTACTTTTCGATCACCGACACGCCGCCTGTGACCTGACCAGGCAACCACCAACGCCAGTTCTTAAACACGGCCTAGATGCCCTGCACCACGGGACGGGCGACCCCGCTCTCGGCATCCACTTCGTACATCCGGGCCTCGGCCAGATCGAAGTAGAGGCCCTTCAGCGTGAGGCCGTCCGCCGCCGTCACCGCCGGGTAGGTGCGCAGGTTCTCGAGCTGCCGGGCGACGTGGACCACCCCCTCATCCGATTCGCCGGGAAATCTCGTTCCGGACAGCGACAGCCATCGGCCGAGATCACCGGTGGCGTTCCCGGCCATCAGCGCCCGCACCGCGCCACACCCGGAATGCCCGCACACGGTGATCGCGACCACCGCGATCAGCGCCGCCGGCAGCATCGAGAGCCGGACGAACCGCGGCCAGAGCAGCAGCACCCGACGGTGAGCAGCCCGAGCAGCGCCGAGACGCCGTGGTGGCCCGCGATCTGGGCCGGCAGGTCGCGCAGGTTGCGCCAGGCCTCGCTCTGCGGCCGGCCGCCGAGCAGCACGTGCACCTGGCTGAGCGCGATGACCAGGCCGATGCCCGCGAGCATGCCGTGCACGACGGCCGGCGAGAGGGCGAGCGCGGCCCGCCCGAGCCGGGACGCGCCGAGCGCGATCTGCACCAGTCCCGCCAGCGCCACGACGGCCGCGGCGCCCGCGAACCCGAAGGCGCCGATCACCCCGGCCACGATCACCGTGAGCCCGGCCGCCGGGCCGCTGACCTGCAGGCGGGCGCCGCCGATCGCCCCCGCCACGATGCCGCCGGCGACGGCCGCGATCAGGCCGGCCAGCAACGGCGCCCCGCTGGCGGCCGAGATCCCGAGCGACAGCGGAATCGCGATGAGGAACACGACGACGGAGGCCAGGAGGTCATGCTTGATGACGGACATTTCCGAAAAACATAGTTAAGGCGCTACCTGGCCGTTACGACGCGGGGTTTTCCAGGTAAGCCACAGCGAACTGCCGCCGGGCGTTCAGCCACCCGCCGCGTGCCAGGCGCGCAGCTTGGCCGGATTCAACACGATCAGCACGGCGGTGATGCCGGCGCTGGTGGTGTCGAGCGCGGCCACGGCGAGGGCCCGGCCGGTGCGGCGCAGCGCCAGCCCGGTGCGGCCGTTCACAGCCTCGGCCGTCAGCTCGGCGCCGGGCCGCTCGCCCAGCAGAGCGATGGCGAGGCGGGCCACGCCGTCGGCGCCGCGGATCGGGCCGAGCGCCGGAAGCGTCCCGCCGCTGTCGCAGACCGCGGCGGCATCGGGATCGAGGATGGCGCGCAGCCCCTCGGTGTCACCCCTGCGGCAGGCGTCCGCGAACCTCCGTACGAGATCGTCATGCCACACGTCAAGATATTGCCCCGATCTTGTCCGGGTTGAACATCCACAGGATGTGGTCGATGCCATCGGCCGAAGCGCCGATCGTGAGCACACACCGGACGGCGCCGCCGTGGTGGACGACGACCGAGGTCTGCCCGTTCGCGCTCACGAACCGCAGGTCGACGTCGTCCCAGAACCAGGTGGAGATCGCGGCCAGGAACCTCGTCACCCGGATCGTCCCGACGATCGGCTTCCGGGCGACGCGGACCCTCCCGTTGCCGTCGGAGAAGCTCGTCACCTCCGCCGCGAACAGCTGCTCGAGCGCGGCCACCTCGCCGGCGCGGGCCGCCGCGAGGAAGGCGTCCAGCAACTCCCGCTGCGCCCCCGCGGCCACCGGCGCGTGCCGTTCCTCGGCCACGTGCTTGCGGGCGCGCGAGACCAGCTGCCGCACCGCCGGCTCGGTGGATTTCAAGATCTGGGCGATCTGATCGTACGGGTAATCGAAGGCCTCCCGGAGCACGTAGGCCGCGCGCTCGTTCGCGGTGAGCTTCTCCATCAGCATCAGCGTCGCGAACTCGAGCGCCTCCCCGCGCTCCGCGCCCAGGTACGGGTCGGCGCTGGTGTCCACCGGCTCGGGCAGCCACGGCCCGATGTACGCCTCGCGCCGCACCCGCGCCGACTGAAGCGCGTTGATCGCCATCCGGGTCATCGCGGTCGCCAGGAACGCGCCCGGGTTGACCACCGTGGAGCGGTCCGTGGTCTGCCACCGGACCCAGACGTCCTGCACGAGGTCCTCGGCCTCGGCGGTGCTGCTCAGCATGCGATAGGCGATCCCGAACAGGCGCGGTCGCACGCTCGTGAAGATCGCTACGGCGCTTTCCAGATCCCCCTGGCTCAGTGTCACCAACCGCTCCCGTCCAGTCGATCAACGGTGCCCACGGCGTCATTCTGCGCCGTATCAAAAGAGATCCCGGATTTCGTGCGCGACGTCACAACCGAGCGCGGAGCCCGGTCCTGCTGGGTGAAGGACACATCCACTGGAGAAGGAGCCACACCCGATGTCTCGATCATGGAAGCGCCGCCTCACCGTAGGCGCGCTCGTCGCCGTCCTGCTCACCGTCGTCGGCATCGTCCGGGCGCCGGCCTTCGCTTCCGGCGGCCACGGAGCGAAACCCACCGTGGTGCTGGTGCACGGCGCCTGGGCCGACGCCTCCGGCTGGAACGGTGTCGTCAAACGGCTCCAGGACGACGGCTACCCCGTGGCCGCCATTCCCAACGAGCTGCGCTCGCTCTCCGGCGACGCCGCGAACGTCCGCGCCTACCTGCAGACCATTCCCGGCCCCATCGTGCTGGTCGGACACTCGTACGGCGGCGCCGTCATCACCAACGCCGCGACCGGCCTGCCGAATGTCCGGGCCCTCGTCTACATCGACGCGTTCGCGCCCGACCAGGGTGAGGACGCGACGTCGCTGGCCGGCCCCGACTCCGCCCTCTCGGTGCCCGACCCCACCACGGTGTTCACCCTGATCCCGCCGACCCTGCCGCCGACGCCGGCCACCGACCTCTACCTGAAGACCCCCACGTTCCTGACGTCGTTCGCCAACGGGATCCCGGCTCGCGACGCCCGGATCCTGGCCGCCACCCAGCGCCCGGCCACCATCGGCGCGCTGGGCGAGCCTTCCGGCGTACCCGCCTGGAAGACCATCCGCTCCTGGTACCTGATCGGCACCAAGGACCTCATCATCCCGCCGTCGGTCGAGCGGACCATGGGCCAGCGCGCCGGCTCGGACATCTCCTACTTCGACGCCGGCCACCTCGGCCTGATCTCCGACCCCCAGTCGGTGACCCGGGTCATCGAGCGCGCCGTGAAGGCAACCGCCTGACGAGGGCCGCAGCCCGGCTCCGGCCGGGCTGCGTGCCCGTCACGACATCGTGCGACTCCCGGCGGTCATCGGCGGCCCGTCACGGTGAACGACGCCGTCATCTCCGCCGTCGAGCTGCCGCCCCCGTAGACGTCGATCCGGCCGGGCTCGACGATGAACCGGCCGTGGTTGTCGTAGAAGCCGAAGTCGTCGCGGTCGAGCGTGAAGCTGAGCGTGCGGTGCTCGCCGGGCTGCAGCGTCACCCGGGCGAAGTCACGTAGCCGCCGCACCGGTTGCGAGATGCTCGCGACCGGATCGTGCAGGTACAGCTGGACGACCTCATCGCCGGCGCGGGTTCCGGTGTTGGTCACGTCGACCGACGCGGTCAGCCGTTTGCCCGGCGCCACGGTGGCCGCGCTGAGCCGCAGGTTCGTCACCGAGAACGTGGTGTATGACAGGCCGAATCCGAACGGGTAGAGCGGATCGCAGCTGCCGAGGTCGCGGTATCGCGAATCCCACTTCTGACTGGTGTCGCACGGGCGCCCGGTCGGTTCGTGGTTGTAGTAGATCGGCACCTGCCCGAGCCGGCGGGGGAAGGAGACCGGCAGCTTGCCGCCGGGGTTGACCTTGCCGAACAGGACGTCGGCGACCGCGTTGCCGGCCTGCATTCCCGGGAACCAGGCCTCCAGGATGGCCGGCGCGGACGCGGCGACCCGTTCGAGGGTGAGCGGGCGGCCGTTGAACAGCACGACCACGAAGGGCTTGCCGGTGGCCTTGATCGCGTCGATCAGCTCCTGTTGCCGGCCGGGCAGGTCGAGGTCGCTGCGGGCGGCCGCCTCGCCGCTCATCTCGCGCGACTCACCGAGCGCCAGCACGACCTGGTCGGCCTGGCGGGCGGTGGCGACAGCGTCGGCGAACCCGTCCGGCGTGCAGTCCGCGGCCGGGTCGTAGTCCGGCGGGTCGGTGTGCGGCAGGGTGCATGCCTGCGCGTACGTCGTGGTCCCGGTGCTCTGCGCCCGGATCCCGGTCAGCGTGGTGACCGCGTCCTCGTCGCGGCCGATGCCCCACCACGGGCCGAGCATCGCGTGGCCGTCGTCGGCGAGCGGGCCGATCACGGCCGTGTTCTTGGCCGGGTCCAGCGGCAGGGTCGTCGCGGCGTTCTTCAGCAGGACCATCGACCGCCCGGCGGCGCGGCGGGCCGCCGCCACCGCGTCCGGCAGGAGCTGGGCGGCCTCGGCCTTGGACACGTCCGCATAGGGGTGCTCGAACAGTCCGGCGCGGAATTTCACGCGCAGGACCCGCCGTACGGCGTCGTTGATCCGGCTCGTCGAGATCCGGTGCTGGGCCAGCAGCTCGGCGCCGTAGTCGCGCAGGAACGTGCTCGTCATCTCGGAGTCGGTGCCGGAGTTGAGGGACAGCGCCGCCGCGTCCGGCCCGTCCGCCGCCACCCCGTGACCGCACGGTCCGCTGTCGGGCCGGACCGGTGGACAGGCTCGCATCTCGGCCACCGCCGTGTAGTCGCTCTCGATGAAGCCGTCGAACCCCCACTCGCCCTTGAGGATCTCCGATTCCGTGTACGGGTTTCCGCAACCGGGCACGCCGTTGATCGAGTTGAACGAGCACATGGCGGTGCCCGCGCCGGCCCGGACGGCGGCCTGGAACGGCGGCAGGTACAGGTTGCGCAGCCGCTGCTCGGACAGGTCGGTCGTGTTGTAGTCGCGGCCGCCCTCCGGCTGCCCGTACGCGGCGTAGTGCTTGGGGCTGGCGATCACCTTGTCCGGCGCGCTGTAGTTGCTGCCCTGCGCCGCGGCGACCCGCGCGGCGGCGAAGACCGAGCCCAGGTACGGGTCCTCGCCGGCGCCCTCAGCGATGCGACCCCAACGCGGCTCGTGCGACACGTCGACCATCGGCCCGTAGATCTGCTTGAGACCGACCGCGGCGGACTCGCGGGCGCCGATCCGGTCGTCGTCGGCGGCAACCGACGGATCGAAGCTGCTCGCGGCGCCCAGCGGGATCGGAAAGACGGTGCGGAACCCGTGGATGGTGTCGAAGGCGAACAGCAGGGGGATGTGCAGCCTCGACTGCTCGACGGCGATGTGCTGGAGCTGGTTGATCCGCACGGGATCGGTGAGGCTGAACACCGAGCCGAGCCCACCGCGTACCTCGTCGTCGGTGACCATGAAGTCGGGCAGCAGTTGCAGTTGCTCCAGCTTCTCGGTCAGCGTCATCCGGGCCAGCAGCGCATTGACCCGCGCTTCGACGGACGGCGGCCCGCCCGGCGCGCCGCCCGCTCCGGTGGTGCCGAACAGAGTGACAGTCACCGCCGCGGCGGCGATCGACCGGAATCTGACCATCTCATCACGCCCCGGGACCCGCACATTTAGACGATCGTGAATACCCTCCGTCCCGGAGCGTACGCGCATCGTGACCGTCAGGCGACCGGCGCCCGCCACGCCCGCACCCCGCGTGGCCGGCACCCGGCCGGTGCTCCGCCGCCCTCGGCGTCAGGGCAGCACGCGGTAGGTCAAGTGGGTGATCGCGGTCGCGGCCCGCGACCTCACCTGGTCGAGCTTCAGCGGCGGCACGCCGTCGAAGATGCGCGTGCCGACGCCGAGCGTGAACGGCACGACATGCAGCCGCAACTCGTCGACCAGACCGGCGGTCAAATGCTGATTGATGGTGGCCGCGCCGCCCAGGATCGCGACATCGCCGTCGCCGGCCGCCGCGCGCGCCTGTGCCAGTGCCGCCTCGATTCCGTCGGTGACGAAGTGGTACGTGGTGCCGCCGTCCATCGGCTGCGGTTCGCGCGGGTGGTGGGTGAGCACGAAGGCCGGCGCGTGGAAGGGCGGATCGTCGCCCCACCAGCCGTTCCACGGCCGGTCCCAGTCGCCGCGCACCGGGCCGAACATGTTGCGGCCCATGATGAACGCGCCGGCCGCGAGAACCTGGTCGATCTCGGCGCGGTTCTCGCCGGGATTGTCGAACATCCAGGCGTGCAGCTTGCCGCCCGAGCCGTCGCCACCGTCGTCGCCGAACGGGCGTTCCTCGGTCTGGTCGAGCCCGGCCGAATATCCGTCGGCCGAGATCGTGATGTCGCAGAACACCTTGCCGCTCATCGAACCCTTCCCTCGCCTCGCCTCGAATGACCAGCATCAGCATGAGACAGGGTTTGGCATGACGTCCAACGCCATTCTCCGGCCGCGCAACCCGCGCTATTGCCGGGACGTCAGGGCGTGGCGGGTGGCGAAGGCGGTCATCTGGGCCCGCTGCCCGGCCGGGTCGGCGGCGGTCAGCGAGACCACGAGCCGGGTCACGCCCTGCTCGGCGTGGCGGGACACCTGCTCCGGCGTGAGGTCGATCGACCCCCACCGGGTGTAGTCGAGCGCCCGCCCCGTGGAGCGCGCCACCTCGAGCTGCCGGGCACGCTCGTCGGGCGGGAGGATGCCGCCCGGGAACCAGCCGTCGCCGCGGGCCGCGGCTCGCCGGGCGGCGGCGAGCGACGAGCCTCCGATGTGGATCGGCAGGTCGGCCAGCGGCGTGGGAAAGCTGCACAGGTCGGTGAAGTCGTAGAACTCGCCGTGGTGGGAGACGGGCCCGCCCGTCCAGAGCAGCCGCAGCACGTCGATCGCCTCGTCGGCGCGGCGGCCGCGGGTGCGGAAGTCGACGCCCGCGGCAACGGCCTCGTGCGGCAGGGCGCCCACGCCGACCGTCAGCAGGCGCATCCGCCCGCCCGACAGCACATCGATGGTGGCCAGGCGCTTGGCGAGCACGACCGGGTGGTGGTACGGCAGCAGCAGCACGGCGGTGCCGAGCAGCAGGCGGGTGGTCGCCGCCGCGACGAAGGCCAGGCAGTCGAGGGGGTCGGCGATCGGCAGGTCGGCCGGGAACTCCATCGCGCCGAGCCGCGCGCCGGGCTGAGTCGCGATGTGCTCAGGCAGGTAGAGCGCCTCGAACCCGCACTCCTCGGCGTGCCGGGCGTGGTCGAGCAGGCGGCCGGGCTCGTCAACGAAATGCGGGGTGCTGTAGCTGATCGCGAACCTCATGCGCCGCGACCCTAGACGTTGCCGCCGGTGTCAAGGCAAGACCACGCCGACCTCGGCGCCGGGAGCGATCAGAGCACAGAGCGATGCCGCTTCCGCGACGAGGGGGTCGAGGTCGATTTTTCCGTACGGGTAAAGCGAAAGTCTCCCGTCGCGGAGCTGCCACGTTCCCTCCCACCGCCCGTCGACCAGGAAAGTACCGGTGGTCGCGCCGTTGCCGGGCGGGAGGGGAACGCGGCGACCCGCCGGGTTGAAGCGGCTGCGGTCCCGGTGGGAGAGCAGCAGATTGTCGTACTCGGGCAGAAAACGCGGCGGGGCGAGGACGTCTTCGCCGGGCCTCGGCGCGGCCGGCAGGTCGTACAGGATCTGGTTGGTCTCGGACCGGAAAGTCAGCAGCGGCAGCCGTTCCACCACCTCGGACAGGCGCGTGAGGCCCGACCACATCTGCAGGTCGGCGATGCCGGCCGGCCCGAAGGCGCCGAGGCCACGAAGCACCAGATCGTCGAGCGGGGTGGTGCGCAGCGGCCGGCCGAGCCAGGTTTCGACGGGCGTCCACGCGGCCGGGCCGTTGCCTCCCCAGATTCCGCGCGGCGGCACCTGGCAGATCGGCACCTCCTGGGCGGCGGCGAACGCCAAGGCGCTCGGATCGTCGCCCGGCCACCGCGACGCCAGCCGGGCGCCCAGGGCGGCGCGGGTCAGCGGCTGCTCACCGAGAACCCGGGTCGCCTCGTCGCGAATCTCGTCGAGGCTCGCGGACAGGCCCCGGATGTGCAGGGCGATCGCGGCGGAGTGCCGCTGCCGGAAATGGCGGTGCCAGTTGAGGCAGTCGCGCGCGCTCACCAGGTGCACGGTCGCGCGCATCAGGTGCGCCCGCACGACGCGGCGTTCCTCGGTCAGCTTCGACAATTCCCCGGGCACGAAGCCGGCCAGGCGCGACCAGAGACCCACGTAGGGGGCGAGGGGGGCCTGGGACTGCATGCCGCCGAGGTGCTCGATCGCGTCGAGCGCACCGATGGTTTCGCGCTTCAGCAGAAATTGGCGGGCGAGGGTGGCCCGGTTGAGCGCGCGCCGGCTGAGCGTCGTCGTCATACCGGGAAGGCTAGGCGGGATTGCGGTCAGGTTCCGTCCGCAATGTGGGTGGCCAGCCAGTCGATCGTCTCGCGGAGGTAGGTGGCGCGGTTGGCGCGGTGCAGGAGGTCGTGGCCCTCGCCGGGGAAGAGCAGGTAGCGGTGGGGGTGACCCCGCTCGGCCAGGGCGGCGACGAGCTGCTCGGCCTCGACGATCGGAACGTTGGTGTCGTTCTCGCCGTGGACGATCATCAGCGGCGCGCGGAGGCGGTCGAGATGGTTGATCGGCGAGAGGTCGGCGAGCAACTTCTCGTCCCGGTCCGGGTCGCCGTACTTGGAGATCGCGGCCGCCGCGATCCACGGCTCCGTGTCACGATAAAACGTAAAAAAGTTTGACATGCCGCAGACGTCGACGCCGACGGCGAACAGCTCGGGAAAGCGAGTCAGGGCCGCGAGCGTGAGAAAGCCGCCATACGACCTGCCCATGCATCCGATCCGCGACTTCGCGGAGATGCCGGAGTCGACCAGGTGGCGAACGCAGGATCGCACGTCCTCGATGGCCGCGTACCGCTTGGCCCCGTTGTCGGCGTTGACGAAGCTTCGCCCGAACCCCGACGACCCGCGCACGTTGGGCGCGAAAACGGCGATCCCCCGCTCGACGAGGCCCTGGAACAGCGGCTCGTGCCCCGGCCGCTCCTGAGCCTCGGGCCCGCCGTGCAGCCAGATCGCGGCCGGGTGCGGCCCGTCGCCCCGGGGCCGATAGAGCCACCCGCTGAGCGGCAGCCCGTCGTGGGCGGAGAACGTCTCGAGAGTGGGCCGCACCGCCCCGGCGGCGGCCGGCGTCGCCGATACCGCCCGCGTCACCGGCTCGCCGCGCCCATCGGAGATCTCGGGAGCGTGGGAGAGCTCGTGCACCCAGACTCCGTGCGGCTGCCCAGGCCCTTCGGCGGCGAATGCCAGCGCCGATCCGTCGAAGCTCCATTCGAGCCCCGCCGCCACCCTCCCCGGCAGCGGCAGCCGGCGCCGCCGGCCGCCCCTAAGGTCGATGAGCTCGACCTCGGACTCGCCACCACGGACATTCCAGAGCGCCGCTACGACGCGGCCGTCCGCGCTCAACGCGAACGCCTCGACCTCGGCGTCGTCGGCCGCGGCCAGGAGCTCGCCGCCCGCCCCGGCGGCGAGGGGAGGCAGGGCGGCGCGAGTCACTCTGATCAGCACCGGGAATTCGCCGGCCTCCGAGCGGACGTACACCGTCCGGCCGTCCGTGCCGAAGACCGCCTGCTCGCCGGCCGCGACCGGTATGTCGGCGCCGGTACCGACCTGCGCGTGGGCGCCGGTTGTCAGGTCCCGCACCAGGATTCGGCGCTCGCCGCGCGGGCCGGCCCGGAGCAGCGCCCGCTGGCCGTCCGGCGATACGTCCAACAGGGAGATGAGCGTTCCGGTGGCCACGACCGTGCGGGCGGCGGCGACCGGGTCGATCAGCACGGCCGTCGTGAGGTTCTCGGTCAGGGCCAGCAATGAGCGGCCCGGCAGCCAGCGCATGTTCTCCGCCGTGTCGGTGCCGAAGCCGGCCACCTGGTGCAGCTCCGAGCCGTCCGGCCGCACCAGCCACACCTCGTGCCGCGGCGCGCCGCCCGGCGCGACCTGGCAGGCCAGCCATCCGCCGCCGCTCGACCAGCGCACGGCCGTCACCGGCTCGCCGGTCTCGACATGGAAGGCCCGCGTGCTGCCCACCGGCTGCACCCACACCTGCGGCCGCCCGCTGCGGTCGGAGACATAGGCGCAGTGGCCGCCGTCCGGCGACAGCGTCGGCGACCAGCTGCCGCCGGCCTCGGGCGGGAGAAGGCTCGTCCAACGCGCCGGCAGGACTGTCACATCCGGCGACCCCGCCCCCACGATCAAATTCCCTTGTCCTGCAACCACATCTCGAGCAGGGCCAGCTGCCACAGCTGGTTCGCGCCGAGGGTCGTGCGGGGCGTGTTGGGGTCGGCCAGCAGGCGCTCGACGTACTCGGGGCGGAACAGGCCCCGGGAGCGGGCCGCCGGCGCCAGCAGCGCGTCGCGCACCCGGTTGAGCATCGCGCCCTCCAGGTGCCTGATGCCCGGAACCGGGAAGTACCCCTTGGTCCGGTCGATCACCTCGTCGGGCACGACGCCGCGGGCCGCCTCCTTGAGCACCCCCTTGCCGCCGTGCGCGAGCTTCAGCTCGGGCGGGCAGGCCGCGGCCACCTCCACCAGCTCGTGGTCGAGGAACGGCACGCGCGCCTCCAGGCTCCACGCCATCGTCATGTTGTCGACCCGCTTGACCGGGTCGTCGACGAGCATCACCTCGGAGTCGAGCCGCAGCGCCGCGTCCACGGCCGTCTCCGCGCCGGGCCGCCCGAAGCTCGCCGCCACGAACGAGAGGCTGACGTCCTCGTCGGCCAGCCAGCGCGGGTCGAGCTGGTCGGCGAGGTCACGGTGGGGGCGATCGAAGAACTCCTTCGCGTACGTCTCGACGGCCCGTTCCCGGGGTACGCCGGAGAGCGGCGCGTACCAGCTGTAGCCGGCCAGGATCTCGTCCGCCCCCTGCCCCGACTGTACGACCTTGACCTGCTTTGACACGTCTTCACTCAGCAGGTGGAACGCGATGCAGTCGTGGCTGACCATCGGCTCGCTCATGGCCGCGACCGTGCGCTCGACCGCGGGCAGGAACCGGTCGCGCCCGATGCGGATCTGGTGGTGGTCGGTGTCGAACTGCTTGGCCACGAGGTCGGAGTAGGCGAACTCGTCGCCGCTCTCCCCGCCGGCCGCCTCGAACCCGATGCTGAACGTGGTGAGCCCGCGCTGCCCCTGCGAGGCGAGCAGCGCCACGATGTAGCTGGAGTCGATCCCGCCGGAGAGCAGCACCCCGACCGGCACGTCGGCGACCATCCGCCGCTCGACCGCCACCAGCAGCCTCTCGTGGATCAGAGCGGGCCAGTCGTCGACGTCGAGGCGCCGGGTGAACGACGCCGCCCAGTAGACCTCGTCGGCATGCGTGCCATCGGCCCGGATCGTTCGCACGGTGGCGGGCGGCAGCTTTCGCACACCGGAGAGGATGGTCCGCGGCGCGGGGACGACGGAGTGGAACGTCATGTAGTGCTGCAACGCCACCTTGTCGATCGAGGTGTCCACGTCACCGGCCGCGAGCAGCGCCGGCAACGTCGAGGCGAACCGCAGCCGCCCGGGCTTCTCCGCGTAGTAGAGCGGCTTGATGCCGAGCCGGTCGCGGGCGAGCACCACCTCGCCCGTCTCGTGGACGAGCAGCGCGAACGCGAACATCCCGAGGAACCGCTTCACGCACGACGATCCCCACCGGTGGTACGCCTTGAGGATCACCTCCGTGTCCGACGTGGAGACGAAGCTGTACCCGTACGCAAGAAGCTCTTCTCGAAGCTGTTTGTAGTTGTAGATGCAGCCGTTGAAGACCACCGTGAGCCCGAGGGAACGGTCGGTCATGGGCTGGGCGCCGGCGTCGGAGAGGTCGATGATGCTCAGGCGGCGGTGGCCGAACGCGACCGGGCCGCGCTCGAAGAACCCCTCGCCGTCCGGCCCGCGCGACGCCAGGCCGGGCAGCATCCGCCGGACCGCCTCCGCATCCGGCGGACGACCGTCGAACCGAAGCTCACCGGCGATACCGCACATGCGTCCTCCTCAACTCGACAGCAACCAGGTGTCCTTGGAACCGCCGCCCCGGGAGGAGTTGACGATCATGCTCCCGGCCGGGGCGACCCGGGTCAGCGCGGCCGGCGCGACCACCGACGACGTCCTCCCGGTGAAGACGAACGCGCGCAGGTCGATGTGCCGCGCGGCGAGCTGATGCCCGTCGAAGACCGGATGCGTGGACAGGGGCACGACCTCCTGCGCCACCCACCGGCGCGGCGCCGCGAGGATCTGCCGGCGTACCGCCGCGAGGTCGTCGGGCGACGCGTGCGGGCCGATCACGATGCGGTCCCCGCCGTACCCGTCGACCGGCTTGCAGACCAACTCGCCGAGGCGCGCGAGAACCTCCTCACGTTGCGAGCGGATCCCGCACAGGTACGTCGGCACGTCCGCCAGCAGCGGTTTCTCGCCCAGGTAGTACTCGATGAGCCGGGGCACGTACGCGTAGACGGCCTTGTCGTCGCCGATCCCGTTGCCCAGGGCGTTCGCCAGGGTCACGGTGTCCGCGTGCAGCGCGGCCACCAGGCTCGGACCGAGCGGCATGCCGTCGGCCCCCGGGGCGTGCATCAGGTCGTCCTCGCCCATCCGCAGGTAGATCACGTCGACCCGGTAGCGCTTGCCGTCGCGCCTCCGGTAGACCCGGGTGTCCTCGACGAACAGCTCGGTCGAGCGCACCACCGGCACGCCCATCTCCTCGGCGAGCATCCGGTGCTCGAACCAGGCCGCGTCGTCCGGGCCCGGGCTGAGCACCACCACCCGCGGGTCGTCGCCGGCCGCCGGGCGGGCCGCCTCGCGCAGCGCCCGCAGCAGCAGCGACGGCGTCGGCTCCACCGAGAGCAGGCCCTCGGGGACCGGCAGTTCGGGCAGCACGCTCGCGGTCAGGCGACGGTTCTGCATCGCGTACCCGATCCCCGACGGCACCCGGATGTTGTCCTCCAGCACGTACCAGGTGCCGTCCACGTCGCGGACCAGATCGACGCCGGCCACCTGCGCGCGTACGCCGTCGTGGCCGACCAGGGCGCCGCTGGGCCGCAGCTCCGGCGACCCGTCGATCACCCAATCGGGGACGATCCCGTCCCGGACGACGGTGCGGTCGCCGTACACGTCACTCACGAAACGATCCAGTGCGCGGACCCGCTGCACCAGCCCCGCGCTCAGCCGCCGCCAATCTTCGGCGGGCACGATGCGCGGCACGAGATCGAACGGGAAAAGCCTGGTCGCGGCCTCGCCCGCCACGCTGAAGGTGATGCCCCGCGAACGCTGCTCGTCGTCCCGGGTGTCCTCGCGACGGCGCAGGCCGGCCGAGCCGAGGGCGCTCAGGACATTGACGATGCCGGCGTACGCGGGGGCGACGTCACCGCCGGGGAACGCCTCGTCGCCGTGGCCGGCGTACGGGAAGAGACCCGCCGGAACGGTGTCGCCCGGGCCCGCGTGCCCGATGCCGGTCGCCCCGCCGCGCGTGTCCTCGACGACCAGATCAACCACATCGGAGATCCGGCCCCGCCGGGCCATCGCCCGGCGCTGGCGGGACGCCGAGCTGCCGCGGCTCAGCGCCCGCACCGACAGGTCGAAGACCTGCTCCCAGTCGCCCAGCTCCGCCAGCTGCGGCCGCAGGTCGCCGATCAGCTGCTCGACCGCCGCCGCGGCCGGGACCGGCACCGGCGACCGCGGCAGATCGAGCAGGTCACCCTCGAGGCCCGAGCGCGCGGCCCGCCACATCGCCGCCCGGTGCAGCGGCGGCCGCACATGCGTGACCGGTAGGCCGGCCCGGTGCTCCTGCCGCGCCCGCAGCACCAGCGCGCGGAACAGACCGGCGATCAGCACCACGGTGTCCGCGTCCGGGCTCGAATCGGTCACCCGCAGCTCGACCGTCGGCACGTGCGCGGACGGGCGGACGTCGAAATAGACCATCTTGGGGTCGGCGATCGTGCCCGAGGCGATCAGGTCGGCGACCAGCTCGTCGTGCTCGGCCGCCGAGCGCAGCACGCCCGGGTCGCCCGCGGTCGGCCAGCGCAGCCACACCAGCGAGCGGACGCTCGCGTAGCCGGAATCCTCGCCCAGCCAGTACGGCGAGCTGGTCGAGAGGGCGAGCAGGATGGGCAGCGAGGGGCCCACCCGCTGGGTCACCGCGACCGCTTCGTCCCGGTCCGGCACTCCTACGTGCACCTGCGCGCCGCAGATCAGCTGTTCCCGGGCGAGCAGCTGGTAGTCGTCGAGCATCCGCCGGTAGCGCGAGGTCGGGGTCACCGGCAGTGACTCCAGGTCGACGAGCGGGACGGTTCCGGCGGCCACCAGGCCCAGCCCCCGCCTCTCGGCCTCCCTGATCGCCGCGCGGCGCAGGCCGACGATCCCGTCGCGCAGGCCGTCCAGGGTCTCGGCCACCGGGGTGTTGGTCTCGACCACCGAGCGGTGCAGCTCGGCGGAGTAGCTGCCGGGTTCCAGGTTCGCCAGGATCTCGGGCGCCCGGGGCACCAGCTCGCGGGTGACCAGGTCGACGACGTGCAGTTCCTCCTCCACGCCGAGCGTTAGGTCCTGCTCTTCTTGCACGGCTTCCGGGGCGATGGGGAGTGACTCCGTCATGCAGACCGCCTTCGTGCTCGGATGGCTCCTAACCCTCGCCATCGCCTGTGCCGAATTCGTGACGTGCCCATTTCGCGATCAGACCAAGCATGACCGCGGCGACACAGCGCCCGCCAGCCCGCGGCCATGCGCACACCCTGTAACCTCGGGCCGTTCCGATTTACGCGGAGGTCTTGATGAGCAGTGTGGTCGTCGTCACCGGTTCGGCCGGCCTGATCGGCTCCGAGTCGGTCCGGCACTTCGCCGCCCTCGGCATGGACGTCGTCGGCATCGACAACGACATGCGCGGCTATTTCTTCGGCAAGGACGGGTCCACCAAGTGGAACCTGGACCGTCTGACGAAGGAGGTCGGGGAGCGCTACACCCACCACGACCTCGACATCCGCGACCGCGACGGCCTGCTCAAGCTGTTCGCGTCGCTCGGCAAGAACGTGGGCCTGGTCATCCACTGCGCCGCGCAGCCGTCGCACGACTGGGCGGCCCGCGAGCCGTTCACCGACTTCGACGTGAACGCGGTCGGCACGCTCAACATGCTCGAGGCGGTCCGGCAGCATTGCCCGTCGGCCCCGTTCATCTTCACCTCGACCAACAAGGTGTACGGCGACCTGCCCAACTCGCTGCCGCTGCTCGAGGGCGACACCCGCTACGAGCTGCCTTCGGACCACAAATGGTTCGGAGGCATCGACGAGACGATGTCTATCGACCAGTGCCTGCACTCGGTCTTCGGCGCCAGCAAGGTCGCTGCCGACGTCATGGTCCAGGAATACGGCCGCTACTTCGACCTGCCCACCGCGGTGTTCCGCGGCGGCACGCTGACCGGTCCGGGTCACTCGGCCGCCGAGCTGCACGGCTTCCTCGCGTACGTGATGCGCTGTGTGATGGAGCAGCGCGTGTACCACATCTACGGCTACAAGGGGAAAATGGTCCGCGACGCCATCCACTCGCACGACCTGGTGTCGGCGTTCGAGGCGTTCCACCGGGCCCCGCGGGTCGCCGAGGTCTACAACATGGGCGGCGGCCGCTTCTCCAACTGCAGCCATATCGAGGCGTTCCAGATCGCCTCCGAGATCACCGGCCTCGAGGCACGCACCGACTACGTCGAGGAGAACCGCGTCGGCGACCACCAGTGGTGGATCTCCAGCACGGCGCGCTTCGAGCAGCACTACCCCGAGTGGAAGCTCACGTACGACGTGCCGGCGATCCTCCGCGAGATGTACGAGGCGAACCAGGACGTGTGGAAGTAGCTATCCGATCGCCCACAGACCGCGCCCGTGGGTGGCGGCCAGCAGCCGGCCCGCGGGGTCGATCTTGAGCTGAAGCGTCGTGGTGGTCGGCAGGCCCCGGCCGAGGACCGACCACTTCGTCACGTGCGCCGGGCGGTAGAAGACGCCGGTGTCGGTGCCGAGCGCGATGGCGCCGCCACGCAACAGTTTCACCGAGTTGGCCGGGACGTCGGGCAGGTTGCCGGAAATGTCCGCCCAGTGCTGGCCGGCGTCGCGGGACTCGAAGAGGTGGCCGACGCCCGCGCCGGGCCCCTCGGTCCACTTCCGGGAGAACCCGTTGATCGCGACCAGCACGCGCCGCGGGTCGGCCCGGTCGACGTCGAAGCCGGAGACGTACCGGTTCGGCAGCGTGCCGTCGACCGGCAGCGTGAGCTGGCGCCAGCCGGTCCCGTCGGTGCGGCCGACCGCGATGCCGCGGGTGAAGCCCTGGTTGTTGCAGGGGCCGCACCAACCGGCGTAGACGAGGCCGCCGGCGGTAGCCACCGCCGTGGCCACGTGACCGTCACCCAGGTCGGCAAGGTTGACCCACTGGTCGCCGTCGCGGATCGCGTAGCCGGCCGTGTTGAGCCAGACGTGCTGGCCGCCGGCGACCCAGATGCGGCTGTCGGCGGGATCCTGGCCGATCGGGGCGATGAACCGCGCCGCGCCGATCTCGGCGTCCGGCGGCGCCACCTCGTAGCTGGTGGCGAGGGCCGGATCCGACACCCATGCGCCGTCGTTGACCGCGCAGTTGTTGGTCACCCAGATGTCGAGGTAGACGTACTCCTCGGCGATGTTGCACCCGTTGGCCGGGTCGACGATGGTGTCGCCGCCGTCGCCACCGAAGTTGGAGCCCATCGTCCGGTCGCCGGGCCGCACGATCGACTGACCGTTGTCCTGGAGGCCACCGGAGACCGCGAGGCCGTGCCGGTCCCGCCCGGCGTCGACCGAGTAGTATTGCAGAACGTCCATGGTGCCGTCGTTGAGCGAGGTCCAGTCGGTGGCGTGCCCGTCGGCGTCGGCGCGCCCGCGGACCGGCCGGCGGTACGTGCCGCCGTCGTCGCCGACCACCAGATAGGGCTGGCCGTGGTCGCGGCCCACCGCCACCGAGTGCTGGTCGGGGTGCACGGTCTGGTGGCAGTCGCCGGTCTGCTTCGACGGGTCGATGCTCCAGCACGGGAAGCCGAAGTTCCAGTACGGCCCCGGCGTCGTCCAGCTGGCGCCGCCGTCGGTCGACTCGAAGACCTCCTCGAGGCCCGCCCACACGTGGTCACGGTTCGCCGGGTCCACCTGCAGGAACTGGTTGTACCAGGCCTGAATGCCCGGCATGTAGCCCGGATCGGTCAGCGCCGAGCCGGAGTCGGCCAGCTCCCGGTAGTCGGCGCCGAGCGTCCACGGCCCGAACGGCGAACCCGAGCGGGAGACGTAGATGCCCTGCAGCGCGCTGTCCGGATTGGTGGCCAGCTGCGTCGGCGACTGCTCGATCGCGTAGTAGCGGGACCCGTCGGCCGCCGCCGCGAAGGTCACCAGGCCGACGTCGCCGGCGGTGGACGGGAGTCCGGCGAGCGTGGTCCGCTGCCAGCTCCCCGCGTTCAGCGCATAGAAGCCGTTGTACGTGTCGCCACTGCGCCACCCGGCCGCGATGATCACGCGGCCCTTCTCCGCGGCGAAGTCGTTGACGATGTTCTTGTACGGAGCGTTCGGGTCGGCCGCGCTCAGCCCGCCGGGCAGGAAGTCCGGGTTCGGCGCGAAGACCAATTTCCACGGTCCACGCAGGTCGGTCAGCGAGTGCGTGTACGCGCCGTGGTTGGTGGCCGCCCACACCGTGTCGCCGATGAACCGCAGCTTGCGGATGATCGTGCTCTCCAGCTCGGCGCCGCCGACCCGGTCGCCCGGGGAGAAGACGCCGCCGCGGGGATGGGCGAGCACGTACACGCCGGTGCCGACGAACGAGGTGGCGCTGGTGTTGGCTTCGCCGGTCGCGTACCAGAGCCGGCCGCGCGGATCGAGCCGCAGGTCGCCCGTGGACGGTGAGGGCAGGCGGTCGGAGATCGGCTGCCAGCGGCCGCCGCCGCGGGAGGAACGCCACACCCCGCCGTTGGCCGCGCCGGCGTACACGTACCCGTCGTTGTCGGCCGCCAGCCCGGTGACCCGTCCGGTCACCAAGCCGGCGCCGCCGGAGGAGTTGCTGTCGATGTCGCGGTAGCGCGGGTCGTCGGAGTTGTACGGCAGATCGGTGAGCGACGTCCAGCGCCCGGGCGAGTGCGGCAGGCTCTGCTGCTGGGCCCAGGCCGCCGAGTACGCGCCGGGCGCGACGATGCCCGGGGCGGAACGGGCCTCCGCCCACTGCTGGGCCTGCTCGGCGATCTCGTCCGGATCCTCGCCCTCGTCGTCGTCCGCCTTCAGCGCGCTGACGTGCGAGGCGCGCTCGGCCGCGAGGGCCTCGAGGTGCCGGTAGGGCATGGGACGACCGGAATCCCCGGGCGCGGACGCCGACGCGGCGGCCGGCGACACAACCAACGCGATCGCCGTGGCGGCCACGGCGACGAGACGAGGCCTCATTGCCCCTCCTTCGCTACGGTGCGCTACGTCCTGATGACCGGGAGCGCCCGCGCATCCTCGTCACGACCCGCCACGGGCGACAAGGCTCGACGAGGAACCGTAGGGAAAACCCTGCATATAAACCGGCACGAAGCAGCGAATATCACCGATGCCGCGCGACCGCTCGCGAGGCGACCGATACCTACGATCTGTAGGTATCGACGAGCTCCCGCACGTCTGGGGCCCTGCCAGGGAAAGGCGCTGGTCTCGGTGGCTCAGCCGGCGCGCAGCCAGTCGTAGATCTCGCTGTACACGGCCGGGCCGGGGAGGTGTTCCCCGTCGTAGACGTGTCCGTGCGCGGTCGGGAGGTGCGCGAGCAGCCAGTCGGCGTGGTCGGCGGAGACGTTGGCGTCCCGGGTTCCCCGCCAGATGCCGACCGGCGCCACGATCTCCCCGGGTGTGAAGCCCCACGGACGGGCGAAGGCGAGGAAGTCGTCGACCCAGCCGTCCCGGCCGTCGACGAAGGTCGCCCGGATCCGCGCCATGGCGTCCGGATCGTCGCGGGCCGCCCGCCCCGGCCGGGAGGGCGCTTCGGGGCCGCCGGCCTCGATCCGGGCGAGGACGTCGGCCGCGACGCCGGCCAGCGAGGAGCGGACCTCGGGCTCGTCGCGGGGCCGGTCGGCCGGCTTGATGCCGGAGAGCACCGCGCAGCGCGTGACCCGGTCGGCCAGCAGCGCGGCGCAGGCGAGCGCGTGCGGGCCGCCGCCCGAGCCGCCGAAGACGCCGAACCGCTGCCAGCCGTGCGCGTCGGCCAGGACCCGCGCGTCGTCGGCCGCGTCGGCGACCGTACGGCCGGGCAGCCGGGTCGAGCCGCCGTAGCCGGGCGGGTCATACACGAGATGGCGCAGCTTGCTGCGTTCCATCGCCTCGATGAGGTGTGGCCATTTCCAGCGGCTGCTCGGCGACCCGCCGTGCCAGATCACCGGGAACCCGTCGTCCGGGCCGTACAGGCAGTAGCGCAGCACGCGGCCGTCGCCGCGGGTGAGCTCGTGGGCCGGCGGGAGAGTCAACGCGCGGCGACCGCGACGCGGCTGTTCTTGAGGCTGGAGCGCTGGCTCAGGCGTACGCCCAAGGTGGTCGCGATGGTGAGCAGGTCGTTGTCGTCGCGGACGGCGAAGCCGTGCGTGGCCAGCAGGCGGGACATCGCGGCCGGGGACCAGGCCGAGCGCCACGGCTCGCCGGCCCACGGGCCCGACTTGCGGAACACGGCCGACATCGACTTGCGGATCATGTCGTTCAGCAGGGACGGGGCCTGGTAGTTGACGATCAGGCGGCTGCCGGAGGCCGAGCGGACCGCCATCGCCGCGACCGTCGCGGTCACCTCGGGGCGGGTCAGGTAGGGAACCACGCCCTCCCAGACCCAGACCGTGGGGACATTCGCACGGTGGCCGGCCGACTCCAGCGCGTCGGTGAGCACGTCGCGGGCGAAATCGACGGGGACGTACACCGGCGGGTTGCCGTCGAGGCTTTCCGCGCGGTCCTGCTTGTCTTTCTGGGAGGCGGGATGGTCGACCTCGAAGAAGGTGGCGTCGGGCAGCGGCAGGCGCCACGCCCGGCCGTCCAGGCCCGCGCCGAGGATGACGATCTGCGGGGCGCTCGCCGCGAGGACGGCGTCGTCGATGGCGACCGTGCGCGGGACCATGATGTCGCCGGAGGCGCGGATCATCTCGTACGCGAGGCGGGCGGACGCTCCGCTCGTGGGCTGCTCACGGCGTACCAGATGGACCTGGGCCTGTTCTTCCGCCCGGAGCAACGGCATCGCCGTCGGGTCCGCGAAGCGGTCGGGCGCCAGGCGGCCGTTGGCCACCGCCCGGCCCTGGCAGACGATCACAGCGGTACGACTGGCGGCACGCTCGGTCACCACCCGCAGCACGTTACCCCCGTCTTCCAGCAGGCGCACAGCGGACCCGCGGGGCACCGAGTGACAGGCGGCACGTGTGGTCTTGGCCGCGATGCATTGTCGCGGCCGGGGCCACGGGGAAGGGTTGTCGCCGTACGTGTAAGTAGCGAAACGTGTAAGTAGCGAACGGAAGGCGAGCCATGCCCCTGCGACCCGGCCGACGGGCCTGGGCGGTATGGGCCGTCGGCCTCGCCGCCTACATCGTCGCCGTCCTGCACCGCACGTCGCTCGGCGTCGCCGGGCTGGACGCGCAGGACCGTTTCCAGGTCGGCGCCGGCGCCCTTGCCTCGTTCGCGGTGCTCCAGCTTCTCGTCTACGCCGGCCTGCAGGTGCCGGTGGGGCTGCTCCTGGACCGCTTCGGCTCGCTGCGGCTGGTGGTCTCGGGCGCGCTGATCATGGCGGCCGGGCAGGGTCTGATGGCCACCGCGCACGGCGTCGAGGGCGCGGTGATCGCCCGGGTGCTGGTGGGCGCGGGCGACGCGATGACGTTCATCAGCGTGCTACGGCTGGTCCCGCTCTGGTTCCCGGCCCGGCGCGTGCCGATCGTGACCCAGCTGACCGGGCTCGTCGGGCAGGCCGGGCAGGTGCTCTCGGCCGTACCGCTGGCGGCATTGCTGGCCGGGCCCGGCTGGACCACCGCGTTCGTCGGCGCCGCCGGGGCCGGGGTCTTCGTCGCGATCGTGGCGCTGGTCGCGCTGCGGGACACGCCCGAGCGGAAGGTCTCCAGCGGCGCGCCGATCACGCTGCGGCAGCTCGGCGCCGACCTGACCGGCGCGTGGCGGCACCCGGGCACCCGGCTCGGCCTCTGGTCGCACTTCACGACCCAGTTCACCGGCACGGTGTTCGCGCTGATGTGGGGCTTCCCGTTCCTCGTCGCCGGCGAGGGCCTCGACCGGCAGACCGCGAGCACGCTGCTCACCGTGTTCGTGCTGGTCGGCATGGCGGCCGGACCGGTGATCGGGGTCCTGGTGCAGCGGCACCCGCTGCGCCGGTCGTGGCTGGTGCTCGGGATCATCGCGGTGAACGCGGGCGCCTGGACGCTGGTGCTGGCCTGGCCGGGACGCGCGCCGCTGCCCGTGCTGGTGGTGCTCGTGCTGGCGCTCGGCACCGGCGGGCCCGGCTCGATGATCGGGTTCGACTACGCGCGGACGTTCAACCCGCCCAGCCGGCTGGGCACCGCGACCGGCGTCGTCAACGTCGGCGGGTTCGTCGCGTCGCTGGTGACCATCGAGTTGATCGGGCTGATCCTGGACGCCCGGACCGGGGGCCACAACGACTACGGCATCGACGACTTCAAGATCGCCATGAGCGTGCAATATCTCATCTTCGCGATCGGGCTCGTCGCGATCTTGCGAAACCGCAGGCTGGCCCGGCGGCACCTGGCCGCCGAGGGCATCGTGGTGCGGCCGCTGCGCGAGGTGCTGGCAGAGCGACGGGGTTTAGCGGCCGACCGAACGGCTAAGGCGAAGAGCTGACGCAAACACGGAGCAGGAGTAGAGGAGGACATGACTGAGCACGCACCGGACCGGGTCTGGTCCGGCATCGACATTCCGAAAACCATTGCCGGCTTGCTGGCCGCGCTTTCGGCGGCCGTGATCGGGTCGTATCTCGGCGTCGCGGGGACGCTCGCCGGGGCCGCGGTCGCGAGCCTGATCGGATCCGTCGGCACCGAGGTGTACCAGCGCTCGATCCACAAGGGCGCGAAGAAGCTGCAAGGGACGTTCACGGCGGCGCCGGCCGCGGTGGGCACGCCCCCGGTGGCGGCGGCCGACACGACGGTCGCGCTGCCCGCGATGAACGCGTCGCGGCCGGGGACGATCCGCTGGAAGCGGGTCGCGATCGTGGCCGGCGCGCTGTTCGTGCTGGCGATGGGCACGCTGACGGCGGCCGAGCTGATCTCGGGGCGGTCGATCGCGGATGCGACCCGGGGCGGGGCCGGGGATCGCTCGACGGTCTCCAGCATCTTCGGCGACGACAGCGGCAAGTCCGGCAAATCTGAAAAGCCGGCGCCCGCATCGTCATCGGACTCCGGCGAGACGCCGAGCGAAGCGCCGTCGGAGCAGGCGACTCCGACCGAGCAGGAAACCCAGCAACCGACCGGCACGCCGACCGACAGCCCGACCACCGCACCGGCCACCCCGGACCCGACCGGGAACACCGAGACCGGCGGGACCGACTCCGGCGCCGGAAGCGGCTCCGACTCCGGTAGCGGGGGCGGCGGCGCGGACATCGCTCCCCCGGCCGGGAGTGACGCGCCGGGCAACAACGGGCCCGAAGGGCCGTAGGCGCGGATACTCAGAACCCGAGACAACCGGGACGGAGTAGACAGCATGGACGCCAAGGACATCCTGACCGAAGCCTTCGGGCGCATTCCCGACCTCGTGCACGGCGCGGTGCACGGCCTTTCCCCCGAACAGCTGCGCTGGGCGCCCGCCCCCGGCGCCAACTCGATCGGCTGGCTGGTCTGGCACCTCACCCGGGTGCAGGACGACCACGTGGCCGACCTGATCGGCGAGGAACAGATCTACGTCACCGGCGACTGGGCCCCGCGCTTCGGGCTCAAGGCCGACCCGTCGGACACCGGCTACGGCCACTCGCCGAGGCAGGTCACGGTCGTCGCCCCGGAGAGCACACAGGTCCTCGAGGACTACTACCGCGCCGTGCACGAGCGCACGCTCTCCTTCGTCGCCGGTCTGACCGACGACGATCTCGACCGGGTCGCGGACACCGCCTGGGATCCGCCGGTGACGCTCGGCGTGCGGCTGGTCAGCGTCGCGGACGACGACGCACAGCACGCGGGCCAGGCGGCGTACGTCCGCGGCCTGCTCTGACGCCGCTCAGCAGGATCGACCAGACTGGCACCGATTCCTTCGGGGGCTGTCCCTGGTCTGCACGGGCATGAATGCTCAACTTGTGGACACGGACGTTTTCGTACGGGAGCGGCGGGGGCTGCTCTCGCACGCGTACCGGATGCTCGGCGCCTGGGACGAGGCCGAGGACGTGGTGCAGGAGTCGTACCTGCGGGCCGCCCGCGGCTGGGCCGGGTTCGGGCAGCGGTCGTCGGTGCGGACCTGGCTCTACCGCATCGTCACCAACGCCTGCCTGACCGCGCTGGACGGGCGCGGGCGGCGGGCCCTGCCGTCCGGCAGCCTGGGCGCCGAGGGGTGGATCGGGCCGTTCGCGGCCGACCCGGCCGACTCGGTCACCGACCTGGAGACCGTGCGGCTCGCCTTCGTCGCCGGGCTGCAGTACCTGCCGCCGCGCCAGCGGGCCGTGCTGCTGCTGCGCGAGGTGCTCGCGTTCTCGGCGGCCGAGACCGGGGAGATCCTCGAGCTGTCGGTGCCGGCCGTGAAGAGCGCGCTCCAGCGGGCCCGGCACCGGCTCGGCGAGGTGGCGCCCCGGCGCGATGACGTGCTCGAGCCGGCCGACCCGCGCGCTCGCGACCTGCTCGACCGCTACATGGCCGCTTGGGCGGCGGCCGATCCCGTCGCGTTCCGCGACCTGTTGCGCGAGGACGCGTCGATCGAGCAGGCCGGCTCGGCGACCTGGGCGTCGGGGCGGGACACCTGCCTGGCCTTCGCGGCGCCGTCGATGGGCGCCCCCGGGGACTGGCGGATGGCCCCCACGGTCGTGAACGGTCAGCCGGCGGCCACCGCGTGGTGGCGCGGTGACGCGTACGGAACAGCGGTCCTGACCCCGACGCCCAGCGGAATCCTGACGATCACGCTGTTCCCGCTGGGACCCTAGACCGACCCTAGACCAGAGCGGCTAGGCGGGCGCCGCCGTCGGCCTCGATCACCGTGGCGGTGAGGTTGGGGTTGGTGGCGGCCAGGGCGACCACCTCGGCCACGTCCTCGGCCGTGGCCACCCGCCGGGTGGGGAGGCGCTCGGCCATCTGCGCGAAGTAGGCCGCGCGGGCCTCCGCCGGGAAGCCGCTCCACCACGGCGTGTCGACCAGGCCGGGCGAGACACCGTTGACGCGGATCGGCGCCAGTTCGGCGGCGAGCGGCTTGACCAGCGCCTCCACCGCGCCGTTGATCGCGGCCAGGCCGGCCGTGCCGGGCATCGCGGCGCGGGCCGAGATGGCGCCGATCAGGGTGATCGAGCCGGTCGGGGTGAGATGCGGCAGGGCGGCGCGCACGGTGGTCAGGTGGGCCCAGAACTTCGCGTCGAAAGCGCGGCGCAGGGTGGCCACGTCGAGGCCGGCGATCGGGCCGGCGCCCTCGCCGCCGCTGAGCGACACGACCAGCCAGTCGATCGGGCCGGCCTTGGCGACCACCGCGGCGATCTGGGCGGGGTCGCCGCCGTCGGCCCAGTGCGGGATCAGCTCGGGGTCGAGCTTGCGCTCGGTGCGGCCGACCACGTGCACGGTGGCGCCGCGCTGCTGGAGCAGGCGGGCGGTGGCCAGGCCGATGCCGGAGGTGCCCCCGACGACGAGGGCAGTGTGCTCGATCATGATGACTCCTCGGAAACTATTTCGAACCGGTCCGTCTCGGTTCGTTTTTACGCTAGCATGGTCGCCGTGACACCGGCAGGACGTAAACGAAGCGAGGACAGCCGGCGGGCGATCCTGACCGCCGCGGCCGAGCTGATGGGCGAGGTCGGCTATGCGGCGCTGAGCATCGAGGGGATCGCGACGCGGTCCGGCACCGGGAAACAGACGATCTACCGGTGGTGGCCGTCCAAGGCCGACGTGCTGCTCGAGGCGCTCGCGACCAAGGCCGACCTGCACATACCCCTCGTGGATGAGCGCAGTACGGATGAGGGCAGCTACGCGGCCGACCTGCGGGCCTTTCTCGCGGCGTCGTTCGCGCTCGGGCGCAAGCCGCAGGTCATCGAGGTGTTGCGGGCCCTCATGGCGGAGGCGCAGATCAATCCCGCCTTCGGCGAGCGGTTCCGGGCCGGGTTTCTGCAGCGGCGGCGCGATGCTCTCGGCGTACTCGTCGATCGGGCCTCGACCCGCGGTGACCTGCCACCGGTCCCGCGAGCCGGCACCGTCGCCGACATCGTCTTCGGGGTGATCTGGTACCGCGTGCTCGCGACCCGCGAGCCCGTGGACGACTCGCTGGTCGACGAACTGGTCAGCCTGCTCGGTACACCGAGACGTGGGAGCGGGAGTCGGCCGTGAAGGGCGCGCCCGACCAGTCGGCGTGGCGGGACTCCAGCTCGAACCCGGCGAGCTCGGCCATGAGGTCGAGCTCGGCCGGCCAGATGTAGCGGTGCGGGGTGCGGCTGACCCGGGCCTCGCGGCGGTAGTCGGGGTCGAAGGTGAAGTGGTGCGACACCACCCGCTGGTTCACCGTGTCGTAGGTGTCGACGCCCAGGTAGCCGGGCTCGCTGGAGAACACCGTGGCCGGGGCGCCGAGTGGAAGCTTGCGCAGCTCGGGCACCCAGAGCTCGATCACGAAGTGGCCGCCGGGGTCGAGATGACGGGCGGCGTTGCGGAAGCACTCGACCTGTTCCCGCTGGGTGAGCAGGTTGGCGATGGTGTTGAAGACCAGGTAGGCCAGCGTGAATCTGCCCGGCGCCTCGGCCGTCGCCATGTCGCCCACGATGACCGGGAGGTCGGCGTCCTTGGTGCGCAGCTGGTCGATCATCGGCTGGGAGAGCTCGATGCCGGTGACCGGGACGCCGCGCTCGCGCAGCGGGATCGCCACGCGGCCGGTGCCGACGGCGAATTCCAGCGCCGCGCCGTCGCCGGCCAGGGCGGCCAGCTTGTCGACCGTCGGGCCGAGCACGTCGGGGGCGAACATGCCGGTGCCGGGCGTGTCGTAGCGCCGGGCGGCCTCGGCGTCCCAGATCTGGTCCTGTCGCACGCCGCCTACGATCTCCGCTCCGCGTCGGCGTTGTCGAGCGATTAACGTCCTACCGCATGGAGATGCGCACGGAGCGGCTCGTCCTCCGCCCGGTACGGGATGAGGACGTCGACCGGATTCTGGAGTACCGCAACCAGCCGGACGTCAAACGCTGGCTGCTACGCACGGAGGTCGACGCCGCGTCCCTCCGGGAACGGTGGCGGCTCGCGGCGACCGACCCGGACGACCACAGCGTCGGGGTGACCCTCGACGGCCTGCTGATCGGAACCGTCATGCTCGAAGTACGCGACGGCATGGGCCAGCCCGGCATGCCATCGCGGACGGAGGCGGAGATCGGTTACATCTTCGACCCGGCCCACGGCGGCCACGGCTACGCGACCGAGGCGGCCACGGCGATGATGGCGTACGCCTTCGACCGGCTGGGCGTGCGCAGGATCACCGCCGGCTGCTACGCGGACAACCTCGCCTCGGTGCGGATCCTCGAGAAGCTCGGCATGCGCCGCGAGCAGCACGGCGTCGGCGACTCGTGGCACGACGAGCTGGGCTGGATCGACGGCTACACGTACGCCCTGCTGGCCGGGGAGTGGCGGCCGTAGGTCAGCCTCAGGCGAACCGCACGCGGCCGTAGGTCAGCCTCAGGCGAACCGCACCGTCGCCAGGAAGGCGGCGACGAGCAGGCCCATCCCGTTGGTCGCCCAGTGCAGGGCGGCCGCGGCGAGGATGCTGCCACTGCGGCGGCGTAGCTCGCACAGCAGCAGGCCGGCCAGCGCGGTGAAGGCGACCACCCCGGCGATGGCCAGGACGCGGCCGGCCAGGTCGGTGCCGAAGGCGGCGCCGACGGCCTGGTTGGCGTGGTTGAGACGCAGCGACGGAAGGATGTGCCACAGGCCGAAGAGGACCGACGACGTGATGCTCGCCCAGGTGGCGCCGCGGTGCCGGCGGACCATGCCGAGGAGCACGCCGCGGAAGGCGACCTCCTCGAGCAGCACGGTGCCGAGTGGGACCACGATGAACGCGGTCATCAGGGCGGCGCTCATGTGCAGGTGATAGCGGACATCGTGGAACGCGGGGCGGGTCCACGGCAGAGCCGCGCCGATCGCGTAGACGACGGCGACCGCGAGGACGGCCCCGACGGCGTACTTCAGACCGGGGAGCAGGGTGCGTTTGGACATGCCCAGGTCGTGCCAGGTGAGGCCGGCGCGGCGGGCGAGCACGATCAACCCCAGGGCGACCAGCGGGCCGGCGACGAGGCCGGTGTGCCGTGGACCGTACTTGTCGGCGACGTTGACCGCGGCGAGAACCAGGAGCACGGCGCCGAAAAGCAGGATCAGCCGCTTGCGGGACGGATGGGGGCTACGGAGAGTCATCGCGGAGGAAGGCTACCCGCAGGCCCCATTTCCAAACGAATCTTGACAGTTAGATCACTCAGGCGGAGGCGGGCTCGTTGATCGGGAGCCGCACCTTGAACTTCGTGTCGCCCGGCTTGGAGTCGAGCACGATGTCGCCACCGTGGCCGTTGACCACGATGCGATAGGAGATGTCGAGGCCGAGCCCGGTACCCTCGCCGACCGGCTTCGTGGTGAAGAAGGGCTCGAAAACCCGCTTTTTCAGATCATCGGGTACGCCGGGACCGGTGTCCCCGATCGACACGACGACCTGGTCGCCCTCGCGGGACGTCCGCACCGTCAGCGTGCCGACGCCCTTCATGGCCTGCACCGCGTTGTCGATCAGGTTGGTCCACACCTGGTTGAGCTCGGCCGGGTGGGCCGGGATCTGCGGCAGTGTGCGGTCGTAGTCCTTCACGACCTTGACCCCGCTCCCGATCTTGTGGCTGAGCATGACCAGCGTGCTGTCGAGCCCGCCGTGCACGTCGATCCACTGGTGCGCGGCCCGGTCCATCTGCGAGTACTGCTTCGCGGCGTTGACCAGCGACGAGACCCTGCTGGTGGCGTCTTCGATGTCGCTCATCAGCTGCTCGGTCTCGAGCGCGTACCCGAGCCAGTGGATCGCCTGGTCGAGCAGCTCGGACGAGCCGACCCGGGTCTCGATCTCGTTGAGGCAGTCGATGTCGAGCCCGCCCTGGGCGAAGACGGCCGCGAGGTCCCAGCCGCCGGTGACGTTGCGCTCGTCCATCCACTCGCCGAGCTCGTCCTCGCGGTCGGCGGTCTCCATGGCCGTCAGCGCCGGCGCCTTGGCCGCCCGCTCGATCACGTCTTCCTGGAGCTCGACCAGGGCGACCAGCCGGTCGGTCGGCACCTTGCCGGCCGCGAGCATGCCGAGCTTGTGCCGCATGCCGGCGACCCGCTGGCGCAGCGACGCGGAGGCCCGGGAGGCGGCCGCGGCCGGGTTGTTCAGCTCGTGCATGAGCCCGGCCGACAGCGCGCCGAGCGCGGTCAGCCGCTGCCGCTCGCTGATCGCCGCCGCGGTCGAGCGCATGCCCAGGGCCAGGCCCTCGAGCAGGTGGATCGCCATCGGGAACCACTCGCGCATCATGTGGCTGAAGTCGGCAGCCGACATCACGAAGAAGTCGCTGTCGTCGAGCGCGCGCATGGTCGCCATGTACTTGCGGGGGACGCCGTCGTCGCGCAGGTAGGACTGGGTGGCGCCCATGTACACGCCGCGCTGCTCGGTGCGGGTGGTCTCGACCTCGTCCTGGCCGACCTTGCGGGTCAGCGCGATGGTGCCGCTGAGCAGCACGAAGAACTGGTCGGCCTGGTCGCCCTCGCGGATCACGACACCGCCGGCGGGCATGTGCATGGTGCAGCCGTGTGCGGCGATCCAGCCGAGCTGGTCGTCGGTGAGCTTCTCGAACAGGAACAGGGTGCGCAACTCGTCGGCGGTGAGGGCGCCGGGATCACACGGGACGAGGGTGAGGGCTTCGGTCATTACTGCGCCTCCAGGTAACGATGGACCAGCGTGACGGCCATCGCGCCCTCGCCGACCGCCGAGGCCACCCGTTTGACCGAGTTGGCCCGGACGTCGCCGGCGGCGAAGATGCCGGGAACACTGCACTCCAGGTAGAACGGATCGCGGTCCCGATCCCATCCCTTCGGACGGGATCCGTTCGCCAGCAGATCGGGGCCGGTGAAAACGAAGCCCCGCTCGTCACGTGCCACGGTCTCGCCGAGCCAGTCGGTACGCGGCTCGGCGCCGATGAAGATGAACAGCGCCCCGCACTCGACCGTGGTCTCGAGGCTGCCCTTGTTCTCGCAGATGGTGATCGCCTGGAGGTGGCCGTCGCCGTGCGCGCTGAGCACCTCGCAGCGGGTGCGGACCTCGATGTTCTCGGTCTGGCCGAGCTGCTGGATGAGGTAGTAGGACATCGAAGCCTCGAGCGAGTCGCCCCGGACCAGCAGGGTGACCTTCTTCGCGTACCGGGAGAAGAACAGCGCCGCCTGGCCGGCCGAGTTGGCGCCGCCGACGATGAAGACGTCGGCGCCCGCGCAGGCCGGCCCCTCGGTCGAGGCCGAGCCGTAGTAGACGCCGGAGCCGGTGAGCCGGGCGATGCCGTCGGCCTGGAGCGGGCGGTAGGCGACGCCGGTGGCCAGCACGATCGAGTGCGCCGAGATCTCGCCGCCGTCGGCGAAGGTCAGCGTGCGGGCCGAGCCGTCCAGCCGCAGGCCCGTCACCTCGCGGGTGTTGAGCAGTTCGGCCTCGAACTTGCCGGCCTGCCGGCGGGCCCGGTCGGTCAGCTGCGCGCCGGAGATCCCGTCGGGGAAGCCCAGGTAGTTTTCGATCCTCGAGCTCTGGCCGGCCTGACCGCCGACCGCGGTGCGCTCGACCAGCAGCGTCTTGAGCCCCTCGGAGGCGCCGTAGACGGCCGCGCCGAGCCCGGCCGGCCCGCCGCCCACGATGATCAGGTCGTAGAAGTCGCGCCCCGGCGTCGTGGACAGGCCGGCCGCCTCGGCCACCTCGGCCGTCGACGGCTGGGCCATGGCGCGCCCGTCGGCGGTGACGACCAGCGGCACCGACTCGGGGCCCACCCCGGCCGCCTCGAGCAGGCGGCGGCCCTCCGGCTCGTCGGCCGCCAGCCACCGGTACGGCACCAGGTTGCGGGCCAGGAAGTCGCGGATCTGGTACGACGGCTCGGACCAGCGGTGCCCCACGACCCGGATGTCCTCGATCTCACGGTCGCCGGTGGCCTGCCACGCGTCGAGCAGCGCGTCGAGCACCGGGTAGAGCTTCTCCTCCGGCGGGTCCCACGGCTTGAGCAGGTAGTGGTCGACGTCGACCACGTTGATCGCCTGGATCGCCGCGTCGGTGTCCGCGTACGCGGTGAGCAGCGCCCGGCGCGCGTTGGGGAACAGGTCCATGGCCTGTTCCAGGAACTCGATGCCGTTCATCTGCGGCATCCGGTAGTCGGCGAGCATGACGGCGACCCGGCCGCCGCGCAGCTTGATCTCCCGCAGCGCGTCCAGGGCCTCGGCCGCCGAGGAGGCCCGCAGGATGCGGTACTCCTCGCCGTACTTGCGGCGCAGGTCGCGGGCGATCGCCCGGGAGACCGAGGGATCGTCGTCGACGGTCAGGATGGCGGGATGGCCCATGTGTCAAACCCCATCTGATAGCAGGTCGGAGTATTCCGGGTGGCGTTCCAGGTAGCCGCTGACGAACGGGCAGGTGGCGCGGACCGGGGTGGCGCGGGAGCGGGCATCGTCGAGCGCGGCGGAGGCGAGGCGGCTGGCCAGGCCCTGGCCGGAGAACGTCTGCTCGATCTCGGTGTGCATGAGCTCGATCCGGCCGCCGTGCCGGCGATAGTGCAGCACTCCGGCGACCTCCCCACCGAGCAGGATCTCGTAGCGCTGCCGCTCGAAGGCGTCGACCACGACGGCGCTGTCGACCGAGTCGCGCACGCCGACCTGGGCGCTGCCCTCGACCCGAAGCTTGCGCCGGGCCCGCTCGTAGAACGAGCTCGAGCCGAGCCGGACGACCTGAGCGGCGGCCGGGACGGGCTCGATCTCGAGCCGGTCGTCGGGGTCGGTGTACCCCTCGATGATGCCGTCGACCTCGATGGCGAGCCGGCCGCTGGTCGGCAGCACATCGAGCTCGAGCCGCTCGCTGAGCGCGAGCATGAGCGAGCGGTTGAACGACGAGTGCGCGGCCGCGGCGCTGACGATCAGCCCCTCGACGTTCGGGGAGACGATCGGGCCGCCGGCCGAGAACGAGTACGCCGTCGAGCCCGTGGGCGTCGAGACGATCACCGCGTCGGCCGCGTAGTTCACAAAGTTCTTGCCCTCGACCGCGATGCCGACCGCGGCGAGGCCGTCGCCGGGCACCCGCACCAGCGCGATGTCGTTGAAGGCGGAGACCTCGCGGCCGTCGGGCAGCACGGTGCGCACCGCCGTACGCGATTCGATCGTGAACTTGTGCTCGTCGATCGCGGAGAGCGCGCCGGGCAGGTCGGGCAGGTCGACCTCGGCCAGGAAGCCGAGCCGCCCCACGTTGACCCCGAGCACCGGCGTCTTGCGCCCCTCGACCAGCCGCATCGTGCGCAGCATCGTGCCGTCGCCGCCGAGGCTGACCAGCAGTCCGGCCCGGTCGACCATCTCCTCGGGGCTGACCGCCACGGCGTCGCAGTCGATCCGGCTGATCTCGTCGTGCAGGCCGAGGACGGTCACCTCCCGCCGGTTGGCCCACTCGACGATGGCGTCGATCGCCGAGCCGCAGTCGCGCCGGGGGTGCAGCACCAGCCCGACGACCTTGATCATGCCCATTGGCCCGTTACCCCATCGCTCATGGCATCGAAAGAACCAGCCTCCCACGTGCGCCCCCACGGCGGCGAGGGCACGCGATCCAGCACACGTTGGCGTCTTCGGGCATGTTTCGAGAAGGTTTCTTGACAGCGTTGTCACGCATAGACAGACTCCGATCTAGAGAGCGCTCTCCTTCCCTGCTCATCCCCTATTTTCCCGGTTCGGAAGGACTCCCCCGATGCGCCGAAGAATGCTGGCGATCGCCGCTGCCCTTTGCACAGCGGCAACACTGACCCCACAGCCCGCTCAGGCCACTCCGACACATTTCGACATCGCTCCCGGAATGCTCGCGGCCATGCGTCGCGATCTCAAGCTCGACGACGGTCAGATCGCGGTGCGGCTGCGCACCGAGGCGGCGGCGCCGGTGGTGGAGAAGCGGTTGCGCGCCCAGCTCGGCTCCGCCTTCGCGGGCGCGTGGATCCCGGCCGGGGCGTCCCGGCTCACGGTCGCGGTGACTTCCGCGTCCGCCGAGGCATCCGTACGGGCGGAAGGCGCGAACCCGGCATTGGTACGCGTCAATGAGTCCACGCTTGCGGCGACGCGGACGAAATTGGACCGCAACGCGTCGCACGCGGCCGCCGCCTCCGTTCGCGGCTGGTATGTCGACGTGCCGCAGAACCGGGTGGTGGTGCTCGCCGGACCGGGTGCGGAGAACGCCGCACGACAATTCGCCCGGGCCAGCGGCGCCACCGATGTGACGGTCACCACCATGGCCGAGCAGCCCCGGACCATGTATGACATCCGGGGCGGCGACCAGTACGTCATCAACGGCAACACGCTGTGCTCGGTCGGGTTCGCCGTGAGCGGAGGGTTCGTCAGCGCCGGTCACTGCGGCGGCACCGGCAGCCCCACGCTCGGCTACAACAACGTCAGCCAGGGCACGTTCGCCGGGTCGTCGTTCCCGGGCAACGACTACTCGTGGATCCGCACCAACGGCAACTGGACCCCGCAGCCCTGGGTCAACAACTACGCCGGCGGGAACGTCGTGGTCGCGGGCTCGGCCGACGCCGCGGTCGGCAGCTCGATCTGCCGTTCGGGACGCACCTCCGGCTGGCGATGCGGCACCCTGCTCGGCCGCAACGAGACCATCGTGTACGCCCAGGGCTCCGTCTCCGGGCTGTCCCGCAGCAACGCGTGCGCCGAGCCCGGCGACTCCGGCGGGTCGTGGATCTCCGGCAACCAGGCACAGGGCGTGACCTCCGGCGGCACCGGCAACTGCTCGTCCGGCGGCACGATGTGGTTCCAGCCGGTGAACGAGATCCTCGGCGCGTACGGCCTGTCGCTGACCACCAGCGGCGGAGGCGGCAGCACGAGCTCGCTGATCAGCGACTGGAACGGGACCTGCATCGACGTCCCGAACTCGAACTTCTCCGACGGCGTGCCGCTGCAGACCTGGGGTTGCAACGGGTCGGGGGCGCAGAAGTGGACGTTCGTGAACGGCACGCTCCAGACGTCCAACAACAAGTGCATGGACGTGGCGTGGGGCTCGACGGCCAACGGCGCTGTCATCCAGATCGTCAACTGCAACGGCAACGCGGCCCAGCAGTTCGTTCTGTCGGCGGCCGGTGACCTGGTGAATCCGCAGGCCAACAAGTGCATAGACATCAAGGACTGGAACGGCAACTGGGGCGCGGCGCTGCAACTCTGGGACTGCGCCGGCACCGCCAACCAGAAGTGGCACCGCGGGTAACTGACCCGGTCCAAAAGGGCAGTTGCACCTTAAAGGAACTGTAAAGACCTGTCGGGCGTACGCGACCGCTTCCCAGGATGGCGGTCATCCCCGTTCCCCCTTTTCCGGAGGCAGCCCGACGATGCGCCGCAAACGAACTCTCCTTCTGACCGTCGTGGCCGCGGTAGCGGCCGTCGCGACGACCTGGATCGCCCTGCCGGCCTCGGCCGCGGCGCCGACCGCTTCCGTGCGGACGGTGTCCGACTGGGGCAGCGGCTGGCAGGACGAGGTGACCGTCAGCAACACCGGGGCGGCCGCCATGACCTCGTGGAAGGTGGAGTTCGATCTTCCGGCGGGGGCCACCGTCGGCAGCTTCTGGGAAGCGGACATGACGTTGTCCGGGCAACACGTCACGTTCGCCGATCGCGGGTGGAACGGATCGGTGGCCGTCGGGGCCTCGGCGACCTTCGGGTTCGTCGGCTCCGGCGGCCAGCCGGTCAACTGCAAGATCAACGGCCTGCCCTGCAACGGGGTCGTGACCGCCACGCCGCCGGCCACCAAACCGACCACCGGGCCGACAGCTGCGCCCACCACGGTCGCGCCGACCTCCAGCACCTCGTCGCCTTCGTCGGCCGCGCCCACTGCGGAAACGCCGAAGGCCGACATTCCACCCGCTTCGGACCTACTGCCGGTCACGGTGACCAACAAGACCGGGCGGAACGAGACGGTCTTCCTCTACGTGCTCGGGGTCAACCTGGCGAGCGGCAAGCTCGGCTACGTCAACGCGGCCGGCGCCTTCACGGCCTGGACCCGCGGCGCCACGGTGCCGGTGCCGGCGCCGGACGTCTCGATCCCACTGACCGGCTCCTCGACGACGATCAAGATCCCGCGCGGGCTCTCCGGCCGCCTGTACATGTCGTTCGGGCAGAAGCTGGACTTCCGGCTCACCACCGACGGCCTCGTGCAGCCCGCGCCGTGGGCGGGCGGCGACCCCAACCACGACATCCTCTTCGACTGGAGCGAGTTCACCCTCGACGCCGGCGGCCTGTTCCTGAACAGCTCGCAGGTCGACATGTTCGCGGTGCCGCACATCGTCAGCGTCACCGGCGGCTCGGGCACGGTCGCCTCGACCGGCGAGCTGAAGTCCGGCGGCCGGCAGCGGGTGATCAACGCGATCAAGGCGTCGCCCGACTTCGCCAAGAGCGTCGTGACGCGTACGGACGGGACGGTGCTGCGGGTTCTGGCGCCGGGCAAGGCCGCGGACGCCGGACTGATGAGTCCGGCCTACCTCGACTCCGCCATCGCGAGCGCGTGGAACGCGTACCAGAACAAGAATTTGACTGTCGTGCCCTTCAGCGACCAACCGGACAAGAAGTTCACCGGCCGCACCAGCGGCGATGTCCTGAGCTTCACCGACGGCGCCGGCAAGGTGGTCGCGTCGTTCACCAAGCCTTCGACCGCGAACGTGTGGGGCTGCGACGGCGCGCTGGCCGCCCCGAACGACCAGGTGGTCGGCCCGATCGCCCGCACCCTCTGCGCGGCGCTGCAGCGCGGTACGCTCGGCACGCTCGACACCCAGCCGGGCGGCACGGCGGCCGACTTCTACCGGGGCGACCCGGCCAACCTGTACGCCAAGGTCATCCACGAGAACATGGCCGACGGCAAGGCGTACGCCTTCGCCTTCGACGACGTGCTCAACCAGGAGTCGCTGGTCCACGACGGCGACCCACGCCTGGCGGCGATCACCATGACGCCGTTCTGATCAGCTATTTTGGGGGGCACTTCGGCCCGGGTGGTAGCGCTGCCGCCCGGGCCGTAGTAATGACTGCAGTGTGCGAGCCCTCACCGCTCCGACCGCCCCGCGTGGCCTGCGACGATCCCTGTTGCGCCTGCCCCTCTTCTTCTATCGCCACGGGCTGGGCTTCCTCTTCAGCCGCCGCCTCGTCCTGGTCGAACACACCGGCCGCCGCAGCGGCCGCCTCTTCCAGGTGGTCCTCGAGGTGGTGGCGTACTCCCCCACCGGCGCCGTGACGGTGGCCGCCGGCTACGGCTCGCGCTCCGACTGGTACCGCAACCTGCTCGCCGAGCCGGACACCACGATCACCCTCGCCCGCGACTGCCAGCGCGCGATCGCCCACCCGCTGACCACCGACGAGGGCGCCGCGGTCATGCTGGCCTACGCCCGCCGTCACCGCCGGGCGGCGCGCGTCCTGGCCCGCCACATGGGCTACGAGATCGACGGAAGCGACGCCGACCTGGCCGCGCTGGGGCGGGCCATCCCGTTCGTCCGCCTCGAACCGGCCGCCGTGGGCTTCGTCCCCGACGCGCGGCGCATGCTGCCGGGCACCAGGCTCCGTCGCCCGCGAAGTGTCACACCCCGCGACTAACGTCCGGCCCATGGCGCTTTCGAGAGAAGAACGCGAACAGTTCCTGGCCGAACCCCACATCGGCGCGCTGTCGGTGCTCGAGCGGCCCGATCGCGCGCCGCTGAGCGTCCCGATCTGGTATCAGTACGACCCGGGCGGCGAGCTCTGGGTGCTCACCGCGCCCGGCGCGCGCAAGACCCGCGCCATCGAGGCCGCGGGCCGCCTCAGCCTGATGGCGCAGCGCACCGAGCCGACGATCCGCTACGTGTCGGTCGAGGGGCCGGTGACCCGCACGGCCCCGGTCAGCGACGAGCGCTCGCGCGAGATGGCCGAACGATATCTACCCCCGGAACGGGTCGACGAATACCTCGAGTACGAACGCTCCCAGCTGGGCGAGCACATCGCCGTCTACATGAGACCGGAGCACTGGCTGTCGGCCGACCTAGGACCCGCCTGGTAATCCGCCCAGGCGTTCGAATTCGGTGGTCGACGACTCGGTCCACGCCTTGTGGTAGAGCCCGTGGTCGGCGCCGGTGACGAACACGTCCAGGCGGCCGGGCGCCCACGAGACCACCGGGCCGGCCGGGCGTGGCGCCGGCCCGGGCGCCGGGCGCAGCCATCCCGCGAGCGTGGCCACGTTCATCCGCAAGATCTCCATCGCCAGCTCGTAGTCGAGGTGGTCCAGCAGGTCGTCGGCGCTGTGGATGTGGTGATTCGCGCTGTCGTTGCCCTCGATGGTCAGCACGGCCGGGACGCCGGCCTGGATGAACGGCACATGGTCGCTGGCGAACGGGTTGAGCGAGGTCTCCACCCGCAGCCCGGTGTAGGTGGCCGCGGCCGCGGCCAGGTCGTCGATCAGGCTCTGCGAGACCGCCGCGCCCTCCAGCAGCACGGCGCTCTGGGGCCCGTTCCGCGACGCGATCATGTCCATGTTCAGGACGGCCCGGATCCGCGAACGCTCGTCGGGCGACAGCGATGCGACGTACTGCTTGCTGCCGAACAGGCCCTGCTCCTCGCCGCCGAACAGGATCAGCCGGAGCGTGTGCTCCCAACTCAGCCCGGCCAGCAGGCGGGCCAGTAGCAGGACGCCGGCCGAGCCGCTGCCGTTGTCGTCGGCCCCGGGCGCGGCTGCGGCCGGGCCACCGGCGATGTTGACCGAGTCGAGGTGGGCGGTCACCACTACCACGTCCGGCGACGCCGCCTTCTCGGCGATCACGTTGGCGCTCCGGCCGCCGCCGACGGTGACCGGGAACCGGGACGTGGCGTAGCCCAGCGCGTCCAGGGCCGCGGCCGCCCGGTCGGCCGCCTGACCGAAGCCGGCGCTCGTCGAATGGCGGGTCGGCAGCTGGGCCAGCCAGGTGGTGTCCGCCTCGTACGGCGGCCGGGACACCGCCGCCACCAGGCCGGCAGCGATCGGATCGACGCGCCCGGGATGCCGGGCCGGGCGGTCCACGACGGTGACGCCCGGCAGCAGCGGCTCGACGCGCCAGCAGGTGTCCTCCTTCTGGCGCAGCGTCTTGCCGCCGTCGATGACGAGGTGGCGGCCGTGGTCGAGGATGACCGGGATGCGCGGGTGCGCCTGCTGGAAGGCACGCCCGACCTGGGTGACGAGCGAAAGCTCCGAGCGGGCGGTTCCCTCTCCGGCCCTTTCCGCTTCCCCGTCGAGCTGTTCCGCTTCCCCGTCGAGCTGTTCCGCTTCCCCGTCGAGCTCTTCCGCTTCCCCCTCGAGCTGTTCCGCTTCCCCGTCGAGCTCTTCCGCTTCCCCCTCGAGCTGTTCCGCTTCCCGGGACCAGACGATCACCTCGTCGCCGATCCGGGCGCCGCGCGTCCGGGCCCCGGCCGCGCGGCCGGCCGGCAGCACGGCCCATCGGGTCTCGCTCATCGCGGGCCCCCGGGACGGATCTCCAGCCGATCCGGGGCGACCAGGGCCACCACCAGCACCCGTTGCTCGCCGGCCGTGATGATCCGCAGCCCACCGGCCGCCGCCGGCTCCCACCGGCCGGGCCGGGCCTCGTTCGCGTCGCCGCGCCCGATCGCCCAGTCGATGTAGGTCCCGTCCGGCCGGAACTCGATCCCGCTCCGCCCCCGGGCGGGCGGGAAGTCGTAGCCGGCCGGCCGGTAGACCTCGACCCCGTCGTGGTCCTCCTCGTGCGAGTGCGTCCACCGGCCCGGTGGCACGCTCGTCGCCTCGGTCATCTCGTCGCTCCCTTCGCGGCCGGCCGGGGGTGGTGGTGACGCCAGGCCGCCACCACCCGCGCCGGGCCGTTCAGCTCCTCGCCGTCGCCGGGCGTTCCGCTCCTCGCCGTCGCCGGTGTTCAGCTCCTCGCCGTCGCCAGTGGCGCGATCGTGGCGCCGTTGCCGGGCATGGCGACCGGCACGGCGTCTCCCGGCGGCGTCAGCTCCGGCGCCGTGCGGAAGTCGCTGATCACTCCGCCCATGTACTCGTAGCCGGTGACCGACGGTCCCCAGGCGTTTCCGTCCCACCACTTGTGGTACAGCGCCGAGTCGGTGCCCTCGACGAAGACGTCGAGCCGGTTCGGTCCCCAGGAGACGACCTGCGGGTCGCCGACGACGACACCGCCCAGGTATTCGTACCCGGTCGTCGACGGTCCCCAGGCGTTGCCGTCCCACCACTTGTGGTAGAGCGCCGAGTCGGTGCCGACGACGAACACGTCGAGCCGGTCCGGACCCCAGGAGACCACCGCGGGCCGGCTCGCGCAGACGCCGCCCATGTACTCGTAGCCGGTGACCGACGGTCCCCACGCATTGCCATCCCACCACTTGTGGTACAGCGCCGAATCCGTGCCGATCACGAACACGTCGAGCCGGTTCGGGCCCCACGCCACCGCCGTCGGCGGGCCAACGCAGACCCCGCCCATGTATTCGTAGTCGGTGACGCCCGGGCCCCACGCGCTGCCGTCCCACCATTTGTGGTACAGCGCCGAATCCGTGCCGATCACGAACACGTCGAGCCGGTTCGGGCCCCACGCGACGACGTCCGGCTCCTCGATGCAGATGCCGCCCATGTACTCGTAGCCGGTGACCGACGGTCCCCAGGCGTTACCGTCCCACCACTTGTGATACAGCGCGCGGTCGGTGCCCAGGACGAACGCGTCCAACCGGTTCGGCCCCCACGAGGCGAGGACCGGGCCATCGAGGCAGACGCCACCCATGTACTCGTAGCCGGTGAGCGACGGTCCCCAGGCATTGCCGTCCCACCACTTGTGATACAGCGCGCGGTCGGTGCCCAGAACGAACGCGTCCAACCGGTCCGGCCCCCACGAGGCCACCTCCGGACCCTTCATGCAAACTCCGCCCATGTGCTCGTAGCCGGTGACGGACGGTCCCCACCCGTTGCCGCCCCACCATTTGTGATACAGCGCGCGGTCGGTGCCCAGAACGAACGCGTCCAGCCGGTTCGCGCCCCAGCTGACCACCGGGCCGGCCGGCTCGGGGTTCTGCTGACCGATCGCCAGCGACGACCGGACCCCGTCGATGCACGCCTCCATCCGGGCCGCCTGGCCCCTGGTGAACATCACCATGACCGGGTCGTCGACGTAGTCCATGTAGTTCATGAACAGGTCGCCGTTGGGCCCGTTGCCGCAGGTGACGTGGGGGAAGGTCGGCACACTGACGTTGCCGCCGCCCTGGTTCGGGGTGTCGTCGACCTCGTCGGTGCCGCCGCACCCGGTGCCGTCGTCGCCCCAGATGTGGAACAGGTTGAAGAAGTGACCGATCTCGTGGGTGGCGGTGCGGCCGAGGTGGAACGGCGGGGTCGCTGTGCCCGTCGTGCCGAACGCGCTCTGCAGGATCACCACACCGTCGGTCTCGGCTGGGCCGCCCGGGAACTGGGCGTAGCCGAGCAGGCCGCCGCTGAGCCGGCCGGTCCAGATGTTCAGGTACTTGTCGGCGGGCCAGGCGTCGGCGCCGCCGGTGCCCGCCCTCTTGATCTTGTCGTCGTGCGTGAACGAGTCGACGGTCGTGGCCGTACGGGTGATGCCGTTCGTCGGCGCCCCGTTCGGATCGGTGGTCGCCAGGAAGAACTCGATACGGCTGTCCGCCACCAGGTTCGCGAAAACGCCCGGCACTGTGTTCACATCGGTATTGGTCGCCCGGAAGTCGCGATTCAGCACATCGATCTGGCTGTTGACCTGCCCGTCGGAGATGTTCTGATCGGCGGTCTTCCACACCACGTGCACGACGACCGGGACGCGGACGACGCCCGTGAAGCGCGGTTCCTGGTCGGGCCCCACCAGCCCCCGGGTGAGATTCTCGATCGCCGCCCGGGCCCGCCGATACTCCGGCGACTCGGCCAGCAACCTCCGGTGCACGTCCATCGTCGCGCAGCGCCGGCGCGGGGTGTCCTCCATCGGCTCGCCCGAGCCCGGCCCGCTCGCCGCCGGGCCACCGCCCGAGGGCGTGTTACCGGCCGGACCACCGCCGGCCGGACCGCCGCCGGCCATGCCGCCTCCCGGCATGCCACCGGCTCCCGGCATGGCATTGGCCGCGGACCGACGGACGCCGTTGTTGCCCTCGGCGGCCGCGCCGCGCATCGCCGCTCCTGGCATTCCGGCCGAACCCGGCTTGGCCCGCATCGCGCCGCCCGGCATGCCCTGAGCCTGGCCACGCTGACCCTGGCTGCCTTGAGCCCGGCCCCCTTGTGCCTGGCCGCCCTGAGCCTGGCCGCCACTATCGCCGCCCGCGCCGCTTGCCCCCGCCATCGCGCCGCCGGGGTGCGCCGTGCCGTCGCCGGATCCGTCCACCTTGCGCCTGCCTGCCATCTTTCCTCCTCAGATCGACGCGATAGGCACGACCGAATTGACCATGGCAATTCGCCGGCGCCGCCACTTATCACCGCGATCCCGAAGGAAACAATCCTCCTGTTCGCGCCCACAATTCAGTCATCTGGCCGACACCCGAAGTGGCCGATCGAGAAATAAAAACAATAAGATCGAATTCCGGACGTGACCGAAATTCGAAATTGTCTATATCTGACGCCCGGGGCGCCTAGATCACTTATCTCCGGCGGACGCTGAGCCTGTACGTGGCAGGTAGGTGAGCTCGGGCCGGTCACGTGGAGTGTTCCTGCCGGGGAAGAATTCTGCCCTGCCGGCGACGCTTCCGGTTCGCGGAATTGGCTCGTAACGGTCCGGCAAAATCCGAAGGGAACGAACCGAAATGAACAAGGTGGACGTCAGCTTCGAAAGCGCCGGCATCCGCATCGCGGCCGATCTCTACATTCCGTCGGGCGCCGCGGATCGCCCATTCCCGCGATCGTCGTGGGGCATCCGGGCACCGGCGTGAAGGAGCAGACCGCCGGCCTCGACGTGGCCGCGGCGGCCCGCACCGACCAGGCGCGAGTCGACCGGTACGACAAGCGCGAGTACGTCGACGAGCTGGTCTTCTTTGCGAGACGAACCTGAGTAGCACGGCGGGAATCGCCGGCATTCGATAGAGTTCGCGGTCCACCACCGACGGACGACGGGACCGCCATGGAAGAACCGGGGACGCCGCCCACGCCCCGGCCGCCCACGCCCCGGCCGCGCTGGCTTTCGCCCTGGATGATCGCCGCGCTGGCCGTGGTCGGCGTGCTGGCGCTGCTCGGAGCGGGTGTCGCGTGGGTCGCGGCCGGCGGCGACGGGGACGACAACGCGACCGGCCGCACGCCCGACGCCACTTGGTCGGCGCCCAGCGCGTCCACCCAGGACGCCGAGGCGGCCGTGCCACCCGCCGGGCCCCGGCCCAGCACGTACCCGGTGCGCACGGGCAACGACCTCGCCCGGGTCTGCGACGGCTGGTACTACCCGCAGTCGCCGAAGTTCGCGGGCAAGGCGCCGCACCAGATCTCCGTAGGCGTGGTCGACTCCGTGCTGGCGCCGAGCCGGCACATGCTCAGCGCGGTGCGGGTGCCCGAGCAGAAGGAGTCGATCTGGCGGGCCTGGGTTCCGGACAACCCGGCCAAGTCACAGCTGGTCGCCTGCGTCGACCTCACCAAGGCCGGCAAGCCGCTCCGGAACTGCAAGTACAAGGACCAGACCCCGCCGATGATCGCGCTGAGCCAGGGCGTCTACCGGCTGCGGCTCTACGAGGCGGCGACCGGCCGGAAACTGCTCGACAAGCCGGTCACCGGCGCGGACGGGGACTGCCCGAGCGTGGTATTCCTGGCCGACGGCGACAGCCTGTACAGCGAGGTGAACGACACCCAGCTCTACGGGCTGCTCAAGGGTTTCGTCATGCGGAAAGGCAATTGAGCACTCTTTGACCATCGACACGTACCCGAGCGGACACGGCGTAGCGTACGCAGCGTGACGGCCGGTTTGGGCAGACCGGCACGCCGTGGGCGGGTCCTTACGGGCGAACGAGGATGATCGTCTTTCCCTTGATCCGGTCGGCCGGGTTGAGGGCGGCGACGGCCTCGTCGAGTGTTGCGATGGTGCCGATGTTTGTCCGCAGCCGCCCGTCGCGGACGCGCCGGACGATCTCATTCAGGTGAACCCGGTCGGCCTCGACAACGAAGTCGACGGCCAAGCCGTCGGCCGGCCGCGCCTCGGGCGGCCCGACGATTGACACCAGCGTTCCTCCGGCTCGAACCAGACGTGCGGATCGCTTCTGGATATCGCCGCCGATGAGGTCGAAGACCAGGTCGACGCCGCCGACGTCCTCCAGGGCGTCGTTCTCGAGGTCGACGAACTCCTGCGCGCCGAAGTCGAGCGCCTTCTGCCGGTCGGCAGTACGTCCGGTGCCGATGACGTACGCGCCGAACTCACGTGCGAGTTGGGTGACCATCGTCCCGACTGCGCCGGCCGCGCCGTGCACGAGCACGCTCTGGCCCGCCTGAAGGTGGCCGTGGTCGAACAGTCCCTGCCACGCGGTCAGACCCGAGATCGGCAGGCTCGCACCGACCGTGAAGTCGACGTCGCCCGGCAGGGGCGCGAGGTTGCGGGCCTCGACGGCCACGTACTCCGCGAGGGTGCCGTCGCGATGCCAGTCCGTGAGGCCGAACACCCGCTGTCCCACCGACAGTCCCGTCGTGCCGTATCCGAGGGCGGTGACCACTCCGGCCAGCTCGTGTCCAGGGATCGACGGAGTTCGGTCACGGTCGCGCCGGTCGGTCCAGGTCGAGGGCCACTCCGTCTCGGTCGGGACGAATCCCGATGCATGAACCTCAACGATGACGTCGTTTATCGCTGCCGGCGGCTCGGGTCGCTCCGCCAGCGTCATCCCGGCCGTTCCTGCAGCCTGGTCGGTCACCACGATCGCTTTCATGGAATTGCCTCCTCGGTCATTTGTCTCGTTGGTGAAATATTGCTCGGCGAAAGCCCTGAGGGTAGGTCCGTCTGACTCTCCGTACCCGGTGACCGCCTGGCAGATGTATCTCGCCTGCAAGGTCGGGTAGCCTGGCGGCCGTGGTCGACCCGCAGGTCAGGAACGAGGGCGCCCGGCTGACCGCACGCGGCGCGGCCACCCGGGAACGCATCGTGCTGGCCGCCGCTGAGCTGATGGCCGCCAAAGGTGTCGCCGCCACCACCCTCGACGAGGTCAGGCTCGCGAGCGGCACCAGCAAGTCCCAGCTCTACCACCACTTCGCGGCCAAGGAGGCACTGGTCCGCGAGGTCGTCACGCATCAGGCCGGGGTGGTGCTGGAGCGTCAGTACCAATTGCTGCGCGGCGTCAGCTCGTTTGCCGGGCTGCGCCGGTGGCGCGACGCCGTGCTGCAACGCAACACGCTGCGCAGCGGCGCGCACGGCTGTGAGATCGGCACCCTCGCGGCAGAGTTGTCCGACACCGACGAGGCCGCCCGGCAGGCACTGGCCGGCCACTTCGCCACCTGGGAACAGTTGCTCGCGGACGGCTTCCAGCGAATGCGCGACAACGGCACACTGCGCGCCGACACCGATCCAGCGAGGCTGTCCGTAGCGGTGATGGCCGCCCTTCAGGGCGGCTATCTGCTGGCTCAGACCGCGCACGACGCCGAACCCATGCGCGTCGCCCTGGACATGGCCCTGGCACACGTCGAGACCTTCAAAGCGAGCACAATGGGACTATAGAGTCCAACTGTGTCAGGCGCACCATCGACAACGTCCGTACCGCAGGGCAAACCGTCCATCGAACTCTCCTGACGTTAGGCGCGACGCTGGCCGCCGCCCTCTCTCACTGCCACCAACCCGGAACGACCTGGACCGCTCCTGCGAAGGACTATATCGTCCTCTTTCTCGTCGGATACAAGAGGGGCAATCAGTGCACTGAACTGCGTTAACGACGGCACATCCCGGCCCTAACGGACCGACGAGTCCATCCCTCGGTTCCGCGTCGAGCGAGGTCAGCGTATGGACGGCCTGGCCCTAACCGCCAATTCGCGCAGCTCAACCATACGATGTGATGGTTCGCCGTGCCAATCGGTGCCGATCATCAAGCGATAGACTGGACGGTATAGTCCGCAAACGCTAGCCTGCGGAGGTACTCGGTCACCGGGTGATACGTCTGGCCACAGTCCCCGCTCACACGCGGCTCGGCAGCTGGATCCGAGTATCTGAACCGTCACCAACAGGATCTACAGGAAGGCGCGGTAGATGGATACCGATCGGGATCGTGTGGTCGCATCCGCCCGAGCTGTGCTTCCGGCGATTGAGCGCCGGCGCACGGACATGACCACCCGCGGCTTCACCTTCGTTGCCGATGAACCGCACAACGGCGCAGTCGGCGAAGGTCCGATGCCGACGGAGTACCTGTTGATGGCGCTCGCGTCGTGCACTGCACAGACGCTGCGGCAGTACGTCGACTATAAATACGACACCGCCGGCGACATCACCGTCGAGATCAACTACCACGAACCCGAGCAGGAGGGTGCAGAGCGTTACCTGCAGCGCACGATCACGCTGAGCGAAGAACCCGACCCCGACGACTTGAAGGTGATGCACGACATTGCCGAGAAGTCCCCGGTGACCCTGCTGATTCAGTTCGCGTGGAGCGTGCGAACCGAATTCGTCGGGCCGCGCTGAAATCAGGCCGCTTGCTGCTCGGCGATCACCGCCGAGGAGCAAGCGGTTGTGATTCCGAACCCGCCGTAGATGCCAATCTTGATCTGGCAGATCCGTACACGTGACCTTTGTTTGGGGATTCTGTTTCAGGCGTGCTGGGCCGCCCGTTGGCGAGTGATGGGACTCCGGTGACCGGTGGTGCGTCTTAGGGTGGCGAGATGATCGAGCAGGATGTTGAGTTGCGGGACGGTCGGACGCTGCATGTCTATGACACCGGATCGGGTGCGGGCGAGCGGTTCCCGGTCGTCTGGCACCACGGCACGCCGAACGTCGGCGCCCCTCCGGAGCCACTGTTCGCCGCCGCGGACAGTCTCGGACTGCGCTGGGTGTCGTTCGACCGGCCCGGCTACGGCGGCTCCACCGTCGCGCCCGGGCGGACCGTGTCGTCGGTGGCCAACGACGTGGCGGAGGCCGCGGACGCGCTCGGCATCGAAGAGTTCGCCGTGGTCGGGTACTCCGGCGGCGGGACGTACGCCCTCGGCTGTGCCGCGGCTCTGGGCGCCCGCGTCAGGGCGGTGGTGACCCTGGCCGCTATCGCCCCGTACGGCACCGACGGGCTGGACTGGTTTGCCGGGATGGTGCCGTCGGGCGTGGCCGCGTTGGGGACTGCGGCGGCCGGCCGCGCTGCGCGGGCCGCGCTGGAGGCGTCGGGATTCAGCTACGACGCGCAGTTCACCGCGGCCGACCTCGCCCTGTTCGAAGGGGCGTGGGGCTGGCTGGGAAAGGTCGGCGGGCCCGCTCTCGACGCCGGGCCGTACGGCCAGATCGACGATGACGTCTCCTACGCCCTGCCCTGGGGTTGCGATCCCGCCGCCATCGGCGCCCCGGTCCGGCTGCTGCACGGCACCGAGGACCGGATCATCCCGGCCAGTCACGGACGGTGGCTGGCCGCCCACTGCCCGACGGCCGAGCTGCGGCTCTGCCCAGGCGACAGCCACTTCACCATCGTCAACCACGCCGAATCGGCCCTGGAGTGGCTAGGCCGGCAGGTCTGAACGCGGGCGCCGAGCACAAGAGGTGAGCGACGTGGACGATCGCAGAGAGATCCGCCCCTTCGTCATCGATGTTCCCGACCGCGGCTCGATACCCAGTGTGATCTCGTAAACCTGCTCTCCGACGGGTAAAGGGCAGCTCTGGCTGAACCGCCAACCACCGGTAGAAGTCCGCAATGTAAGCCGCAGTTCGTGGCGGGTGGGCTGGTCAGTCACGGCGCAACTGTGCCAGAAGCGGAAGCGAACGAAGTGGGTTCTCGTCGAAATGCCAGAAGACGTGCCCCACGCCGAGCTTCGCGGCCCTCTCCAAATCGGCCGCGACCTGCTCGGGCGAACCGAGCAGCGGTGCGGGCTCACGTACCGGATCTTCGGTGACGCTGCCGTTCACCTGCAACATGATCGGCAGGCCGTCCAGCTCGTGGCCGGCGGCACCCGCCGCCGCCCGGAACGTCGCGATGCTCTCCCGGATCGAGTCCCAGTCGAAGATAACCAACGTCAGTCCCAGGCCGAGCCGTCCCGCGCGTTGAAGCGCTGACGGAGATGCGGCGCCCACCACCACGCTCGGGCCGCCGGGGCGGACCGGCTTCGGGCCGATGTCAGCTTCGGGAATGCGGTAGTAACGGCCCGCGAAGCTCACGGGATCGGGTCCCCAGACTGCACGCATGGCCAGCAGGTGCTCCTCGAAACCCGCGCCACGCCTGCTCATCGAAACGCCCGCCGCCTCGAACTCTTGCTGCATCCAGCCCTGACCAATGCCCGCGATGAGCCGACCGCCGCTGAACCGGTCGAGGGTGGCGAGCCGGCGAGCGAGGACGACCGGATTCTGGAAGAGCGCGTCAAGCACACTGGTCCCCAGACTGATTCGGCTGGTGCGGGCCGCGACATAGGTCAACGTTTCGATCGGGTCGTACACGGTCGCGAAGTCCTCCGGTGCCTCCATGACCGGTCCGCCCGGACCGCCCATCGCGATCGGCACCGTTGGCCGCATCAGCCGGTCCCAGGACCAGATCGAGTCCAGCCCAATACGCTCGGCTTCCTCGGCGACCTCAGCGATGCTCGCCGGTGAGGCGGCTCGCCCCGCTGCCGGCAGATGCACGCCTAACTTGATCGACGTCATTTGGTCCTCCCTGCCATCGTCTCTGCCTAGGTAGACCGTCCCCGCCGGTCGTTCTCATCGGTGCGGCAGGGCAGGTCTCCGTGCATCCACCAGATCCATCCACCGCCCCGAGCTCGGCCGAGCCGATCGCGGAACATCCTTCCGCGCCACCCAAGGCATGCGGTCCTCAGGACCGAGGGGCCCACGTAGTAGTCACTGGAGAGCCATGAGCCCCGCACCCGCCTACGTCCAGCGGATGGAGCGTGACGGCCGCATGCCCGCTCAGTATGCTGCGGGCATCCAGCTGCCTATGAATGCGCGCCGCGTGACCCCTCGTGCGGCCGCCGCCCGATCGAACGCGGCCTGGCCTTCGCCACCGCGCAGCTGCATGATGGTGCCGCCTGGACGCAGGCACGGCAGCAGGGCAGGGCCGATGACTGCCGCGTCGATGACGGCGTCGACACCATCGCCGGCAAGCGCGCGGAAGTGGGCGGCGACGGCAGGGCCGCGCGGTACGACCTCAGCGCCCCAGCCCGAGATCAGGTCGGCGTCGGCCGGCGCGGTGTCGGCCAGCACACGCAGGCCGGCATGGCGCGCCAGCTGTACGGCATAACCGCCGACGCTGCCCGCCGCACCGGTGACCGCGATCGTGGCGCCGGTGCGGCGTCGACTACTGCACCCTCGGTCAAACCCGACGCGGTGACTCACCCGGAGCCGGCAGGATCGTCGGGACAGCCTGCATCAGGGCACGCGACGAGCTCGCCCAGCCCGGCAGCGCCATCACGCGATCCCCTCAGTGGGCGACGGCTACGACTGGCTGCTGCTGCTCGGCGGGAAGGCGGTGGGGCTGGACGACGAGGAAGCAGACGAGGCTGGCGGCGAGCATGCCGCCGAAAACTACGACGGCCATGGCGACTGCGCCGACGCCAAGGATGCCGACGAGGGGTGCGGCGAGGGCACCGAGGCCGAATTGGACTGAGCCGAGTAGTGCGGCGGCGGTGCCGGCTGTTTCGCCGTGGCGGGACAGGGCCAGGGCGGGGGCGTTGGGCATGGCGAGGCCGACTGTGGCCAGGACCAGCCACAGCGGGATCAGGATGCCGGCCAGGCCGCCGATCCTGGTGATAGCGAGGACCAGCAGGACCAGACCGAAGCCGACGCCGGCGAGCAACGAACCGGTCAGGATTTGCTGGGGTGTCCAGCGGCGTAGTAGCCGGACGTTGAGCTGGGTGGCGCCGATCAGGCCGATCGCGCCGCCGGCGAAGACGTACGCGAACTGTTGTTCGCTCAGCCCGAAGCTGTCTTGCAGAACGTAAGAGGAGCCGCTGACGTAGGCGATCAGGGCAGCCATCGCCAGTCCGACGACCAGGATGAGGCCTACGTAGACCCGGTCGGCGAGCAGCCGGCCATAGTCGCGGACGGTGCCGGCGACCCCGCCGTTGCGGCGGCGATGAGCGGGCAGTGTCTCGGGCAGCACGATCGCGGCTGCTGCCATGATCGCGGCGGCGGCAACCGTGAGCACGACGAACACGCCACGCCACGAGGTGAACTGCAGGGTCTGTCCGCCGATGGTCGGGGCGAGGATCGGCGCGACGCCGACCACCAGCATCAGTCGGGAGAACAGCTTCGCCGCCGCGAAACCGGAGAACAGGTCACGCACGATCGCCATCGCCACCACCGTGGCTGCCGCCGCGCCGAGGCCCTGCAGCACACGCAGCGAGCCGAGGATCGCCAGGTTGGGAGCGATCACGCACAGCAGCGAGGCAATCAAGTGGACGCCGACGCCGGCGAGCAGCGGCGTCCGGCGGCCTATCGCGTCGGAAAGCGGGCCGATCAGCAGTTGTCCGATCGCCAGGCCGAGCAGCGTGCCGGTCAGGGTGAGCTGCACGGCGGCCGCGGTGGCGCCGAAGTCGTCAGTGATGGTCGGCAGCGCGGGCAGGTACATGTCGATGGTGAGCGGACCGAGCGCGGTCAGGAAGCCGAGTACGAGAACAATCCGGAAGCGGCGCCCTGAGGGGAGCAGCTCTCCAGGTGATAGATCGTCTTCGGGTGGGGTAACGGTGCGGGTTTCGGCCACAACAGCGACAAGCCGCCGACCGCCCAGGATCTTCCGTTCAAGGCCGAGTTGGTAATGACGGTCACATGAGCGGGATATGGCCTCCTAGCAGCTGATATTCCGCTTGCGCTTACACCGTCAGCTGGTCCCGGTCGTCGCATAGCCGCCGGAGCGCTCTCTCGAAGTCCCGAGTGATGCGGGTGTACTGCGGCTCGCTCAGCCCGACCGAGGGCGTGCCGAGGCAGAAGAGCGTGGCGTCGGCGGCGCCGAACACTCTGTCGTGTTCGTCGTAGCGGGTGAAGTCTTTCTGCAGGACTTCACGCAGCTTGGGATGACTGCGTCCACATGCATAGCAATGTTTCCTTTCCGCAGTGCGCCCGACCGTCCGGCGGACAACGCAACAAAGCCATCGGGGTGGCCGGTAGGCCTAAGCGTTGGCGTAGCCGGGGATGCGTGCCCTGATCTTCGCCATTTCGGCCTCGTCGGAGATGCCCTGGAAGTCGTATCGGGGTGTGTACGGCGACTCGAGCGAAGCGATTTCGTCGTCGGTCAGCTGGATGTCCAGCGACGCGACGGCGTCGTCGATCTGGGCGGTCGTGTTGGCGCCGACCAGTGGCGCGGTGACCACGGGCCGGCTGTGCAGCCAGGCGAGCGCGATCTGGGCTCGGCTGACGCCGCGCTCGGCGGCGATCGCGCCGACCGCGTCGATGATGGCCTTGTTCGCGGCCTCTTGCGCCGGGGTGTAGAGCAGGTCGGCGTAGGCGCCGTCGGTCTCCGCGCGGGCGGTTGCCTTCGCGTCGTCGAAGGCTCGGGCGAGCCGGCCGCGGGCCAGCGGGCTCCAGATGATGGTGCCGACGCCCTCGTCGAGGCAGAGCGGGATCATTTCGCGCTCCTCCTCGCGGGCCAGCAGGTTGTAGTGGTCCTGCATCGTGGCGAACCGGGCCCAGCCGTGCTGTTTCTGCAGGTTGAGAGCCTTGGCAAACTCCCACGCGTGCATCGAGGACGCCCCGAGGTAGCGAACCTTGCCGGCCTTGACCAGGTCGTGCAGGGCTTCGAGGGTCTCCTCCCACGGGGTGGCGTGGTCGTTGCGGTGGATCTGGTAGAGGTCGATGTAGTCGGTGCCGAGCCGGCGCAGGCTGTGGTCGACCTCGGTCATGATCGCCTTGCGTGACAGGCCCTTGCCGTTGGGGCCGGGCCGCATCGGATGGCGCAGCTTGGTGGCGATCACCACGTCGTCACGGTCGGCGAAGTCCTTGAGCGCGCGGCCGACGATCTCCTCGCTGGAACCGTAGGAATAGAGGTTGGCGGTGTCGAAGAAGTTGATGCCGGCGTCCAGGGCGTGCTTGATCAGCGGCCGGCTGGTCTCCTCGTCCAGTGACCAGACCGGATGTCCGCGGGTCGGGTCGCCGTAGGTCATCGCGCCGATGGCGATCGGGGAGACGTCGAGGCCGGTGGTGCCGAGCTTGATGTAGCGGCATGCTGCTCCTCTATCGTTGTGGAGAGGTCTCCACTAAATTACTGGAGAGGTCTCCGGATAACAAGGGGGGTGGCATGGTCCGTTCCGACGCCCGCGCGAACCGAGCCCGCATCCTGGCGACGGCGCGCGAGGCCTTCACCGCGGACGGCAACGTCTCGATGAATCAGATCGCCCAGCTCGCCGGCGTCGGGCCTGGCACCTTGTACCGCAACTACCCGTCGCGCGAGGCGTTGATCCTGGCCATCTACCAGGACGAGGTCGACCGGCTCATCGGTTCGGCACCGGACCTGATCGCCACGCTGCCGCCGCTGGAGGCGCTGCGGACGTGGACGACCGACCTGGTCGGCGCCATGCGCAAGAAGCACGGCCTCGGCGATGCGCTCAGCCCGACTGCCCACAAGTCGATCACCGAGCAGACCTACGGGCCGGTCATCGGCGCGATCACGCAGTTGTTCGACGCGGGCAAACGCGAGGGCACGATCCGCGTCGACGCCGAGCCCGCGGATTTTCTTCAACTGACCGGCGCCCTCTGGCGCGCCGCATCTGAAGACGACGACCGGTCGCAGCCCATGCTGGCGCTGATCCTCGACGGGCTCGGCGTGCATCCGTCCGGCGGCGAGCGGCAGAGCTGACCCACGAGCGCGGCGTGTCGCGCCTTGGTCCGGTCAAGACAGTTGCGAAAAGCGACCTCGCCACCAGCACGGGCTCGACCCGGTGGGCGTGCCGCGCGTATTCGCGCGGGACGTCGGGTACCGGCGGTGTTCGACGGGCGATCGGGGTGAGTTGTTCCTGCAGCTGCCGCAGCATGACATCGGTGAAGCCGGCGCCGACATGGCCTGCGAACCGCGGGGCGCCCGACTCGTCGAGGACCCCGAAGGGCACCGAGCCGATGGTGCCGGCTCGACAGCCTTCACCCGCCTTCCAGCCGAGGATCACCACCTCTTGGGTACGGATGAGCGGAACTTTTGTCCACCAGTCCGCTGAGCGCCGCCCGGGCCGGTGCGGGCCGTTGCGCCGTTTCGCGACGACGCCTTCAAGGGCGCCCAGCTCCGCCGCCCGCAGGCGCTCGAGCATCTCGGGGAGCACGGTGTTGGCGATCTCGACCGGGGTGAGCAGGAACGACGTGTCGCTCAACCTCGCCACCGACGTCATGATGATCGCGCTGGCTGCGGCGCTTGCCTGGAACACCACCGACCCCAAGATTCGTAACCCGCTCGGTGACGACCCGGCCGAGCGGCTGGCCGAGCATCGCAGCGCTGTCACCACGGCCGTCGCAGCTATGACCAATGCACTGCTCGGCAAGAATGCCGCAGCAGCAAGCCAAAGCACGGCGGTGGATGTTCGATGACCCGCCGCTGGTTCATCACTCGTGCCACGAGCTGGTCGGCCGCGAGATGACCGAACAGCTTCGCGCCCCGCCGCGTTACCAACGTCCGTGGACAGAACATCTAGCTAGTACCCCGGCCGCCGCTCACCGGACCAGGGAGGGTAGCCACTCGGAGAAGGCGGGGACGTAGGCGAGCAGAAGGCCGCGAACGCGAACGGCCTGCCGATGCGGGTCGACGAGGCGAACTCCGCCTACAGCGGCGGCGTCGACGGGGTCAGCAACCGGTACGCCTCCGCGCTGTGGGCCATCGACTACAGCCTCTCCATGACGCAGGCCGGCCTGTCCGGCGTCAACATCCACGGCGGTCTCGGCGTGTGCGACGACCCGATCTGGAACGGCAAGTTCCAGCGGTACACCCCGATCTGCGCCGCCAGCAAGGCGTACGAGCTGGCCCAGGTCTACCAGGTCATGCCGATCTACTACGGCTTGTGGATGGCGCGCCGGATGGGGCCCGGACGGTTCCTGCCGGTCTCGCTCGAATCCGATCGCAACCTGACCGCGTACGCCGTCCGGGGCGACGACGGGCACACCCGGATCGCTCTCGTGCAGAAGGACGCCACCACGGCCGCGCCGGTCCGGGTCTCGCTCACCGTCGGCGGGCGCGACCGCGGCGCGACGGTGCTGCGCATGACCGGCGACGCCCTCGACGGCCGGGCGACGCAAATCCAGGGCGCCACTGTCGACGGCCTCGGCAAGCTGCGGCCCGGCACCCCCGATGCCGCCCGCGTCGAGCACGGCCTTCTCTCCGTCAGCATCGCGGCCGGCAGCGCCGCCATCATCACCCTGTGAGGCTTGTCGTGAAGAGACGAACCCTTCTGGGCGCCGCGCTGGCGGTTCCCGTTGTTTCCCCCCACGCCACACCGGCCACCGTCACGACCGTCGCCGCGGCGGTGGCCGCCCGCACCGACCGTCGCCCGGTCGCCGGCGGCGTCCACGACGCCCGGGCCGGCAAGACCTTCATCAGCTGGGGCGGCGTGCACGAGCGTACCCGACCGACACCCGACCGATGAAGTACGTCCGCTCCACCGATCACGGGCTCACCTGGCGCAGCTCGGCCGACCTGACCGGGGACCGGTGGTGCATCGCGCCCCTGGACCGCACCGACAACATGAACGAGATCTACATCGGACAGCTGCGGCAGGAGCCCGCCTGCGCGACCCACCCCGAGCGCATCGCGGTGGTCTACATCCTGGCCGGCGGCGGCCCCGAGGGACACCTGCACGATCGCTATCACCGCAACATCTACCACGCCACCTTCTCGCCCCGCGACCTGCGCTGGCGGTCGGCGACCGGCCACGACCTCGGCACCAGCATCGACGACGCGGATCAGGAGTCGCACCTGCTCGTCGCGCGGACCGAGCTCCAGGCCACGAACCCGCGCTCCCCCGACTACATCAGCCTCGTCGGGTCCGTCGCCGGCGGCACGCTGCCGTTCGTGGTCTGGATGCAACTGGACGACGCCGCGCAGGTGCACGTCCACACCGCGGCGCACGTGCCCGTCGCGGGCTGGCTTCCGCTCGCGGGCCGGCGGGACACCGAGGTGGCGACGGGAATCCGGGTCCGCGACATGGAACGCGTCGACGAGCTCACCTGGCGGATCTACGCGACGCCGGACCCGGCGGCGACGGGCGTACTGACCTTCACCCTGCGCCTGGGAACCGCGCTGCGGAGCGAGTCGGCCATCGCCACGTCGCAGCCCTTGCAGCGGATCGAGGTGATCGGCGGCCACCGCGCGCCGGCGCACGTCCTGGCGACCGGCAGCAGCAGCGCCCGCGACGTCGGGGTGGCCGACGGCGACATCCTGGTGCTCGGCTAGGACCACTTGTCTCTGCGGCGCGGCGACCGGCGTACCAGAACCAGGCGCTCACGACGGAGAGGGCGATCGCCAAGCTGATCAGGAGATGTGCCATTGCCGTGATGAGCGGCCACGCCGGTGCTCAGGAGGGCGTTATGAGGCGGGTCTCGTACGCGACGACTACGGCCTGAACGCGATCGCGGAGGCCGAGCTTGGCCAGGATGCGGGCGACGTGTGTCTTCACGGTCGCTTCGGACAGGAAGAGGCGGCCGGCGATCTCGACGTTGCTCAAGCCCTGCGCGACCAGAATCAGGACCTCGCGTTCGCGGGGTGTCAGAGCGGCGAGGTCGCGGTGCAGAGGCGACTCCCGCGGTTCGGGTGTGGTGAAGCGTTCGACGAGGCGGCGGGTGATGCTCGGAGCGAGCAGGGCGTCACCGTCACGGACGATGCGGATCGCGGCGACCAGGTACTCGGGGGTGACGTCTTTGAGCAGGAAACCGCTGGCGCCCAGGCCAAGGGCCGCGTAGACGTAGTTGTCCAGGTCGAACGTAGTCAGCATGATGACGCGGGGCGGGTCCTCGCCGGCCAGGATGCGGCGGGCGGCCTCGATGCCGTCCATGTTCGGCATGCGGATGTCCATCAGGACCACGTCGGGGCCGGTGCTCCGGACCGCCTCGACCGCTTCGGCGCCGTTCTCGGCCTCGCCGACCACGTCGATGCCGTCCGCCGTGAGGATCATCCGGAAACCGGCGCGCACGAGCGCCTGATCGTCGGCGATCACGACCCGCAGCGGCTCGGTCATCGGTGTTCCACGGGCAGCTGGGCCTGAACCCGGTAGCCGCCGGTGAGGCGGGCCGCGGCCTGAAGGGTGCCGCCGTAGACAGCGAGCCTTTCGCGCAGGCCGGCCAGACCGCGCCCCGTGGAGGTGGCGGATTCCGGCGTCGGTTGACCGCCGGTGTCGGTGACGGTGATGCGCAGTTCGTCCGGCGAGTACGTGACGTCGACCGCGGCGCGGGCACCCGAGGCATGCTTCACGGTGTTGGTGAGGGCTTCCTGCACGACGCGATAGGCGGTGAGTTCGAGGCCGGCGGGCAACGGGTACCGGTCGCCGCTGGTGGTGACGGTGACGTCGATGCCGGCGTCGCGGACACGGTCGATCAGCGGTGGAAGCTGGGCCAGGCCGGGCTGGGGAGTGAGGGTGTTCTCGTCGTCGTCCGCCGCTGCCAGCAGGCCCATGACGCCGCGGAGCTCGCCGAGAGCCGCGCGGCCGCCCTCCTCGACGGCCAGCAGGGCGTCGCGGGCGGCATCGGGCGCGCTGTCGAGGACTTTACGGGCGGCGCCGGCCTGGATGACCATCATCGACACATTGTGGGTGACGATGTCGTGCAGGTCGCCGGCGATGCGGGCGCGTTCCTGGCGGGTGGCCTCGCGCAGCGCGTCGGCCCGTTCGCGGCGGAGCCGGTCGGCATGCTGGCGCCAGGTACGCATGCCGTTGACGGCCAGCCCGATGGGCAGCAGCACCAGGAACGGCACCGTCCCGACCGGGACGATCGGCACGGCGAGATCGCGGAACGAGCTGTAGAGCAGCGCCGCGACCGGCAGCGCGGCCAGGGCCCACAACCGGTAGGGACTGTACGCGGCGGCGGTGTACCCGGCGATCACGCAGGCGTAGAACGAGACCCGCAGGATGTCGGTGCCCGGCATCTCACCGTGCAGCGATATCACCGTGATCCCGAGGATGACCATGAGCGTCGCCAGCGGGTAACGGCGGCGCACGAGCAGCGGGAGGATCGCGGCGACGGCGATCCAGCCCGGCCCCTGCGGATCGATGAGGTGGCGCTCGTAGGGAGGCACGGGAATCGCCAGCACGTCGGGAACGTCCGGGAGAGGCGCCATCATCGCCGCGTCGCTGGTGGTCTCGAACAGGTGCCCGGTGATGTCGGTGCCGCTGAGCGCCACCACGATGAACGCCGCGACCAGCAGGACGTCGAAGGCCCAGTTGCGGCGGGTCAGCCGCGGCTGCGGGCCGGACCGGCGCAGGGCCTTCGCGACGCGGGTCAGCGGTGGATCAGCGGTCACCGGCTCATTGTGTCCGGCCGGGCGAACAGCACGCATCCATCTCCCGACTACGCCGCAAGGATGACCCCGCACCGCGAATGCGCTCTCGCGGCCGACGACCTGTGTGCCCGGGTGTCCCTAACGTCCCCAACCATGATTGACGTCGTAGATGTGAGCCGCCGCTACGAGGGCGCCCAGGCCGCCCTCGACCACCTGAGCCTGCACGTCGCCGAGGGCGAATGCCTGGCGTTGCTCGGCCCGTCCGGCAGCGGCAAGTCGACCCTGCTCAACCTGATCGCCGGCCTCGACCGCCCCACCGAGGGCACCGTCACGGTCGGCGGCGCCCGCGTGGACCGGCTGAGCGAGGCTGCCGCCGCCCGTTACCGCCGCGCCACCATCGGCCTGGTCTTCCAGTTCTTCAACCTGCTCGACGACCTGACCGTCGCCGACAACGTGCTGCTGCCCGCTCAGATCGCCGGCCGGCCCGCCGCCAAGTCGCGCCAGCGTGCCCGCGAGCTTCTCGAGACGCTCGGCATCGACCGGCATGCCGACGCCTACCCCGGCCGCCTCTCCGGCGGAGAACGGCAGCGGGTCGCGGTCGCGCGGGCGCTGATGAACCGGCCGCCGCTGCTTCTCGCGGACGAGCCGACGGGGGCGCTCGACACGGCGTCGGGCACGGAGGTCCGCAAACTTCTGGTCGACCTGCACGCCGACGGCCAGACGATCGTCCTGGTCACCCACGACGAAGCCCTTGCCTCCGCCGTCGCCACCCGCACCGTACGCCTCGTCGACGGGCAGGTCGCGGCGTGAGCGCCATCCGGACCGTGGTGCGCGGGGCGCAGCGGCGCCGCGTCTCCACGATCGTGATCATCGCGGCGACGACGATGGCCGTGACCGCGACCGTCCTTGCCGGCCTGCTGCTGGCCGCGTCCTCGGCGCCGTTCGCCAACGCGTTCGCTCAGCAGAAGGGCGCGCACCTGACCGCGCTCTTCGACCCCGCGAAGACGACCGAGGAGCAGGCCGCGGCCACCTCGTCGCAGGCCGAGCGGGCGATCGGCCCGTTCCCGGTGGCCACGGCCGTCATCAAGGAGGACCCCGGAACTCCGCCGACCCCGCCGCTGAAGGTCGTCGGGCGAGCGGACCCGGGCAGCGACTCGATCGACAAGGTCACCCTGCTGGCCGGGCGCTGGGCGCGCACCACCGGCGAGATCGTGGTGGCCCGCGCCAACCTGAGGATCCCCACCGGAACGACCCTGCAACTGCAGAACGGGTCGACGCTGACGGTCGTCGGCGAAGCCCGGTCGCTCAGCCAGACCGCGCAGGGTTGGGTGACACCCGCCGAGGCTGCCGCGCTCGGGCAGACCGGCTGGCAAATGCTTTATCGGTACGCCGACGCCGGTACCGAGGCCGCGATGACCGCACACAAGAACGCGCTCGGCCCGGGCGTACAGACCCAATCCTGGCTCGACGTACGCAACGACGCCGCGCACCGCACCCAGCTGTACGTGCCCCTGCTGAGCGCGTTCGGGCTGATCGGCCTCGCCCTGGCCGCCCTGGTCATCGGCAGCGTCACCGCGGGCTCGGTCGCCTCGGCCACCCGCCGCATCGGTGTCATGAAGGCGCTCGGGCTGACCCCGTCGCAGGTGGTGCGCGCGTGCCTGGTCCAAGCACTGATTCCCGGCCTGATCGGCGCGGCCCTCGGCATCGTCGCCGGCAATTTTCTCGCGGTGCCGTTGACGGCTGATGTCGCCGACCTGTTCGGGACCGTCCCGATGTCGGTCACCCCCTGGGTCGACGCCGCCGCGATCATCGCCGCGGTGCTGCTCATCTCCGCGACCGCGGCGCCGGCCGCGTGGCGGGCCGCCCGGCTCCGTACGGTGGACGCGCTCGCCGTCGGCCGCACCCCGCGCAGCGGCCGTGGCCGGGTCGCCGCCCGCCTCGCCGCCCGCACCCGGTTGCCGAGGCCGCTCAGCCTCGGGCTCGCCCAGCCGTTCACCAGACCCGCCCGGCTGCTGGCCATGCTGCTGACGATCGGGCTCGGCACGGCGGCGGCGACGTTCGCCATCGGGCTGGCCAGCTCGCTGCGCCAGGTCCAGGCCGCCGACCAGAGACCCGATGCCTCGGCCGACCTGCTTGTCGCGCCCGACCGAGACGGCGCGGACCCGAGCGCCGTCATTGCCGCCGCGCCGGGAACCGGGCAGTACTACGGCCGCGGACCCGCCGACATCGCGGTCGACGGCCTGCGCGAGGCCGCCCGCGGCACCGTCACCACGGGCGACGCCGGCTGGGCCGGGTACGAGATGCTCGACGGCCGCTGGTACACCGCACCGGGCGAGGCGGTCGTCAATACTGCCTTCCTCACCGCCACCGGCAAGCACATCGGCGACACGGTGACCGGCGCCGGCCACGAACCGCTCACCCTGGTCGGCGAGGCGTTCGATGGCAGCGCCAACAACCACCTCTACACCGACGTCGCCAGCATCCCGGCCCTTCAACCGATCCTGGAGTGGTACGTCAAACTCAAGCCGGGCACCGACCGCACCGCCTACATTCAGGCACTGACGAGCAAGAACATCCACGCCGAGGCCACCCGGACCGAGGGCCCGGACGGAACGCTGATCATCCTCGACTCGCTGACCGCCCTCCTCACGGCGCTCCTGGTGTCCGTGGCGGGCCTCGGCGTCCTCAACGCGGTCGTGCTCGACTCGCGCGACCGGGTGCACGACATCGGCGTACACAAGTCGGTGGGAATGACGCCGAAGCAGACCGCCGCGATGGTCGTCGCCTCGGTCGGCATCCCCGGCCTGATCGGCGGGCTCGCCGGCGTCCCGGCCGGATACCTGATCCACCATTGGGCCTTGCCCGCCATGGCCCGCGGCGCCGGCATCCGCCTTCCGCAATCCACCATCGATGTGTACGCCCCGGGCCTGATCGCCGCCCTCGCACTGGCGGGCCTGGTCATCGCGGCCGGCGGCGCCCTGCTCCCGGCCGGGTGGGCCGCCCGGACGAGAACGGCAACGGCACTACGCACCGAATAGCGGCCGTGCGCACGCCCGCCCGGCTTCCGGAAGGGGGCCGGGCGCCTAAACCTCGGAAGAACGCGGGCCTGCTCGAATTCGACCCATGCGCCGGCAGGCTTCGAGTCGAAAGCATGGACGATGAGGTTCACATGGTCGAGGTCCGACAAGTCGATGACCCGCAGGTGCACCCGGGTGCGGCACTGGCCGTGGCCAACCCCACGACGCCCTGGCTCGCATATCGATAGACGTTGCGCTCGCCCCTCGCCCGACCCTAAGGTCAGTCCATGGCTCGGTTCAACTGGTCCGCAGAGTGGACCAGCAATGTGCCGCTCCAAGAACCCTTTCCGTCCGTCGCGGATGCTTCGGCCTTCATCCCGCGGTCCAAGTCCGGTCCGGGGAGATGTGAGGCCTGCAACGCAGTCCCACCGCTCGAAGGAGTAACTGAGTGAAACGCCGAACTGTCATCACTGCGGGCGCCGCGGTCGCTGGCACCGCCGCGGCCGCCGGCGTCGTGGGAGCCCCGCCCGCGTCCGCCTTCGCCGCCGATCACCTCACTGTGGCCGAGAGAGCGAACGCCCGCCGATCCGAGACCATCGCCGCCCGACGGCTGATCTTCGGCGTGGAGAACGTCGACCCACGAACCGGCCTGTTACCTCAGGATCGGGTGATCATTTCGTGGACCACCAATTCCAGCTTCGTTCTCGCAGTAGCCGGCCGGGTGATCCTCCTCGACACCTTCATCACGCGACTCGAGGTCACTCCGGGGCGTACCCCGGTTGTGATCAAGGATCTTGTCGATGTGGCGCCCAGCGCGATCTTGCTCGGCCACGGGCACTCCGACCATGCCGAGAACGCGGCCTACCTGGCGGGCAAGACCGGCGCGACGCTCTATGCATCAGAGGAGACCTGCGGTGTGATGCGCAGCGACTTCGAGCGCATCAGCAAAGACCCGGCGATTCAGAACGATCCGGTCGCCCGCTTCCCGCGTGACGCGACCCTCAAGCTGGTCACGGTAACCACCACCGGGTCCGTGCCCGGAACGCAAATCCTGCGCCTCAAGATCCTGGAGCCCTTCGCCCAAGTGGTCGCGTTCCGCCACCTGCACTCCATCGCAACACCGTACGACTCGACCTATCCACGTAACGCCCTCATTCCCGCGGACGGTGTCCTGCCGGTCGACCCACGCGACGCCGCGCTGTTCCCGCCCGGCGTTCCCCTCCGCCCATCCGACCCACCTGTTCGTGGACAGATGGACCTGCGCACGGGTGGCGGCGCCGGCGGGCCGGTGGCCATCTTCTACAACATCACCCTGCGCACCGGCTCGAACTTCTCCCTCGCCTGGCAGGACACCATCGGCGCGCTCCGGGAGGGCAAGGGATCAGCCTGGCCGGACGGCACACCCGCCGACGGAAAGCGCATCACCGACATCCTGAAGATCATGGCGCCGGTGGACTTCTTCTCGGCGGCCGTCGGGACGGCGAACTTCCTCAACAACGGGCTGCGCGACCTCGTCGACTACCAGCAGGCGCTCCGGCCGCGAGTGTTCGTTCCGAACCACCAGACCACCGGCGGCTCCGATGTCGGGGAGACGAAGGCGGTCGTGCACTACGCCATCTACCTCCAGCAGCTTCGCAACATGGGCCTTCCCCCAAGCGAATGGCCGGACATCCGATGGACAGTCGACCCGAGCGACTACCTCAAGCCCTTCACCTTCGACGCGGCAACCCCGGATCCGGCAACCCGGCAGCGTAGGCGCGTCCAGCTCAGACACTTCGACGGCTACCCGTACGCAGAGACCCGGACAGCGTCGGCCTAGACCCGGGCGTGGTCGCGTCTTCGCCTTCCGGATCCGGCTCGTCGATAGTTTGACGTCGAAGAAGAAGTCCTCGCGGGACGGCCGGGCGGCCAGCAACGTGCTCGTCTCGTCGAGGTAGTGGCGGGTCAGGTCGATGTTTGCCGGGCTGTCGTCGCGCGTCGCATCCTTGTGCCCGGCGACCACGTTTCGCGGGGTGAGCGCGGCGACCACGTCGAGCGCCCGGTGCCAGCCTTCGGCGCCGCCGTCGCCGGTTTCGGCGAGGTATTGGTGGACGTTGTTGTAGACCACGTCACCGGCGGCGACCAGGCCGATTGACGGTACGTGCAGCACCGTGCTGTCGTCGGTGTCGCTGTGCCCGGCCTCGACCGGCAGCAGCGGCTCGCCGTCGATCGTGAAGCCGTCCGCGGGTACCGGCTGGGCCAGGATCTCGATCGGTGACGCGACGAGCCCGGCCAACACGGGGCGGCTTTCGCATCCGGACCGCGTACGAGGACGCCCGCGCCTGATACGCCCGGCCGGGTGAGGGCTCAAGTCGGAGGTGCGGCCGATGTCCAGCTTCCAGAAATCGCGAATTTACATATCACCATCTTGCCGGTCGTCACGATCGCGATATGCTCCAGGTCACCCCCGATCCCGTGGAGGACCTGTGAACAGGGACTTTGTGGTATGAGGCCGCAACTGGACGACCTCGATGCGGCGCCCGGAAGCACGACGTCTCTGCTGCGCACGATCGTCGCCACCTCGCTGCGCCGCCTCGGCGGCTGGATCGCCGTCGCCGATCTCATCACGCTGATGCGCGCCATCGATGTTCCCGACCCCCGCACCCGCAACGCCCTGAGCCGGCTCAAGGCCAAGGGCCTGCTCGTTCCCGACTCCCGCGGCAAGATCACCGGCTACCGGCTGTCCGAGGACGCGGTGCCGATGATCGAGCGCGGCGAGCAGCGTCTCTACCGCCCGCGCTTCATGACCCGCGACGGCCGCTGGTGCCTGATCTCCTACTCGGTTCCCGAGGAACAGCGCGACCTGCGCCACCAGCTGCGCCGCCGGCTGTCCTGGATCGGCTGCGGCTCGGTCTCGCCGGCGCTGTGGATCTGCCCGGGCTTCCTGGTCGACGAGGTCGAGGAGATCCTCGCCGATCTCGGGCTCAACGCGCGGGCCACGGTCTTTCTGGCCGACGAGATCCGCGGCGACAAGCCGGCTCCGGTCGCGGTCGCGCTCTGGTGGGACCTCGACGCGATCCGGGCGCTGCACGACGATTTCCTCGCCGCGCACGCCGACGACGTGCAGGCGGCGGTGAAGGACCCGGCGCCGCGGCGTGCCTTCGCGGTCGCGATCCGCGGGCTGGACAGCTGGCGGCCGATTCCGTACGTCGATCCCGGCCTGCCCGATTCGCTGCTGCCCGACGACTGGCCGGCCCGCCGTAGCCTGCCGCTGTTCGAGGAGCTGCGCGACCGCCTCCTGCCGCACGCCCACGCGTACGTCGAGCAGGTCACCTCCGGAGGTGCCGCATGACCCTCACTTCCCATCGCGGCGACGCCGGCCTGATCCGCTCGGCGTTCGGCCGGTTCCCCTCGGGCGTGGTGGCGCTCGCCGCCGACACCGGCGACCAGCCCGCGGTCCTGGTGGCGTCGTCGTTCACGGTCGGTGTCTCGCTCGACCCGCCGCTGGTGCTCTTCTCGGTGCGCAACGAGTCGACGACCTGGCCGCGGCTGCGCCACAGCCGCCGGATCGGCGTCTCGCTGCTCAGTGCCGACCAGGCCGAGCTCTGCCGGCGCCTGGCCGGACGCGATCGGGGCGCGCGCTTCGGCGACGACCCGATCGAGCGCACGAGCGAGGGCGCCCTGCTCTTCGCCGGCTCTCCGCTCTGGCTGGACTGCTCGGTCTTCGGCGAGATCCCGGCCGGCGACCACCGCGTCGTCCTGCTCGAGGTGCATCAGCTCTGGCAGGACAACGCCCTCGATCCGCTGATCTTCCACGGCTCGGCGTTCCGCCGCCTGGAGGCCGCGTGACGATCCTCGACTGCATCCGCGCCGCACATCGGCCGGCCGGCCGGCGGCTCGGCATCGCGGTCGGCATGCCCGCCCCCGGCGACCTGCTCGACGGGATCACGGAGGTCCTGCGGGACGCGGGCGTTCCCCCGGCCCGGCGGCTGGCCCACCTCCGCCCCCGGCCCGGCGAGGCGGCCACCCGCCCCGAGGATGCCGCCTACTTCATCGACCGCTACGGACACGAGTACACCATCATCGTCCTGGCCCCGGCCCACAGCAACGACGCTGTCGCCGAGGCCTGCGCTGCCGAGGGCTGCGCCCTCATCCTCACCACCCTCCCTGTCTGAACGCCACGACGGCGGTCAGGCGCACCACGCACCCATCAGAAGACGTATATATCGAGCTATTTATTGATTGGATCCTCATGCGCCTCTCCCGTTCGCGTCTCTCCCTGATCGCCCTCGCCGCCTTACTGGCCGGATGTTCGACACCCACCGACGAGGCGGCTGCCCCGGCCGCCGACGTCCCGTCGGCCGCGGTCGACAGCACGCTCGCCGGAGAACTGCCCGACACCATCAAGTCGTCCAAGCAGATCAGCCTCGGCGCGCTCTGGGAGACCCCGCCGGTCATCAGCGTCACCACCACCGACACCTCGACCCCGGTCGGCATCGCCCCCGACCTGGCCGCCGCCATCGCTCCGGTGCTCGGCGTCAAGGTGGTCTGGAAGAACATGCAATGGCCGGCCCAGCTACCGGGCGTGCAGTCCGGCAGCGTCGACGCCCTGTGGGGCCAGGTCTCGGCCACCGAGGAGCGGGAGAAGAGCGTCGTCGACCTGGTGCCCTTCTACAAGTCGACGATGGCGCTGCTCATGCTGAGCGACAAGACTTCCGGCGTGACCGGCCTGGCCGGCATGTGCGGCAAGAAGGTGGGCCTGCCGGTCGGCTCGATCCAGTCCGACACGGTCAAGAAGGTCAGCGCCGCGTCCTGCGCGAGCAACCCGATCCAGCTGGCCGAGTACTCCGGCGCGACGGCCGCGATCAGCGCGGTCAAGGCCGGCACGGTCGACGCCTGGATGGACTCGACCACCAGCCAGCAGGCCGCGGTCAAGAAGAGTGGCTCCACCTTCGCCGTCGTCGAGGTGCCGACCAGCGAGTTCGCGGCGCAGTACACCACGATCGCGATCGGCAAGGCCCAGCCCGGCCTCACCAAGGCGGTGCTCGGCGCGATGCAGAAGATCCTCGCCGACGGCACCTACGACAAGATCATGGCGAAGTACGACATGACCTCGGCCGCTATCACCAGCAGCGAGCTGGTCGCCAATCCGGTCTCCAAGACCGCGATCGGCGAGAAGGCCGCGTCCTGAGGCCATAGACAAATGCGATTCAGCGTACGGCTAGGCAGCGGCACCCCGGCGAAGGTGTTCCGGGACTGTGCCGTGACCGCCGAGGAGCTCGGTTTCGACCAGATCTGGACGGGCAACGACCTGCTGCGCCGCTCCGGGATCGTGCCGGTGACGGTGGCCCTGGCCGCGACCAGCCGGATCCGGGTCGGCTCGAGCGTGCTCAACCCGGTGAGCCTGCACCCCGCGGAGATCGCCATGATCGCCGCGGGGCTGCAGGACTTCTCCGGCGGCCGCTACCTGCTGGGCCTGGGCGCGGGCTCCGAGGTGTTCCTGCGCTGGGCCGGCCTGGCGTTGCCGACGCCGGTACGCCGTACGCGTGAGGGGTTGCGGGCGGTCCGCACCCTGCTCGCCGGCGGCGTGCCGGACGGCTGGCACGAGCGGGCCGCGCTGAAAGACGGGCCGGCGCCCACGCCGATCTACCTCGGCGCCATGGGCCCCAAGATGCTGGCCCTGGCGGGGCGCGAGGCCGACGGCGTCCTCGCGCTCTGCCTGCCCCCCACCCAGTTCGACTGGTTCGCCGGCCGGGTCGGCGACGCGGCGTCGAAGCCGGACTTCGACCTCGCCTGCTGCCTCTGGGTCTCGATCGACGACGACCGGGACGCCGGCCGGGCCCGGCTCGCCGCCAAGATCGCGGCGTACTCGGGCTCGCTGGCGCCGGACACGCTGGCCGCCGCCGGCCTCGACGTCGAGCGCTTCCGGCACGTCCAGTCGCTGGTCACGGCGGGCGACCTGGCCGCCGCCACCGCCGCGGTCGACGACGACATGCTGCGCCTGGGCATCGCCGGCGACGTCCACGACGTCATCGACCGCTGCCTGGAGCTGAAGGCATCGGGCGTCCGTCATCTGTCGTTCGGCCAGCCGCTGGGCGGCTCGCTCACCGAGGCCGTGGCGCTGCTCGGCCGCCACGTCCTACCCCACCTCTGATCGGAGTCACCATGGCTGCCACCCCCACGTCCGTCACCGAAACGGCCGACGCGCTGCCCGCGCTGCGCGAACCTCGCACCGCCGTCGACATCCTGGCCAACGTCCGCGCGCTTACGCCGGTCATCCGCGAGGAGGCCGATGCCACCCAGGCGCAGGCGTTCCTCACCGACCGCATGCGCGAGGCGCTGCGGGCGGCCGGCGCGTACCGAGTGGGCTTCTCTCGCCGCCACGGCGGCCCGCAGATGAGCCTGACCGACCAGACCCGCATGGTCGAGTCGGTCGCCACCGCCGACGCCGGCATCGCGTGGAACGTGGCCGTGCTGGCCGCCACCGGCTTCTACGCCGGCCGGCTCGGCGACGCCGCGTTCGCCGAGCTGTACCCCGAGCTCGACCTGCCGACCTGCGGCTCGTTCCACCCCAAGGGCAAGGCGGTCGAAGTGCCGGGCGGGTACCGGGTGACCGGGCGGTGGAAGTTCGGCAGCGGCATCCGCTCGGCCGACCGGATCGTGGCCGGCGTCGAAGTGCAGCGCGACGGCGAGCCGGTGCGCACGCCGGACGGCAGCGTGCTGACCCTCGGGGTCTGGCTGCCCAAGGAGCAGGTGTCGCTGCTCGACGACTGGCACGTCATCGGGCTGCGCGGCTCCAGCAGCCAGGGCTACACGGTCACCGACGTCTTCGTGCCGGCCGAGCACTCGTTCGACCGGTTCTTCGCACCGACCGGCGACGCCGACCCGCTCAACAAACACGTCGAGCTGCCCTTCTACAGCATGGCCGGCATCTCGGTGGGCCTCGCGCAGCACGCCGTTGACCTGGCCACCGGCCATCTGCGCGACCGCAAGCCGACCGAGCGGCAGCTGACCCTGCTGGGCGAGGCCGTGTCGTATGTGCGGGCCGCGCGCTCGCTCGTACTCGACGGCATGCGGGCGATCGACGAGCAGATCTTCACCGAGGGAACGGTGCCCGACGAGCTGACGATGGCCCGGGGCGACGCCCCGATGGCGCAGGAGTTCACCCGGGTGGTCCTCGACCGCTGCGGCGAGATCCTCGGCTCCCAGGTGGTGTACGAGAGCTTTCCGTTCGAGCGGCTGGTGCGCGACAGCACCGGCGTCACCGCCCACGCCTCGACCTGGCGCAGCCGCTGGACCTCGGTAGGCCAAACGCTGGTAGCGATGGGTGAGAGCCGATGACTCAGACCACCACCGCGACCCGCGCGGCGCCGAAGCGGGACGTCGTGCCTGTCCGCCATTGGGGCCGGATGGCCGGCGCCGCCGTGGTCGCGCTGCTGGTGCTCGGCGCCGCCTACAGCTTCGCGACCAACCCGAACTTCGAGTGGAGCGTCGTAGGCCAGTACCTCTTCGCGAAGACCGTGCTCAAGGGCCTGCTGCTGACCCTGGAGATGACGGTCATCGGCATGGTGATCGCGCTCGTGCTCGCGGTCGTGATCGGCGTGATGCGGATGTCGCCCAGCCGGGTCATCGCCGGCGTCGCAGCCGCCTGGGTGTTCCTCTTCCGCGGCGTCCCGCTGATCGTGCTGCTCATCCTGGTCGGCAACCTCGGCCTGTTCTTCAAGAACATCACACTCGGCGTCCCGTTCACCGGCGTGGTGTTCTGGTCGGCGCCGGTCGGCCAGGTGGTGACCCCGTTCGTGGCCTCGGTGATCGGGCTGTCGCTGGCCGGATCGGGATACATGGCCGAGATCGTGCGCAGCGGGCTGCTCGCGGTCGGCAAGGGCCAGCACGAGACGGCCAAGGCCCTCGGGCTCAACCGGGCCCAGACGCTGCGCCACATCGTGCTCCCACAGGCCCTGCGGGTGATCATCCCGCCGCTCGGCAACGAGTCGATCGGCATGCTCAAGGCCTCGGCCATCGTCTCCGTCATCGCCGGCGGCGACCTCCTGACGGTCGTCGAGGGCATCTCCGGCATCAACTTCCGCACGATCGAGATGCTGATCGTCGCCACCATCTGGTACCTGCTGGTGATCTCGGTCTACTCGGTCGCGCAGTACTTCCTCGAGCGAAGGGCGGCCGAACGATGACCGATGTGCTGAACGACGTGATGATCGACATTCGCGGCGTCGACAAGTGGTACGGCCCGCACCAGGTGCTGCACGGCGTCGACCTGCAGGTACGCCGGGGCGAGACGGTCTGCGTGATCGGGCCGTCCGGGTCCGGCAAGAGCACGCTGCTGCGCACGATCAACCACCTCGAGGACATCAACGCCGGCAGCATCGAGGTCGGCGGCGAGCTGGTCGGCTACCGCGAGCACCGCGGCCGGCTGCACGAGCTGCGCGAGTCCGAGGCATGCCGGCAGCGGCTCGGCATCGGCATGGTCTTCCAGCAGTTCAACCTCTTCCCGCACATGACGGTGCTGGACAACGTCGCGTTCGCCCCGATCAAGGTGAAGAAGCAGGACGCGCGCGCGGCCCGCGAGTACGGCCGGGAGCTGCTGACCCGGGTGGGGCTGGCCGACAAGACGGCCGCGTACCCGTCGAAGCTCTCCGGCGGGCAGCAGCAGCGCGTGGCGATCGCCCGCGCCATGGCCATGCGGCCGCAGGTCATGCTCTTCGACGAGCCGACCAGCGCGCTCGACCCGGAACTGGTCGGCGAGGTCCTCGCGGTGATGAAGGACCTGGCCGCCACCGGCGGGATCACGGTCGTCGTGGTCACCCACGAGATGGGCTTCGCCCGCGAGGTCAGCGACCGGGTGATCTTCATGGATGACGGCCGCATCGTCGAGCAGGGCACGCCCGAGGAGGTGCTCGTGACGCCGCGGCACGAGCGCACGCAGGCGTTCCTGGCGGCGGTCCTCCGATGACCGCGGTCGCCCTGGTCGCCGGCGGGACCGGCCCGATCGGCCGGGCCGTCGCAGTCGCGCTGGCCGACGAGGGATTCCGGGTCGCAGTGCACTACCGCAGCCGCCCCGAGGTGGCCGAGGAGGTGGTCGCCGGGCTGCCCGGCGAGCACCTGACCGTCGCGGCCGATCTCGGCGACCCGGCTGCGGTGTCCCGGCTCGGTGACGAGGTCGGGCGGGTCGCGGTGCTGGTCAACGCGGCGCACCCGGCCCTGCGGACGCCCGCGCCCGTGGCCGAGACGGCCGCTCCCGACCTCGCCGCCCAGCTGGCCGGGGTGCAGGCCCACGCCGCGCTCTGCGCGCAGGTCGTCCCCGGCATGCGCGACCGCGGCTGGGGCCGGATCGTCTACGTCTCCGGGGCGCTGATGTCGCGGCCGGCCCCGGGCCTGGGCGCCTACGGCGCGGCCAAGGCCGCCGCCACCGTGCTCACCCGCTACCTCGCCCTCGAGGAGGGCCGGCACGGGATCACCGCCAACGTGGTGGCGCCGGGCCGGGTCGTCGACCCCGACGAGGACGAGGAGCTGACCCCCGCGCAGGCCGCCCTCGCGGCCCGGCTGCTGGAGCGGATGGCCCTGCCCACCTTCCCGACACCCGCCGAGGTGGCCGCGGCCGTGCTGACCCTCGTCCGGTCGCCCGCACTGACCGGGCAGACGCTGTGGGTCACCGGCGGGGAGCCGATCGGTGGGTGACAACCTGCTGCCGGCCTGCCCACGCGTGCGGATCGTGGTCGAGCGCGCCGACGCGCCGCGCTGCGGCATCAAGGTCGGCGACGCCGTCGACGTGGACGGGCCGGGGCTGTCGACCGGCGGCAAACCGTTCTGCCCCATGGCGCTGATGGGCGTGCTGCCGGTGCTGGGCATGCGGCAGAACCCGATCCCCGCCGACGACTGGCTGGTGCGCAAGCCGTACCTGTGCTGCCCGGACGCCTCCGACGGCGTGGTCCTGCGCTTGGAGGCCCTCCCGTGAAGATCCGTTGCACGGTCGAGGCCATGAACTACTCGGCCTGCGGGCTGGCGGTCGGCGACTTCTTCGAGCTGTCCCCGACCGGCGTGACCGTCCCCGACGGCAAGCGGTTCTGCTACTTCGCCATCGCCTCCGTCATCCCGTCGGTGCTGGGCCGGCTCGACGCCGACGAACCCGACGACTACCTGCGCGGCCGGCCCCTGCTCGCCTGTCCCGACCCGCCCGAGAACCTGCACATAAGAGTCGAGGTGGATCAATGAGACCCGTCGTGTTCAGCGCCCGCGTCGGCGGCCACGGCGTGCTGTCCGTCGTCGACAAGGCCGTGCTGGTCGAGGAGGCCGGCTTCGACCAGGTCTGGACCGGCAACGACATCTTCGGCGAACCGGGCCTGGTGACCCTGGCCGCGATCGCGCTCAGGACCAGCCGCATCCGGTTCGGCTCGGGCGTGATCGACCCGGTGTCGCTGCATCCCGCACAGATCGCCATGTTCGCCTCCGGCCTGCAGGAGCTCTCCGGCGACCGGTTCCTGCTCGGGATCGGCGCCGGCTCCGACGTGTTCTTCCGCTGGGGCGGCATCAACCCCAAGAAACCCGTCATCCGTACGCGCGAGGCCGTGCTCGCCATCCGCGAGCTCGTCAACGGCCGCAGCCCGGCGGACGTGCCCGGCGTCGCCGGGGGCTGGACGTCCCAGGCCGTCCTGCGATCGTGGCGGCCCACACCCATCTACATCGGCGCGATGGGCCCCAGAATGCTCGATCTCACCGGCCGCATCGCCGACGGCGCGCTCCCGCTCTGCCTTCCACCCCGACACGTGTACAGCGTGATGGACCAGTTGTCGGCCGGCGCCGCCAAGGCCGGCCGCACCCTCGACGACCTGGACGTCGCCGCCTGCGTGTGGGCCTCGATCTCCGACGACCGGCGTACCGCCCGGCGCCTGCTGGCCCGGCACATCGCCCTCTACAGCGGCTCGCTCTCGACCGACGCGCTCGCCGCCAACGGGCTCAACCCGGCCGAGTTCGCGCACACCCAGGAACTGATGCTCGCCGGCCGCGAAGAGGACGCGATCGCCTCGGTCACCGAGTCGATGCTGCAGCTGGGCATCGTGGGCAGCGTCGACGACGTGATCGAGCACTGCGCGGCGCTGATCGACGCGGGCGTCCGGCACATCTCGTTCGGCCCGCCGGTCGGCCCCGACCCGGCCGCCGCCATCCAGCTGATCGGCCAGAAGGTCCTGCCAGCCCTCCGCCATTCGTTCGAGCAAAGGAGCAACAAATGATCATCGTGCACGGCGGCATCACCGTCGACCCGTCCCGCATCGGCGACGTCGAGGACGCCGGCGCCGCCTTCCAGAAGGCCTCCAAGGCCGAGGACGGCTGCGTCGAGTACCAGCTCTCCTGGAAGATCGGCGAGCCCGGCAACCTGCGCCTGCTGGAGATCTGGGAGAACAAGGACAAGCACCAGGCCCACAAGGACCAGGCCCACACGCGGGAGTGGACGGCCTTCATCGGCTCGGTCGCCGCCGCCCCGCCGCAGTTCCACGACATCACCGCCTGAACCTCGGGCGGTGGCCAGTCACGCTGCCACCAACGGCGTCGACGCTCGTACCACAATCCTGTTGCCAGCGCTCTCGACCTTCTCGATCACCAGCGGCGCCGGCCCACCGAACACCACGCCGACAAGAGCGCCAGATCCACAGTCCCGACGTGGCGGCGAGCTCACCCTTTTACGCCGGTGGCGGCGATGCTGCTGATAAATGATCGTTGGAAGGCCAGGAACAGGGCGAGGACTGGGATGGTGATCATGGTTGCGTAGGCCATGATCTGGCCCCAGGCGACGTTGAGCTGGAAGAAATACTGGATGCCCACCATCACGGGCCGCAGGCCTTCGCTTTGGACCACCATGAGTGGCCACAGGTAGGAGTTCCAGGCGGGCAGGAATGTGAGGATCGCGACGGTGGCGATGGCGGGGCCGGACAGAGGCAGCACGACTCGCCGGTAGATGGTGAAGAACCCTGCTCCGTCGATGCGTGCGGCCTCGTCGAGCTCGGTGGGGATGCTGGAGAAGTACTGGTGGAAGAGGTAGATGGAGAAGGCGTTGGCCACGAACGGCAGGATCTGCACCCGGTAGGTGTCGAGCCAGCCTTCGGTGAGGACGAGTTGGAAACCGTTGGCGGTGAGCCAGGGCAGCTTGTTGACCCACCAGACCAGCGGCAGGGCTACGGTTTCGAACGGCACGATGAGGGTGGCGATGATGGCGCTGAGGATCGCCTTGCGTGCCGGCCAGCGCATTCGGGACAGCGCGAAGGCGGCGAGGCTGTTGATGACAAGTCCGGCGGCGACCGTGATCGCGGAGATCAGGATGGAGTTGAGCAGGAACCGGACGGCGGGGACTCGGTCGAACACGCCGCGGTAGTTGTCGAGCGAAACGTCGCCGGCGGGCAGGAAGGCCTTGAGGGTGCCGAGGTCGGTGAAGATCTGCCGGTCCGGTTTCAGCGACGAGACGGCCATGAAGATGATCGGTGAGGCGAAGAAGACGACCAGCAGTATGCGCAGGGTGTGGGCGGCGAGGCGGCGCAGCGGTCCGGAGGTAGCTTGCGGGCGTGTGCCGGCGATCCGCGTGGTGGCGCTCATGTCAGGACTTCTCCCGGGTGAAGAACCGCTGAACTGCGGAGACGGCGAGTACGAGCACGAAGAAGGTCAACGAGATGGCGGACGCGTAGCCGGTGGAGTGCTGTTCGTAGCCCGTTCGCACGGCCAGGAACACCACCGTGGTGGTCGCGTCGCGGGGTCCGCCCTGGGTCATCACGCTGATCTGGGTGAACAGGCTGAACGTGGCGATCGTGATGGTGATGAGGATGAACGTGCGGGTCGCGCGTAGGCCGGGCCAGGTGACGTAGCGGAAGCGGTTCCAGCCGGTAGCGCCGTCGATCGCGGCTGCTTCGTAGAGCTCGGTCGGGATGGTCTGCAAGCCGGCGAGCCAGATGACCATGTGGAATCCGACGCCTTGCCAGATCGACATGGCGATGATGGCCGGCATCGCCGTGCTCGGGTTGTTCAGCCAGTCGACCGTCTCCCAGTGCCCGAGGGTGAGGGTGGCGAGGAATCTGTTGATCAGGCCGTCGGGTTGGTACATGAACCGCCACAGCAGCGAGACGACGACCATCGACGTGACGACGGGGACGAAGTAGACGGTGCGGAAGAAGTTGCGGCCCCGGATCTTGCCGTTGACCAGCAGCGCCAGCACCAACGCGCAGCCGGCCTGCACTGGTACGACCACGACCGCGAAGTAGAGGGTGTTGCGCAGCGAGGCCCAGAAGACGGTGTCCTCGGCCAGGCGGGCGAAGTTGTCCAGCCCGATGAATCGTGCGGGCCGCGGCGAGATCAGCTGGGCGTTGGTGAAGGCCAGCCCGAACGCCAGCAGTATCGGGACGACCAGGAAGACAACGAGCAGCACGACGGCCGGGCTGGCCATCGCCGCGGCGGTCAGCGCCTCCAGCCGCCGGGCGTGGTTGCGCCGGCCGGTTGGTGCGGTCGGTTCGGTGAGCGCTGGGGTGGTCAGGGTGGTGGTCATGGCGCCTCCGCGCGGGCCGACTGCCGGGCAGGTGCAGGCAGTCCTGCCCGGCAGTCGGTGTCATGGTCAGGAGCGGTAGTTGTCGTTCTGCTTGATGTTGTTGTCGATCTCGGCCACGGCCTTGTCCAGGGTCTGCTTGGGGTCGGCGCCGTTGAGGATGTCCTGGGCGGCCTTGGTGAAGACGGAGGAGATGTACGGGTAGGCGGGCGTCTCGGGCCGCACGACTGCCGCCTTGCCGGCCAGTTCCAGGAAGACCCGGTATTTGCCGTCCGGGGCGTAGTCAGGGATCTGCGCCGCGGCCTCGGTGCTGGCGGGGATGAGCCCCAGCGTCTTGGCGAACGCTACGAAGTACTTGGTCTGCCGGGAAAACGCGAGATAGGCCTGCGCGCCCTCCTTCGAGCCGCAGCTGGAGGTCATCGCCCACTGCCAGGACGCGCCGCCGATCTTGGGCCCGGCGCCGAAGTCCGGTGGCGGCAGGAACAACACGTCGTCGAACTTGGCGGTCACCGTGTCGGCCGCCCAGCTGCCGTTCCAGCTGATCGCGGTCTTGCCGTTGGTGAAGTCGAGCGCCGGGTCCTGGCCGGACTTCTTGGCCATCAGGCCGTCCGCGGCCAGATCCTGGAACCACTTCGCCCAGGCGATGGCCGGGGCGCCGTTGAGGGCGCCGGCGGCGGTCGTGTACGCGGAACGGTCGATCAGGTCGCCGCCGAAGCTCTGCAGGAACGGCGAGTAGCCGTACGACCACCACTCACCGGTTCCGGCGGTGCCCAGGTCGAGCGGATGGTCGAACTTGCCGCTCGCTTTGATTTTGGCCAGAGCTGCGGCGAACTCCGCGGCGGTCCACGGCTGGGCCAGCGTGGGCACCCGGATGTCGTTGCTGTCCAAGGTGGACTTCCGGGTGATCATGGAGAGAGCCACGTCGTAGAAGCCGAACGAGTACACCTTTTCCTGGTATTTGCCGACCGTGCTGGGTAGCTGTCCGGTGAACTGGTTGTCCGGGATGTTCAGGGGCTCCAGGTAGTTTGCCCACGCCCAGTTGGGCACGTTAGGGCCGTCGACGTCGAGCAGGCACGGCAGTTTCTTGGCCGTGGCGGCCGCGACGACCGCATCGTTGTAGGACCCTTGCGGAAAGGCCTGGTATTCGACTTTGAACTTGGTCTGGCTCGCGTTGAAGTCGTCGATGACCTGCTTGACGACGCCGAGTTCCTTGTCGTTGCCGGCGTTGTGTGTCCAGAGCACGAGGGTGGTCGTCCCGTTCGAGGAGGACGATCCGGTTCCCTCCGATGTGGAGCATGCCGTGGTCAACGCCACGGCGGCGGCCGCGACACTCGCGGTCGCGAGGCGCCTGAATCGTTGTGCTGACATGGAGATTCCTCCAACTGATTGAATTCGGCCCGCGCCGGGGGTGGGAACCGTCGCGGAAACGACCGCTGCGGCATCGGAACGGGTTGTCGTGCTTGACGGCCGGGAGCGGGGCGCCGATAGCGATCGTGGGTTTGGTGGCAGGCGCCGGCGTGCGCGGAGCCAGCCGAGGCGACGCGCAACGGGCGGGTGCGTGCCGCGGACGCCGGTTCTGCCTCCGGCGTCCGCGGGCACGGCCGGTCCGCCAGCGTCACCGCCTTCCCTTTGTCATTCGCCGGTCCTGCCGGCGGGCAGTCAACTGCGATTCGATTCGTGCAGCGGCGCAAGTGGCCTGTGACGGAATCCGTTAAGGCGCCCCGGTGCTGCGTCGCCGTCGTACCACCGGAGCCGGCGCGGTCTCCCGCCTGTGGCCTCAATGTCGTCAAACCAGATGCCAAAACGATTTGGCGTCCCGGTTAACGATGTTGCTCCCCGACTGCGTCCAAGTCAAGGGACTGTTACGTGCTTGTTGCGGTCGAGGTTGACTGCGGGTGGGCCTCAGCTGTAGGCGGGATCCATCTGCCACACCTTGAGGTTCCTCACGGTCACCGCCGTATCGGCCCACAGCTGCAGGCCGAGGGCATCCGCGCGGAACGGGTAGACCCGGCTGGTGATGGAGCGGCGCCCGTTGGCATACGCCTCGATCATGGACTTGTCCAGGTAGATGTCGAGCTTGAGGTTCTGGCCCGCCAGGTTCAACGGTCCACCCTGGATACCGAGGTTGCCGTAGAGGCTGGAGTTGTTGCCGGATTTGGTGCGGTCGATGGACAGGCTGCCGGTGGCGGCGTCGTAGACCAGCAGGGTCTCTTCCTCGCCGCCGGGGCTGCGGCGCAGCTTGATGCCGTAGCGGCCGGTGCTACCAGCGGCCAGCTCGAGGGTCAGGTGCAGCATGTCGCCACGGACGCTGGACAGTTGCTGGTTGGCGACCTCGAGGGAGGTGTCGGTGGTGATGGCGACCTGCGGGCTGGTTGTCGCGTGCAGGGTGGCCAGTTCGGGGAGTGGATTGACGGCGACGTCGCCGTCCGGGCCGAGGGACAGCACGACGGGCAGACCGGCGTTGTGGGCCCATCCGGAGTTGTAGTGGGCTTGCTCGGTGCGCTTGTCCTGAGCGATGGAGAACACGACTGAGCGGCCCTTCTGGTCGACGAAGCCGCTGGGGCCGGTGAAGTGCTCGCCGTAGTCGAAGAGGCGGGGCTCGGTGGTATCGGGCGTGAATTTGCGGGTGGTGGGATTCCAGACGCCAATCCAGTACCACACGTACTTGACGTTGTAATCGGTGCCGTAGCTCCACATCGGGTTGGTCAGCAGGATGTGCTTGCCTCCGCCGATGGGCAGGAACACGGGCAGTTCCCATACCTGGCCGGTTTTCGGGTACGTATGGACGTCGCCGACCATCAGGGGGCCGGAGTAGGTCCAGTTCTTGGCGTCGGTGGAGGTGTAGAGCAGTGCGGTGCCGCCGACGTCGTCGCCGGCGCTGGTCTGCACGCCGGAACCGACCAGCTGGAACCAGGTGTTGCCTTCACGCCAGACGAACGGGTCGCGGAAGTCGCCGTAGCGGACCTTACGTCCGGCGCCGACATCGAGTGTGGGAGATTGCACCGTGACGGGCGCGGGGTCCATGGTCCAGTTGTTGAGGTCGGTGTCGTTCGGACCGCCGGTGTTGCGGGCGACGCCGGTGCGTTGGTTGGGGAAGACCGAGTCGTCGCCGGCGGTGATGAACAGCAGCGGGTTGCCGGACGCGTCGACGGCGGCACTGCCACTCCACACACCGTCCGGTGCGACCGATCCGGCGGTGGGTACCAACGCGACCGGGGCGTCTCGCCAATGCACCATGTCGGGGCTGACGCCGTGCCCCCAACTGATGTTGTGCCAGTACGGGCCGTGCTGGTTGTGCTGGTAGAACAGGTGGTACTGGCCGTTCGCGTAGACCGGGGCGTGCGGTTCGTTCATCCAGTGCTCGGGTGCCATGAAGTGGTACTGGGGTCGGTAGATGTCGCCGTCGTATCGGCTGCGGCGCATCGCCAGGTCCGGGGAGGGCGGAGCCGGCACCGCCTGGTAGGAGGCGGCCACCTCGGCGGCACTGAGTGCCCGCCGGCGCAGGCTCACCTCGTCGAGAAGGCCGGCGAACATGTTGACGGTGAACGTGCCGTTGATGACCACGCCCTGGTTGTGCCGCCCGATTTGCAGGTTGCCCGGGTAGCGGGTGATGCCGCCGGCCGGTGTGGTGAGGCTTCCTGCGGGCGCGCCGTTGAGGTAGAGCCGCATGGTGCTGGTCGCCGCGTCGAACGTCGCGACGACGTGTTGCCAGCTGTCGCGGCGAAGCGGCTTGGCGGGGTCGGCCCACAATGATTGCCAGGTGCCGGCGATGCCGGCTTGGAACGACCAGGTGCCGTGGCGGCCCACGCCGAGGATGAAGCCTTGCCGGGCGGCCTCGTCGTGCTGGTCGACGATGGCGGAGAGTTTGCGGTCGTCGCCCCACTCGAAGGCGCGTGGCGCGACCCAGGCCTCCACCGTCAGCGCCTGCGTCGGCGTTTCCAGGCCGGAACGGCTCAGCCACGTGGAGTAGCCGTCGAACAGCAACGCGTTGGAGGCCACGCCCGGACGTCGTTGCGGGGCGGTGGACGGCTTGTAGACGGCGTTGTTGAAGACGTAGTTGATCGGATCGTCCCGGTCGGCGACGCTGTCGTGAGCTACCGATCCGCTCGGCTCGTCGAACGACCAGTGCGCGACCATGTCGCCCGGCGCGGGCTCGTCGAGCCGCACATCGTCGAGGTTGAGGTGCCCCCAGCCGCCGGTGGCGTTGTCGACGACCCTCAGCGAAAGAGTCTGCCCGAGCTGGGCGGACGCGTCCCAGCTGACCCGTTGGTAGTTCTCCTCGTTGCGGCCGGTGGCGCGGAACAGGATTGCGCCGTCGCCGGCGCGGACCAGGGCGACGTACAGGTTGGTGGCGTCGTTGCCGCCGCCGAGCAGGAAGCTGACCTGCCCGGAGCCGGACAGCTGAAACGGGCTGGATGTCAGGGTTCCCGTTGCGGCGTCTCCAGCGGTGCGGAAGCCCCAGACGTGGGATGTGCCGTGCTGGCCGAAACAGCATCCCCAGCCCCAGCCGGTGTCGGTCGTGACGGCGTTGGTGAAGGCGGTTCCGGTGACACTCCACCCGGTCAGGTCGCCGGTCTCGAAGTCGGGGTTGACGATGTTGGCTGCGGCGGCCCGTGCCGGCGACGACAGCGCGACAGGTTGGAGGAGGAGCAGGACCGCGACCGCGGCGCGGGTCAACCATCTCATCACGACCGTCCTTTCCGAGAAGGGATTGTGTCGGTCATGTGAGCGTGACGTTGCCAAAACGTTTAATCAAGGCCATAAATGCAACATTCACTGCCAAAATTGTTTGGCAGGGAATGTTGCCGCACGGCGTCGGTCGCAAGTGTCTCGCGCTCGGGACAGCGGCCGATGCCGGTTGAGCGAGGATGCCTTACGGGGTCGGTCGCAGGGCGTAGCTCGCGCTGTAGGCGACGACCTGCTCCGCCGTACCGCTGTCGAGGATCTTCGTGTTGGTGGTGCCGGCGTCCAGGACGACATGGTTCGTCGCGATATTGGTCACGACGTGGTTGTTGCTGATGAAGTTTGCGTCGCCGCCGGCGACCAGAACCATGGTCGGAGTGGCGCCGGCCGGCGTGACAGCCGAGGCGGGCACATCGAAGCTGATGAGGTTGCCCGAGAACATGTTGTTGTCACCGAGCAGGTGGATCACTCCGTACAGGTCGTCCTTGCCGTTGTTGTAGCCCTGCAGGGGCGGGAACCCTTCCGGCACGCGCCGGAAATGGTTGCCGACGATCAGGTTCTCCTTGTTGACCCCCTCGAAGTCGATCATGCCGGGGTAGAAACCTTGGAACCGGTTGCCGGTGATCGAACAGCGATTGCTGGTCTTCAGATGCACCATGCTGCGGCCGCGGGGGAAGATGTTGTTGCCCTGTACGAGCAGGCCTTCGGTGTTCTCGGCGAAGATCGAGAAGCCGACGAAGCCGGCGCCGATCAGATTGTTGGTGATCTTGCTGGCTTGGGAGGCGCCGGTCAGTTCGACGCAGCTGCCACATTCGGCGATGAAGTTGTCGGTGACGTTGAAGGCGTCCGCGCCGTTGTTGACCAGGGCGCGTTCGAGGTAGACGAAGCCCATGCCGGCGACTTTGAGGGCGTCGTTGTCGGAGGCGATGCGGATGCCGATCTTGCCGTTGCGGTAGGAGTTCTGGTTCGGCGTGAAGCTGACACCGTCGATGCAGAAGTCGCGGAACTCGATGGCGGCCAGCCGGGGGGCGCCACTGCGGGTGACCAGGAATGCCTCCGCGTTGCCGTCGGTGTTCTCCACCTTGATGTGGCTCGCGCCGGGCGACAGTTCGTGCCAGCCGGAGGTGTCGGCGGTGTTGTAGCGGATGCTCAGCGAGGCGAAGCCGTGCCCGGATCCTTTGATCTGCAGGTAGCTGATGTCGATGACGACGCGCGTCTTGAGCGAGTAGTCACCGGGCGGGATGTAGATGACGGCGCCGGGCTTGGATACCTGGCCGGGCTGGCTGGCCTTGACATCGGCGATGATGCTGTTGATCACGGCGCCGATATCGTTGTTGGCGTTGACGCCGGGCCGGCCGGGAATCGTCCAGCGGGTCACGTCGTACACAGTGGACACAGTCCACCGTCCTTCCTGGGAAAGTCGTGGCAGGGCGGGCGATCTCGGCGTCACAGGACGCCGATGAGTGTTTCGTGAGCCAGGGCCGGCGCGCCGATCGGTGACCGTGGCGCGCGTGTTCGCCGGTGATCGCCGGAGCCGGCGCGGTCGGTTGACCCGGCCAGCGGGCTTGCCAGGATCGGCGCGGCGGCCAGCGCCTTGAGTACCGTGCGCCGGCCGATGGGGTTTTCGTGGGCAGGCATGAGCCACTCCTGGAGTGGGGTAGCGGCGATTCGCGTGGGAACCCGGAATGACACGGCCGGGGCAGACCGATGCGTCCTCGGGTGGGCCGGCGATGCCACACCTGCAGGAGCGAGCGCGTGTCAGCGCAAGTCGTAGCACCGTGGCGTTGCTGGCGTCAACCGTCGCGATGGGCGGCCGCAAGGAGATCGCCGTCGAAACACCTTCGACACTTGACGGCCACACGACGTGCGATCTATCGTCTGCCAAAACCATTTGGCTTAACGTTTTGGCAGACGATCGGATCCGGGATTCTCCTGGTCGCCTGCGTTTCTTGGGCGCCGCGCGCCAGGCTGGTAGATGACCGCGGCGTGGTGTGCCTCGTCCCGCGTGTCCGGGCGCTCGACGGTTCTTGCCTTGCCATGAAGGAGCCAGTCCGTGTTCTCTGCCCGTCGCGGCGCGCGCTTTCCGAGCCGCAGCGCCATTGCCCCCTTCGATCCAGCCGCGTCCGCCGGCCTGAGCCGCCGGCGGCTGCTCAGCCTCTCCGCCGGTGCCGGAGTCGCTGTGCTCGCCAGTGCCTGCGGCGCCGGCGGCGACAGCTCCGATTCAGGAAGCTCCAAGACACTCACCCTCGCCTGCGAAGGCGGCGGCAAGATCGAGCTGCAACCGATCGTCGACAAGTTCCGACAGCAGACCGGCACCACCGTCACCCTCGTGGAGCTGCCCTACGACGGCCTGTTCAACCGGCTGACCAGCGAACTCGCCGGCGCCAAGGCCAGCTTCGACATCTGCGCGATCGACGCGGTCTGGATCCCGCTGTTCGCGGGCAAGCTCGCACCCCTCGACGACCTGTTCACGCCGGCCGTGCAGGCCGACCTGTTCCCCGCATTGGTCAAGGAGCCGCAGGTCGGCGGCCACTTCATCGGAATGCCCGTCTGGACCAACGCCGAGGTACTGCTCTACCGCACCGACCTGTTCGGCGACGCCAAGGAAAAAGCAGCGTTCAAGGCCAAGTACGGCTACGAGCTGACTCCGCCGGCCACCTGGGAGCAGTTCACCGACGTCGCCCAGTTCTTCACCCGCCCCGACAAGAAGCTCTACGGCACCGACGTCAAAGGCAAGGTGGAGACCGAGTGGCTGGCCCACGTGCTGCAAGCCGGCTCGCCCGGCGTGGTGCTCGACGACACCGGAGCGGTGATCGTCGACAACGCCCAGCACCTGGCCGCGCTGACCTTCTACGCGGATCTGCAGAACAAGTACAAGGTCAGCCCGGCCGGCGCCGCGCAGATCGACTGGTCGGCCGCGCAGAATCTGTTCAACCAGGGCAGCACGGCGATGACCCGGTTCTGGGCGCACGCGTACCGGCAGATCCCCGCCGACGCCGCGGTCGCCGGCAAGGTCGGGGTCGCGCCGATGATCGGCGGCTCGGCCGGCGTCGCCGGGATCCCCGGCCCCTGGTATCTGTCGGTGCCGCAGTCGTCGACCAGGCAGGATCTCGCCAGGCAGTTCATCCAGTTCTGCTATGACAACAACGCGCTGAGCCTGGACACCTCGCTCGGCCTGGCCGCGCGCAAGTCCGCCTACCAGCAGTACGCGGACAAGAAGGGCTTCGAGGCGTTCGGCCCGCTGTTGAAGACCCTCGACGCGTCCGCGACCCGGTCGCGCCCCGCGCACCCGAAGTGGCAGCAGATCGTCGACAGCGCATTGATTCCCATGCTGCAGAAGGCCGTCGCCCCGGGCGCCGACTACGCGGCTTTGCTGAAGTCGGCCCGTACGCAGATCGAAGGCATCATCAAGTGAATCGAGCCCCAGCCGCCGCGCGACCGGCCGTGTTGCGCGGACCTGCCAAGAGCAGCGCCCGCCGGCGCCGCCGTGGAGTCAGCGACAGCAATTACGCACTACTGCTGATCGCTCCCGCGGCGCTGGTGCTGCTCGCCCTCGTCGGCTGGCCCTTGTTGAAACTGCTGATCGACAGCCTTCACACCGGCTCTACGTTCGACCCCGGTGGTCCCCGCTTCGGCGGACTCGCCAACTACCGCGACCTGTTCACCGACCCCGCCGTGCGCTCCGCGGGCGTACGGACTCTGGTCTACACGGTGGTGGTCGTCGCGGCCGAGCTCGCTCTCGGTCTCGCGGTGGCGCTGCTGTTCTACGCCCTCGGCCCCCGATCGCAGGTCCTGCGGACGGCGTTCCTCTACCCGCTGATGATCGCGCCGCTGGTCGCCGGGCTGCTCTGGCGGTTCATGCTGATCGACAACTTCGGCATCGTCAACGAGCTGCTGACCCGGGTCGGCCTTCTCCGCGATCCGAGCGACATCGCCTGGCTGAGCAACCCGCACCTGGTGCTGTTCTCGGTCGCTATCCCGGACGTCTGGCTCACCACCTCGTTCATGACCTTGATGATCTTCGCCGGCCTGCAGTCCATCCCGCCGGAACTGCTCGAGTCAGCTCGCCTGGACGGCGCTCAAGGGCTGCGCCTGCTGCGCACCATCATCCTGCCGCTGCTGCGACCGGTCATCGCCGTCGCCCTGATCATTCGCGGTGTCGACGCCGCCCGCGCGTTCGACACCATCCTCATCCAGACCGGCGGCGGCCCGCAGTCCGCCTCCGAGACACTCAGCCTGCACATCTACAAGACGATGGTCACCTACAACGACCCGGGGTCCGCCGCCGCGATGAGCACCGTCTTCATGGCGGTGACGATGGTGGTTGCCCTGATCGCGGTCATGACCATCTGGCGACCCGGCCGGGAGTCGTGATGAGCCGCCGTACCGATCCCGCCCGGCGGCTGCGCCGCGCGCTGCTGTGGCTGCTGGCGATCGCCGTCGTCGCGGCCTACGCCTTCCCCTTCCTGTACCTGCTGCTGACCTCGCTCAAGCCGGCCACCGACGCCATCGCCGTCCCGCCGACGGTCCTGCCGCACCGCATCACCCTGGACAACTACATCACCGCAGTGAACCGGCAGGGCGTACGGGCGTCGTTCATCAACAGCGTGACCACCGCGACGCTGGCCACTGTCATCTCCCTGGTCCTGGCCATCCCGGCGGCCTGGGGCATCACTCGCTACCGCACCCGCGCCGGCCGGCTCATGCTCGCCGGTTCGCTGCTGGTCCGCATGGCGCCCGCCGTCGCGATCGGGGTGCCGCTGGTGGGCATTCTCGGCGCCGTCCACCTGATCGACACCCCCACCGGGCTCGCGCTGGCCCAGACCACCATCGCGCTGCCGCTGTCCATCTGGCTGCTCGCCAGCTTCTTCGAATCCGTACCCCCGGAGATCGAGGAGGCCGCCCTGGTCGACGGCTGCTCCCGGCCACGCGCCCTGGTCTCGGTGATCCTGCCGGTTGTCGCGGGTGGAACCGCCGTCACCGCGATCTTCGCGTTCCTCGCCTCGTGGAACGAGTTCCTGTTCGCGCTGCTGCTCACCTCGATCAAGGCGCAGACCACCCCGCTGGCCATCGCGAACCTGCAAAGCCAGTTCGGCCTCGACTGGGGGCCGATGACGGCGCTGGCCGCCCTGTACTCCCTGCCCGCCGTCGTGCTCACCCTGCTGCTGCAGCGGCGCATCGTGGCCGGCCTCAGCCTCGGCGCGGTCAAGGGCTGACCCCGCCACCCGTACGAAAGGAAACACCGTGACGTTCTGGCAAGCCAGCAGCCCGCTCGGGGGACTACCGAAGATCAAGTCCGCCCGGTCCCGGCGCGAATCCAGCTGGGACCGCACCGGCGGCAACCGCGACTTCGCGGTCGTCCCGGCCGGCGGCACCCACGTGCTGGCCGACCTGACCGGCACGGGCATCATCACCCACATCTGGCTCACCACCCGCTGCTATTCCCCGCAGTACCTGCGCAAAATCGTGCTGGAGATGTACTGGGACGGCGAAGACACACCCAGCGTACGAAGCCCGCTCGGTGACTTCTTCGGTGTCGGGCACGCGGTCAGCTCACACTTCGTCGCCCTGCCGATCAGCCAGGTGACCGGACCGCGGCGCGGCCCGAAAGGACCCTTCGCAGCCGCGATGAACTGCTATTTCCCCATGCCCTTCGCCAGCAGTGCGCGGATCGTCATCCGCAACGAGAGCGACCAGCCGATCGAGAACCTCTTCTACTACGTCGACTACGACCTCACCGATGAACCCGTACCGGACGACATCGGTCGATTCCACGCCCTCTACCGGCAGGAGAAACCAACGCAGAAGGTGGTGCACCCAGCCACCGCCGACAAGCCGGCCCCGTGGGATCTGCCCGGCGTGAACGTGACCGGCGACGACAACTACGTCATCCTCGACGCGGAAGGCACCGGTCATTACGTCGGCTGCGTGCTGAGCATCGACAACTTCGACGCCTCCAACCAGGAGTTCACCTGGCCCGGCGAAGGCGACGACATGATCTTCATCGACGGCGAGGTATGGCCGCCGTCGCTGCACGGAACCGGCACCGAGGACTACTTCGGCGCGGCATGGGGCTTTCCCAGCGGCGCCTACGCCGGGCCCTACCACGGCATCTCCCTGGCCAGCAGCGCCCAGGAACACTTCGGGTTGTGGAGCCTTTACCGCTTCCACATCGAGGACCCGGTCCGGTTCAGCGCGTCCATCCGGGTCACCATCGAACACGGCCACGCCAACGACCAGGGCAACGACTACTCCAGCGTCGCCTACTGGTACCAGCACCTGCCGCATCGACCGACCCCGGAACTGCCGCCGGTCGAGCAGCGGCTGCCCCGCCGGTGGCCGGAGCACGGGCTGTGGGATGAATAGGCGCTCCGCTAGCGTGGTGCCGGCACGGACAGCCGCGTCGGCACCCGGGTGGACATTCGAAACGGCATAGGTTGGGCGATGGGACGCAACGTAAGCATCCGGGACGTGGCCAGCGCGGCGGGCGTGTCCGTGACCACGGTCTCGCACGTGCTCAACAACACCACTGGCGCACGCGTCAGTGAGGTGACCCGCGAGCGGGTGACCGCAGCCGCCGCGCGGCTCGGCTACGCCCCGAACAAACTCGCCCAAGGCTTGCGGCTGCAGCGTACGCAAATCCTCGCCCTGCTTTCCGATCAGATCGCCACTACCCCGCACGCCGGGCGCATCATGCTCGGGGCCCAGGAGGCGGCCTCGGCCAAGGGCTGGGTCGTGCTGCTGCTCAACAGCGGCGGCGACCCGGACCTCGAGGATCGGGAGATCAGCGCGCTGCTGCAGCACCAGGTCGACGGGGTGCTCTACGCGACCATGTACCACCGGCAGGTCACCGTCCCGGACCGGCTCGCCGGCCTGCCGGTCGTACTCCTGGACGCCAGCTCCACCGCGACGGCCTATCCCTCCGTGGTACCGGACGAGGTCGGCGGCGGCCGCGCCGCCGTGCAGGAGCTGGTCGCCGCCGGGCATCGCCGGATCGGATTCGCCACCAACATCGATGACATCCCCGCCACGCATGGCCGGCTGGTCGGCTACCGGCAAGCGCTCACCGAGGCCGGCATACCGTTCGCACCCGAGCTGGTCGTTGTCGAGCAATCCGACACGCCCGGCGGCTACCGCGCCGCCATGGAACTGCTGCGCCGCCCGGACCGGCCAACCGGTCTGTTCTGCTTCAACGACCGCATGGCGATGGGCGCCTACTGGGCCGCCCACCAGCTTGGGCTACGGATTCCGGACGACCTGTCAGTGGTGGGCTTCGACAACCAGGAACTCATCGCCGACGGCCTGTTCCCGCCCCTGACCACAGTCGCCCTGCCCCACTACGAGATGGGCGCCTGGGCGGTCAACACGATGATCGACAGGCTGAGCGCGGTACAACCGGCAGGTCGCCGGCGCCGCGCGCCCGCGCACATAACCATGGAATGCCCGCTGGTTCGGCGCGACTCCGTGGCCGCACCGACCATTCCCTGAACCACCGCACCCGTTGCCCCGGTTCCGCGCACGACGCGGGACCGGTGGTCCACGCTGACTTCAAAGGATCCTTCTGTGTTCACAATGGCCAATGCTTGGTCGTGGGACTTCTGGCTGGCTCGCGAGGGCGACAGTTACCACCTGTTCTTCCTGCAGGCTTCCCGGGCGCTTCGCGACCCGGATCGCCGGCACTACCGGGCAGGCATCGGCCACGCCGTCTCGACCGACCTGCGCCAATGGACCCAGGTCGACGACGCGCTGGTTCACGACGACCGGCCGGCCTTCGACGACATCGCGACCTGGACCGGTTCGGTGGTCCGCGGCTCTGACGGGCTGTGGCGCATGTTCTACACCGGCGTCGGCAGCCCCGATGACGGGCTCGTGCAACGAATCGGACTGGCCACCTCCGCGGACCTGACCACCTGGACCCGGCACGACGGACCGCTGCTGGAGGCCGACCCGCGCTGGTACGAGCGACTCGGCGAGGCCCCCTGGCCCAACGAGGCGTGGCGCGACCCGTGGGTGTTCGCCGACCCCGACGGCGACGGCTGGCACATGCTGATCACCGCCCGCGCCAACCAGGGCCCGGCCGACGACCGTGGCGTGATCGGCCACGCACGCTCCACGGACCTGATCGCCTGGCAAGTGCAACCACCGCTGACCAGCCCCGGCAGCGGCTTCGGACAACTCGAAGTGTCACAGGTCGAGATCGTCGACGGGCAGCCAGTGCTGTTGTTCTCCTGCCTTCAGCCTGAACTGTCCGCAGCACGCCGCGCAGACGGCGAAACCGGCGGCATCTGGGCGGTCACCGGCGACAGCCTGCTAGGTCCCTTCGACACGTCGAAAGCCCGCCTTGTCACCGATGAAAGCCTGTACGCCGGCCGCCTCGTCAAAGACCCGCACGGACAATGGCAGCTGCTTGCCTTCCACAACCGCGGTGGCGGGGGCAGGTTCGTCGGCGGCCTTAGTGACCCCATGCCCGTCCGACTCGCCGACGGCACACTCAAGGCGGACACCACGACGGCGGCGACGTGCTGACCGTCCTCGGCGAGACCATCGTCGATCTGCTGCCCAGCGACGCGGACGGTGGCTTCCGCGCCCATCCCGGTGGCCAGCAAAGAAGACCTACAGGTTCTTTACCCGGACGAGCCAGCGACCGCGGTCGCCCGCCAGTGGGCCACTCTCGGACCAGAGCTGGTGGTCATCACCCTCGGCAGCGACGGCGCCTTCGCCGTTCGCGCCGGCCAAGAGGTGCACCGCACCGCACCGCCAGCGCGCAGCGCGTAGCCGACGGCCTCGGCGACGACCCGGGCGGCGTACGAGGTGATGATCTGATCCTGCTCCAGCGGTGATATGAGGTCGTTCCGCAAAAGGGCGCTGCCGTTCGCGCCGGCCGCGATCGAGACTGGTAGCCATGACCCGCTTCTTCTTCGTCGATGTGTTCGCCGACCGCCCGCTGACCGGCAACCCGCTCGCGCTCGTGCCCGACGCCGACGACCTGACCGTGCCACAGATGCAAGCCATCGCCCGCGAGTTCAACCAGTCCGAGACCACCTTCCTGCTCCGCCCCGGCGAGGAAGGAGTCGACTGGCGCCTACGCTCGTTCACCCCGGCCGGCGCCGAGGTCGACGGCGCCGGCCACAACGCCCTCGGCGCCTGGCTCTGGCTGGCCGACCAGGGCCTCACCGGCGACCAGCCGGCCGTCACGATGCGGCAACGGATCGGCGCCGAGATCCTCGCCGTCGAGATCCTGCGCGCGCCGGGCGAACCGACCCGCATCGTCATGGACCAGGGCATCCCCCAGTTCGGCAAACACGTCACCGACGCCGAACGGCTGACCGGCGCGCTCGGACTCGAACCGCGGCACCTCTCTCCCGACATCACCGCCCAGGTGGTCTCCACCGGCGTCGCGCACCTGCTCGTCCCGCTCGCCACCCGCGCGGCGGTCGACGCGGCCGTGGCGCAGAGCCGCGAACTGGCCGAGATCCTGGCGGAAGCCGGCGGCGAGGGCTGCTACCTCTACACCACCGCCGGCGACGACGCGGCCGCGTATGCCCGCTTCTTCAACCCGACCGTCGGCATCGCCGAAGACCCGGCGACCGGCACGGCGGCGGGCCCACTCGCCGTCGCCCTCATCCGATCCGGCCGGGCGCCGGCCGACGCGCCCATCTTCATCGAGCAGGGTCACCACCTCGGACGTCCGAGTCGCATCCGGGTGGACGTGGCCGTCGATCGGGTACGGCTGTCCGGCTCCGGACTGGTCACCGCGCACGGAGAGCTCCGGCTGGCATGAACCCCGGCGACGAGAAGCTCCTGGCCTTCGCGATCGATCTCGCCGCCGCCGCGGCCGGGCAGGACGAGCTGCCCTATGGCTCGCTACTGGCCGACAGCGCCGGCACGGTTCTGCATCGGCGTAGCTGGGAAGCGCCTACTATAACCCATCTTTCCCATAGGCAAAATCTTCCTACGTCAACACGGATCGGCTGGCGCCCGGACGTTAAGCGGCCGTGTCGCGGGCGAGGAACCCGCCGGACTGCCGCGACCACAGCGATGCGTAGAGGCCGCCACGCTCCAGCAGCTCGGCGTGGGGGCCTTGCTCGATGATCCGGCCGGCGTCGAGGACGACGATCCGGTCCATCCGGGCGATCGTGGAGAGCCGATGCGCGATCGCGATCACCGTACGGCCGGCCATCACCTCGTCGAGCGTGTCGTGGATGGCCGCCTCGGCCTCGGAGTCGAGCGCGGAGGTCGCCTCGTCGAGCACCAGGATCGGAGAGTCCCGGTAAAAGGCACGGGCCAGGGCGATCCGCTGCCGCTGCCCGCCGGACAGGCGCACGCCGCGCTCGCCGACGTGGGCATCGAGACCCGTTCGGCCGTACGCGTCGCGCAATGTGCCGACGAACCCGTCGGCGGACGCCCGGCGTAGCGCGGCCTCGATCCGCGCGTCGTCACTGTCGTCCGGGCCGGCGATGTTCTCCCGGACCGAGCGGTGCAGCAGCGTGGCCTCCTGGGCGACCACGGCGATCGCGGCGCGCAGGCTCTCCTGGGTCACGTCCGCGATGTCGGTGCCGTCGATCCTGATCGTGCCGTGCTCCGCGTCGTAGAACCGCAGCAGCAGACCGACCATTGTGGACTTGCCCGCGCCGGACCGGCCGACGACGCCCACCCGTTCCCCGGCGTCGATGTCCAGGCTCAACCGGTCGAGCCCGCCCACCCGGCCGCCGTAGTGGTGGCTGACGCGAGAAAACTGAATGGCCCCGCCGCGTACGGAAAACGGGATTGCCTGTGGTTTGTCGGCGACCCGCAGCGGTTGGGCGATGGTGCGCAGGGCATGGCGGAGCGCGCCGACCGATCCGAAGAGCGCCGAAACGGCGTCGAGCAGCCACTCCGCCATTGCGGTGATCCGGAAACTGAACGCGAGCGCGGCCGCGACCAGGCCCAGCGGCGCGGCATCGGACCGCCATAGCACGATGCCGTAGCCGACCAGGCCGACCAGGAGCGCGCTGCCCAGAGCCATCATGCCGCTGTTGATCGTCACCTCGACGCGCTGCAGGTCCAGATGCGCGCGCCGGGTTGCCGCGAACACCCGGCGGTCGTATCCGGTACGCGAATCCGCGCCGCCGAGCAGGGCGAGCGTGTCCACGTTGGCGTACGAGTCGACCAGCAGGCCGGTCAGCGCCGATTCGGCGTCCTGCAATCGCTCGGACGCACGCCGATACCGCGGCACCGCCCAGGCCATGAGCAGCGCGTACGCCAGAATCCAGCCGGCCAGCGGAAGCAGCAGCCGCACGTCGATCGTGGACATCAGCCACACCGACCCGGCGATGTAGGCGATCACGAAGACCAGTGTGTGGATCACCGAGTAGGCGGCGGTGGCCGCGGCGTCACCGCCGTCGCGCACCCAGGTGGCGATGCGTCCGGCGAGATCGTCGCGGAACCAGCCGACGGACTGCCGGGACACGTAGCGGTGCAGCCGCCACCGGACCAGCGGCCGTGCGCTGGCGCGGAACGCGATGTCGTCCAGCGCCTCGCCGGCCAGCGTGATCAACGGCCGGACCAGCAGCACGAACGCGGCGACGGCGAGCAGCTCGCCCCGGTGCCCGGACCAGAGGGTGGCCGGGCCGGCGGCGGCGAGCGTGTCGACCAGCCGTCCGCCGTACCCGATGAGCCACACCTCGATCGCGGCGCACAGGATGGTCGTGGCGACGGCCGCGACCATGACCGCGCGCAGCGGCCGCAGTTCTTGCCGCAGGAACCGCCGGACGCCGGCGGCGGGCGTGCGACCGTTACCGGCCGGGAAGGGATCGATGGGCGTGGTGAACAGACCTGACACGGAGTGCCCTTCCGGCGGAGGAGACGGACGGAGAACTGGGGAAACCGCCGGAAACCCTCATGATCGATCCCTTCTGGGTCAGGTGCTCACCTTTCGACCTCGCGAGCCTAGGAGATGCCGATCGGGACCGCCGCCGATTTATTCGCCGGGCAGCACTGCCGGTGATCGTGGCGATCTGGTCGCCGTCGAGGGTGCGGACCATGATGCCGTAGCCACGGCAGTCGCCGCGGATGGTGTCATTTGCCGGAGGTCGTACGGATCGGTTGGTAGCGCAGGTCGACGGTACGGCTCGGTGTGTCGCTGTCGCGCCGGAGGTGCAGTGGATGCCCGCCTATCGCGTCGTACAGCCGGACACCGTCGCCGAGGAGGACTGGCACTATGTGGATGTCGATCTCATCGATGAGCCCCAGAGGTAGCAGCTGCGCGCAGATGGTGGGAGAGAACACTTCGACGTTCTTGCCCAGCGCTGCGGCGAGGGCGATGCGTACCGCTTCGTCCACCGGGCAGGACAGGAACGTGATGTCCTCGGCGGGTTGGGCGTCTTCGGGATGGTGGGTGAGCACGAAGATCGGCCCCTTCCATGCGCCGCCGTAAGGGCGGGAGTCGCCGATGGCGCTGTCGAAGCCGTTGCGTCCGGCGAGAATCGCCCCTGTGCTTTCGATGTACTCGCGGTGCAGCCCGTCGCGGACTGTCGTTCGTTGCATGAATCTCATGTCGTGATCTGGGCCGGCGACGAACCCGTCCACCGACACCGCGAAGTGCATCAGCACCTTGCCGGCCGCGGGCTGCGGCGGCGGCGAGTACGGCTCTGTCTCAGGCATGACCCCTCCAAGTGATTGCTGTTTGCAACTAGGCCGAGGCTAGGCAATGTGGTGGTAAGTTGCAACCACTAGCCGGGAGGTGACCGATGCAGAGCGCGCCGCGTTCGGGATGTCCGATCAATGCCGCCGTTGAGGTGCTCGGCGATTCGTGGGCGGTTCTGGTGCTGCGCGATGTCATGTTCGGTAATCGCCGGTACTTCCGGGAGCTGCTCACGGGCTCCGAGGAGGGGATCGCGAGCAACATCCTGAGCAGTCGGCTCAAACAGCTCACCGCCGCGGGTCTGCTGACCCGCGAGGACGCCCACCGGGGGCAGCGGGCGATGTACTCCCTGACCGAGGCGGGCATTCAGGTCCTCCCGGTCATGGTCGCGCTGGGCAACTGGGGCCTTGCGCACCGGCACGGTTCCCCGCGGTTGCGTGTTCGCGCGGAACTGCTGCGCGACGGCGGTCCCGGCCTGGTGGCCGAGATGATGGACGAGCTGCGCGAGCTCCACCTCGGTATCCCGCGACCAGATCCCACTGCGCCGCGCCCGAGCGATCGGCTCCGAGCTGCCTACGACAACGCCATGTGCGTCAACGTTGCTCCGTAGAGCAGCGAATTCCTCGTCTGCTTCGAGGCGGCCGGTCCTCGCCACGCCGGTGCTGCACTGCCTTCGTACAGCGACGCTGCAAGCTACGGGCCGACAGTGGAGCTCGGTCTCCGGCGTTTGGGTCGCTTGTCAGGAGATCGGCACGCCACGTCGGCACGTCGTTGATGATCACGCCTCCGAAGTCGAGCCCCCGGGCGCCCGCAGGGCCGTGTCCAGACTGGAGGTGAAGATGCCCGCCTGGAGGCCGTGGCGGGTGTCGTTCGCGAGAGCCAGCGCCTCGCCGAGGTCGTCGTAGCGGGTGACTGCCACCACCGGACCGAAGACCTCTTCGGCGCTCACCCGCATGTCCGGGCGCGCGCCGGTCACCAGCGAGGGGCGCAGCACGCCGTCCGGCCGGAGATCTCCCCCGGCGGCGATCGTCGCGCCCCGCCTCTTCGCGTCGTCCAGCAGGGCTCCCCGAGGCGTGAATGCACCCTTCCCGGCCGGGCAGGTCTCCGCGGTTGGGGCTCTGCGCCCTGGGTCGGCAGCGAGACGCGCGACCATCGTTCGGCATGAACCTCGCCGGTGTTCATCGATACCTTTTGTTCTGATGTCTTCGATTCCGGAATGGCATGCAGGCTAATGTGACTACGCTTGGCCTGATGTGCTCCTATTGCCGGTTTCGTTCGAGAGGCAGAGCACCATGACGGTCTTGGTCACCGCGTTGTTCGTCCTGATACTCGTGTGGGTGTCGTGGCGATATCTACGCGACCGGGATCCGCTGCTGCTCGACGTCATGGCGATTTTCGCCGCGGTCGGGATGCTGTTCGTCCTTGCGGTGTTCAGCCGGGTCGTGGGTGAGCCACCCCGGCCGACACGCGGGCTCGTGTCAGCGTTGCTTCTGGCGCAGCCATACCTGACCTTGCGGCTGGTGCGCCGGCTACGGCCGGTGCCTCGATGGTTAATCGCCGCGGTAGCGGTTGGCTGGATCCTTTCGGCGATTCCGGTGCTTGTCCTGCCCCGCCCCTTGCCGTCGGTGATCATCTGGCCGTGCGTCATCGTCTTCTTCGCCGGCGAAACGACCGCGGCGTGGCTGTTCGCGAAGGAGGCCCGCCGGCGTGGCGGCGCGGCGCGCACCCGGCTGTGGTGCGCCGCCGGTGGCACCGCGCTGTTCGGAGCCGCACTGCTGATGGCCGGCGGCGGGCAGGCGTTGGCGGCGGACGCACGGGCGGTCGCGATGGTCTCGGCGCTGCTGTACCTGCTGGCGTTCGTGCCGCCGCACTGGCTGCGACGCGGGTGGTCATGGCGGGCGGCGTACGCGGTGATGCGCCGGTTGCTGGCCGCGCCGGTGCACGAGCCGGCGGCGCTGACCTGGCAGGCCTATTGCCAGGGCGCCGCGGAGGTTCTCGGCGCCGACGCCGTGGTGGTGTTGATGCCGGCCGCTGCCGGGACGATCCGAGTAGCGGGCGCGGCGGGCATTCGGTCGGCCGACTACGAATGCACCGGCCGGGACCTCGGGGAACTCCTCGCCGCTCACGGCACGATCGACGCCCTCGCCGGGTGGACGCATCCCCCGGCGGTCGCGGTCAAGCTCGCTCAGGTCACCAACACCCGGTTCGTGAGCGTGGCCGCGGTGAACACCGCCGACGGGCTGGGCGCGCTGCTGGTGCTCAACCGCTACCGCAGGCTGTTCGCCGACGACGATGTGTCCCTGTTCACCGAGTTGGCCGTCCAGGCGGGGTCGCTGGCCGGCCGGGCCCGGGCGCTGGCCGAACGCGAACGCCTCGCCGTGATCGTGGAGTCGTCCCACGACGCGATCATCGCCTTCACGGTCGACGGCGTCGTCACCAGCTGGAACACCGGTGCCGAGAAGCTCTACGGCTACCGCCGCGCCGAGGTGCTGGGCCGGCACGTGTCCGTTTTGTTCCCGCCAGGTGCGCAGGAAACCGAGGCGCGGCTGCTGGACCGCGTCATCGAGGGCGAGCGTATCCAGCAACATCGGGTACCGCACCGGCGCAAGGATGGAACCACCATGACCGTTTCTCTGACGCTGTCGCCGATCAGCGATCAGGACGGCCAGGTCACGGGGATTGCGTCGATCTCCCGGGATATCACCGAGCGCCAGCGCGCCGAGGCGATGTTCGAGGGACTGCTCGAGGCCGCGCCGGACGCGATCGTCGGCGTCACCCGCGATGGCACCATCACGTTGATCAACGCTCAGGCGGAACGGCTGTTCGGCTACCGGCGTGAGGAACTGCTCGGCCAGTCGATCGACGTCCTCGTCCCGGGCCGGGTCCGCGCCGGCCACCGCCTGCAGCGGGAACACTATTTCGCCCAGCCGAGGAGCCGGCCTATGGGTGGCGGGCAGGCGTTGACCGCGGTGCGGAAGGACGGCAGCGAGTTCCCCGCGGAGATCAGCCTCTCGGCGCTGGACACCGACCGGGGCCTGATCGTGTCCGCGGCTGTTCGTGACGTCACCGAACGACTCATCGCGCAGCACGAACGGGAACGCCTGATCGCCCAGGCCGAACGCGACGCCGGCGAACGTCGCCTGCAACACGCCCGCCGGCTCGAGAGCCTCGGTCAACTCGCCGGAGGGGTGGCGCACGACTTCAACAACATCCTTGCCGTGATCACCAACTATGCTGAACTACTCGCCGAGACCATGGAGTGCCCCGCACCCGAACCGGCCGACCTGGCCGCCGCCCGCAAGGACCTCGAACAGATCAGCCGCGCCGCGGAACGGGCCACCCGGCTCACCAAGCAACTGCTCGCCTTCGGCCGCCGCGACATCACCCAGGCACAGGTCCTGAGCCTCAACCACGTCATCGCCGACGTCGAGCCGATGCTGCGCCGCACCCTCGGCGAACACATCCACCTGATCACCAGCCTCGACCGGCAGCTCTGGCCGGTCTACGCCGACGCCAGCCAGGTCGAACAGATCCTGGTGAACCTCGCGGTCAACGCCCGCGACGCCATGCCGGGCGGCGGCACCCTGTCGATCGACACCAGCAACGCCGAACTCGATACCGACGACATCACCGGCGATCTTCAGCCCGGCCGGTACGTGCGGCTGCGGGTCAGCGACACCGGCACCGGGATGCCCGCCGAGGTCATCGAGCGCGCCTTCGAGCCCTTCTACACCACCAAACCGAAAGGCTCCGGTACCGGTCTCGGCCTGGCCACCGTGTACGGCATCGCCACCGCGGCCGGCGGGGACGTGCACCTGTACTCCGAAGCCGGAATCGGCACCACTGTTACCGTGGTGCTTCCCGCCGTCGACGCGCCCGCCGACACGGACACCACGATCGCGGTGCCCGACAGCACGCCCGCCGCCGACACGCCGGCGACCGAGACGATCCTGCTCGTCGAGGACGAAGACGCCCTGCGCCAGGTGGCCACCCGCATCCTCGCCCGCGCCGGCTACCACGTGCTTGCGGCCACCGGCGGCGCGCAGGCCATCCACATCGCCCAAACCCACCCCGACCCCATTGACCTCATGCTCACCGACGTGATCATGCCGAAGATGATGGGCAACGAAGTTGCCGCGCACGTCCAAGCCATCCGGCCGGACCTGCCTGTGCTCTACATGTCCGGCTACGCCGAACCGGTACTCACCGAGAACGGCACCCTGCAGGACGGCGTCACCATCATCGAAAAGCCCTTCACCAGCCGCGAACTGCTCCACCGCGTCCACACCACCCTGCGCCAAACCCGGCCCGACGCCTCGGCCGAACCGGCCACACGCTCGCGGCCGCTGCCGCCGTCGAAACAACACAGCCACCACGGCGCCGGCGCCTGAAGGTCTACGGCCGAGCAAGGATCGCGTACCTCAAAGACGCTCCCGACCTCGTCACCCAACTCGCTGTACCGCACTACCCCGCTGGCGTCATCTCCCTCGGCTGGCTGTTCATCGAGCTCGCCCGGTACCGCACCTTCGCGGAGCACACCCTCGGATTCAGGCCTCTACAGTCTGATCATGCGCAGCCCTACCCAGCCTGATCTGTCCTCGACGGACATCGCCTCGATCGTCTCGAACGGACTCGGCGCCGGCGCTCTGGTCACCGGCGCCGAGGAGCTGTCCGGCGGCAATTTCGCCGCCGTATGGCGGGCCGACCTGTCCGACGGTCGTCAGGTTGTGGTCAAGGTGGGTCCGCCGGCGGCGGCTCGCTTGCTCCGGTACGAGCAGGGCCTGATCCCCGCCGAGGCCGAGTACTTCTCGATGATCCGTTCGCAGGCCCCCACGGTTCCGGTCCCGACGGTCCTGGCCGTCTCCGCCGACCCCGCCTGGATCATCACCACGCTGTTGCCCGGCACCCCGCTCGCCGCTCAGGACTCGCCCCAGGCCCGCGAGCAGTTGGGCGCCTGCATAGCCCAGGTCCACAACATCACCGGCCCGCGTTTCGGATACACCGGCGACCGCGCCTCGGGCGACGACTGGCCGACCGCCTTCGAGGCCATCATCGACGCGCTGCGAGCGGATGCCGCCGACTGGAACGTCCCCCTGCCCCCGCTCGACGGCGTGGTCGCCCGTTACCGCGACGTGCTGGCCGCCGTGACCCGCCCGGCGTTGCTGCATTTCGATCTGTGGGACGGCAACGTCCTGGCCGGCCCGGACGGTTCGCTGACCGGCCTGGTCGACGGCGAGCGATACCTGTACGGCGACCCGCTCCTCGACTTCGTGTCGCCGGCGCTCCTGCGCCGCATCGAGGACATACCCGACCACCCGTTCGTGGCCGGTTACCGGCCGGCGCCGTTCGATGAGCCGGCCCGCATCCGGCTGGCGTTGTACCGCATCCACCTCTACGGGCTGATGATCGCCGAAGGCCCCAGCCGAGGCATCCAGATCGCGGACGGCCGCCACGACTACCTCACCGGGCTGCTCGCTCAGGAGTTGGCCGACCTGCCCTGAGCCGGGCTGCCGATCCGGCGGCGCACGGCGAGCGCGAGGAAGTGGTCGTCGGGGTCCTCGTAAAGCGTCAGCTCCCACCCGGCCGCCACGAGCAGCGGCCCCAGGTTCTCCTCGTTCAGCGGCTCGTCCGGACGCAGCGTGCGCCCGTGCCGCGCCGCCAGGGCCACCCGCCCCGACGGGTGGAAGATCATCAGGTGGCCGCCGGGGCGGGTCACTCGCGCGAGTTCCGCCAGCCCGGCCGCCGGGTCGGGCAGGTGCTGCACCAGGCCGGCGGCGAAGACCAGGCCCGCCACCGCGTCGGGCAAGGGCAGGCGGCGGGCGTCGGCCAGCACCAGGCCGGCGCAGTCGTCGCGGCCGGCGTCCCGGGCGGCGTCGAGCATCGCGGGCGTCACGTCGAAGCCGAGCACCCGGCCGGCCGGACCGACGGCGGCGACCAGGGCGGGCAACGCGCGGCCGGTGCCGCACCCGACGTCGAGGGCCAGGTCGCCGGGGCACGGCACGGCCGTTTCGACGGCCTTCGCGTACGCCGGCAGGTCGTCGCCGAACCTCGTGTCCCAATCCGCGGCCCGGGCGCCGAAGAACGCCCTGCTCTCCGTCAGGTACCACCGTTCGGGGTCGGCCAGGCGGGGGTGCACGTGCCGGATGACCGGCCACTGGGGATCGTGGTGGTCGATCACCACCTGGGCCCGGCGCTCGCCCTCGCCGTTGCCGCGCCGGCCGCTGCGCAGGTACACGATGACGCGGTCGGCGGCGGGCTCCAGGACGTTGAGCGCCGAATCCACGCGGCTGCCGGTGGGGCCGCTCAGGCCGAGCACCGCGTCCACCGTCCACGCTCGGGCGGACGGCGGGAAGGCCTCGGCCAGCCGCGCGGCGAAGGCCGCCGCGGCGCCGTGGTCGCCGCCGTCGACGATCACGGTCAAGGGCGCGCGGGGGGCGAGCACCTCCGCGAGAAACCCGGTGACCTCGGCGATCCGTTCCGGCACGCCGTCCAGCATGCCGGTGAGCGCGTGAGCTACGCAACGGTTCCGCATCTGCGAGTCATTCGAGCTACTAGCCCTCGCATCTGCGGCCGTAGGGTGGTCGCGTGACGACGTACCGCATCGGGGAGGCGGCGGAACTGCTCGGGGTCAGCGTGGACACCGTGCGCCGCTGGGTGGATTCCGGGCGGCTCACCGCCGACCGAGACGAGCACGGGCACCGCACCATCTTGGGGGCCGACCTGGCGAGCTTCGCCCGGTCGCTGGCCGACGAGCCCGACCCGGGGGCGCGCCGCTCGTCGGCGCGCAACCGCCTGCCCGGCATCGTCACCGCGATCACCCGCGATGCGGTGATGGCACAGGTCGACATCCAGGCCGGGCCGTTCCGCGTGGTCTCGCTCATGAGCCGCGAGGCGGTCGACGAGCTCGGGCTGGAGGTCGGCTCGACGGCGGTCGCCGTGATCAAGTCCACCACGGTGGTCGTGGAACGAGGGGATGAGAAGTGACGAAGATACTGGCCGCGCTGGCGCTGACCGCCATGCTCGCGGCCTGCGGCGGCAACGCGGCCGATAGTCCGGCCGGCTCGGCATCCAGCGCGGCATCGGGCGTCACCGGCAATCTCACGGTGCTCGCCGCGGCGTCGCTGACCGAGTCCTTCGATCAGATCGGCAAGGACTTCGAGGCGGCGAACCCCGGGGTCAAAGTCACTTTCTCGTACGGGGGAAGCTCGGGTCTCGCTCAGCAGGTCACGTCGGGCGCCCCCGCTGACGTGTTCGCGGCCGCGAGCCCGGTCACCATGAAGACGGTGACCGGCGCCGGCGACGCGACCGGCGAGCCCGTCGTGTTCGTGAAGAACCAGTTGGTCATCGCGGTGCCGAAGGGCAACCCCAAGGGCGTCAAGGGACTGTCCGACCTGGCGAATCCCGATCTCAAGGTGGCGCTCTGCGCCGAGCAGGCGCCGTGCGGCGCGGCGGCGCACAAGGCGCTCGACGCGGCCGGTGTCAAGGTCACCCCGGTGACCGAGGAACAGGACGTCAAGGCGGCCCTGTCCAAGGTGAAGCTCGGCGAGGTGGACGCGGCCCTGGTCTACCGCACCGACGGCAAGGCGGCGTCCGCGGACGTCGACGGCATCGAGTTCCCCGAGTCGTCCGAGGCGATCAACGACTACCCGATCGTGGCCCTCAAGGCCGCCCCCAACCCGTCGGCCGCGACCGCGTTCGTGGCCTACGTGCAGACCGGGCCCGCGCTCAAGGTGCTCACCGACGCAGGGTTCCAGAAGCCCTGAGCAAGCGTCGTCCCACGGTTCCGCCGGCCCTGGCGATCCCCGCGATCGCCGGGCTGGCGTTCCTGGTCCTCCCCCTGTTCGGGCTGCTCTGGCGGGCGCCCTGGTCGACGCTTCCCGAGCGGCTGACCGAGCCGGGCATCCTCGCGGCGCTGCGGCTCTCGCTGCTCACCGCGACCCTCGCCACCGCGGTGTGCCTGGTGCTGGGCGTGCCGTTGGCGTGGGTGCTGGCCCGCGCCGAGTTCCCCGGCCGCCGCTTGGTGCGGGCGCTGGTGACCGTGCCGCTGGTGCTGCCGCCGGTGGTCGGCGGCGTGGCGCTGCTGCTGGTCTTCGGCCGGCGCGGCCTGGTCGGCGAGTGGCTCGACTCGGCGTTCGGCGTCACTCTGCCGTTCACCACGGCCGGCGTGGTGGTGGCCGAGGCGTTCGTGGCCATGCCGTTCCTGGTGATCAGCGTCGAGGGCGCGTTGCGCGGCGCCGACGCGCGATACGAGGAGGCCGCGGCGACGCTGGGCGCGAGTCGCTGGACGGCGTTCCGGCGCGTCACGTTGCCGCTGATCGCGCCGGGGGTCGCGGCGGGGGCCGTGCTGTGCTGGGCGCGGGCGCTCGGCGAGTTCGGCGCGACGATCACGTTTGCCGGCAACTTCCCCGGCCGTACGCAAACCATGCCTTTGGCCGTTTATCTGGCCCTGGAACAAGACCTGGACGCGGCCATCGTGCTGAGTCTGCTGCTGCTGGTCGTTTCCGTCGGCATCCTCGCCGCCCTGCGCGACAAGTGGGCGGCGGCATGATGCTCGATGCTCACCTCGTCGTCCGGCACGCCGGGTTCACGCTCGACATCGAGCTGACGGTCGCGGCCGGCGAGGTGGTGGCGCTGCTCGGGCCCAACGGCGCGGGCAAGACCACGGCGCTGCGGTCGCTCGCCGGGCTGACCGACCTCGACGACGGGCACGTCACGATCGACGGCGCCCGGATCGACCGGGAACCGCCCGAGCGCCGCCGGATCGGCGTCGTCTTCCAGGACTACCTGCTGTTTCCGCACCTCACGGCCCTCGACAACGTGGCCTTCGGGCCTCGCTGCCGGCGGGTGCCGCGCCGCGAGGCCCGGGACACGGCCCGGGAGTGGCTGCTGCGGGTGGGTCTCGCGGATCACGTACGGAAAAAGCCCCGTCAGTTGAGCGGCGGCCAGGCCCAGCGGGTCGCGCTCGCCCGCGCGCTCGCCGCGGAGCCCAAGCTTCTGCTGCTCGACGAGCCGCTCGCGGCTCTCGACGCCCGCACCAGGCTGGACACGCGCGCGCAGCTGCGCGGGCACCTCGCGTCGTTCCCCGGCGCGACGGTGCTGGTCACGCACGACCCCCTCGACGCGCTGATGCTCGCCGACCGCCTGGTGATCGTCGAGGACGGCGGCATCGTGCAGTCCGGCGACGCCGCCACGATCACCGCCCAGCCGCGCACCGACTACGTGGCCCGTCTGGTCGGGCTCAACCTGTACCGTGGGCACGCGTCGGGGACGACCGTCACGCTCCCCGACGGGTTCGCGCTGGTCACCGCCGTACCGCTGGAGGGTGATGCCTTTGTTGCCTTTCCGCCGGCGGCGGTCTCGCTCTTCCCGGACCGCCCGGACGGCAGCCCTCGCAACACGTGGGCGGCGACGGTGACCACGATGGCCCGGCACGGCGACGTACTGCGGATCGAGCTGGCGGGGCCGATCCCGGTGGCGGCGGACGTCACACCCGCGGCGGCTGTGCAGCTTGAACTCGCCCCGGGACGTGAGGTGTGGGCCACGGTGAAGGCCCAGGAGGCGACGGCCTACCCCGCCTGAGCGTTAGCGTGACGTCCATGGAGGCACTCGATCTGACCGACTACCGCGCCGCCGTCGCCCGGATGTATCTGGACGCCGCCGACCTCAAGGACTTCCGGGCCCGGCGGGACGAGCTGTTCGCCACCCACCCGCAGTCGCCCATCCCGGCCGGGGAACGGGCCTCGTTCACCGGGATCCGCTACTTCGCCCCGAACGACGCGGCGATCGTCGAGACCGTCGTGCGGCCCGCGTCCGGCGAGATCGACATCGACACCGGCGGGCCCGACGGCGTCGTGCGCTACCACCGCGTCGGGGTGCTGGAGACTCCGTACGGCTCGCTTTCCCTGTGGTGGATCTCCGCGTACGGCGGTGGGCTGTTCCTGCCGGTACGCGACGGCACCTGCGGTCACGGCTCGTACGGCGGCGGGCGCTACCTGACCGACACGGTGAAGGGGACGCACGGGCGGGGTCTCGACGTTCTCGGGGGCGACCGCGTGCGGCTCGACTTCAACTACCTGTACAACCCGTCCTGCGCGTACGACGACGCCTGGCTGTGCCCGCTCGCGCCGCCGGAGAACCGGGTTTCCGCGCCGATCGAGGCCGGCGAGCTCGCGTACCACTAGCTCGCAGGTTTTCTAGCTCGTCGTTTTTCCAGCTCGTCGTTTTTCCAGCCCTTCCAGCAGCAGATCGAGGGCGAAGGCGAACTCGCCGTCGTCGTCGCAACCGCCGAGGGCGCCGTCGTGGGTGACGGCCGTGGCCAGCTCGACGATGTGCGGCATGGTCGTGGCCCACGCGGCGACCGCGTCCGGGGGCGGCGCGGTGTCGGGGTCGTCGTCGAAGAGGTCCTGGCTGAAGCCGAGCAGGCGGCTGCCGAACAGATGGATCGCGTGGTGGCCGAGGTCGACCGAGCAGCCGCCGCCCCGCATGATCGCCAGGACCCGCTCGAGATGGAGCATCACGGCCGGGGTGGGGGTGTCGCGGCCCTCCAGCACGCGGGCCGCCCACGGGTGCCGCACCATCGTGGCGCGCGCTGCCATGATCAGTTCCCGCAGCTGTTCGATCCAGCTTCCGGTCCTGGGGACCGGACTGATCTCGGCGACGACCGCGTCGGCCATCTCGGCGAGCAGGGCGTCCTTGTCGCGTACGTGGTAGTAGAGCGACATCGGGTCGACGGCCAGGTGTTGCGCGAGCCTGCGCATGCTCAGCCCGTCGAGGCCGTCGGCATCGGCCAGGGCGATCGCCTCGGTGACGATCTTCTGCTTGGTCAGGCGCTTGGTCGTACGCGTCGTCTCGTTGCTCGCACGTCGTGGCACTCCCCGATCCTACTTGCTCTTCTACGCCGTAGGGCTTACTCTACGGCGTAGGTCTACACCGTAGGAGGATACGCTCATGCTTCCGCCGAGATGGTTCGTCCGCAGCGCCTGGGTGGCGCACAAGCTTCTGCTCCGCGCCACGTCCGATCGAGGGCTGCACCCGCCGACACCCGAGCGCTGCGGCATCCTGCGGCTGCACACCGTCGGGCGCCGCTCGGGCGAGCCGCGCGCCGTCGTGCTCTGCTACATCGAAGACGAGGGACGCCTGGTCACCCTGGCCATGAACGGCTGGGATCCGGCCGATCCGGCCTGGTGGCTCAACCTCAAGACGCGCCCGTCCGCAACCGTCGACACCGCCGGCGGCCCACGCGCGGTGACCGCCGCGCGCGCCACCGGCCCCGAGCGGGACCGGCTCTGGGCCGAGCTGCACACCGTCAAGGGGTACGGCGACCTGGACGAGCTCTCCGCTCGCCGGGGGCGGGAGACCGCGGTCGTGGTGCTCACGCCGGACACCCCCAATTGATCTTCGGCTCGGTCGCGGCGGTGAAGCAGTCCGATCTGGACCGGGCGGCCGCGCTGATGCCGGCCGCTTAGGGTTTTCTGGCGCTGGAGGCCGGGCGCTGTCGCGTCCGGCCTCTTCGCTGATCTTCTGGCCTCTTCCCCGATCTGCTCGCCTCGCGTTCGTCTCAGGCGAACGGGAACCCGGTCCAGCCGGAGCCGAACGGGAAATCGTGGTCGAACGGATAGTCGTGGTCGAACGGGAAATCACCGTCGAACGGGAAGTAGTCGTTGTCGTCGTAGAAGTTGTCGTGGCGGACGACCCATCCGTCACTGTCGTCGTCCCAGGTGGCGGTCAGCGCCCACATCCCGTCATGCGCGCCGCCGTCGACCTTGTCGCAGCTCGCGTCCCTCCAACGGCCCAGTTGGTCACCGAGATCGGCGATCGAATCGCAGTCGGACTCGTCGGCGAAGTAGCCGACCATGTCGTTGCCGTCCTGCGAGTGCCCCGGGCTCGCCTGAGCCGGCCCCGCCGCGAGGCCGCCGGCCAGGAGACCGGCGCCGATCAGCACCGACAGTCGTACGGTGGTGTTCATGTCGCGTCCTCCCTGCTGATGAAATGACCCGATCAGGGCACCACCTCAGCGCCGGGAAAACCCAGGAACAGCCCTTTTACCAGATTTATCGCGAGAAAGTGCGAGAATGGCGGCGGAAGTGCCGGGCCAGCGGGAAGTGCAGGGCAGCGGGGAGTGCAGGGCAGCGGGGAGTGCAGGGCAGCGGGGAGTGCAGGGGCATCGCGAGAACGCGACCGGCGCCGGCCGTACTGCGCTACCGGCGTATCCGGTCCGACCACGACTGCGTGCCGGCGAGGTTGATCTCGCCGCCCGCGAGGACGGCCCGGTAGGCGGCCCGGGCCAGCGGCGCGCCCCACTGAGAGCGGGGACCGCCGTAGGAGGCCTCGTCGCCCTCGGGCGGGCAGAGCACGCAGACGGCATCGGTCGCGGTGCCGGTGGCGGCGAGCCCGAGATCGCGAATCGCCTGCGTCTTGGCCTCGGTGACCGTCGCGACGGCGTTGACCAGGGCGGCGTCGCTCAGTCGCTGCGGCACCCACACCACGACGTTGACCGTCCCCGGCCGGGGGTGCCCCAACCTTGATGAGTTGCCGCGCGCGGCGGACGGCGAATCGTCATTGATGACTTGCTGCGCGGCCTGGATGGGGGCGCCGAGGCCTACCGTCGCCCACAGGCGCACTCCCCCGTCGGTCTCGACCACGACGTCGGCTACGTCTACGCCGGTGAGCAGGCCTACGCCGGGGCCGGGCAGGCCGAGGTCGGCGGCGATGGCGGCCAGGTGGGCAGCCGGGTCGTCGCGGTCGTAGGACATCGGGACGCTCGCGTTGACCACCCAGCGGCACTCCCCTATGCCGCCGCCGAGGACGGCCGACGAGATCGAGCGGGCCGGCGCGGGCAGGCGCCACACCAGCAGCGGGATGTCGTGGCCGCCCTCGGGGCGGTGGGTCAGCGTGGGTTCTGTGAGCACCTGCTGAGCGTAGGTCCCGCCCCGCGGCTCAGGAGGCCGGCCACATGGGGGCCGCGCCCTCCGAGCAGGGCGGCGCCCTCCGAGCACGGCGGCACCCTCCGAGCAGGGCGCCGCCCTCCGAGCAGGGCGGCACCCTCCGAGCACGGCGGCACCCTCCGAGCAGGGCGGCGAGCGATGCGGTGGCCACTGCCACGCCGGCCAGCAGGAACGCCGGGGACGGGCCGAGGCGATCGGTGACCAGGCCGGCGGTGGCGGCGCCCAGGGCGCTGCCCGCATTGGCGGCGACGTTGATCCAGGTGCCGGCCTCGGTGGCATGGCTGGGTGGGGTCAGGTCGTCGGCGGCCAGGTAGGCGACCACGTAGAGCGGGGCGATCGCCAGGCCGGCCACGCCCATGATCGACCCCAGGGCCAGCAGGCCGGGGGCGACGGTGGCCGCCAGCAGGCCGGCGGCCAGCAGGGCCAGGAGGCCGGCGAAGTGGCGGGAACGCGGCCGGGTGTGCCTCCGGCGGGACCAGAGCAGGCCGCCGAGGACGCTGCCTACGCCGACCGCGCCCTCCAGCAGACCCGCGGCGCCGGGGCGGCCGTGAGACTGGGCCACGGCGGCCATGCCGGTGTAGGCGACGCTGATTCCGGCGCCGGTCAGGAGGAGCACGGCCAGCACGCCGAGCAGGCCTCGTGACCGCAACGGACCGGGATCGAGAAAGCCACGCAGGCGGCGAGCAACGCCGGGTTCGGGCGTAGGCACGGGCCCCGGCGGCGAAGTGATGGGCGCGGGCGGAGGCCCGGCGGGCACAGGCGACACGGCGGGCACAGGCGACACGGCGGGCTCAGGTGACACGGCGGGCACAGGCGACACGGCGGGCTCAGGTGACACGGCGGGCACGGGACGCACAGTGGGGGCGGCCAGGACCATGCCTACGGTGCCGGTCAGGAGGAGGGCCGCGGTCAGCAGCAGGGCCCAGCGGGCGGGCGCCGCGGCGATCAGCAGGCCGGCCAGCAGCGGGCCGATCAGGTACAGGGTCTCCTCGGCGATCGAGTCGAGGGCGTACGCGCGCTCCTTGAGCGACGTCCCCTCGGTGAGCGAGCGCCAGGTCGCCCGCATCGCCGGGCCCAGCGGTGGGGCCGCGAGGCCGGCCAGCGCCACGAACGGCACCGGCCACGGTGTCAGGGCGGCCGCCGCCAGGAACAGGGCGCAGAACAGGGCCAGCCACGGCAGCAGAACCGGGTGGCGGGCCTTCAGGGGCAGCGTGATCCCGGCCAGGCCGAACAAGGCCAGGGCGAGGCCGGCGGCGGCGTACGAGCCGGTCGCCTGCTGGATGGTGAACAGGGTGGCTAGCGGGAGGAGGCCGTACGCGAGCCGGCCACCGAGCGCGAGCGCGAACGTGCGCGACGCGGACGGCAGCAGCAGGACAGCACGGTAACTCCCCACCGCGGCGGGGCGGGGCATGAAAGGGGCTCCTAGGAATGCGCAGACGGAAGGAGGCGGGAACGAGCGCCGTCCTTACGGGGGTGTCTGCGACATGCCCAGCATGCTACTGCCAGTCGGAGGCGAGCACAGCCCAGACCTCGGTGTCGTGGCGCACGCCCTGCCAGGGGTAGTTCTCGCGGAGCGTTCCCTCGAGCTTCATGCCGAGGCGGCGGGCCACGTTCGAGCTGGCGGTGTTGTCGGTGCGGCAGTGCCATTCGATGCGGTGCAGGCCGCGCACGCGGAACGCCCAGTCGATCAGGACGCGGGCGCCGGTGGTGATCAGGCCGCGGCCGGTGGCGGCGGGCTCGAGCCAGCAGCCGACCTCGGCGACGCTCGAGTCGACGTCGAAGGAGACGAACATCGTGCCGCCGACGAGGGTGTCCTCGAGCCAGATGCCGTAGAGGCGGCCGGCGTCCTGGGACTGCAGGTCGGCGTAGCGCTGGAGGGTGGCGCGGGCGCCGTCGAGGTCGGGGCTGCGGCTCGCCCACGGGATCCAGGGGTCGACGGTGGCGCGCGCCCTGTCCATGTGGGCCAGGAACTCGGGGGCCTGCCAGGGCTCGAGGGGCCGCAGCGTGGCGCCGCCGCCGAGGTCTACGGAGAACACCCGGGAAGCCTACGTCCGGCGTGCAGGCAGACTTCGCCTCCGGTCCACCCAAAAGAGGATTATTCAGGGCGGTGGAGACCAAGCCGTTGACCTGCGGCGAGGTGCAGCTCAAGGTAGGCCCTGAATAACCCTCATTGACAAGGATCACCCCAAAAGATTCACCATGGTCGATCGAAAGGAAATGGCCATGGTGATCAAAGGGATAGCGGTGGGCATCCTGATGGCGGGCGTCGTCGCCGCGCCGGCGAACGCGGCGCCCAGTCGGGCCGAGCTGGCGCTGCGCTGGGCGCCGATCCACTACCAGGACGTGGACGCCACCGGCAGCCACGCGCTGTCCGGAAAGTCCGACTTCATCACGCGGTACGACTTCGACGGCAACCTGATCGGCAAGGACAACTGGGACCACGCCGGTCAAAGCACCCAGGCCGCCGCCTACTACGCGGTCACCGAGACCAGCACGCATTGGTTCGTCACGTACTTCTTCTTCCACCCCCGCGACTGGGTCGACCACCCGTTCTTCGAGACCGAGCACGAGAACGACGGTGAAGGCCTCACCGAGATCATCGAGAAGGACGGCTCCGCGTACGGAATCCTGCGCGCCGCCGTCACGGTCGCGCACAGCGACTTCTACTCCTACGCGCCGTCCGGCAGCACCTGGACCAACGGCAAGGAGACGATCGACGGGACGCTGCAGCTCCAGGCGTCCACGCACGACTCCTTCCAGCACCCGGTGACCGCGCAGGAGGCGAAGGGGCACGGCCTCAAGGCCTGGCCGCAGTACGACATCAACGGCGACGGCATCGTCTACTACCCGTCGCTGACCGCCTCGGAGTCGCCCAGCGGCGCCGACGACCGCGACGTGCGGTACCAGCTGATCGACATCTTCGCCGACGGCGGGATGTGGGCGCAGCGCACCAACGCCGCCCTGTTCGCCAACCTCGGCACGTTCGCCGGTGACACCTCGGGCGACTGCGGCGTGGGCACCTGGTCGTGCTCGACGAACTCGGCGAACGCGCCGTGGGGCTGGGACGACGGCAACGACGCGCCCGCCCGCGGCGAGATCGCGACCGACCCGGCCAAGCTGTCGGCCGAGTACTTCACGGTCCCGGGCTCGCTGTCGCGGACGTACACGTACAACCCGTACTCGAGCGCCGCAGCGGCGTTGAAGAAGGCCGAGACGCTCCCCCGCGTAACTGATTAGTGCGGCTCCCCGTCGGGGCTGTACGCCGTGAGGAACTTGTCGCGGAACTCGTTCATGGGCCACACCGGCGCGTCGTGCGCCGGTGTGAGCCCGTTTGTCCATCCCCAGCTCTTGATGCGGTCGAGCACCTTCGGGTCCTTCGCGATGATCGAGATCGGCACGTCCTTGCTCGCGTTCTGGCCGACCACGATCGAGTTGGGCTGGTGGTCGCCGAGGAAGATCATCACGAGGTTGTCGTCGGCGTACTTCTGCACGTACGAGCTGAGCGTGTCGACCGAGTAGGCGATCGACGTGGCGTAGGCCTCGCGGACCCGGTGGTTGTCCTTCCAGATCGTGCCGGCGCCCTCGGCCGACTTGATGATCGGGCCGTAGACCGATCCGTCGCCGAGCTGGTCCCAGGGCAGCGTCTTCGGCAGCGGCGCCCACGGGGTGTGGCTGGAGGTCAGCGTGACCTCGGCCATCAGCGGGCCGCGCGACGTCCGGCTGTACTCGAACTTCTGCAGCTGCCGCATCGCGTACTGGTCGGGCATCGTCGACCAGCTCAGCATCGGGCCGTGGTAGTCCAGCGAATGCACGTCGTACACCTGGTCGTAGCCGTAGAACTGGCCCTCGGGCCACGCGTACGTGACGCCGGGCTCGACGCCGACGGTGCGGAAGCCGGCCCGCTTGAACGCGCGGGTCAGCGTGAGCCGGTCGGAGTTGACCAGGCTGCGGTAGCGCTGCTGGTTGTCGATCCACAGGCCGGACAGGAACGTCGAGTGGGCCAGCCAGCTGCCGCCGCCCGAGGTCGACGAGGTGAGGTAGCCGGTGCGTGCCGCGAAGCCGGCCGACGCGAGCTTGGCGTCGTCGACCTGGAGCTGGTTGAGCACGGTCGAGTTGAACTCGGGGTTCTCCACGGCGTCGCGGCCGTAGCTCTCGACGAAGCTGATGATCACGTCTTTGCCGCGCAGCGCGGTGAGCAGCTGGTCGTCGGGCAGATTGCGGAACGCGTCGATCTGGACCTCGTGCTCGAACGCCTTCTGGTCGGCGATGTCCTGCGGCACCTTGAGCGCGGTGTCGCGGGCCAGCTCGGCGGCGGCCTGCGCGGCCACCGGCACACCGCCGACGATCTGAACGCCCAGCACCGCGAGGATCACCCAGGCCGACGCGAGGGCGAAGGTGGCGTGACGCGTGGGACGGGCATGTTCGGCGAGGACACGGCTCAATCGTCGTACGGAAAATGCCGTGAATGTCAAGATCGATGCGGAGAGCAGAATCGCTCCCGCGGCCACCGCGAAGGCGCCGAGCTTGCCGATGGAGTCTTCGAGGAAGTGGTATCCGTCAACGAACAGCACCCAGTCGAGTACGGGATCGAACTCGCGTGCCAGCACCGCGAAGAAGCCCATGTCGACGATCTTCACGATCGTGAGCAGGCCGAGCGTGAGGCCGAGGAGGGTAGCCAGGACGCGCCGGGGGCGCGCCGGGAGCGCGAGCAGCACGGCGACCGCGACGACAGCCTCGATCGGGATGCGGACCAGCGCGTTCAGCCAGAAGTTACCGGGTGGGAGCCGCGTGATCTGGTCGGGCATGACCAGCTCGAGAAAGACGAGCAGAGCGGCGAGCGTGGTGAGCATCGCGCCACCGACATGGCGCAGATGCCGCTTGAAGTGGGACAACTCGGGTTTCCTAACCGCCGGTGTTACCTGCCTTCAGTACACGGCGTCTCCGCGGCTTCGGTTCAAGCCGAGGGCATGGTCACCACCACCTTTCCACGGGCCGCACCCGAGTTGAGGTAGCGAATCGCGTCCGGTGCCGCCTCCAGGCCGAACGTACGATCGATGACCGGCCGCAGCGTGCCGTCGGCGAGAAGACCGGCGAGAGCTTCGAGATCGGCGAGCTTGTCTTGGGTTATCGCCTTCATTGGTGTTCTCCTTCGTCGGGGTAGTGGAAGACGTCGTCGAGGGGCACCCGGAAGATCAGGGCGATCTGAAAGGCCGTCTCCAGCGATGGCGAGTAGCGGCTCTGTTCGATGGCGATGACCGTCGGCCGGGTCATCCCGAGGCGCCGGGCCAGCTCGGCCTGGGTCATGCCGTCGGCGGCCTGCCGTAGTTCCCGGATCGAGTTGGTGATCCGGGTCGGCTTCACCACGCGCGCCGGCCGGGCAGCCCGTAGCGGTAGGCGCAGACGCGCGCCAGCGAGCCGACCGCGGCCGACAGGATGAAGCCCAGGTAGATGGTGTTGGCGATCCAGAAGTAGCCGGTCTGCGCCAGCGCGAGGATCAGCGCGGTGACACCGCCGAGGACCCACGCTCTCTTCTCTTCACTGGACATGAGCTCACGGTCGAGGGCCATGTCAAAAATGTTTTACACGTGTTCCCGATCCGACAGAAGCTCGGTCGACAGCAGTTCCGCGATGTCGCCGGGCTCGGCCGGCCGGCCGAACAGGTAGCCCTGGCCGTGATCGATGCCGATGCGGCGCAGCGTCTCCCACTGCTCGTCGGTCTCGATGCCCTCGGCCACGGTCTGCATCTTCAGCGCCTGCCCGAGGCCGGCCACCGCGTCCACCAGCGCCACGTCGTCCTCGTCGATGTGCACCTCGTCGACGAACGTCTTGTCGATCTTGATGATGTCGACCGGGAGCTGCTTGAGGTAGCTCAGCGACGAGTAGCCGGTGCCGAAGTCGTCGATGGCCAGGCGCACACCGAGGCGGCGCAGCGCGTGCAGCGTCTCCTTGGCGGCCTCGATGTCGGCCATCAGCATCGACTCGGTGATCTCGAGGGTGAGCGAGGCCGCGTCGAGGCCGGCATCGGCGAGCGCCGCCGCCACGTCGTCGACCAGGCCGGCGTACTGGAACTGGCGGGCCGAGAGGTTGACGTTGACCTTGAGGTGGGCGGCGGCCGGCGTCTCGGCGCGCCAGCTCGCCAGCTGCGCGCAGGCCTGGCGCAGCACCCAGCGCCCGAGCGGAACGATCAGGCCGTTCGCCTCGGCGCCGGCGATGAAGTGGTACGGGCCGAGCAGCCCGTCGCGGGGGTGCTGCCACCGCACGAGCGCCTCGACGGCGGTGAGCCGCTGGGTGTGCATGTCGACGACGGGCTGGTAGAGCACGCGGAACTCGTCGTGCTCGAGCGCGTGCTCGAGGTCGGCGCGCTGCTGCGCCTCCTCGAGGACCGACATGGTCATGGTGGGGTCGAAGATCGCGTACGCGTTGCGACCGGCCCGCTTGGCCGCGTACATCGCCAGGTCGGCGTTGCCGAGCAGCTGCTCGGCGCAGACGGCGCCGCCGGAGGTCGGCTCGCAGCCGGTGGAGCTGGCGAGGCCGATGCTCAGCGAGCAGCTGATGTCGCGGCTGGCCAGCCGGATCGGCTCGCGGGCGGTGGTCAGCAGGCGGTCGGCGAGGCCGGACGCGTCGGCCGGGTCGAGGTCGCGCAGCAGGATGGCGAACTCGTCGCCGCCGAGCCGGGCCAGCACGTCGCCGGGGCGTACCTGGGCGCGGAGCCGCTCGGCGATCGTGCTGAGCAACTCGTCGCCGGCGCTGTGCCCGAGGTTGTCGTTGACCAGCTTGAAGTCGTCCAGGTCGAGCAGCAGCACCGTCACCGGGCGGTCGCCGGCGGTCGTGACCGCGTCTTCGAGCTTCTTGCGGAACATCGCCCGGTTGGGCATGCCGGTCAGCGAGTCGGTGTACGCCTGGTGGATCAGCCGGCGCTCCAGCTCGCGCCGCTCCCCGATGTCGCGCAGGCTCACCACCACGGCCTGCAGGTCGGGGTCGTTGATCCAGTTGGTGCCCATGACGTCTACGTAGACCCACTCGCCGTCTGCGTTGCGCAACCGGGTCTCGGTGCGCTCGCTGCGGCCGATCGGCAGGGCCAGCATCCGGTTCATGAACTCGTGCACGTCGCCGGCCCGGTCGGCGTGCATCACCTCGGTGAGCAGCTTGCCGGTCAGGGCGGCGGCGTCGCGGCCGAGCAGGTTGCGGATGGACGCGCTCACGTACTTGAGCTCACCGCTGCGGCCGACCGCGACGACGGCGTCGGCCGACGCCTCGAGCAGGGTCTCGGCCCGCTGCTCGGCCGCGTGCCGGCGGGCGTCGAGGCGGCGCCGGCTCTGCGCGTTGATCGCGGTGAGCGCGACCAGGCAGCCGTACATGCCGAGCAGGACGAAGATGCCGACCGGGCCGAGGTTCGCCTTCAGCGGCAGCAGCAGCGCGTAGCCGGCGCCGGTGAACACGCCCATCACGACCACGAACCTCGGCGACCAGACGGTGGCCGCGGACATCAGCAGCAGGACGGCGGCCGGCAGGTAGAGCATCGCGCCACGCGGGTCGGCGATGCCGAACAGGACCAGCACCGGGAGCTCGGCGAACCACCAGATCGGCAGCCGCCGCCGCAGGCTCTCCTGCCGCACCATCCGGTTCCAGGGCAGCCGGAGCGCGGCGACCTGGAGCACGACCGCGGCGATCACCGGGATGAGCCACCACCGCATCTCGGACGGCCAGCTCAGGGCTATCCGCAGACCGCCGATCGCGGTGACCACCGCGGCGATCGTCGACGCGATGAGGATCTGACGGGCCCAGTAGTCCGCGGTGTGATCGTCCAACTCGTGTCGCCGCACGGCTCGTTCATCGGCCGGACTTTTACCGACATGAGCTGATCCGCACCCGTTCCGCACCCATGACAAATGTCAGTGGCTGAGTGAGTGCTCGCTCAGTTAGGGTGTCGTTTCATGGAGAACAGGCGCAGAAGGGTCCCGGCGCTCGCGCCGGAGGAGCGCCGGCAGGCCCTCATCGCGGCGACCATCCCGCTGCTGCACGAGCACGGTCTCGACGTCAGCACGCGGCAGATCGCCACGGCCGCCGGCGTCGCCGAGGGCACCATCTTCGGCGTCTTCGAAAGCAAGAACTCGCTGGTGGTGTGCTCGGTCATCCAGGCGCTCGACCCGCAGGTGACGCTCGACGCGCTGGAGGCGATCGACCGGTCGCTGCCGTTGCGTTCCCGTCTCGCCGAGGCGGCCGAGCTGATTCATGCCCGATTCGCCGAAAATGCACAGCTGCTCACGGCGGCGCGCAAGCTGATCCTCGCCGGGCAGAGCGGTGACCCGGAGGCGCAATCGCGGATGTTCTCCAGCCGGGAACGGCTCCGGGACGCGCTGATCAGTGTCATCGAGCCGGACGCGGCACTGCTGCGCCGCCCGCCGCACGCGGTGGCGCAGATGCTGCTGCTGTTCTGCGGCGCCAACACGTACGGGCCGTTCGGCGACCCGGACTCCTTCCGCGGGACCGAGCTGGTCTCGCTGCTACTAGACGGATTTCTTGTCAAGGACGACGACAAGCGGGGGGCTCAGTAGAAGTGCTCATCCAACTACTCCGCGGCCACCTCCGGCCGTACAAGAACGCGATCATCCTGGTCGTGCTCTTCCAATTCCTCCAGACGCTGGCGACGCTCTACCTGCCGACGCTCAATGCCGACATCATCGACAACGGCGTGATCAAGGGCGACACCGGCTACGTGATGCGGATCGGCGTCGGGATGCTCGGCATCACCGTGCTCCAGATCGCGGCGCAGATCGTCGCCGTGTACTTCGGGGCCCGCACCGCGATGGCGGTCGGCCGCGACGTACGTAACTCGATCTTCTCGCGGGTGCAGGACTTCTCGGCCCGCGAGGTCGGCCAGTTCGGCGCCCCGTCGCTGATCACCCGGACCACCAACGACGTGCAGCAGGTCCAGATGCTGGTGCTGCTCACGTTCACGCTGATGGTCTCGGCGCCGATCATGTGCGTCGGCGGCGTGGTGCTGGCGCTGCGCCAGGACGTGCCGCTCTCCGGCATGCTGCTGGTGATCGTCCCGGTCCTGATCGCCACGGTCGGCCTGATCATCGTGCGGATGCGACCGCTGTTCCGCACGATGCAGGTGCGCATCGACAAGGTCAACCAGGTGATGCGCGAGCAGATCACCGGCATCCGGGTGATCCGCGCGTTCGTCCGCGACGACCGCGAGCAGGCCCGGTACGAGGGCGCGAACGACGAGCTCACCGACGTCTCGCTGCGGGCCGGCAAGCTCATGGCGCTGATGTTCCCGACCGTGATGCTGATCGTGAACCTGTCCAGCGTCGCGGTGCTGTGGTTCGGCGGCCACCGGATCGACAGCGGCGCCATGCAGATCGGCGCGCTCACCGCGTTCCTCAGCTACCTCATGCAGATCCTGATGTCGATCATGATGGCGACCTTCATGTTCGTCATGATCCCGCGGGCCGAGGTCTGCGCCGAGCGCATCCGCGAGGTGCTCACCACCGAGTCCAGCGTCACGCCGCCGCTCGCCCCGGTCACCACGCTGAGCCGGCACGGCTTCCTGGAGCTGCGCGGCGTGGGCTTCCACTATCCGGGCGCCGAGGCGCCGGTGCTCTCCGACATCAGCATCACGGCGCGACCACGCGAGGTCACGGCCATCATCGGCAGTACGGGCAGCGGCAAGACCACCCTGCTCAACCTGGTGCCGCGGCTCTTCGACGCGACCGAGGGCCAGGTCCTGGTCGACGGCGTCGACGTGCGCGAGCTCGAGGAAGGCCTGCTTTCGCGTACGGTCGGGCTCGTCCCGCAGAAGCCGTACCTGTTCACCGGCACGGTGGCGACCAACCTCCGGTACGGCAACCCGGACGCGACCGACGAGCAGCTGTGGGAGGCCCTCGAGATCGCCCAGGCCCGCGACTTCGTGGAGAAGATGAACGGGCGCCTCGACGCGCCGATCGCCCAGGGCGGCACGAACGTGTCGGGCGGCCAGCGGCAGCGGCTCGCGATCGCCCGGCTGCTCGTGGCCCGGCCCGAGATCTACCTGTTCGACGACTCGTTCTCGGCGCTCGACTACGCCACCGACGCGGCGCTGCGGGCCGCGCTGACCGCGCACATCGCCGACGCGACCGTGGTCGTGGTGGCTCAGCGGGTCAGCACCATCCGCGACGCCGACCGCATCATCGTGCTCGACGACGGCCGCGTCGTGGGCACGGGCACCCATGCCGAACTGATGGACGCCAACCCCACGTACCGCGAGATCGTTCTCTCGCAGTTGACCGAGCAGGAGGCCGCGGCATGACCGAGCGAAGCGAGTGTCGTGATCGCGTAAAGGTTTCTTGGTCTGGTTTTGGAGGCACAGCGTGACTGCCCCAACTCGTCGCGAGGGCCCTCCCGTCGGAGGTCCGCCCGCGGCCCGGATGATGATGGGCGCCGGCGGGCCGCCCGAGAAGCTGCAGGACTTCAAGGGGTCCACCAAGCGGCTGCTCAGCTTGCTCAAGCCGTACCGTGCCTTGGTCTCTCTGGTTTTGCTGTTCGGCGTCGCCAGCGTCGCGTTGTCGGTCTCCGGCCCGCGCCTGCTCGGCCACGCCACCGACATCATCTTCTCCGGCGTGATCGGCAAATCGACGCCGGAGGGCGTCAGCAAGGCGCAGATTGTCGAGCAGTTGCGGGCCAACGGCGAGAACACCCGCGCCGACCTGCTCTCCGCGATCGACTTCATCCCCGGCCAGGGCATCGACTTCGACAAGCTGCTGCACCTGCTCGGCTGGGTGGCGGTCGTCTACCTGTGCGCCTGGCTGTTCGGCGTCTTCCAGGGCCGGCTCACCGCGACCGTCGTACAGAAGGCCGTCTACCGGCTGCGGGAGGATGTCGAGGCGAAGCTGTCCCGGCTCCCGCTGTCGTACTTCGACCAGCAGGCGCGCGGCGAGGTGCTCAGCCGGGCTACCAACGACACCGACAACATCGCGCAGACCCTCCAGCAGACGTTCGCCCAGCTGGTCACGGCCCTGCTGATGATCGTCGGCGTGCTCGGGTTCATGTTCTGGATCTCGTGGCTGCTCGCGCTGATCGCGCTGGTCACGGTTCCGGTGTCGATCCTCGTGACCACGTTCATCGGCAAGCGCTCGCAGCCCAACTTCGTCGCCCAGTGGAAGACGACCGGCAAGCTGAACGGCCACATCGAGGAGATGTTCACCGGCCACTCGCTGGTGAAGGTCTTCGGCCGGCAGAACGAGGCCCGGCGGACGTTCGAGGAGCACAACGACAAGCTGTACGCGTCGAGCTTCCACGCCCAGTTCATCTCGGGCCTCATCCAGCCCGCGATGATGTTCATCAGCAACCTGAACTACGTGCTGGTGGCGGTCGTCGGCGGCCTGCAGGTGGCATCCGGCAACCTGTCGCTCGGCGAGGTGCAGGCGTTCATCCAGTACTCGCGCCAGTTCAGCCAGCCGCTGACCCAGGTCGCCTCGATGGCCAACCTGATCCAGTCCGGCGTGGCGTCGGCTGAGCGGGTGTTCGCCCTGCTCGACGCGCCCGAGCAGTCGCCCGAACCGCCCTTTGTCAACCTGGAGCGGGCCGACGGGCGGGTTGCCTTCGAGGACGTGTCGTTCCGCTACCTGCCGGACAAGCCCCTCATCGAGCACCTGTCGCTGGTGGCCGAGCCCGGGCAGACGGTGGCGATCGTCGGGCCGACCGGCGCCGGCAAGACCACCCTGGTCAACCTGATCATGCGGTTCTACGACGTCGACTCCGGGCGGATCAAGCTGGACGGCGTGGACATCAACTCGATGCCGCGGGAGGAACTGCGCGAGCAGATCGGCATGGTCCTGCAGGACACGTGGCTGTTCGGCGGGACGATCGCCGAGAACATCGCGTACGGCGCCGACTCGTTCGACATGGACCAGGTGCGGGCCGCGGCCGAGGCGGCGCACGTCGACCACTTCGTGCGGATGCTGCCCGACGGCTACGACACGGTGATCGACGAGGAGGGCTCGAACGTCAGCGCCGGCCAGAAGCAGCTGATCACGATCGCGCGGGCGTTCCTCGCCGAGCCGAGCATCCTCATCCTCGACGAGGCCACCAGCTCGGTCGACACCCGCACCGAGGTGCTGATCCAGCGGGCCATGAACACGCTGCGCAGCGGCCGGACGAGCTTCGTGATCGCGCACCGGCTCTCCACCATCCGCGACGCCGACGTGATCCTCGTGATGGAGCACGGCAGCATCGTCGAGCAGGGCACCCACGACGAGCTGATCGCGGCCGACGGGGCGTACGCCCGGCTCTATTCCGCCCAGTTCGCCCAGGCAGTAGCCGAGGTCGACTGACCGTGTATTTCCTTGGCGAGTGCGGGCACCTCAGCCCGCACTCGCCCACTTTTGTCGTACGCATGTTCGATACTTGAGGCATGCTCGACACGGTCCACAGATGGGAAGAGGAAGCCACCAAGGCGGCCGACTCTTCGCTGTGGCCCCTGCCCGACGCCGAGCTGCTGGATCTTCTGCGAGCAACCCACCGTCTACAGCAGACCGTCGCCGCCCTCCAGATCCGCGTCGTCCGCGAGGCCACCCTCCGGGAGCTTCCCACGAAACACGGCCATCGCACCCCCGCTGCCTGGCTGCGCGACCAATTGCGCCTGGACCATCGGCCGGCTCGCGATCTGGCCGAGGCCGCCGCCATCCTGCAAACAAGACCAGCAGTCGAGCGCGCCCTGATCGACGGCCTTCTGGACATACGCCAGGCCACCACAATCGCTGCCGCTGTCAACGCCGTCCCATACGCCCTCTCCGACGCACTGGCCGCGACAGAGCCAGACGCCACCGCCGCCCGCGTGCCCGCAACCGACAGCGACGACCCAAGTCACCTGGATCCCGATCGAGTCGCCAACCATGCGGAATCCACTCTGATCGAGATGGCGGCCCAGTTCCCCGCCTACCAGCTGCGCAAGTTGGGCGATCGCATCCTGGCGCACGTCGCCCCCGAGATCGCCGAACTGGCCGACGAGGCGGCTCTGCGCCGAGCGGAAGCTCGCGCCCATCCCCGGCGTTCCCTCACGCTCTCGCTGCCAGTCGAGGGTTTGGTCCGGTTGTCCGGCGCCCTGGGCGTCGAGGACGCCGCCATCGTGAGCGCCGCCCTGCAGCCTCTTTGCGGCCCGATGCCAGACGACGACCGCTCCTTCCCGCAACGCCGCGCCGACGCCTTGATCGACGTGTGCCGCCTGGCCCTGCGAACCGGCGAGCTCCCCCACGACGGCGGCGAGCCGCCCCAGCTGGCGCTGACCATCCCGTTCGCTCCGCTCGCCTCCCAGCTGAGCATCCCCGCCCAGCCCGGCCGGCTGGCCGCTCACGGGCGACCCGGCCAGCCGAGCGCTCACGCCCAACCCGGCCAGCTAGGCGTCGGTGTCCTGCCCGACGACGAACGCATCTCCGCCGCGACGACACGCCGCCTCGCCTGCGACGCCCGCATCCTGCCGCTGATCCTGGGCAGCGCTTCCCAGGTCCTGGACGCCGGCCGCAGCCGACGCCTGGCCCACGGCGCCCTACGCCGAGCCCTGACCGTCCGCGACGGCGGCTGCGCCTTCCCCGGCTGCGACCGCCCCTCGCGCTGGTGCGACGCACACCACCTGCGTCCCTGGTCCGACGGCGGCAGGACCGACCTGGACAACCTGGTCCTGCTCTGCCGACACCATCACCGCCTGCTACACGCCCCGGCCGGCGGGTGGCAAGCGCATCTCGGCAAAGACCGGCTACCCGTTTTCGTGCCCCCACCGTGGATAGACCCACAGCAGCGCCCCCGCCGCAACCTCTTCCACCCGCGAACGTAGGCCGCCCCAACACGCCACGAAGCCTGCGCCGCCGGCCGTAGCGGATCCGCGCTGGCCGCCTCGCGCACCCCCTGCCGCGCACCACACCGCTCGCCGCCGCGCATCACGCCACTCGCCCGTCGGGCACCCACACCACTCGCCCACCGCGCAGCCGCGCCGCTCGCCGCCGCGCACCACGCCACTCGCCCGTCGGGCACCGGCGCCACCCGACGCGGCGCACCACACCACTCGCCCACCGCGCAGCCGCGCCGCTCGCCGCCGCGCACCACGCCGCCGCCCGTTTTCGCGCACCGCATTCCCAGCGCCGCTTGCTGGTCGCGGCAGGGACTCTGTCGCGCTTGGCATCCTTCGGTTCGGGTCTGGACTGGGAATTCGCGAACGCGAAGCGGCGGGGGCGGCCAGTGGCCGCCCCCGCCTTTGTTCGGTCAGGTGGTGCTTACTTGATGATGATCTTCTTGGCGGCGGTGTAGCCCGGGGCCAGGCCGTCCGGCGTGTAGCCGGCGACGAAGGCCCGGACGGTCACCACGGTGCCGGAAGCGAGCTTGGCGCTACCACGCCAGATGTTGTCGCTGCCGGTGGTGCCGCGCCACGCGTTGACCCACTTGCCGCTCATCGCGCGCTGCACGATGACGGTCTGGCCGGGGCCACGCGGGTTGCCCTGGACCGCGAGGCTCAGCATGCCCTTCGAGGGCGAGCTGGCCACGAAGACCGGGTTCTGCGTGACGGTGACCATGACCTCGTCCGACTGGTCCTTGCCCGAGGCGGCCGCGAAGCGGTAGCCCTCGCCGATCCAGCGGTCGAACGAGTAGTGGCCGTCCTTGTCGCTCTTGGTGGAGAGGATCTTCTTGAGCTCGCCACCACCGCCCATCGGGGCGGCCCAGAGGTCGACCGGGCTGTCGGCCGGCGCCTTGCCCTCGATCGTCACGGTGACCGCGCCGACGATGTTCTTCGGTGCCGAGATCGTCACCGCGCCCGTGCCGGGCTCGCCCGGCTCGGTCGGGAGCGACCCGTCGTCGCCGGCGATGGTGACCACACCCGGCTTGACGGTGCCGACGTTGCCGAGACCGAAGCCGCTGACCTCGATGGTCTCCGGCCCTTCCTTGACGGTGTCGGTGTTGACCTTCAGCGTGCCGAGGTCGAGCTGCGTGCCGATGGCCGTGCCGGCCACGACGTCGACGACCTTGGCGCCCGGGTTGACGAAGTCGTCCGCCGAGGCCGCCTTGGCGGAGCCGATCGCCTTGCCCATGTAGCCGATGGTGAAGCTCAGCGGGGTCTGCGACTGACCGGTGATCACACCCTTGACCGCGATGGAGTCACCCTCCTTGCCGGAGGCCGGAAGCACCTCGAGCACGGGAGCGGTGTCGTCGTTCTTGAGGATCAGCTGACCGGTCGCCGAGGTGCCGGTGACCGCCGAGCCGCCCACGGTAGGCGTGAACTTGATCGACGCGGTCTCGTCGCCCTCGTAGATCGCGTCACCGTTGACCAGCACGAAGGCGTAGCCGTTGGTCTGGCCCGCCGGGATGCTGAAGGTACCGACCGGAACGGCGTAGTCGTCCGTACCGAAGGCCGTCGCCGGGTTGCCGGTGGCGTTGCTCTTCGCCGTGTCGTCGGTCTGCACCGCGCTCCAGGTCAGGGCCGTGGAGGTCGGGTTGGACAGGGCGACGGTGTAAAGCGCCACCGAGGCGTTGTTGCCCTCCGGCGTCGACACGTTGTTGACCGTGAAGGTCGGCTTGGCGTCGTCGTCGGTGATGGTGACGGGGTTGGCCTTGAGGTCACCCGTCGCGGAGGAGAGCGTGGCGCCCGCCCCGTTGCCGAGCGTGATGGTGAAGGTCTCGTCGACCTCGTCGATCTTGTCGCCCATGACGTCCACGGTGAACGTCTTGGACAGGTCGCCCGGGGCGAAGGTGAGGTCACCGCTGGCGAGCTTGAAGTCGACGTCCGCCGTAGTGGTGTCGGGGCCGGCCTTCGACGCGGCCCAGTGCACGATCTGCGTCTTGCCGGAGGCCTTCGACAGCGTGACGGTGAAGGTCTGCGCCACGAACGTGCCGGTGTTCCCCTCGGTCACGCTCTTCGGCGACAGCGTCACGGTCGGCGAGGTCGTCGAACCCGGGTCCGCGATCTTTCCGATCGTCGTGGTGGTGGCGCCCAGCGTCGCGTTGTTCGGCGCCGACAGCGTCGCCCGGAAGTCCTCCGGCGTGATCTCGTCGAGGTCGTCGGCGGTCGTCTTCACGACCGCGTTCTTCGACGTGTCGCCGGGGGCGAAGGTGACGGTTCCGGCGGCGACCGCCGTGTAGTCCTTGCCGGCGGTGGCCATGCCCTCGCCGACCGGCTGGTCACCGGACGCGTAGTCGCTCGTGTCGTACTTCACCGTGACGGTCTTGTCCGACGCGGCGGAGAGCGAGACGGGGAGGTTCAGATCCCCACCTTCGGTCACCGTGGTCGAGGGACCGGTGAACGACACCGTCGGCGCCGCGTCCTCGTCCTGGATCGTGATCGTGATCGGGTCGGCGACTCCGGTCACGTTCGTTCCGGCCGAGGCCTTGATCTTGAACGTCTGATCGTCCTCGTCGGTGGTGTCGTTCGTGAGGGCGACGTTGAAGGTCTTCACCGTCTGGCCCGGCGTGAACACCAGCGGGGTCGAGTAGAGGGTGTAGTCCGAGCCCGCCTTGGCTGTCGCGTCCTCGGTCGCAATCGGGATGGTGACGTTCTGTTCGGACGCCGCGCCGAGTGTCACCGTCACCGTCACCTGGGTGTCGGTGCCCTCGACGACGGTCGTCTTGTTGGCCGCCATGGTGTACGTGGGCCCGTTGTCGTTGTCGCTCACGTTCACGGTGACCGTCTCGATCGGAACCGTCGTCGACGCGTCCGGATCGAAGATGTTGACCGTGAAGCTCTCGGGCTCGGCCTCGTCCGTGGTGTCATCGATCGTCGGCACCGTGATCGACGCGGTCGCACCTGTGGTTCCGGTCCATGAGATCGTCCCGGTGGTGCTGGTGTAGTCGTACGGCGCCTTGGCGGTGCCATCGACCGTCGCGTAGGTCAGGTTGCTGTCCGGAGTCGCGACCGTCCCGGCACCCACATTGCCGGCCCAGGTCAGGGGGATCGCGGCATTCTGACCCTCGACGATGGTGACCGGCGTCGTGTACGTGATGTCGCCGGTCACGGATACCGCCATCGCCGGCGAGGCAATAAAGATGGCCGGCACGAGGCCGATTGCGGCGGCGACGGCGGTCGTCAGGACCGCTCGCGCCGGCCTTGAACCACGCAGCGGAAGCGGAACCCAGCCGCTTCTGGCCGCATGGTCTTCTCGATAGCGCATGCTTTCTTTCTCCTTCGGCGGCTGGGCTGCCTCCGTCGGGGGAGGCCCCTAGCTTTGCGTCCCCGCGTTGCCGCGGGTTTGCCTGTTCGGGTACCGCACCTGAGGGCGGCTCGGGGCGCCGGGGATGTCCGGCTCCAGCAGCGCAAATGCCCGACAACATCGGGCATGAGGCCGCGCCTTCCGTAATCTAACCGGCATATAACGGCGTTACCGGCGGAACGCATTTTTCCGGCTTAAATCCGGGCAAGGTGCCGCAGTGCACGTCCTCGGATTTCGGAACGGGGATCGGGCGGCGCGGCGGCGACGGATAATCGCGGGCGCTCAAGATGCGGATCGGGCGGCGCGGCGGTGACGAATGATCGCGGGCAGCCAGGGGGCGGCGGCGATCAGGAGGAAGAGCAGCAGCAAAGGGGCGCGCCACCACCAGGAGAGGGCGGCGGGCGGGGCGGGCTGGGCATTCGCGGCCAGCGGGCGGGCGGACTTCGACCAGGCCAGGAAGGCGTCGCCGAGGGGGAGGACGCCCAGGGCGTAGCGGCGGGTGTGCCAGGTGTCGAGCGGGATGCCCAAGACCTCGCCGAAGTTGGCCAGGCCCGAAGCCAAAGAGCGATCCCCCTGTACGCGGGCGGCGCCGAGGGTGACGACTGTGGCGGGGAAAGAGATGCCCAGGGGAAGCGGGCCGGAATCGACATCGGCGGGGCCGGAGATTCCGTGCGGATATTCCCGGATGGCCGGTCCTAGACCTAAAGGCCTTGATAGGAATTTTGTCCGAAATGTCAAGTATTGGTCGCGGGCAAACGAACTGTCTATTTCGGGAAGGAATCGCTGGATGATGCTCTGGGAAGTGCCGCGGGCGCCGGAGGTGAAAGCGCCGGTTTCCACGTCGGCGGTGTGCGGCATCAGGCCGGTGGCGGGGTCCAGATTCACGCGGACGCCGGAGAGCCAGCGGGTGACCGTGGCGCCGTAGCGAGGGGGCTGCAGCTTGTCGTGCAGGGCGAGCGAGGCGATCGCGACCGTGGAGTCGACCGGCCAGGCCTGGCCGGGGTAGGCGGCCAGGAACGGAACCGGCGACGCGTCGAAGGCGGCGGACAGATCGGCGGAGTCGCGTTCGAAGGCGGGGTCGGCGGTTCCGCGCGGCTGCAGGGAGAGGATGGCGCCGCGCAGGTAGTTGAGCCAGCCCCGGTAGAAGACGCCGTATTGCGGGCTGAGGCCGGCGTCGAAGGGCTCGCGCGCCGCGGAGGAGTCCAGGTGGGTCAGGGCCCAGCGGGCCTCATCCAGGTCGCCGAGGTTGACGGCGGTGAGGCCGTAGAGGGCGTACGAGAAGAAATAGCCCTCGGGGAACTGCTGCTGCGCCTGGGTGGCGGCGCCGTCCTCCAGCGCCGAACGCAGGAACGTCTGCTGACGCCGTACGGATGAATTGGTCTCTGCGGGACCGACCAGCCGGACCGCGCCGGCCAGCGCGACCACGCTGATCATGATCGCGGCTGTAAGCCGCGCCAGCCGTCCCGCCCGAGCCATCGACCGATCCTAGAAGGCTGCCGAAAGTCGGCCGAGTTCGCCGACACGTCGACCGAGATCCACCTGCGGCCACACCAGCCAGATCGTGGAGACCACCACGCTCGGCTACACCGCCACGCTGATCACGGCGGACAACGCCAACATGACGATCAGCTACGCCACCGCGGAGATCACCGGCTCGCAGCAGCACACCGGCACCGAGGTGCGGATCGCCGCCGGCGGCCCGCAGGCGGCCAACGTGCTCGGCGTGACCAACCAGACCGACCTGTTCTTCACCATGAAGCGGGCACTGGGTCTGAAGTAACACCCGGTCAGCGGCGGAGCAGGCGGAGCAGGCGGAGCGCGAGCATCGGGCAGCGATCCACCGCCTGCTTCGCCGCTGCCTCCAGCGGCGGCGGCACCACCGGCTCCCGCTGGCCGTCGCGGGCGACCGGGTAGCCCCAGTCGTCCTCAACCAGCATCTCCTCGAGCAACTCGGTGCAGACGCCGCGGCCGTCGCAGGCCGTCCAGTCGATGTGCAAGCGGCTCATCGCCAGCCCCCTCTTGTCACGAGGCAGCGCCCGTTGAGGTGCGCCGCGACGTCGGCTTCGAAGGCGCGCATAGCGCTCAGGACCAACCGGGCGGTCCCGTCGGGGTGACGGCAGGCGCCCCGCCCGGTCACCAGCCGCGCGAGGCGCTCGACCTCGGCCGGACGGCCTCGCCCAGCGACAAGATCCCGCAGCGTCTGGGCCATCCGCGGCAGCCCGTTTATGCACGGCCCACACTGCCCGGCCACCTGGTCGGCCAGATAGCCGGCGATCTTGGCGGTCTGGGCGAGGCCGCAGGCGTGAGACGGCAGCGCGACGATCACGCCGGCGCCGGGCGACGCCCCGAACGGCGCGAGCGCCTGCCGGCTCACCGGCAACGCGGGGTCGGCCGGCACCCAGCCACCGTGGTAGCCGCCGACCAGCACCGCCTGCAGATCGGCGGTCGCTCCCCCGGCCGCCGCGATCAGGTCGCCGAGCGGCACGCCGTAGCCGGCCTCGATCACGCCGGGCCGGGCGACCGCGCCGCTGACCGTGGCCAGGAAGGTGCCGGGTTCGTCGGCGGTGCCCGCGGCGAGAAACCAGCCGGGGCCGTAGCGCGCGATCAGGGCGAGGTGGGCGAGGGTCTCGACGTTCTGCACGAGCGTGCCGGTGGCGGCGAGCCGGTCCCGCTTGTCGGCCGGGATCGCGCCGCCGCCGGTGACCGCGGAAGCCGCCGCGGTCTCCTCGCCGGACACAAAGGCGTCGGGAGCGGCGGTCAGCGTGACCGGCAGTGAGTCGAGGCCGGCGCCGCGGCGGGCGGCGAGCACGTCGCGCAAGCCCTGATGAAGGGCGGCGGGGACGTAGAGATGGGCGGCGCTTGCGCCGGTCGCGCAGCTGACCAGGTGCAGGCCGTCGAGCACCAGATGGGGCTGGTGGGTCAGCAGCATGCGGTCCTTGGCGCTGGCCGGCTCCCCCTCGGCACCGTTGGCGATCACGACCGCGGGGGAAGCCACCGAGGTCAGCTTGCGCCACAGCGGGAAGCCGGCGCCGCCGCGTCCGGTCAGGCCGGAGTCGCGGGCCATCCCGACCATCTGGTTGCCGTCGAGCAAAGGGAGGCGGCCGTGCCGGGCCAGGTGGCTGTCGAGACTGCCGTCGCCGGAGAGGAGACGGCTGGGCGCTTCCGTCACGCAGGTCATCGGGAAACCTCCTCAGGGACGCGGGTCATCGGGAAACTTCCTCGGGACGCGGGTCATCGGGAAACCTCCTCGAGCTGCGGCTGCAGGCGCAGCGCCACGCGGCGCTCCTTGCGAGCCGGGAAACGGGTGAAAGCGGGCGAGAGGCGCCAGACCACGGCCGCGGTGATGACGCCGGCGCAGGTCAGCGAGATCGCCCAGAGCCACCAGGCGCCGTTGTCGGTTCCGGTGCCGAGGCCATGCAGCAGCGCGACCGGCCAGCACAGGTAGGCCAGCCAGTGCACCGCCCGCCAGGCACGCGTGCCGAGGCGGTGGCGCAGCAGGCTCGTGACCACGATCGCGATCATGAGATCGAATCCGAGCGTGCCGAGGCCCTGCCAGACCGGACGGTAGTTCCCGACGAACGGCACTATCAGCTCAAAAAGGCGCAATTGGGCGTACGGGTCGAAGAGCAGACTGATCACATGGCCGGCCAGGAAGACGACCGCCAGCAGGGCCGCGTTGCGGTGCAGCAGGCTGACCGCGAAGCGCGGCAGGTTGAACGCCGGCTTGCCGGACCGGGCGCCGATGCCCAGCGCGACCACGATCGTGAGCAGCACGAGCGAGACGACGCCCGAGCCGCGGGCGAAATACCACAGCGCGTCGGTCACGACGGCCACCCGCCCAGGCGCAGCACGTCGAGACTCGGCGTGACCAGGCGGCTCGGCACGCGGCCGAGCAGGTCGGGCGCCGCATGGCCGCGGACGACCGCGGCGGTGCTGAGCGTGTTGGCCCGCAGGCAGCTGTTGGCCGCCACCGAGACGGTCCGCCACACGGTCGGCGCGGGCCGCCCGGTGCGCGGGTCGACGATGTGGTGCAGCAGCTCGCCGGGGCGTCCCCAGGTGCGGCCGGCCGTGCTCGACGTCGCCAGCGCGGCGCCGGCCGGGAGCCGTACGGTATCTGCCGGATCGCCCGGACGGTCCTGAACCAGGACCGTCCACCCGCCCGCCGGCGCCGGGCCGGCGGTGGCTATGTCGCCGCCCAGCGCGACCAGCACGCCCACGCCGAGCCGCTCCGCCACTCGGGCGGCGGCCCGGTCGGCCGCCACCGCCTTCGCGGTCGCACCCAGATCGAGCAGCACCCCTTCGGGCACCGTCAACTCCCAGCCGGCCGCCCCCCGATCGGCCAGCCCCCGATCGGCCAGCCCCCGATCGGCCAGCCCCCGATCGGCCAGCCCCCGATCGGCCAGGTGCCGGGCGGGCAGTCCCCGATCGGTCAAGCGCACGGCCCGCCAATCCGGGGTGGCGAAGACCCGCACCGCGGGCGCCACCGCCCGCCCGGTCAGCGCCGCGAAGTCCCGGTCGTAGCCGAGCCCGCACAGCGCCCCGCCCACGGTCGGGTCGACGGCGCCGTCGGTGTCCCGGGCCGCGTCGAGCGCCGCGGCCACCAGTTGCGCGAGCAGCGGGCCGACCGCGACCGGACACCCGCCGGCCCGGCAGGCCCTACGCAGCTCGGAGTCGTCGCGGAACCGGCTGCACGCCGCGTCGACGGCGGCCAGCTCGGCCTTGACCAGGTCGGTCGCCTCGGCGAGCCGGCGCGGGTCGGTGACCACGATCCGGGCGACGGTTCCCCAGACGGACCACTGCGCGGTGTCCGCGCCGATCGGCAGTGTCTCGACGAGAGGCATGTCAGGACCCTCCCGAGGTGGCCTGGCCGCTGCTGTCCCCGCCCGACGACAGCGTCGGCGAGCTGTCGCCCGACGACGAGGAGGAGGAAGAAGAAGACGAGGACGACGAGGACGACGAGGACGAATCGTCGGTGGTGGTGGATGTCGTGGATGTTGTTGAGGTAGACGTGTCGGCGGCATGGGCGGCCACTCCGACCGCCACCGTGCCGGCCACGCTCGCCGCGACCAAGGCGCCGGTGATCAGCGAAGTCCGCCGCAGTCCGGTCTCCCGCTTCATCTGCGTAGCTCACCCTCTTTCGTTGATGACTGGCGTTGACGACGAAAGGAATCCTGCGCGCCGGGTCTCGCTCTTGCCTGTGCGGATCCTGCGCGCCGGCTGTGAAGGCCGGGTCACTGTGATCTAGGTCGAATGGCGGTATCGGTGAGGGTGTCCACCTCCCTAAGTTGATTCCCGAAGCAACGAATCGAGGGGGATCCACAATGACCGACATCCCGCAGCACACGCTCGACGACATCGAGCAGGTCAACGCGAGCGGCCTCACGCCCGTCCTCTTCATCCACGGGCTCTGGCTGCTGCCGAACAGCTGGGAGCGCTGGGCCGAGGTGTTCAAGGCCGCCGGCTATGCGCCGATCACCCCCGGCTGGCCCGACGACCCCGAGACCGTCGCGGAGGCCAACGCGCATCCCGAGGTGCTCGCCGGCAAGACCGTCGGCCAGGTCGCCGACCACTACACCGACATCATCGGCAAGCTCGACAAGCAGCCCGCGGTGATCGGGCACTCGTTCGGCGGCCTGCTCGCGCAGATCATCGCCGGGCGCGGCCTCTCCAACGCGACCGTGGGGATCGACTCGGCGCCGTTCCAGGGCGTCCTGCCGCTGCCGGTCTCCACGCTGCGCTCGGCCTCGCCGGTGCTGAAGAACCCGGCCAACTACCACAAGGCGATCCCGCTGACCTACGAGCAGTTCCGGTACGCGTTCGCCAACGCCGTCAGCGAGGAAGAAGCCCACCTGCTGTACGAGGAGTTCGCCGTCCCCGCCCCGGGCGCACCGCTGTTCCAGGGCGCGGTGGCGAACTTCAACCCGTGGAGCCAGGTCAAGGTCGACCACGAGAACGCGTACCGCGGCCCGATGCTGATCATTTCGGGCGCCCGGGACCACACCGTGCCGCCGGCCATCGTCGAGGCCAACTACAAGATCCAGCAGAAGAACAGCGGGGTGACCGAGTTCGCCTCGATCCCCGACCGCGGGCACTCGCTGACCATCGACAGCGGCTGGCTCGAGGTAGCGAACACGGCGCTCGCCTTCGTGCAGCGGTTCAGCGAGCGGTAGCCCTACACCCCTACAAGTAGCCCCTACAAGTAGCCCCTACAACAGGCCGTGCCGCATCGCCGTCGTCACCGCGGCGGTGCGGTCGGCCACGTCGAGCTTGTTGAAGACCCGCAGCAGGTGGGTCTTCACGGTCGCTTCCGAGATGAACAGCCGCCTGCCGATGTCGGCGTTGGTCAGGCCGCTCGCCACCAGTCGCAGCACCTCGGCCTCCCGCGCCGACAGCGCGGGCGGCGCCGGTTGGCGTACCTGACGCACCAATGTGGACGCGACGCTCGGGGCCAGCACGGTCTCGCCCCGATGCGCGGCCCGCACGGCGTCGGCGAGCTCGGCCGGCGAGGCGTCCTTGAGCAGGTAGCCGCAGGCGCCGGCCTCGATGGCGCGCAGGATGTCGCGGTCGGACTCGTAGGTGGTCAGGACCATCACCTTCGTGCCGGGGACGGCGGCGAGGATGTGCTCGGTGGCGGAGACGCCGTCGCCGTCGGGCATGCGCAGGTCCATCAGCACGATGTCCGGCTTTTCGGCCGCCGCGAGCGAGACGCCCGCGTCGCCCGAACCGGCCTCACCCACCACCACGAGGTCCGGCTCGGCGTCGAGCATGCCGCGCAAACCATGGCGTACGACGGGATGGTCGTCCACCAGCAGGATCCGGATAGTCACGCCGGCACCTCCAACTCGATCGTCGTACCCGTGTCGGGGTCGCTGCGCACGGTCAGCACACCGGAAACCTGGTCGGCGCGGGCCCGCATCCCGTTGAGGCCGAACCCGTCGGCCGCCGCCGGGTCGAAGCCGCGCCCGTCGTCGCGCACCACGAGCCGCACGGACGCCGGAGCATAGGCGAGTAGCACCGCCGCCTCGCGGGCCCCGGCGTGGCGGCGGACGTTCGTCAACGCCTCCTGGGCGGCGCGCAGCAGCACGACCTCCACCTTCGTCGGCAGCGCGCGCTCGTCGCCGGTCACGCGCACGGTCGCGGGCGTGCCCGTCTCCTCCGCGAAGCGCGCCGCCTGACGGCGTACGGCATCGGGCAGTGACCCCTCGGTCAGCGCAGCCGGCGTCAACGCGGCCACCAAGGCCCTCGATTCGGCCAGGTTCTCCTTCGCGGTGCGAACCGCGAGCGCGAGCCGCTCGTCGCGCAACGCCGGGTCGGCCGCCTGGAGCAGCGTGATGATGCTGGTGAACCCCTGTGCGAGCGTGTCGTGGATCTCGCCGGCCAGGCGGGCGCGCTCGGCCGCCACCCCCGCCTCGTGCGACAGCCGCGCCACCTCGGCCCGCGAAGCCTCGAGCTCGGCGATGAGCTGGCCGCGCTCGACGTTCTGCTCGATCACCCGGATGATCCAGAAGCCCAGCCAGATGCCGGCGGCGGCCGAGATCAGCGCGATCATCAGGTCGCCCGGCAAGCTCTCCGGCGAGATCACCAGGTCGATCGCGGGTGTCACCAGGTTGACCACGACGACCAGCGGGATGGCCTTCTTGATGTCCGTGAGCTGGAAGATCATCGGGATCATCGCGAAGAGCAGCCAGGTGGCGAAGGGGATGGCCGCGGCCGCTACGGCGAAGAGAAGTATCTGGACGATCGCCAGAGAGACCGCCTCGGCGTCGCGCCGCACGAAACGGCGGCCGACCACCGCGTGCAGGATCATCATCACGGCGATGACGCCGGTCGCGAGGAGCCGGCGCCACAAGGCGTGACTGTCGTTGATGAGGATCGCGGTGGCCACCGCCACCGCGACCACACCGAAGTACACGTCCCACCACTGTGAGTAACGCACGTGGGCCTCGCCGACGGTCACCGATCTTTCTCGGTCCATCGGAACGTCACCAGGCACAGCACCAATCCGATCACACACCACGCACCGAGCACCAAGGCCGTCCTGCCCAGTTCCCACTGCCCCGCCGCCTCGAACTGTTTCATGCTGTCCGGCAGGAACACGTACCGGAAGCCCTGGCTCATCCACTTGACCGGGAAGATCGACGCCACCGTGATCAGCCAGCCGGGCAGCTGCGTGATCGGGTGGATGAAGACGCCCGAGATGAACTGCAGCGCCACCACCGGCACGTTGAGGATCGCGCCCGCCGTGCGGGCGTGCTTGACGATCGCGCTGACCGCGATGCCGCAGGCCGTGCAGGCGAAGGTCGACAGCAGGAACAGCCAGGCGAACGTCAGCCAATGCGCGGCGTCCGGCACCGGCATGTCGAAGACCAGGATGCCGACGAGGATCAGGACGGCGGCCTCCGTGACGCTCAGGACCAGAACCAGGATCAACTTCCCCAAGAGGTACGCCGACGACGTGATCGGTGTGCCGTGGAGCCGTTTCAGGGTGCCGTCCTCGCGGTCCATCGCCACGCCGGAGCCCATCGTGATGAAGGCCGTGGAGAGGATCCCGTACGCGATCATGCTGGCGCTGTAGACCTGGCTGGCGCTGACGCCGGTCTCGTCGTAGGAGTCGCCGAAGATCGTGCCGAACAGCAGGAGCAGCATGGCCGGGAACGCGAAGGTGAAGACCATGGCGGTGCGGTCGCGGACGAACTGAAGGATCTCCACCCGGCCGCGCGACAGACCCGTCATCGCGGTCGACGGCAGAATCTGGACGGCGGTCATCGGCCGGCTCCGATCAGGTTGAGGTAGACGTCCTCGAGGGTGGGGCGGGTGATCGTGAGCGTCGTCAGGTCGGCGTCGATCTTGACGAGGTGCCTGATCAGCTCGGTGGGGTCGGCCACCTGCTCGGTCTTGGCCACGCCGCCCTCCCGCCAGCTGACCTTGGCGCCGGAGTTCGCCCGCCCGCCCAGCGTGGCCGGGGTGCCCTCGGCGACGATGAGGCCGCCCGCCAGGACCGCAAGGCGGTCGGCGAGCGCCTCGGCCTCCTCCAGGTAGTGGGTGGTGAGCAGGATCGTGGTGCCCTCGGCGGCCAGGGCGCGGATCAGGTCCCAGAACTGGCGGCGGGCCGCGGGGTCGAAGCCGGTCGTGGGCTCGTCGAGGAAGAGCAGCTCGGGGCGGCCGACGATGCCGAGCGCCACGTCCACGCGGCGGCGCTGCCCGCCGGAGAGCGCGCGGATCTTGCTCTTCGCCTTCTCGGTGAGGCCGACCAGGTCGATCACCTCGGCGGCCGCCCGGGGATCGGGGTAGAAGCCGGCCACGTGCTTGACCATCTCGGCGACGGTGAGGTCGGCGGCGTCGTCCGTGTCCTGCAGGACGATCCCGATGCGGGCCCGCCAGGCGCGGCCGGCCGTGCCCGGGTCCTCGCCGAGCACGGTGACGTCGCCCCCGCTGCGCCGCCGGTGGCCCTCGAGGATCTCCACGGTCGTGGTCTTCCCGGCGCCGTTCGGGCCGAGCAGCGCGAACACTTCGCCGCGCGTGACGCTGAGGTCTATGCCGCGGACGGCTTCGTGACCCGGGTACGTCTTGCGAAGTCCCCTGACTTCAATGGCTTCCATGGCTCTGATCGTGCTCGCCGGCCATGGCCGGGCGGAACGACCGCGTGGCCGTCAGCGGTTGTCCATCGATCGGTGGATGCGCCGCTCAACGGAGCGACTTGGCCGCCGCGGGCACCAGAGCGCCTTACTCCCAGCGGAACTTCTTGGCCGCCGCCATCACGCAGACGGCCGCCCACACCGCGAGGCTCGCCCAGGAGCCCAGCGGCACCGGCTGGTCGTGCGACAACGTGGCGCGCAGAGCCTCGGCGTGCGCGGCCAGCGGCAGGAACTCGGCGATCTGTCCGGGCGCGGCGAACATGATGCCGCCGGCGGCCAGCATCAGCACGTAGATCAGGGTGGCCAGGCCGGTGGTGGTCTCGGGCTTGAGCACGCTGGCCAACAGCAGGGCCAGGCCGCTGTACGCCGCGGTGGCCAGCACGGTGATGCCGAGCGCGGGGAGGATCTGGCCGATGTGGAGGTGCCAGCCGACGGCCACGCCGACCGCCGTCAGCACCAGCAGCTGCACCACGATCAGGGCGAGGATCGCGGCCGTCTTGGCGAAGAGCAGGCCGGGGCGGGTCAGCGGGGAGGCGCCGAGTCGCTTGAGGACGCCGTAGCTGCGTTCGTACCCGGTGGTGATGGCCTGGCCGGTGAACGCGGTGGACATGACGGTCAGCGCGAGGACGCCGGGCACCACGTAGGCGAGGCGGTCGCCGCCGGGCACGTTGGTGACGTCGGTGAGGCCGGCGCCGAGCAGGACCAGCAACGGGACGCCCATGGCGAGCACGACGGCCTCGCCGCGGCGGGCCGTGAGGATCAGCTCCATCCTGATCTGGCTGCGCAGGATCGCCGTGGTGGTGTTGCGCGCCGGGGCCGGGGCGAAGGTGGTCATCGGGCCGCTGCCTCCCCTGCCGTCATGCTTTGGGCCGCCGTGTTTTGGGCCGCCGTGTTTTGGGCCGCCGTGTTTTGGGCCGTCAGGGCCAGGTAGACGTCTTCGAGGGTGCGCCGGCGGGTGTTCACGGCCGTGACCTGGGCGCCGGCGCGGGCGAACCAAGCCAGCACGTCGGCGATCGCGGCGGCGTCGAGGGCGCCGGTGATCGCGTACTCGCCCGGGCTGGTCTCGGCGACCTTGAACGGGAGCGCGGGCTGGAGGCCGGCGTCGGCCCGTACCTCCAGCAGGTCGATGCCGGCCGCGGCCGTGAGCTCGCCCGGGGTGCCGGTCGCCGCGACCTGGCCCTCACGCATGATGACGACGTCGTCGGCGAGGCGCTCGGCCTCGTCGAGCAGGTGCGTCGTGAGCAGGACCGAGACGCCGTCGGCGCGCAGCTCCTCGATCAGCTGCCACGTCGTGTGCCGGGCCTCGGTGTCCATGCCCGCCGTGGGCTCGTCGAGGAAGACCAGCTCGGGGCGGCCGATCAGCGCCACCGCCAGGCTCAGCCGCTGCTGCTCGCCGCCGGAGAGCCGCCGGTAGCGGGTCTTGGCCGTCTTGTGCAGCCCGAGCCGCTCCATCAGCGTCTCGGGCTCGATCGGGTTCGCCGAGAAGGACGCGTAGAGGTGGAGGAGCTCGGCGGCGGTCGCCCAGGGATAGAAGCCGCCCGACTGCAGCATGATGCCCAGGCGCGGCATCAGCGCGTCGTGATCGGCGACCGGGTCGAGGCCCAGCACCCGGCACGCGCCCTGGTCGGGCCGGCGGAAGCCCTCGCACACCTGCAGCAGGCTCGTCTTGCCGGCGCCGTTGTGCCCGAGCAGGGCCAGGACCCGGCCGCGCGGCACGCTCAATGAGACCCTGTCCACCGCGACCTTGGCGCCGACGGCGGTCTTGGCGCCGTAGCGCACGACGACATCCGTCACCTCGACCGCGCTGTTCTTCACCCGCAGACCCCTTCCGCCTCAGCCACCCTACGTGCCCGCCGCTGACACCCCGCTGAGGGCGGCCCGCCGATGGCCGACCTCACTCTCCCCCGTCGGTAGGGTGCTCGCATGACCGAGGTGGAGATCTACACCGATGGGGCGTGCGTGCCCAACCCGGGTCCCGGCGGCTGGGGTGCCGTGCTGCGCTACGGCGGCCGGGAGAAGGACATGTGCGGCGGCACCGCCCAGTCGACCACCAACAACCGGATGGAGCTGATGGCGCCGATCAGCGCGCTCGAGGCGCTGACCCGGGCCCCGCTCACGGTCAAGTTGTACACGGACAGTATCTACGTGCGGGACGGGATCACGAAGTGGCTGCCGAAGTGGAAGGCCAACGGCTGGCTGACCTCGGCCAAGCAGCCGGTCAAGAACGTCGACCTGTGGCAACGGCTGGACCAGGCGGTGCGCCGGCACGACGTGCAGTGGCACTGGGTGAAGGGGCACGCGGGCCATCCCGAGAACGAGCGGGCCGACCGGCTGGCCGCCCGCGGTCTTTCCGAGGCCCTAGGAAAGAGCTCGTAGGGCGGCTATGAACGCCTCGGGGTCGTCCGTCTCCGCCAAGATCGTTTCCTCCGCCTTTCTGATGTCGCCCTGAACCGCTTTCTGCAGCCGGCGCCCCTCGGCCGTGAGCTGCAGAAGGCGCACGCGGCGGTCGACCGGGTCGGGATCGCGCTCGATGAGGCCGCGTTTCTGCAGGTCGTCGAGGATCGGGATGAGCCGCGTCTTGTCGGCGCCGATCGCCGCCGCGAGGGTCGCCTGGGCGCGGGCCGGGCCGTCGCGCAGCCCGGTCAGCACGACGTAGGCCCACATGCTCACGCCGTGGTGCTCGAGAATCGGCTGCTCCATGGCGAGCAGCCGGCGTCCCAGCCGCATCACCATCGCACCCAGGTCGGCCCGCTCGGTCTCCGCCACATCCGGCATCCTCCTCCGCTTGCCAAATCGTAAGCACATGTAGATGATAAGCGTATGACTACTAATCTGATCGCTCTCGACGCCCTCGCCGTCCGCTCGACCGTCGAGCTCGTCGCCGACCTCACCCCGGCCGACCTTTCCCTGCCGACGCCCTGCGCGGGGTGGGATCTGGGTGCGCTGCTCGCGCACATGACGGCGCAACATCGCGGCTTTGCCGCGGCGGCGTCGGGTCACGGTGGCGACCTCGCCGCCTGGTCGTCAAAGCCATATTCCGTACGGGATTACGCGGCATCCGCCGATCTCGTCCTGTCCGCCTTCGCGGCGCCCGGGGTCCTCGACCGCACGTTCGAGCTGCCCGAGTTCGGCGCTTCCTTCCCCGGCCGGCTGGCGATCGGGTTCCACCTGGTCGACTACGTGGTGCACGGGTGGGACGTGGCCGTTTCCCTCGGCCGGCCCTATGCCCCGGATCCCGCCGTTCTCGCCGCCACCCTGCCCCTGGCCCGGTCCGTGCCCGACGACGCGTCCCGCCTCGCGCCGGGCGCCGCCTTCGCGCCCGCTTTGCCCGTTCCCGCAGACGCCGATCCCCTCTCGGAGATCCTGCTGCGGCTCGGCCGGAAATTGTCGGTGGGTGCTGATACCAAGGACGCATGACCCAACGGCTCGGCGCCACTCTCTCCAGAGGCATCATCCTCCCCGGCGGCACCGCCCGCGAGCAGCTCGACCTGGCCGTCCTCGCCGAGCAGGCGGGGTGGGACGGCGTCTTCGTGTGGGAAGCGGCGTACGGCGTCGACGCCTGGTCGCTGCTCGCCGCGATGGCCGCCCAGACCACCCGCGTCCGCCTGGGCACAATGCTGACGCCGCTGCCGTGGCGCCGCCCGTGGAAGGTGGCGAGCCAGGTCGCCACGCTCGACCAGCTCTCGAACGGCCGCGCCGTCCTAGCCATCGGCGTCGGCGCCGTCACCACCGATCTGCCCGTCACCGGCGAGCCCACCGACCTGCGCCTGCGCGCCGAGATGATGGACGAGGGCATCGACCTGATCCGAGCCCTCTGGTCCGGCGCCCGCTCCTACTCGGGCGCCTACTACCAGTACGAAACCGGCCGCGACGACCTGGGCGACGTGGCCCGTCCCGTCCAGGAGCGAATCCCCATCTGGGTGGTGGCCATCTGGCCCCGCCTCAAGTCGATGCGCCGGGTGCTGCGCTGCGACGGCGTGATCCCCGGCCACGAGCCGAGCACGTCGGCCGTTCGCGAGATGCGCGGTTGGCTGACGGCACAGGGCGCGCCGCCCACCATGGACATCCTCGCCGAGGGCGAGACCCCCACCGACGATCCCGCCCGGGCCACCGCGCTGCTGACGCCGTGGGCCGAGGCGGGTTGCACGTGGTGGATGGAAACGCGCTGGGAGATGCCCCACCACTCCCCCGACCGCATGGCCGAGGTCCGGGCCCGCATCGCCGCCGGCCCACCCGGAGGCCCAACCGGAGGCCCACCCGCCGGCCCACCCGGGGGCCCATCCGGTGGCCCAACCGGAGGCCGTTCGTGATCGACGAATTCCGGGTGGTGGTCGGCGACGCGGCCGTAGACGACCTGCGCGAGCGGCTGCGTCGCACGCGCTGGCCCGAAGAGGCGACGACGCCCGGGTGGGAACAGGGGACGCCGTTGGCGTACGCGAAAGAGCTTTGCTCCTATTGGGCCGACGGCTACGACTTCGCGGCGGCGGCCGAACGGCTCAACCGGCATCCGCAGTTCCGGACGGCGATCGACGGGCTCGCGATCCACTTTGTGCACGTACGGTCGCCGCGGGCCGATGCGACACCGCTGGTGCTGACGCACGGGTGGCCGGGGTCGGTGGCCGAGTTCGCCGAGGTGGTGGGGCCGCTCGCCGATCCGCCGGCGGGCGAGCCAGCCTTTCACGTGGTGTGCCCGTCGCTGCCCGGCTACGGGTTCAGCGCGAAGCCGGCCGGTCCGGGGTGGACGGTCGCGCGAACGGCGGACGCCTGGGCCTCGTTGATGACACGGCTGGGCTACAAGCGCTTCATCGCCCAGGGGCACGACTGGGGCACGAGCGTCAGCGCGGCGCTGGGCGCGCGGCATCCGGCCCGGCTGATCGGGATCCACTTGATGCCACCCCTCGTCGCGCCCGACCCCGCGACGCTCGACGACCTCACCGACGCCGAGCGGTCCGCGATCGACGACCTGGCCGCGGCCGCCTCGGGGGACGGCTATTCGTTCGTGCAGTCCACGCGGCCGCAGACGATCGGGTACGCGCTGGTCGACTCGCCCGCGGCCCTCTGCACGTGGATCGCCGAGAAGTTCCACGCCTGGGCCGACGGCGAGGTCGACCGCGACCGGTTCCTCGACAACCTGATGCTCTACTGGCTGCCCGCGACGGGCGCGTCGGCGGCCCGGCTCTATCGGGAGAGCTTCGCCGAGGTGCAGGCGCTGTTCCGGGAGGACGCCACCGACGTCATCCGGGTGCCGACCGCCTGCTCGGTCTTTCCCCGGGAAAATCCGCGGCCGTCGCGGCGGTGGGCGGCGCGCCGGTTCCCGGACATCCGCTACTGGAACGAACCGGCCCGCGGCGGGCACTTCGCCGCGCTCGAGCAGCCCGCGATCTTCGTCACGGAGCTACGAGCAGCCTGGCCGGCGGGCCTTCCGTAAGGTGTCGCCCATGACATCCACCGACGACGATACGCGGGGGCGGGTCTCGCAGGGCTTCGCGATCGCCGCCCTGGCGCTGGCCGTGCTGGGCGTGGTCGCGCTGGCCCTGTATTTCGTCGAGCCCGATCTGCTGGTCGCGTTCCTGCCCGACGGCGCGATCAACCACCTGGTCAAGGAGGCGCCCACCGCCGACGACCTCGACCGGCGGGCCACGATGCTCACCGTCGCCGCGATCGCCATGCTGGCCCTGCCCGTTCTGGGCGCGGCGTTCTTCACCAGGCGGGCGCTGCGCTGGGCCTGCGTGGCCCTGCTCGTGCTGCTGCTGGCGCCGAGCGCGCTGATCGTCCGCGAGTCACACATAGCCGGCGACCACGCCCGCCAGATGCGCCGGGTTTCCGACCCCCACCCGCCGTGCCAGGTCCACAGCGGCAGCAACGACGTCTGCCCCGGCGGCTGACCTCAGGCCTGATCGCGTATCAAGCGGCCTCAAACCTGATGGCGTATCCAGGCGGCGCAGGTTTTGTCGACCTTGGTGAAGGGCTGGCGGAAGGCCTCGGCGGAGGCGGTCTCGTTAGGGCGCGGCCCGATCAAGTCCACGGGCGGAGTTTCTCGGGATTGCGGATCGCCCAGATCCGGGTGATGCGGTCGCCGTCGATGTCGAAGGCCATGACCGTCCCGGTGACGCCGTCCTGCTGGAGGACGAGGCCGGGCCGGCCGTTGACCGTACGGAGCAGCATCGTCATGTCCCGCATCCTGGCCAGAATTGTCATCAGGCCGCGGGCGATCTCCTCGGCGCCGACGATCGGGTGGAGCGTGGCCTCGACCAGACCGCCGCCGTCGGCGACCGCCTTGGCGTCCGGGTCCAGCAGCGCGACCAGCGCGTTGATGTCGCCCGCCTGCCACGCCTCCTTGAAGTCGCGGACGATCGCGCCGGCCCGGGTGGGCGGCGTGGCGGGCGCGGGCGAGGTGCGGACCCGCCGGCGGGCCGACGAGGCCAGCTGGCGGCAGGCGGCCGGGGTACGCCCGACGACCTCGGCGACCTCCGCGAAGGAGTAGCGGAAGACGTCGTGCAGGATGAACGCGACCCGTTCGGCCGAGGTCATCGACTCGAGCACGACCATGAACGCCATGTTGACCGACTCGTCCAGGGTGATCCGGTCCGCCGGGTCGGTGGCGCTCCCCTCGTCCGGCACCGGCTCGGGCAGCCACTCGCCCACGTAGCGTTCCCGCCGCACCCGGGCCGACCCGAGCACGTCCAGACAGATGCGGCTGGCGACCCGGGTCATCCAGGCCACCGGCGACTCGATCTCGTCCCGCTGGGCCGGGGTCAGCGCGTACCAGCGCGCGTAGGTCTCCTGGACCACGTCCTCGGCGTCGGCCAGCGACCCGAGCAGCCGGTACGCCACGTTGATCAGCTGTCGGCGTTCACTCATGCCTCGTTCCACACCATGTCGACGAAACAGGGACTCGATTTGTGAGGCCGCCTGACATTTGCCGGTGCTGTCTCGTCAGGTCGGTATGAACATCATCCTCTGGATCGTCGCCGCGGCGCTGGCCGCGGCCTTCCTCGCCAGCGGCGTGCTGAAGCTGGTGTGGTCCCGGGAGCGGCTGGCCGCGGCCGGGATGGGCTGGGCCACGCGCTTCAGCGCCCGATCGGTCAAGGGCATCGGCGTCCTGGAGATCCTCGCGGCCGTGGGACTGGTGGTTCCGGCCGCGCTCGGGATCGCGCCGGTGCTGGCCCCGCTGGCCGCGACCGGCCTGGTCCTGCTGATGGCCGGCGCGATCGTCACCCACCTGCGGCGGCGTGAGATGCAGCCGGTCGCGATCAACCTGGTCTTCCTGGGGCTGTCCGCCTTCGTGGCCTGGTCACGATTCTTCTGATCTGTTAGGAGCAACCACATGAGTATCGACCTGCAGAACGTCCTGGACCGCTTCGAGATCGAGGCCTTGCGGGGCGAGTTCACCGACGCCGGCGCCATGCGTGACTACGACCGGCTGGCCGCCCTGTTCGTGCCCGACGCGGTCTGGCGAATCCCCCAGGCCGGCATCGAGCTCACCACCCGCGAGGGGATCCGCGTCGGGATCGCCCGGATGCAGGCGCAGTGGGAGTTCTTCATCCAGAACACCCACGCGGGCACGATCGTTGTGGACGGCGACACCGCGATCGGCCGGGCCTACGTCGCCGAGCTGGGCCGCTTCAAGGACGGCTCGTCACACCAGAACTACGCCATCTACCACGACCGCTACCAGCGGACCGAGGACGGCTGGCGGTTCGTCGAGCGCTCCTACGAGATCAAATACGCCGACACCACGCCGCTCGCCGGCTCGCCGCACGTGCCCGAGATCCCGGTGAACCCCTGAGCCAGGCGCGGCCGGTGAACCCTAAGCCAGGCGTGGGAGGTAGGCGGACCAGACCTTCTTGGGCACGACCATGCGCCACGCGTCGAGGACCAGCTCGGTCATCTGGTCCTCGTCCAACTCGGACATCCAGGCCTGCACCCAGTTGAACCGCATGTCGGACGCGCCGGGGAGGTGGAACGTGCCGGGGTCGGCCGTGACCAGGGCCAGGCGTTCCTCCTTGGGGAAGCCGAAGCCCATCACCGTCTCGTCCCGCGAGAAGGCGACATAGACAATCTTGCCGACCCGGAACTTGACGCGGTCGCGTATCAGATGTTCTTCGCTGCGCGGGAGGTCGCGGCAGACCTCGCGCACATCATCGACGGTGACCATGCCCCGGAATCTACGCCCCGGGTACGACACTTTTCGGTGATCAGGATTGGCGAGGCTTGGGGACGGAGAGGCGGGTGGTGGATTCCTCGGGCAGCGCGGGCCGGTCGGCGGGGTCGGGGACCTTGGCCCGGTAGACCCGGTCGGGCGGCAGGCGGTAGGTCTCGGCCTGGACGAGCTCATCCGGGACGGTGTGGCGGCCTGGCGAGACCGGCCCGGCTCCCAGGCGGCCCGGCGAGACCGGCCCGGCTCCGAGACGGTCCGGCGTGGGCTCGGCGTCCGGCCGACGCGACGCAGGATCCGGCAACGACGCCGGCGAGACAGACTGCGGCGCAGGCGGCGGCGAGGCAGACGCCTGTGAACCTGACCGCGGCGAGGCAGGGCCGGGCACGCGGTAGGAGCCGCGGTCGGCGGGCAGGGTCTCGGCGTTGCCGACCAGGCGCGGGTCGGGGAAGGGGCGATAGACGACCCCGCCGTACGCGGCGGGCTCCCCGACGATGCGCGACGGGGGACGCGGCGGAACGGGGAAGCCGAGAGAGGCCGCATCGTTCGGCGGGGCCGCGGGGGCCCTGCGAGGTGAAGGGACGGGCGAGGCGCCGGCCGATCGGTGGAGCAGGCCGGCGCTACCCGTCGAGCCGTTCCCGGGGCTCGGCTCCGGCGTGGTCAGGTCGGGCCAGAACATCGGGGAATCTACCGATGCGGATCCCGGCCCCGAACCGGCGGGATCGGAAAGGGCCGGCTCGGAGAAGGCGTGGCCAGAGTGGGCCGGGTTGAAGAGGGCAGGGTCTGACAGGGCTGGGTCGGAGAGGGCAGGGTCTGACAGGGCTGGGTCGGAGAGGGCTGGGTCCGAGAAGGCAGGATCGGAGAGGGCCGGGTCGGAGAGGGCGGCCGCGGCGGAGATGGCCGCTGCCGGCAGGATGGTGACCTCGGGTGCCGGCGAAGGACCCAACGACGATGCCTGCGAAGGCGCCGGCGACGATGCCGTCGAGCGCACCAGCGAGCCGTCGACCACCGGGCGCGACCCGGGCCGGCCGCCGCGGCGGGGGGCTACCAGGCGGGCGGCCATGCTGAAGATGCTGCGGGTGGCCGTGTCGTAGCCGTCGCGGTAGGCCTCCTCGCGGTCGCGCTCCATCTGGTACCGCTGGTGGAGGCGGCCGGCGGCGTAGCCGCTACAGGCCAGGAATACGGCAAGCAGGGTGAAGACCAGGGCCGAGTTGCCGGGAGCGGTCATGGCCTCGATTGTGGCCAAGTTGATCGACAAACAGCTATGGCCCGTTTGACGTACCCCGATCGAATGAGCCCGGTCAGCCCTGGCCGGCCACCCAGGTGGCGATCTGGGCGCGGCGGGAGACGCCGAGCTTGGCGCGGATGTGCTCGACGTGTGCGGCGGCGGTCTTGGGAGCGATGGTGAGCTCGGCGGCGATCTCGCGGTTGGTCATCCCGGCCGCTACCAGGCGCGCCACCTCGAGCTCCCGGGCCGACAGGGCCAATACCTGCGCCGCCGACCGGGAGGCCGGAGGCTGTCCGGCCGAAGAAAAGCCAGCCGGAGAAAGGCCAGCCGGAGAAGGGGCAGCCGGCGGCCGGGAGACCTGAGGCAGGGGCGCCCGGGACAGGGCGGCCCGGGACAGGGCGGCCCGAGAGGTGGAGCCCGGGGACAGGGCGTCCGACGAACGAGAGGTGGCATCCAAAGCCGGAAACGACGCGGCGGCGATGCCGGCGGCCGGGCGCCGCGCGGCGGCCTGGCCGGGAACGCCGCGGAGCGAAGCGGCCGTGGCAAGAGAGTCCGGGGGCGTGAGGTGGGCGGGAATGGGCACGCCGGCCTCGGCGTACGCGTCAATGGCTTGTTGCATCAACGCCGCCGCTTCCGCCGGCCTGCGGCTGCGGGCCGCGCACCGTGCCTGGTCGACCAGGGCGGCCGTGCCCTCCCAGAACCGCCGCCGCTGCTGCCAGAAGGTGGCCGCGCGGGCCAGTTCGTCGCGCGCCTTGCCGGTCTGGCCCTCGTGCAGGTGCACCAGGCCGCGGCCGTGCACGAGCGAGCCGAGCGTCCCGGGAATCCCCCGCTCGCCGATCAGCTCGCCGCTTCGCTCGAGCCACTCGCGCGCCGCCGTGCTGCCGGAGCGCGCCAGGTGGGCGCGCACGCCGGTGACCACGTACGGATACAGGTAGGCCGCGTCCCGGACCCGCGCGGACGCCTCGAATCCCTGCTCGCAGCGCGCTACCGCCAGGTCGAGATCGCCGCTCTGCAGCGCCGTCTCGGCCAGGCCCCACCAGGCCGGCGACACCCGCTGGAGCTCGCGCATCCCGGCGCCCAGCTCGGCCGCCTCGCCCAGGTGCTCGACCGCGGTCGCCGGGGCGCCGCGGCCCATCGCGACGAATCCCAGCACGTGCAGGGCCGTGATCCGGGTGGTGATGCCGCCGCCGTCGGCCAGCGCCTGACGGGCCTCGGTCTCGGCGCCCCGCCAGTCGCCGGTCGCCCACAGCACGTGCGCGAGGTGGGCCTTCAGGTAGTTCAGGTCGTTGAACTGCTCGACCCTCTCCGCGTACGCGATGCCGTCCGGCAGCCACCGCAGAGCCAGGTCGTACTCGACGAGCACCGAAGCGCTCGAGCCGAGCATGCGGTAGCCGCGCGCCGTCTGATGCTCGAAGCGCCAGGCGGCCGCCCGGGAGATCGAGCCCTCGAGCAGCTCGAGACCTTCGTCGAGACGGCCCGCGAAAAGGAACACCGAGCCCAGCGTGGCGTCCAGGTTGCAGCGCATCGCCCGGTCGCAATCCTCGACCGCGATCGAGCGGGCCAGCTCGCCGTCCTCGATCGCCTCGGCCAGGCGGCGGTCGAGCATGTAGGCCGCGGCCAGCGCGGCGTGGATGTTGGCCCGCACCTCCTGCGCGGGGTCGTCGGTGCGGAACGCGATCAGCGGCAGGGCGCCGCGCAGGGACGCCGCCCGCTCCTCGAGGCTCGCCCCGAGCAGGTGTCGCGCCGCAACCCAGTCGGGCACGAGCGCCGCCGCGGCCAGCGGGTCGTCCAGCTGGCGCCGCAGCCGATACGCCGCCTCGTAGCAGGCGGCCGCGCCCGCGTTGTCGTCGACCGCCGCCAGCTCGGCGGCCATCGCCGTCAACAGGCCGGCACGCTCGCCCTCCGGCAGAACGGCCGGCGCCGTCCGTTCGGCACGCCGGTAAAGCTCCACCGCTTCCCGATGCGCCGACATTCCGACCGCCTCGGCCGCCGCCGCCATCGCGTGGTGGAAGGCCGGCCCGGGAAGCGCCGCCCGCTCGAACTGATCGCTCACGAAGGCCGCCGGAAAACCCGCCTCGACGGCGGTCGCCGCGGCCCGTGCGTGCAGATCCCGGCGCCGATGCGGGGTCAGATCGGCATAGAGCGCGTCCCGGATCAGCGCGTGCCGGAAATCGAACGTGGACCGATCCGGATGCGGCTGCACGAAGAACCGTTCCGCCAATTCCCGCAACCCGTCGTCGACGGCCGCCGGGCCGTCACCGGTGATGGCGGTCAGCAGATCGAGGTCGAACGACCGCCCGAGAACCGACGCCACCCCCGCCAGCCCGCGCGCGCCCTCGGTGAGCTGCTCGGCGCGCGACAGCACCGCGTCGGCCAAGGTGTCGGGCACGCTCTCCCGCGCCGCCAGGAACTCCTCCACGTGCAGCGGAATCCCGTCACTGCGCGCGAACACCGCCCCGGTCACGGCCCCGGGCAGCGCACTCCCCGTGATGGCGCTCGCCATCGTCGCCGTGTCCGCGAGGCTCAGCCGGCCCAGCCGCGCCTCCTCGGCGTGACGCTGGGTCAGCAGCCGGGCGCGCCACGCCCGCATCGGCACCCGCGGATAGAGCTCGTCGCTGCGATACGTCCCCACCAGCAGCATCGGCAGCGACGACGCCCGCCTGGCGAGCCGGCCGAGCACGTCCAGCGTCATGTCGTCGGCCCAGTGCAGGTCTTCGATCGCCACGAGCAATGGGCCCGTCGCCGCCACCGCGATTATTTCGGTCAGGTCGGACACGAGCAGCCTGCGCTGACGCTCGGCATCACCGTCGGCGAACTCGCGCAGCCGGGACGCCACCCGGGCGCCCACCTCGGCCACCGCCGCGCACCGCCGCAGCTCGGATCCGAGGTCGGCGAGCAGGCCGCCGGGCACCTCGGCGTCGCCCGGCGACGCCCCCGCGGTGACCACGGTGAATCCCTCGGCCCGCCGCACGATCTCGGCGAGCAGCCGCGACTTGCCGATCCCCGCCTCGCCGGCCAGGAACAACAGCTCCCCGCACCCCTCGGCCGCGGACACCAGCCGCCGCTCGGCGAGCGCGACCAGGTCGTCGCGCCCGACGAGGATCGGACTGCTCAGCGCGCTGTCCACGCCCGCGACTTTAGGTCACTCACCAGGGCCTTCCTAGGTGCAATGACCGATGTCCGACTGCACGCGGCCCGGCAGTCTCTTCCTGTCAGCACCATTGCCACCGGGAGGAATCGCCATCATGGCCAAGTTCATGGACGTGCACAGCGGGTTCGTCGGCGTCACGCCGGAACAGCTCGTCGACGCCCACGAGGCCGACCTGAAAATCGAGGGCGAGGAGGGCGTGCATTTCGAGCGCGCCTGGCTCGACGCCGAATCCGGAAAGGTGTTCTGCCTCAGCACGGGGCCGAGCAAAGAGGCCGTCATGCGCATTCACGAACGCACCGGCCACCCGACGACCGAGGTCTACGAATTGACGGCCGAGGTCTGACGGGCTGATTCAAGAACGTCAAATTCAAGAGATTCATGTCGTGCGTGGGTGGTGGGTACAGATCGTCGCTCCCGCCGAGGCCGGGCGGGGCCCAGCTTCGCTGGCCCTGCCCTTCATTCTGCGTGAGTGGTGACGCTCAAACCAAAAACCCATGAGGCCACCGGCATCGGAGTAATTGGAGCGCCTCCGTATGTCGGTTGGGGGGCGGGATCGCGCGCGTTGGCCTGCCACCCGCGTTGCGATCCTGCGGGCCCGGGCTTTGGCGGAAGCCCGGGCCGCGCTCAGCGGAGAAGCACTCACCAGGAGAACGGCCACCACCAGTGGCGCTTCTTCTTTTTCGTGGCGGTCGCGGTGGCCGAGGGGGACGCCGTGGCCGCCGCGGTTGTCGTGGCCGCCGCGGTCGGCGTGGCTGTTGTGGTGGGAGCGCCCGACGGAGGAGCGCCGGACGGGGCCGCGCCGCCGGACGGGGCCGCGCCTCCGGACGGGGCCGCGCCGCCGGACGGGGCCGCGCCGCCGGACTCCTCCGTTCCCGACGGGTCGACCGCGACCGTGAGGGTGGCCGTGAAGCCCGAGGTCACGTCGCCGGTCACCGTGGCGAGCTCGCGGGCCGCCGAGTCGTCGCCGAAGACGTTGTCGGTCGCCAGGGAGACCTGGGAGAGGTTGGTGACGCTCCGGCTGTAGCCGTCCGTGGCGTACACCAGGTCGGCGGCCTCCTCGGGGATCGCGATCTGCGACGTCTTCACGATCGGGCCGTCGCCGCTGGTGGCGTTGGCCAGCGACGAGTACACCTCGAAGTGGATGTGCGGCCACCGGCCCGAGTAGCAGGCCGGGAAGATGCTCGTGAAGGTGACCGTCCCGGTCGCGTCGGTCACCTGGATGCCGCGCAGGTAGTTCTGGTCGGTGATCCCCGTCGAGTACAGCGAGTAGTTGCCGTCCCGGTCGCAGTGCCAGGCGTAGACGGCCGCGCCGGCCACCGGCGAGCCGTCCAGGTCGACCACCGTGAGCGAGAACTCCAGCGGCACCCCGGACGCCGTGCCCGAGGCGGTGCCGAACGACGAGCGGATGTCCCGGCGGACGATCCCGTCGAGGGTGCGCACGTCGGGCCCGTTCGACCCGTCCGCGGGATAGGGCCCCGCGGTCTCCGACTCCACCTCTTCCAGCGTGGCCGCGGAGGCGGCGCCCCCGGGGAGGCCGGCGACCGCGATGGCCGCGCCGGCGCCGCCGAGGACGGCGAGCATCCGCCGCCGGCTCATCGTGCTCAGGTCGAAGCTCAGGCCCTTGTCGTGTACTTGCCGCACGTAGGCTGCGTTGTCGAGGTCAGCAGCGTTGTCGAGGTCAGCAGCGTTGTCGAGGTCAGCAGCGTTGTCGAGCTCAGAGTCGGGCATGCTCGCCTCCGGATGTGTGTGTGCCGGATTGGAGCGAACCAAGAGCCTCTGAGCCACCACTGTCCGCACCCTGTGTGCGGCGTAAGGATGTGGGCATGTCACCCTGAGAAGTCGCCACGCGACTTGCTGGATAGGCTTTGCCGACATCGATGTCATAATCTGAACCGTCCCGCCGCCGAGCCCGCGGAGAGAAATGCCCTCCGACGATGCCAACGTCCGCCGGCCGACGCTCACCGAGGTGGCCGCGCTCGCGGGGGTCAGCCTCAAGACGGCGTCCCGTGCGCTCAACCGTGAGCCCAACGTCGCGCCCTCGACCGGTCGCCGGGTGCGCGACGCCGCCGACGTGCTCGGCTACCGCCTCAACGGGATCGCCCGCGAGCTGCGCCGGGGCGCTACGAGCGCGCTGGTCGGCCTGGTCAGCGGCGATCTCGCCAACCCGTTCTACTCGGCCGTGGCCAGCGGGATAGAGCGCGAGCTGCGTCAGCACGGCCTGCTGCTGATCACGGCGAACAACGACGAGGACGCCGAGCTCGAGCGCAGCCTGGTCGAAGCATTCCTGGAACGACGCGTACGCGCGCTGCTCGTGATCCCCAGTGCCGACGACCACGAGTACCTGGCGATCGAGGGCAACCGCGGCGTGCCGTTCGTCTTCCTGGACCGGCCGCCGGACGGGCTGGCCGCCGACGCCGTGCTGATCGACAACGCGGGAGGCGCCCGCTCGGCCGGCGAGCACCTGCTGGCGCACGGTCACCGGCGGATCGCGCTGGTGGCCGACCTGGCCCGGATGGCGCCGCAGCGGGGGCGCATCGACGGGTTCGTGAGCGCGATGCGGGCGGCCGGCAACACCGCGTGGGAGCCATATTTCCGTACGGATGTGCACGATGTGCGACATGCGGAGCGAACCGTCCGCGAGCTTCTCGCGCTCGACCCGGCCCCCACGGCAATCTTCACGGCCAACAACCGGCTCACCACGGGAGCGCTACGCGCCCTGCGTGACCAGCAAACTCCGCCGGCGCTGGTCGGATTCGACGACTTCGATCTCGCCGACGTGCTCGGCACGACGGTGGTCGCTCACGATATGAGCGCCATCGGGCGGGAGGCGGCCAGGCTCGCGTACGAGCGCATAAGCGGGCATACTGGCCCGGCTCGAACCATCGTCATTTCTACATCCATCATCGCCCGCGGCTCGGGTGAACGTTCACCACAGTGACCACATAGGTCCGCACGTAACGACACGGAAACAGCCGTTGACACGTGTGCGGTTGAGGCGGCACGGTACTCCCCGACGTATTTGACAACGATGTCAATCTCTTGATGGGAGATAGCCATGCGCTTCACTCGACGGGCTGCAGTGGCCGTCGTCGGTGTCGCCGCGCTGCTGACGGCCACGGCCTGCGGGTCGAGCGACGACGGCGGCGACGGGGGCTCCGGCTCCAAGAAGGTGGAAGTCTTCACCTGGTGGGCGGACGGTGGTGAGAAGGCCGGTCTCGACGGTCTCGTCGCCCAGTTCGGCAAGGACTGTGCCGGCCAGGAGTTCGTGAACGGCGCCGTCGCGGGTGGCGCCGGCGCGAACGCCAAGCAGGTGCTCGCCTCCCGCCTGCAGCAGAGCGACCCGCCGGACACGTTCCAGGCTCACGCCGGCGCCGAGCTGCTGGACTACATCAACGCCGGCCAGGTCGAGGACCTCAGCGCCGACTACGACACGTGGGGCCTCAAGTCCGCGTTCCCGCAGGGCCTGATCCAGAACCTGACGGTCGACGGCAAGATCTACTCGGTGCCGGCGAACATCCACCGGGCCAACGTCGTGTGGACCAACAAGAAGGTCGTGGCCGACGCGGGCATCACCTCGGACCCGACCGACCTGGCCGGCTTCATCGCCGACCTCGACAAGGTCAAGGCCAAGGGCATCAAGACCCCGCTGGCGATCGGCAAGGACTGGACGCAGCTGATGCTGTTCGAGTCCGTGCTCATCACCGACCTGGGCGCCGAGAAGTTCACCGGCCTGTGGAACGGTTCCACCGACTGGAAGGGCGCCGACGTCACGAAGGCGATCAACGACTTCAAGACGCTGCTGACCTACACCAACACCGACCGCGACGCCCTCGACTGGACCGACGCGGAGAAGCTGGTCATGGACGGCAAGGCCGCCTACCAGCTGATGGGTGACTGGGAGGCCGCCGACCTCGACGCCAAGAAGTTCGCCGACTACGCCTGGTTCACCTTCCCGGGCAACGGCACGACCTTCCAGTGGCTGGCCGACTCGTTCGTGCTGCCGAAGGGCGCCAAGAACGTCGACGGCACCAAGTGCTGGCTGAAGACGGTCGGCTCGGCCGACGGCCAGAAGGCGTTCAACACCAAGAAGGGCTCCATCCCGGCCCGGACCGACGCCTCCCCCGCCGACTACCCGAAGTACCAGCAGGCCGCCATGGCCGACTGGAAGTCCGCGACCCAGGTTCCGTCGTGTGCCCACGGCTCGGCCTGCTCGCAGGGCTGGCAGGGCGCGGCGAACTCCGCGCTCGGCGCGTTCAGCACCAAGCAGGACGTCGCCGCCCTGCAGACGGCTCTGGCCGCGGCCGCTACGCAGTTCGTCAAGAAGTAAGAAGTAAGTCACTTGTGAATCCCCCGGGCGGGACGGCTACGGCCGTCCCGCCCGAGGCGCATTGCCGAAACTGAGGAGCCCTGATGCGCCGACTCCGGCACTGGGGACCGGGCCTGCTGCTGCTCTCCCCCTCGCTCATCCTGCTCGCCGTCTTCGTGTACGGGCTGATCGCCTGGACCACGAAGGTCTCCCTTTCCGACGAGCACAACGCTCTGGGGTCGAAGGGCTTCGTCGGGCTCGAGAACTTCAAGAACCTGTTCACCAACGACATCCAGGACCGGTTCCTCCACTCGCTGCGGAACCTGCTGATCTTCACGGTGGTCTTCCTGGTCGGGGCCTTGGTCTTCGGACTGCTCTGGGCGTTCCTCCTGGAGCGCGGCATCCGCGCCGAGGGCTTCTTCCGCACCATCTACCTGTTCCCGATGGCGGTCAGCTTCGTCGCCTCCGGCGTGGTGTGGCGCTGGCTGATGAACCCGATCACCGGCGACGGCGCCGGCGGCCTCAACGCCATCTTCGGCAGCCTCGGTCTGGACTTCCTGCAGAACAAGTGGTGGACCAACCCCGACTGGGGCATGGCGGCGATGGCCATGCCGGCCATCTGGCAGCTTTCCGGGTACGTGATGGCGCTCTTCCTCGCCGGGTTCCGCGGCATCCCGCAGGAGCTCCGCGAGGCCGCGGCCATGGACGGCGCGAGCACCTACCGCCTGTACCGGAACGTGATCTTCCCGCAGCTGACCCCGGTCGCGCTCTCCGCGCTGATCATCCTGGGCCACATGTCGATGAAGATGTTCGACCTGATCATGAGCGTGTCGGGTCCGCAGTGGCTCACCGAGGTGCCCGCCGTGTACGTCTGGCAGACGTTGCTGACCAGCGACTACGCCAAGGCGGCGGCCATCTCGATCGTGCTGCTCCTGCTGGTCGCGCTGGTCATCGTCCCCTACCTGATCTACACGAGCCGGGCGGAGAAGAACACATGACCACGGTTACCGCGCCGCCGCCCGCGGTCGAGACCCTGGCGCCCAGGCGCAAGGTGCGCCGCCCGTTCGGCCCCGGATCGATCGTCAAGTACGCCCTGGCGATCCTGTTCCTGATCATCGTGCTGATGCCGCTGTACGTGCTGGTCGTGACGAGCTTCAAGGCCGGCTCGGACATCGGCGTCACCAGCCAGTGGAACCTTCCCGAGCACTGGACCACGGCGTCGTGGGCCAAGGCCTGGACGTCGCTGCAGCCGTCGTTCATCCGCACGTTCGAGCTGGCCATCCCGGTCGCGATCATCTCCTCGCTGATCGGGGCCGCGAACGGGTTCGTGCTGTCGCGGTGGCGCTTCCCCGGCGCCGACGTGGTGTTCACGCTGATCCTGTTCGGCATGTTCATCCCGTACCAGGCCGTCATGATCCCGCTGCGCGACATCGTCACCACGATCGGCATCCCGCCGGGCATCCCGACGCTGGTGTTCGTGCACTGCATCTACGGCATCCCGATCTGCACGCTGATCTTCCGGAACTACTACGCCACCACGGTGCCGGAGGAGCTGGTCGAGGCGGCCCGGGTCGACGGCGCGGGGCTGCTGCGGACGTTCGGCTGGATCATCCTGCCGATCTCGATCCCGGGCTTCGTCGTCACGATCATCTGGCAGTTCACGTCGGCCTGGAACGACTACCTGTTCGCGATCTTCTTGTCGAACACCCGGAACGGGCCGATCACGATCGCGCTGAACGCGCTGGCCGGGGCCCAGTCGCCGGACTACGCGGCCTCGATGGCGGGCGCGCTGATCACGTCGCTGCCGACCCTCGTCGTGTACGTGCTGCTCGGTCGCTGGTTCATCGGCGGCCTGATGGCGGGCTCGGTCAAGAGCTGATCGTGCCCTCGGCTGTCACCCTCCCCGGCACCCCGGCAACGGCCGGCCGGGGAGGGTGAATTGTCCGCTGCGAATGAGGCGCCCCGCGCCCCGGACCAATAGGGTTGGTCCGTGACCACCGAAGACCAGCCGGCCGAGGGCTTCGCCGCGCGGATGGCCTTCGCCCGGCGCGAAGACCCGCTCGAGGCGCCCCGCCGTACGCATCTGCATCTGAAGTTGATCGCGGTCACGCTGGCCTGGCTGATCGCCGTCCCCCTGCTGTTGATCTCGGGGCTGACCGGTCCCCGGCACGCCGACGACCTGCTCGACCTGGCCGCGTTCCTCACGCTGATCGGCCCGTTCGTCGCGGCGGTCATCGCCACCAAGAACCACCGCTTCGGCCTCGGCGGCGGCTACATCGTGCTGACTCTGCTGATGGTCCTGCCCGCCGCGGCGCTATCCCGCCTCTGACTTGGCCCGCCTGTGACGCATTCGCCTCGGCCGCCACGGCGGAAAAGGCTCAACTGCCGGTTCGCGCCGCCGACGTGGTCACCGATCATTGACCGACGCGAACCGCAGGACTCGAATGACTCGTCTCCCCCGAAGTTTGGCAGTGGGCATGGCAGCCGCCGTGCTCTGCGGCGGCCTCACCGGCTGCAGTAGCCTCAAGGAGCTCACCAGCAGCAGCAAGCCACTTGGCGGCGGCTCGACCAGCGCCGCCAGAGCCACCACCCCTTCCCCGTCACCATCAGCGTCGGCGTCGCCCTCATCGGGCACGACCGGCGAGGCCGTCGTGGCCAAGCTGCCCGCCCGGCCCAGCGGCCCGCTGGACACCGGCAGCGCCACGCGCCGGCTCAAACAGGGCAACTTCTCGGTCCAGCTGACCTACTGGACCTCCGACAACGCGAAGCTCTACACCGCCGAGTCGTCCAAGACCATCAACGTCGCCGCCCACATCGAGGACGCCGACAGCAGCCACCGCGTCACCGTCAGCACCTTCCAGGTGACGCAGGACGACGGCACGAAGCGGGTCGTGGCCGCCACCGACAACGGCAAGTTCGACGTCACCCCGCCGTACCCCTACAACACCGTGGTGACGCTGCCGCAGGCGACGACCGGAGCAACGAAGCTCACGCTGACCGTACGGCTGGATCTCCTCGTGGAGACCGCCCCGGAATCGAACAGCTACTACCGCTCCACCGCGCTCGACACCCTGACCCTGCCGCTGCTCACGAACGGTGCCTCCGAATGACCGAGCTCAGTCCCGGCCTCCGCCGCGCCACCGACCGCCAGATCCTGCTGCCCCGCAGCGCCAAGGCCGGACCGCTGGCACTGCCGCCCGCGCTCCCGCAACTGTCCGAGCTGGAGAGCGTCGAGGCGGTGTCCGGCGAGATCGCCACCGCGGTCGCCGCCGGCGGCCCCCGCCACGCCACCATCAGCTGCATCATTCCCTGCTACAACGAGCAGGACACGATCGCCGACGTGCTGAAGAGCCTGCTCGGCCAGACGCGCCTGCCGGACGTCATCCACGTCATCATCAACAACACCGACGACGACACTCCCGAGATCGCCCGCACCTTCGAGGGCCGGCACCGCCGCACCGTGAAGGGCGAGGAGTTCGTCACCACGGTCCACGTGCACGACATGGGCGCCAACCCCGACAAGAAGGTCGGCGCGCTCAACTACGGCTACTTCCTCTCCCGGGGCTTCGACTACGTCCTGGGCGTGGACGGCGACACCACCCTCGCCCGCGACTGTGTGGAGCGGCTCGAGCTGGAGATGACCGACGACCCGCGGATCGGCGGGCTCAGCGCCATTTACACCATCGACAAGAACCGTTTCAAGGGGGCGATGGCGCGCTTCCTGATCTCCGGTCAGCGGGCTCAGTTCGCCGCCTTCAACATGGACAACCTGCTGCGCGGCCGCAACATGGCCGTGCTGGGCGGCCAGTGCAGCCTGTTCAACATGCGGGCGCTGGAGACGGTGATGATCCGTCACCACCAGCAGGCGCCGTGGGTGCGCGACAGCGAGGTGGAGGACAGCAAGCTGTCCTTGCAGATCAAGGACGCCGGCTTCAGCACCAAGATCAGCGCCACCGCCCGGGCGTTCGTCGGCCCGATGACCAACCTGCGCGCGCTGCACGGCCAGCAGGTCAAGTGGAACTTCGGCGCCATCGACCTGTTCTGGCCCGGCACGCGCGGCGACAACCAGGGCCAGCCGATGCACCCCAACCTGCGGCTGCGGTGGTACGAGAACATCTCGATGCTGTTCAACATCGGCTCGCGGCTCGGCTTCCTGCTGCTGCTGGTGGCGGCGCTGTCGATCCACGCCTTCGTGTTCAACCCGATCTGGCTGATCCCGCCGGCCGTGGCCATGCTGCTGAACTTCCGCCTCACGATGGCGATGAAGGACAAGAGCGCCTCCGACCTGCTCTACGCCGTCCTGATAGTCCCGGCCGAGCTGTACATGTGGATCCGGATGGGGCACTTCGTCTCCGCCTGGACGCAGTTCCTTGCCAAGTCCGACAAGGACAACTGGGCGGCCCAGGCGAACGCCGAGAAGGGCAAGGGCTCGGCGTACGTGATGCCGCTGGTGGTTCTGCTGGCCATCATGGGCGGTGCGATCTACGCCTGGAGCCAGCAGAGCGTGTCGGTCCAGTCGGCGATCCTCTCGCTGGGCTGGCCGGTGATGTACATCGCCACGATCGCGCAGACCGTCTTCATGCTGCGCAAGCTGTTCCGGCGGCACCGCGGCTTCAGCGTCTGACGGCGCCCGGCCGGCCCTGGTTGTAGTGGGCGCTTGCCCACTCAAAGTGGGCAGGCGCCCACTCCTTACCCTCATAGTGGGCGGCTGCCCACTTGAGGTGGGCAAGCGCCCACTCTCCACCGTGAGAGTGGGCATCTGCCCACTCAAAGTGGGCAAGCGCCCACTCCAAATAGGCCGGGCGGCGATCGTCAACGCAGCGCGGCGGTGACCTCGTCGCGGTGGGCGGTCCACCAGCGGAGGTAGTCGCTGCGGCGGGCGAACAGGTGGTCGCAGGTGTGGTCGTTGTCGTCGTAGTGGCGATCGAGCGGCCACGCCTCGGTCAGCAATGTCCACCAGCGGCGGTGGGCGGCGTCGGCGAGCTGAGCGCCGGTGATCGGGACGTGCGTGCGGTAGCCGCGCACGAAGGCGCCCATCCGGTCGGTCGACCGTCCGAAGGTGATGGTGGCGGTGCGGACCACCTCGAGCGCGTAGGTCCGCACCCCCAGTCGATCCCAGTCGAGAATGCCGGTGACCCGTCCCTCGGCGTCGACCAGCAGGTTGAACGGCTGAAGGTCGCCGTGTGTCCAGCCGCACGGCGCGAGATCCACGTCCTGAGGTGGCTCGGCCTCGGGCGGCTCGGCCTCGTCGAGCAGGTCCAGCCGCCAGACGATCTCCCGTTGCGCGTGACGATCGAAATCGTCGGCCGGCGTGCGGGACGCGTACGAGTGAAGCTTGCTCTTGATCTTATCGACCGGGTTGGAGATGCCGGGAAGATGCGGTGGGGCCGGCGGGCAGAGCTCGGCCAGCGCCACGTGCAGCCGGCCCACCAGCTCGCCCAGCTCGGTGCAGCGCGCCGGTGCGAGGCCGGCCGGATACTCGCCGTCGAGCCAGGAAGCCACCGCGTACCACTCGCCGTCGATCCACAGGGGACGACCGCACGGCAGCGGAACCGGGAAGCCCCTCGCCGCGAGCCTCGGCAGGATCTCCAGAAGCGGCCGGAGCTCGTCGGGCGAGCGGTCGCGCAGCTGCTTGACCGCGAACGTCCCGGCCGGCGTGGTCAGGCGCCAGCTCAGGTTCATGACCCCGCCGGTCATCGGGCGGCAGTCGAGCACCCGCCCGAGCCCGAACGCGTCCGCCACCCGCCCGGCAATCTCCACATCGTCATCCTCGGACGCCTCACGCGGGTTTGGCCAGCCTGGCGCAGGCCAGGACCGTGAGGGCCGCGCCGGCGAGCAGCACACCGATGGAGAGGGCGCCCCACACGTCGAGGGCGGGGCCGGTCGTGCGGACGCCGGCCACCACGAAGACCGTTTCCTCGTCGAACCGCGGGCGGCTGTGCCACGCCGTCCGGGCGTCCATCCACGCCGAGGCCGCCAGCGCCAGCACGCCGACCACCGCGATCAGGCCGGGGCCCTGCTCCTGGAGGCGCTCGCGCGGTGAGCGGGCGACCGCGACGGCGAGGAAGCCGCAGGCCAGCGTCTCGAGGACGGCCATGAGCAGCGGCGTCTTCCACGCGGCACGCAGATCTGCCACGGTCCACGGGTCGCCGGCGTCGGCCCAGCGCCACGCCGTCACGAGGATGACGCCGCCGAGGCACGCCAGGCCGGTCCAGAGCAACAGGCGGGTCGGGCCGGGCACGTCGCGCAGGTCGGGATGGCCGGTCAGCACGAACAGCGTGACCAGGCTGCCGATGACCAGGGCGGGGCGGGAGCCGAGCAGCGCGCCGAGGAGGGCCGCTGTCGTCGCGGCTGCCGCCACGACCAGAAGGGGACGAGATCGCATGTGTTCCTGGGGCAGGATGGTGGCTATGGCGGACAAGGGCGAGGAACGGGACGGCGTACCGCTGACGAACCTCGATCAGGAGCTGTTCAAGGGCTCGGGGGCGACCAAGCGCGACCTCATCGACTATCTCGACGCGGTCAGCGCCCGGATGCTGCCGGTGCTGCGCGATCGGCCGCTGTCGGTGATTCGGCTGCTGCGCGGCCAGGACGCATTCATGCAGAAGAATCTACCGAAGTACACACCGGAGTGGGTGCCGCGCGCCGAGGTGTGGGCCGAGGCGTCGCACCGCAACGTCACCTACGCACTGTGCAACGACCGGCGCACGCTGCTCTGGTTCGGCAACCAGCGGGCCATCGAGTACCACCCGGCGCTCATGCACGCCGGCGACCACCATCCCACCCACCTGATCATGGATCTCGATCCGCCCGAGGGCGCGGGGTTCCCGGTGGTGGCCCAGGCCGCCCATCTGATCAAGCGGGTGCTCGACGAGGTGGGAATGGCGGGCGCGGTGAAGACGAGCGGCTCGAAGGGCGTCCACGTCTTCGTGCCCATCAAGGACGCCCCGGCCGACGTCGTGGCGGCGGCGACCCGGGCGGTCGCGGCCCGCGCCGAGCGACTCGACCCCGAGCTCGCGACGACCGCGTTCATCCGGGAAGACCGGCACGGCAAGGTGTTCCTCGACGCGACGCGGTCGGGCGGGGCCACCGTGGTCGCCGCCTACAGCCCGCGGATCCGCCCGGGCCTGCGGGTGTCGTTCCCCGTCGGCTGGGACGACCTCGACGAGGTCACCCCGGAAGACTTCACGGTCCGCACCGCGCTGAAGCTGCTGGGCGACCGCGACCCGTGGGCCGAGTCGATGCCCGATCCGCAGCCGCTCGACCAGGGTCTGATCGACGAGGGCCACACCATTCCGGTGGCCCGGGTTCAGGCCATGCACGAAGGCAAGCGGCGGGCGAGGGCCAAACGAGAGTCAGACAAGGTCGCGCCAGAAGGCGACGGTGGGGCGGGTCATTGAACCGGCGGGCGAGCCGAGGGAGAACTCCCGGTTGAGCCAGTCGAGCAGGTCGTTGCCGTAGTGGATCACGTCGGTCTGGTAGATCGACAGCACCGGCTGGCCCGGCACGGCGGCCGGCAGATAGCGGTGCGAGTACACCGGGATCATCCGGGGGACGGTCATCAGATAGCTCCGCGCGGCGGCGAAGGACTCCGCGTCCGACGGCGGGCGAGGGCCCCAACCCCCGTACCAGAAGGAATTCTCCGCCACGTCGAAGAGCACACCCTCGACGGGCATCGCGAGACGCTCGCGCAGCGTGGCCCGGTCGGGGTTGCGCCAGTCGACCCAGCCGCGGCCGGTGGGGACTCCGGCCGCGAGGAAGGCGCGGTGGTCGGCGGAGAACGTGAAGCCGAACTCGCGCTCGATGGCGGTGAGCTCGTCGTCGGTGAGGCCGGCTGCGATGGGGAATCGGCCGGAAGCGGCAAGAAGTTCCGCGGCGGTCACCCGGCTACCTTAATGTCGGCTACATCGATTGGAGTAGTCGCCTACTCGGGAGGCGTCCGTGAGGGTGACGGCCGTGGGACGACGCGGACAGGCCGCGCCCGAAATTAGCGTGCCGGGCATGACAAGAATCGCTGCTGTGCTCACCTTCGTCGGGGTGCCGGCCGGGCTGGCCATCACCGACGGCAACATCCAGACGGTCATGACCGTGACGCTGGCGTTCTGGCTCGCGGTGTTCACCCTCTTCCTGCGGCGCCGGCCGCTCACCGTGCTCATCGTGTCGATCCTCAGCGTGATCGCATGGCGCACCGCGGACCTCATCGGCTCGGGCTGGGTATGGCCGGCCAGCGCCGCGGCCGCCGCGCTGGTCCTGGCCGGTCGGCTGCGGACCGCGGTGATCGCGGTCGGCTGCGGGCTGCTCTTCGGGTTCGCCTGGGACGGCTACGCCGACATCCACCACGGTGGCGAGTGGGCGCTCGCGCACGTCGGCGGCGAGACGTTGTGGATGGCCGCGGTGCTGGCGGCCGCGACCGCGTACCGGAACACGCTGCGCTGGCGCGGCGAGGTCGCCCACCGGCTGGCGCAGGACGAGCACGAGCGTGAGCTCGACGCCCGGCGCCGCCGCGCCGAGGAGCGGGTGGAGATCGCCCGGGACCTGCACGACGTCGTCTCGCACACGCTGGCGGTGGTGGGCGTGCACCTGAACGTGGCGCTCGACGCCTTCGACGCCGACCCGGCCGAGGCGCGCGAGTCGCTGCGGCTCGCGCAGGAGGTGCGCGGCCGGGCGATGACCGACCTGAAGTCGCTGGTCGGCGTGCTGCGGGACGGCTCGGTGGAAGATCTGGACGGCCTGGACCGGCTCGCCGATCAGGTGCGGGCGGCGGGGCTGCACGTGTCGCTCAACGAGTTCGGCGACCGGGCCGAGGTGCCGGCGCCGGTCGCGACGGCGGTCTACCGGGTGGTGCAGGAGTCGCTGACCAACACGGTGCGTCACGCCCAGGCGCACAAGGTGGCGATCACGCTGCGTTACGCGCCGGCCAGCGTCGTGGTCGACGTGCAGGACGACGGCTCGAGCTCCGCCGACGTGGCGGACGGGCACGGCATCTCGGGCATGCGCGAGCGGGTGGCCGCGCTGGGCGGCGCGCTCACGGCCGGTCCGGGCAAGACCGGTTTCACCGTACGAGCAACGATCCCCTTTCCGTAGAGAAGGCGCTCCATGACCATCTCCGTTCTCCTCGCCGACGACCAGCACCTGGTCCGCGCCGGTTTCCGCAGCCTGCTGCGCCGCGACCGGGACATCACGGTCGTCGGCGAGGCGGCCACCGGCGACGAGGCGGTCCGCACCGCGCGGGAACTGAGGCCCGACGTGATCCTCATGGACATCCGGATGCCGGGCCTGGACGGGATCGCGGCGACGCGGGAGATCCTGGCGTCGCTGCCCGGGACGCGGGTCGTCATCCTGACGACGTTCGAGACCGACGAGTACGTGTTCGCGGCGCTCGCGGCCGGGGCGAGCGGCTTTCTGACCAAGGAGATCGCCCCCGAAGGTTTGCGCGAGGCGGTGCGGGTGGTCGCCCGCGGTGACGCGTTGCTGTCGCCGAGCGTGACCCGCCGGGTGGTGGGAGAGTTCGCCAACCGGCCCGTGCCGGCGGTTGCCTCCGGCGGCGATCGGCTGGCGGTGCTGACCGAGCGGGAGCGCGAGGTGGTGCGGCTGGTGGCTCGCGGGCTGTCCAATGAGGAGATCGCGCGGGAGCTGTTCATCAGCCCGCTCACCGCCAAGACCCACATCACGCGCGCGATCGCCAAGCTGGGCGTCCGCGACCGGGTCCAGCTGGTGATCATCGCCTTCGAGGACGGCCTGGTCAGCTCCTGAATCGAGATGAGCTGCCGCGCTACATCATCAAGATCGCCGCGAGGCCGCCGACCAGGATGCCGCTCGGCTGTGCCGTGGCGGTCACAGTGGCGGGGCTGCCGAGCGAGTCGCCCATGTCGACCCGAAGGTCGCGACCGAGGTGGGCGGCCAGGCAGGCGGTGCTGTTGGCGTTGGCGATGTCTTCGGGTACGCCGATGGCCGGCGCGAACATGCGGGCGGTGGCCCGGCCGTCGGCGTCGGGCACGGCGTAGACATAGCAGCCGAGCAGGCCGAACCGGTCGGAGGCGGCGCGCAGGCGCTCGAGGTCGGGGGTCAGGCGAGCGACGGTCGCCCGGTCGGCCACCGGCAGGAGAAGCCGGGGCCGCCCCAGCGTGGCGACACAGGCCACGCCGGCCGCCGACGCCACGCCAGCCGCCACACCCACTGCATCCGACATTTCGGAAATTTCGTCGAATAGGGGGTCACGGGTGGTGATCGGGCCAGGGTCGAAGGCGGCGTCGAAGAGGCCGTCCTCGCCGAGAACGGCCCGGCCCCAGAAGGTGCGGCCACCGACCTTCAGCAGGTGCTCGGCGCGACCGGTTCGATGGGCGAGCAGCGCCAGCGCCGCCACCGTCCCGTGCCCGCAGGCCGGCAACTCCCCCTCGGACGTGAAGAACCGCAGGGTCCCGTTCGGCGCGACGAAGACCGCGTGCGAGGCGCCCGCTCGCCCCGGCGCCAGCCGGCGCTCGTCGTCGGGCATCGGCGACTCGTCGAGCACGGCGGTCGGGCTGCCGCCCTCGCCGTCCCGCAGGCATGCACGGACAACGGTGAACACGAATGAATCGTAAGGTGACCGGGTGCGACGGATTCTGGTCTACGGGGTCACCGGTTCCGGCAAATCGACGCTGGCGCGCCGCCTCGGCGATCGTCTCGGCCTCCCCTACCACGCGATCGACGACCTGACCTGGGATCCCGGGTGGGTTCAGGCCCGTTCCGCCCGCGAGCTGGAGAACTGGTTCGCATCCCTAGGCGCCCGCCAGACGTAGGCGCTCGGTCGCCTGGGACGCCACCGCGTTCAACGCCACCGGCCTGCGATCATGCAGCGTCTCGGCGTGCAGCGTCCCGGCGTGCAGGGCCTCGGCGCGAGCGTTGTGCAGGGCCAGCCACAGGCTCGCCGCCCAGGCGACCTCGATCTCCTCGTCGGTGAAGGGGCGACTCCCAGTCGGCGTGCCCGAGGACCCGCGGCAGGTAGATCTCGGAGAGCCGGTCCCGGACCCGCAAGGCCGCTTCGACCACGAACCCCGGCACGCGCGACTCGTCGTGTCCCTCGAAGTACGGGATGCGCGGCCAGACGCCGGGATCGTCGTGGTCCCAGCGGGTCCACTCGGGGTTGGGCAACGGCGGCTCGACCGCGCCGGGCTCGGCGCCGCCGATCTCGATGTCGGCGGCCAGGTCGACCAGACGGGCCAGCGGGGCCGCGAAGAGCCGGGCCGTCGCCGGATCGTCGTCGCGCAGCAGGTCGCCGCCGGGCCGCCACTGCTCGGCGTGCACGGCGCGGCCCTGGTGCAGGGTCACGCCGGTGATCGGCGCGGCCGCGGGGAAGGTCCGGCCGGTCGCAACGGTTGCGCGAGCGCGGCGAAACGGCGCGCGGTCGCCACCTCGTCGGGCAGATCCAGGATCGGACCGAGCGCGGCTGCCCAGCCGTGGCAGAACAGCTGCCAGCCGTCGTGCGCGACCAGGTCACCGCGCTGCCGCGCCTGCCGAAGCAAGGCCAGGTCACCGCGATAGTTCAGATCCCACACCACGGCGGCCTCGGGAAACCGGACGGTCGCGGAGAGCGGACTACCGGGGAGGTCCTTGCCGAGCCCGGTGGCGTTGACCACGAGCGAGCCGGGCAGCCCGCCCGTGACCAAGGCATCCCACGGCCCTTCCCCGACCCGTACGGTGAATCGGTCCGCCCACGGCGCCAGGACCGTCCGGAGGTGTTCCGCCGCCACCGTGCTCCGGTCGGTGAAGGTGATCTGTCCCGGCGGCCCCGGGCGGGACAGCAGGTGGCGGCCGAGAGCGATCGCGCTGCCCCCGGCGCCGAGGCAGATCACCTGCTCGCCGCGCGGCCAGATCTCGTCGACCACCCGCCCGATCGACAGCGGATCCCGCGCGAAGCCCAGGAGCCTGCCGTCTTGCCACCGCAGGGCGTTGACCTCGCCGCACTCGGTCGCCATCGGGTCGAGCCAATCGATGAGGTCGCCGGCCGAGCGCCGCACCGCGACCTTGTGCGAAGTGATCACGGCACCCTGCGCCGCGCCCGTCCGCAACTCGGCGATCAGGGCACGGTAGTTCGCCGCGGGCGCGCCGACCGGCAGGTCCCGCCCGGCCAGCCGGATGTCGCGGCCGAGGCCGGCCATCCACAGCGGGAAGGCCGCGTTCACCACGGACCGGCCGGTCGACACTCCCACGAACCACAGGGTCGTCACCACCCCGGTCAGCCGTGCCGGGCGGTGGGGCGGAAGTAGTGGCGGGCCGCCCAGTCGGCCAGGTCGATGCCGAGCGTGCGGGCTACGGTGTCGGCGGTACGGAAGTGGATGCCCAGCCAGATCCGGGCGTCTACCACGTCACCGCGAAGGGCGGTGCCGCTGTCGTAGTGCCGGGTGGCGCCGGGCGCGGCGGTGGAGACCAGTGTGAGGTTCAGCCGGGCGCCGACGACGTGCTCCAAGGCCCGGGAGGACGCGGCGATCACCGCGTTGTAGCCGCTCACGTAGTCCGGGTAGTTCGGCGTGGTGAGCAGCGGGGTCCAGGCCGGGTCGGCAGCGGTCGCCGGGTTGCCGTCGGTGTCGGCCAGCTGGACGGCGGTGATCGGCCGCCAGTAGGCGCGGTCGAGCTTGGCCTGCCAGGTCACGATCAGCGCGTCCAGCACGGTCATGTCGACCGCCGCGAACATCCGGGCGGCGTCCACGATGTCCATGCCGCGCCTTGCCACCTGGTCACGCAGCGCCGTGTTGACCTGCACGGCGGCGTTGCCGGAGAAGAACAGCGCGACATCGGTCTGCGCGGGGGTGCGAGCGGTGGAGGTGGCCGACCCGAGCGCCTTCGCCTCGGCGAACTCCCGGGTGTACCGGCGCGGCGAACGCTGGGACCAGGGCGACGGCGACGGCGGCCACCGCGACACGGCGGACAGTGCTCATGACGAACTCCCTCCCCTTTGTTCCGATTTCCAGCGACGACCCTGCTCCTGCGGCGCACGGAGCGCCTCGGCCGGACGGCCGTTTCCGCTGGTAGATCTCGGACTTCATGCCGGCTTACGGGAGGCGGAGGCGGGCCTGGACCGGCAGGTGGTCGCTCGGGTACTGGTGTCCGTCGCGGTAGGTGTTGGCCAGGGTGGCCAGCGCGGTGACGCCCGCGGAGGCGAGGATCCAGTCGTCGCGTTCGCCGTCGCGGATCAGGGGCTGATAGTTGTGAATCGTGGCCCAGGCGGGTCCGCGCCGAAGGGTTTCGGTCCAGGTGTCGCGCAGGCCGGCCCGGTCGACCAGGAGGCGGTAGACCTGGCTGCGCGGCTCGGCGGGGCTGTTGAAGTCGCCGGTCAGCACGATCGGCAGCGGGTCGAGGCGGGCGAGCCGGTCGCCGATGAGCGCCGCGGCCTGGCGGCGGGCGTTCTCGCTGACGTTGTCGAGGTGGGTGTTGACGGCGTAGAAGTGTCGGCCGGTCTCGAGGTCGGCGAAGAGCACCCAGGTGACCATGCGGATGTGGGCGGCGTCCCAGCCGATGGATCCGGGGACCTGCGGCGTCGCCGAGAGCCAGTAGTTGCCGGACTTCTGCGGCAGCAGCCGGGCCTTGTCGAAGAAGATCGCCATGTGCTCGCCGAGGTGGCCGCCCTCGCGGCCCAGGCCGATGTAGTCGTAGCCGGGGCCCAGGTCGCTCTCGATGTCGCGCAGCTGGCCGGCGAGGCCCTCCTGGGTGCCGAGCAGGTCGGGCCGCTCGCTCGTCAGCAGGGTGCGCATCACCGGGCGGCGCTGGGCCCAGGAGTTCGGCGGGACGCTACCGGCGAACCGGAGGTTGAAGGTCATGACGTCCAGGTCGGCCGTCGCCGGGGTGCCGGCGAGCACGTCCAGCGCGGACTCGGGCGGCGCGGGGCCGGCCACCGACGCGGCCGCGGGCGCCGCGGTGCCGAGAACGGCGAGTGCCGTGAGGATCAGCGATCGCGAGGCGAGGGCGCGAATCGGGGGCACCGCCCCACAGTAACAAGTAGATGATCACGTAGAGTGATCGAGAGCGATCGCCGGTCTGGTCCTTTCGACCGAGTTAGGGTTCGGATCATGTCTGAAGATCTCCTCTGGGGTGTCATCACGGCCGGCTCGCTGGGGACCGTGGCGACGATCAAGAAGGATGGGCGACCGCAGCTGTCGGACGTCAGCTACCACGCCGCCGACCGGCTCATCCGCTTCTCCACCAGGACGGCGCTCGCGAAGGTGCACAACCTGCGCCGCGACCCCCGGGTGAGCATGAAGGTCACCGCCCCGGGCGGTCACGGCTACGCGGTGGCCGAGGGCACGGCCGAGCTGAGCGCGGTGTCGTGGGCCCTCGACGACGCGGTGGTCGGGGAGCTGATCGAGGTCTACCGGCTGATCGCCGGCAAGGAGCACCCGGACTGGGACGACTACCGCCGGGCCATGGTGGCCGACGGCCGGCTGGTCGTCCACATCCACGTCGAGCACCTATACGGCTGGGTCCAGGGTTAGCGCATAGAGATAGAGGCGCGGCTCGGCCGGAAGGGTGATCGACCGCAGGCCCGCACCCACCGGGATGGTCGTCTCGAAGAGGTTCACCGGTGGGCCGTCGACGCCCTGGCCGGCCTTGATCCGGTGGTCCATCGCCAGCGCGGTCGTCGTGCCCGCGGCCGCGCTGCCGCACCAGTCCGCCACCGTGAGCGGCGCCTCGGCGGTCGTCCCGTCCTCGTAACCCAGGGTCAGCGCGCCGCTCACCGGGCCGTTGTGCGAGGTCAGAACGAGATGTATCGATCTTGAAGGGGTGGGCGGCAGCAGCAGCGGCCGGCCATTCGCCTGCACGAAATTCGGCGCGGTGCCCGACGGATCCGGCGCGTCGAAGGCCACCCCTCCCCACGTCACCGGGCCGGCCGCGGGCATCAGCGCCGCGTCGTAGCTCCACCCGCCGCCGTCGAAATTTCCCTCCGCCGGCGACGAGACTGTCGCGGTTCCGTCGCGGGTGAGCTCGCTGCCAAGATCCACGGCGCACCCGGACTCGCCGACAACAGCGCAGGTCAAAGGCTTCCTGACGATCAAGCTCGCCGTCGTTGCCTCCGGCTCGGTGCCACGGGCGCTCACCGAGACCGACATATCGTACGAGGAGAAGGCCGCCCCCGCCGGAGCCGAGACCGTCACCGCCCCTGAGGCGGCGGTCGGCTTGCGGTGGGAAACGATCGGTTGCGGTTGGCGAATGGAAACTTTCCACCCCTCGGGGGCGGCAACCGAAAGGTGCGGGCGCAGCACGCCGGGCGCCTGCCCGACGACGTCCACGGTCAGCGTCACGCTCCCGCCCGGCGCCAGCGCCGCCGAGGAGGGCCGGATCGACGCGTCGAGGTGGGTGCGCCCGTCCGCCGGCGCCTGGTTCACCGACGGCGGCTGGTCGGCCACCCCGGTCCCCCACGACGACGGCGCCGTCCCGAGGGTGTGCGCGATCGTCCCGCCCGAGCCGATCGCCGACCAGGGGATCCAGTTGTTGGGCAGCGAGGCGCCGTTGACCCGGACCCGCTGGACGTAGCGGTTGGCGTCCGAGGCACCGGGTGCGGTGATCCTGAGCGTGGTGGCGCCGACCGCGACCTCCGCCGACGGGAACTGCGGGCTCGACACCGCCAGGAAGTTCGCCCCGCTCATCGTCGGGTACAGCCCAAGCGACGAGAACACATACCAGGCGCTCATCGTGCCGAGGTCGTCGTTGCCGGTCATCCCGTCCGGCCCGGTGGTGAACAGGGTCATCGCCGCGCGCACGACGGTCGCGGTCTTCGCCGGCGCCCCCGCCCAGTGGTACATGTACGGCGCGAGCAGGTCGGGCTCGTTGTTCGGGTTGTAGGTCGGCTTGGCGTAGTAGTCGTAAGGGCTGGCGATCCATGCGGTCCGGGCCGTCCCCGCCGGATCCGTCAAGAGCGCCGCGTACGCGAAGAAGTCGTCCAGCCGCTTCTCGGCCGCGCCCCGGCCGCCCATCAGCCGCACCAGCCCGGCCGGGTCCTGCGGCACCAGCCACTGGTACTGATAGGCCCCGCCCTCGTGGAACTGCTCGGCGGCGCCCACCGGGTCGTACGGGGTCAGCCACGTCCCCGCCACCGTCCGCGGCCGGAACTGCTGGATCGAGGAGTCCCAGAGGTTGCGGTACCGCTGCCCGCGCCCCGCGAACATCGCCGCGTCCGCCGCCTTCCCCAGGCCCCGGGCCATCAGCGCGAGGGCCGCGTCCGCCGCCGCGTACTCGAGGGTGGCCGACGCCGGGTGCTGACAGTCGTTGTCGCCGCCCTTGGCCGCGCAGTCCGTCCCGAGCCGCAGCCCCGACGGGATGTAGCCGCGGGCGCTGTAGTAGTCGACCCCGGTCCGCCCGTTGTACGGCGACGACGCGGGCGGCTGGCTGGTCGCGTTGGCGCGCAGCAGCGCGTACGCCTCTTCTTCGTGCCCACGCAGCAACCCCTTCGACCAGGCCTCCACCAGGAACGGCGTGACCGGGTCGCCGGTCATGATGTTGGTTTCGCTGTCGGCGAGCGCCCACCGCGGCAGCCATCCGCCGTCGCGCCCGATCGCCACCACGGACAGTGCCACGTCCCGGGCCACCTCCGGGGTGAGCAGCTCGAGCAGCTGGTTCTGCGGCCGGTACGTGTCCCAGAGCGAGAAGTTCTGGTACGGCGTGTACCCGTCCGCCCGGTGCACGGCGCGGTCGAACCCGACGTACGACCCGTCGACGTCGCCGGCCAGGTTCGGGTGCAGCAGGGAGTGGTAGAGGGCGGTGTAGAAGGCGACTCTGCGGTCACCCGTACCCCCGCCGATCTTGATTTTGGCAAGAGCGGCCACCCACGTGGCGCGCAGCGACGCACGGACCCGGTCGAAGTCGAAGCCCTCGCCCGTCTCGGCGGCCAGGTTGGCGCGGGCGCCCGCGAGGCCGGTGTAGGACAGGCCCACCTTCACCGTGACATCGCGGTCGGCCGACGCGTCGAACGTGACGAAGGCGCCGTTACCACCCGTGCCCGCGGCATCCCTCGTGCCGGCATTCAGCGACGAGCCGCGCCAGGTGCCGAACGACGCGAACGGCCGGTCGAACCGCGCCGTGAAGTAGACGGTGTGGTCGTCCTTGCCGGCGCAGAAGTTGCCGGCGTGCACGCGCCCCTCGACGGTGCGGTCGCCGACCACGTGGATCTCGGAGTCGAAGACCGACTGGTTGGCCTTGCCGGTGTTGAACAGGATGTTCGCGGCCGCGGTGGAGGGGAACGCGTAGCGCTGCCAGCCGGTGCGCGGGGTCGCGGTCAGCTCCGCCGAGATCTGATATCTGGTCAGCCCGACCCGGTAGTAGCCCGGCGAGGCCTCCTCGTCGTCGTGCGAGTAGGCCGAGCGATAGGCGGCCGGGTCGACGCTCGTGATCGCGCCGGTCGTCGGCATGATCGGCAGCTCGCCGGCCACGCCGCAGCCGACCCCGGACAGGTGCGTCTGGCTGAAGCCGTAGATCGAGCTCTGCCGGTAGTCGTAGCCGCCCTGCCCGCCGGTGTCCGGGCTGACCTGCACCATCCCGAAGGGTGCGCTCGCGCCGGGGAAGGTGTTGCCGAAGTTCTCGGTGCCGACGAACGGGTTCACCAGGTCGACCGGGTCGGTGTTCGCCGCGACCGGCGCCACGGCGAGGCTCGCGGCGAGCAGGGCGGCCGAGATTGAGGGGAGCATCGCAACCTCCGGTGGTCTTCCGTCTCTATGACAACGTTGTCGGAGCAGTGACGAATGTCAATGGGACTGCATCCGAGTTGCACCCGGCGCCACAGGTTCTGCCCGGCGAAACCCTCAAGCGCGGCCCGCCGGTCCCGATCTCCGGTACATCCGTCCCTCCCGGGACGGACATCCGCCGAAGGACAACCCGACCGGAGAGCCCATGACAGGCAGGGTCGCGCTGAGCCGCTGGTCGCGGCTGTGCCTGGTGGTCGGCGCGGTCGTCGTCGCCTTCGCCGTGGTGCTCGGAGCGGTCGTGGGCGGCCCGCGCACCGCGCAGCTCGTCTCCAACTTCGGACTCAGCTACGCCGCGATCACCGCGGCCGTCGCCTGCCTGCTGCGGGCACACCAGTTCACCGGCCGGATGCGCTGGGGCTGGGCGTTCATCGGCCTGGGCGTGCTCAGCTGGGGGCTGGGGCAATGCGCCTGGGTCTACCTCGAGACGTTCCGCGGCGTCGAAGCGCCGTTCCCGTCGGCCGCCGACGTCGGCTACCTCGGGATGGTCGCGCTCACCCCGGCCGGCCTGCTGATCCTGCCGAGCCGCGCCCAGGCCCTCGCCAACCGCGTCCGCAGCGTGCTCGACGGCCTCATGGTCGCCGCCTCGCTCTCGCTGATCGCCTGGATCTTCGTGGTCGCGCCGCTGATCGAGGCCGGGCAGGACACCGCGCTCGCGCTCTACGTGAGCCTGACCTACCCGCTCGGCGACGTGGTCATCGTGACCATCGTGCTCTACATGCTCGCCCAGCAGCGGCGGCACGGGCGCACCTTCACGCACCTCGCGCTGGTCGGCGGCGGCATCGTCGCGTTCGCGGTCTCCGACATCGCCTACGCGTACCTCAACCTCAAGGGCGAGTACTCCTCGGGCGGCATCACCGACATCGGCTGGTTCGCCGGCTTCTCGCTGATCCTGCTCGCCGCGACCAAGCCCATCCCGGCGGCCACCGACGAGGAGCACGAAACCACCGACGGCGGCCAGCCGATCGGCATCCTGCTCCCCTACGTCGCGGTGCTCGCGGCCCTGTTCACCACCGTCGTCTGGTACGCCAAGACCGGGCACAGCAACCTCTTCGTCGCCTACACCCGGTCGGCGCTGATCCTGCTGATCGTGGGGCGGCAGCTGCTCACGCTCCGCGAGAACCGCGACCTCACCCGTACGCTCGAGGCGCGCGTCGCCGACCGCACCGCCGAGCTGTTCGCCAGCGAGCAGCGGTTCCACGCGCTCGTGCAGCACAGCTCGGACGTCGTCACCGTCGTCTCGCCCGAGGCGGACGTGCTGTACCAGAGCGAGTCGGTGCAGCGGGTCTTCGGCTATCCGGCGCGGGCGCTCACCGGGCGGCGGCTCACCAAGCTCGTCGACCCCGAGTCGGGCCTCCGGCTCGCCCAGGCGCTGCGGCAGGTCGCCGGCCGTCCGTACGCGACGACCGTGCTCGAGCTGGCGGTGCGGCACCGCGACGGCCGGGTCCGCCAGGCCGAGATGACCATCACGAACCTGCTCTCCGACCCGAGCGTCGCCGGGCTGGTGCTCAACACCCGCGACATCAGCGAGCGCAAGGAGCTCCAGGACCAGCTGGTGCACGAGGCGTACCACGACGCGCTCACCCAGCTCGCCAACCGCGCGCTGTTCCGCGAGCGGGTCGCCGAGGCGCTGCGCAAGCGCGGGCCCGCCGACGACGTCACCGTGCTCTTCCTCGACCTCGACGGCTTCAAGGAGGTCAACGACAGCCTCGGCCACCTCGCCGGCGACCAGCTGCTCGTGCAGGTCGCCGACCGGCTGCGCGCCTCGGTGCGCGACGGCGACCTGGTGGCCCGCTTCGGCGGCGACGAGTTCGCGGTGCTGGTCGAGTCGCCCTCCTCCGGCTCCGGCTCGGGCGACGAGGCGGAAGGCGTCGCGCAGCGCATCGTCGAGGTGCTCGAGCAGCCGTTCGGCAGCGACACCCGCGACATCCACGTGCAGGCCAGCATCGGCCTCGCCTCGGCCTCGAAGCTGGGCGAGCCCGAGGGCGACGTCGCCGAGCAGCTCATGCGCAACGCCGACCTGGCCATGTACAAGGCGAAGGCGGCCGGCGGCAGTTGCTACGCGGCGTACCACCCCGACATGCTCGCCGGGCTCGTCGCCCGGCTCGAGCTGGAGGCCGACCTGCGTCTCGCCCTCGAGCGCGGCCAGCTGCACCTGCACTACCAGCCCACGGTCGACCTGGCGACCAGCGAGGTCGTCGGCTTCGAGGCGCTCGCCCGCTGGCAGCATCCCGAGCGCGGCATGATCCCGCCGGCCGAGTTCATCCCGATCGCCGAGGCGACCGGCCTCATCGTGCCGCTGGGCCGCTGGGTGCTGCGCGAGGCCTGCCGCCGGGCGGTCGAGTGGAGCGCGGCGTCGGGTGGCCGGAAGGTCAAGATGGCGGTCAACGTCTCGGTGCGCCAGTTCGACCGCGCCGACCTGGTCGAGGTCGTCGCCGGGATCCTCGCCGAGACCGGCATGCCGGCTGACCAGCTCTGCCTCGAGATGACCGAGAGCGTGCTGATGACCGACACCGACGACAACCTCGAGCAGCTGCTGCGGCTCAAGGCGCTCGGCGTGACGCTCGCGATCGACGACTTCGGCACCGGCTACTCGTCGCTGGCCTACCTGCGCCGCTTCCCGGTCGACACCCTCAAGATCGACCGCTCGTTCGTGGAGCGCCTCGGCGCCCTCACCGACGACACCGCGCTGGCCGACACGATCGTCCAGCTCGGCAAGAGCCTCGGCATGGCCACGGTCGCCGAGGGAATCGAGGAGTTCGGCCAGCTCGCGGCGCTGCGCGAAATGGGCTGCCAGTTCGCGCAGGGCTACTACTTCTCCCGCCCGGTCCCGGCCGACGAGGCCGGCCGCCTGTTCCTCGACGGCGCCGACGCCGTCCGCTGAGCCCTCCCCGCCGTCCCCTTCGCCCATCCCCCGCCGTTCCCTTCGCCCGTCCCCTCCCGTCCGCGGCCGATGAGCCGCCACCAGAAGGAGCCGCATGAGCACCGGCACAATCGCCCTCACGACGAGCGCCGACGCCCCTGCCGCCTCCTGGCCGGCGGCGCTCCACCCCGACGCGTTGCGGTTGATCGACGTGCCCACGCCCTACCTGGTGACCGACCTCGACACAGTCGCGGCCCGGTATGCGGCGTTCAGCTCGGCGCTGCCCGGGGTTTCGACGTTCTACGCCATGAAGTGCAACCCGTCGCCGGAGATCCTGCGGACCCTCGCGGACCGGGGCGCGAGCTTCGAGGTCGCCTCGATCGGCGAGCTGCGGATGCTCCAGGCGCTCGGCGTCGACCCGGCCGCCGTGCTGCACAGCAACCCGGTCAAGCCGGTCGGCCAGATCGGCGCCGCGGCCAAGGCCGGCCTGTGGCGCTTCGCCTTCGACTCCCCCGGCGAGCTCGCCAAGATCTCCGAGGCCGCGCCCGGCGCGGCCGTCTACGTGCGCCTGCGCGTCGACGACAGCACCAGCGTCTTCCCGCTGTCGCACAAGTTCGGCACCGACGTCGAGGACGCCTACGACCTCATGCTGCTCGCGCAGCGGATGGGCCTGCGCCCCTACGGCGTCACCTTCCACGTCGGCTCCCAGTGCGAGAGCACCGGCGCGTGGCGCTCCGCGATCCGCGCGGCCGGCGAGCTGATGGGACGCCTGCTGGCCGACGGCATCACGCTGGAGATGCTCGACCTCGGCGGCGGCTTCCCCGCGCGGTACATCGCCGGCGAGCCCTCGATCGAGCAGATCGGCTCGGTGATCGCGGATGAGATCGCCGCCCTGCCCTACCGCCCCGCGCTGATCGCCGCCGAGCCCGGCCGCCATCTGGTGGCCGAATCCTCGGTCATGGCGGCCACCATCATCGGCCGCGAGATCCGCGGCGACGAGCATTGGCTGTTCCTCGAGGTGGGCGCCTACCACGGCCTGATCGAGCCGATGCAGACCGCCGGCGGCTGGGACTATCCGATGTGGAGCTCGATCGCCGGGCACGCTTCGGTGTCCCGCCTTCGCTACACGCTGACCGGGCCTACCTGCGACAGTTCCGACACCATCGCGTACGGGGTGGAGCTGCCGGCCACCCTCACGGTCGGGGACGTCCTCTACTTCGGATCGGCGGGCGCGTACACGCTGGCGTACGCGTCCTCCTTCAACGGTTTCCCGCCGCCCACGCCCCTCTTCGTCGGCGGCGAACGTTGATGACTTGCCGAACGCTGCGAACGGCATCTCATCAGGGCCCGACGCGCGAGCTCCTCCCTTGCCACTCGACGGGCTGAACCCGCTGTCCCCGCCGCCCACCGGGCCAGGCACCGTGCTGTCCTCACCCACCGGGCCTGGCGCCGCATCGTTGTCGCGGCCCGCCGGGCCCGGCGTCGCGGCGGTTGCCCCGCGGCAGGGCGGGCGGCGGGGCGGGCGGCGGCGGGCCGGGCCGGGCGGGATGCGGCGGGCCGGGCGGCTGCGCGAGCTGCTCGTCTCGGGGATCGTCGACTCGTTCGGCATGGCCCTGGGCTGGACCGTCGTGGTGCTGCTGGCGACCGCGCGGGGCGGGCTCGCCGAGGCCGCGCTCTACAACGCCGCCATGCTCGGCGGCGTCGTGCTGTCGGCGCCGGTCACCGGCTGGCTGTCGCGGCGGCTGAACGGCCGCACTCTTCTGCGCGGCGCCGCCGCCGTCGAGGCGCTGCTGCGCTTCGCGGTGCTCGGCGGCCTCGTCGCCGGCGCGCCGCCCGCGGTGGTCGCGGCGGGGATCGTCGTCATGCACGTGGCCGCCTGGGCCGGCTTCGCCGGGATGCGCGCCGAGGTGAGCGCCATCGACGCCTCGCCGCGCTCGATGACCCGTTACGCGGTCTGCATCGCGGGCGTCGAGGCCGCGGGCACAGCGCTGGCCGCCCTGCTGCCCAATGGTCCCGACGGCTACCCGACCGGCTGGCTGCTCCACGCCGTGTTCCTGGTCTACGTGGGCTCACTCCTGCCCACGGTGCTCACCGCCCGGCGCGCCCGGATCGCCGCCGGCCGCGCGGTGCTCACCCGCCCACGCGCGAAAGCGCCGCCCCTTGGAACCGGCTCCGCTCTCAGCAACCCCGCCCTCAGCAGTCCCGCCCTCAGCAGTCCCGCCCTCAGCAGTCCCGCCCACAGCAGCGCCGCCCCTGGCAGCCCCGCCCTCGGAACCGGCCCGGCCCTCGGTGCCCTTCCGAGCTCGGCCGACCGGCCGGCGCCCGGCGCTCGCTTCCGGCACTCGCGGCCGCGGCCCTTCCCGCTCCCCTCGCCGCGGCTGCTGGCTGCGGGTGGCAGCGTCATGCTGCTCGCCTCCGGGCCTGCGCTGCTGGCCATCCCGGTCACCGAGCAGCTGCACGGCGACGGGTGGGTGGCCGGCGCGGCGGTGGCGTTCAGCCTCGGCTGCCTGCTCTCCACCACCGCGGTCGAGTGGATCGGCAAGCTGCGGCTGCCGGTCGTGCTGCGCTGGTCGCTCTGGGGTCTGGGCATGCTTGCCGGCTGGATCCTCGCGCCCGCGTTCGCGCCGATGGTGCTGGTCGCGCAGTTCCTGGCCGGGCTGAGCCAGACGGCGTTCGAGGGCGACATGGACGCCCGGGTGGCGGCCGACGCCTCGCCGGAGTCGGTCACCCGGCACCTCGCCTACGCGGCGTCGGTGCGGGCCCTCGGCGGGGCGATCGCCGTGCGGACGATGCCGATGCTCGTCGCCGCCTCGGCGATCGGCGCCGTGGCCAGCGCCGCGAGCCTCGTCCTCGGCATCACGGCCGTCGTCGTCTGGGCCGGGCTGACCACCGCCCCGCACGTCTTCCGCCGCCTCGCACACTAAGCCCCGCCACTCCAAGCCATCCGCCCCACCAAGCCGCCCGACCCGCCATTAATTCGCTTGACCGGGCGACAGCGTCTCGACAGACTCCTCGGCATGACAACCCCGCAGCGCATCGTGTGTCCCTCCGGTGCTGTGCGTGGTCTGCCGGGCTGATGACCCTCTAGCAAGCGACGCGCACCCCTGATGCACCGGGACTCATCGATCCCGGAGTTGGCCTTGCATGTCGTCGTATCGTTTGTATCTGTTGATCTGCGGCCTGGGCTCGTTTGCCGCCAAGGTTGCCTTCACACTGAACCTTGTCTATCAAGCCACCGTTGTCGGCCTTTCGCCCCTGCAACTGGTGCTGGTCGGCACGGTGATGGAGGGCGTCTGCTTCATCGCGCAGGTGCCTACCGGAGTGATCGCCGACGTGGTCAGCCGGCGGCTTTCCGTCATCATCGGCTATCTGCTGATGGGCGCCGGTCTGCTGATCTGGGGGCTGGTGCCCACATTCGCGGCGATTATGGTCGCCAACGTGGTGTGGTCCATCGGCGCGGTCTGCGTCGACGGCGCTGAGGAGGCGTGGGCCGCCGACGAGATCGAGCCCGAGCGGGTCACCACCGCCTTCCTGCGGGGCGCCCAGATCGGACAGGCCGCCTCGCTGCTGGGCATCGTGACGGCCGTCGGTCTCGCGTACGCGGGATTGGCGGTTCCCATCGTCGCGGGCGGCTTGTTGACGCTGGCTCTCGGCGTACTCCTCATCGTGGTGATGAAAGAGCGACGTTGGACGCCCGCCGCGACCACCACGGGGTCCTGGCGCTCGATGGGCCGCCAGGTCGTGGCCGGCGGCCGCGCGATCCGCGGGAGCACGCTGCTGGCCTGCATCGTGGCCGGCACCTTCTTCGCGGGACTGAGCAGCGAAGGTTTCGACCGGCTCAGCCAGCCGTTCCTGCTGCCGTTCCTCGGCGACCGGCCGATCGAGCTGGTGTTCGGCGGGCTCGCCATGGTCGCGGCGCTCGGCTCGATCGCGGCGACCGGGCTGGCCGGGCGCCGGCTCGAGAAGGCGGGGTCGATCGGCGACGGCGGGGACCCGCGGCGGGTGGGACGGCTGCTCGCGGCGGTCAACCTGGTCACCGCGGCCGCGATGATCGGGTTCGGGCTGAGCGGGCAGTGGTGGGTAGCGGTGCCGCTCTACCTGCTCGTGCGGCTGCTGCGGGACACCGCCGACCCGATCATGAGCGTGTGGCTGGTGTCGGCGACCGCGCCCGGGTCACGGGCCACGGTGTTCTCGATCCAGGCGCAGGCCGACGCGCTGGGCCAGATCGCCGGCGGTCCGCCGGTCGGCGCGGTGGCCCAGCGCGCGTCGATCGGCGCCGGCATCTCGGTGGCGGGGCTGTTCCTGCTGCCGGCGGTGGCGCTGTTCGGCCTGGCCGTGCGCCGGTCGCCGGCCGAGCCGGTGCCGGAGTCAGGGCCGGTGCCGGAGTCAGGGCCAGTGCCGGGGGCAGGGCCGGCGCCGGGGGCAGGGCCGGCGCCGGGGGCAGGGCCGGCGCCGGCAGCAGGGTCCGAGCCGGAGTCAGGGCCGGTGCGGCCCGACGTGGTCGTCGAGCCACTCGCGTAGCGGCCAGCTCTTCCGGAAGAACTCCACGATCCGGCTCTGCGCCTTTGCGGTGCCGAGCCAGGCCGCGGGCTCCCACTCCGTCCAGGTGGTGATTCCCTTGTGGCGCAGGAGATCCACCCGGGGGTGATCCTTCGGATAGCCCCTGGGTGCGGTCTTCAGGCTGCCGTGCCCGTGCACGCCGACCTCGCCGCCGATGACCGCGATCAGGTCGGCGAGCTGCTTGCCGGTGCGGTCGTTGGCGACGGCCTTGCGGTAGCGGTCGAGCTGGTCGGGCTCGAGCTGATACATGCCGCAGCCGGCCGCGAGCCCGTCCGCGGACAGCTGGATGTATCCGCCCCTCTCCAGCCACGCACCGAGATGCGTCTTGTAGGGCGACTTGTCGTTGCTGAACCGCACGTCACGGTACGGCCGGAAGATCTTCCCCGGCCCGAACTCCGGCTCCAGGGCCGCGAGCAGCTCTTGCATGGGGCCGCGCACCTTCTCCTCGTAGAAGGCGAGGCGGGCGGACCAGTAGGTCTTGGAATTGTCGGCGGTCAGGCCCTCGTAGAACTCGAGCGCCTCACTCGGCCAGCCACGGAACGTCACCCCGCGAGTCTCACGCAAAGCCGGGCGCCGGCGCCAGCGCCGCGCCCGAGCCTCTACCGGGCCGTGCTTGATTCGTCGCTGTCCAGGAGCGGGCCGAGTTGGTGAAGCAGTTGCTGGGTGCTGACGTTCGGCGGCAACTCGATCGTGAGGTCGATGCCCTCGCCCTTGACGGTGAGCACCATCGGCGGTGTGTCCTGACCCAGGCGCCAGCGGCGGATGGCTCCGGCGAGGGCGGGTGCGTACTGCTTCAGCGTGGCCAGCGTGACCACGCTGGCGGTGAAGTTGATGCCCTCGATCGCCAGCACGATGCCCGCGAGGTCACGCACTCCTTCGTAGGGGAACGCCGTCTCCTGGACGATCTCTGTGGGTAAGTCCAGCCGGACGGTTCTCATCGTCGCCCCTCACGCGTGCTGCAATGTCCTTACAAGTCTCGGTAGTCAAGCGGCGAAGCTCCGGTGCGCCCCGTTCGCCGGTGACGTATCCCTGGACATGCCGGATGCCGCGCTTGTGAATTTGCCTCAGGGTAATCGGCGACTCGTCATCGACGCCCTCGACGATCACGACGCGTGGGGTGGGCGTCTCTCCTCGCTCGACCGGGTCACGCGCCAGGGCAACGACAAGGTCGAGCTCCTGAAGCGCCAGCCGGTGGTGGAGGATCCCCCGATCGACCTTGATCTGGGTCAGCGGCAACTCGGCGACGCGCGACACGGAGGCGTAGCCGGCTCCGAAATCATCCACGGCGAAGACCACGCCGACGTCCCGGACGATTCCGGCCAGCCGATTGTGGAAGTAGGTGTGTGGCGCCCCTCGCCACTGCTCGCCGTCCCAAGGCTCGATGGCGTCCCGCTCGGCGATCTCCAGCGTGACCGAGCCGGCGTCGAGGTGGAGCTCGGCGATGGTCTCCCGCAACGTGTCGACATAGGAGTCGTTCAGCAACGAGCGCACCGAGACATTCACCGAGACCGGCTTCGGCACGTCCCATGGACCAGCGGCGTGCGCGGCGACATAGCTCGACAGCGCCTTCCGAAGGATGATCTTGTCGCGCTCGACCACGAAGTGATCTCCCCAGGTGCGGGCCACCTCGAGCATCTTGAACGGAGCGCTTTGATCCCCGATGGCGCGCCGGGCCAGCGCCTCGTAGCTGTGGACGCCGACCTGAGCGGGCTTCTCTCGATGGTGATCACGGGCTGGAAGACGATGTGGAAGGACTCCAGCAGCCGTCGATAGAGATCGAGGCACCGATCGAACAGCTCGGCGGGAAGACGGCCGAAAGCCGCGCGGAGCGCGGTCAACACCTGTATCTCGGCCTCGGCCGGAGACGCTGCGAAGTCGGCTCGCCAGACGGTTTCGAGCACCTTCGCGCCCGCCTGTTCCAGCTGCAGCAATGAATCGGGCGGATTGACGATCGCGAGAAAGGTCTCGCCGTTCCGGTCCAGCGGAGCACACCAGAGCTTCCGCGTGGCGTCCTCGGCCACGTGACCGAACCCGTGGCACGAGTCTTCATCCGGGAGGCGGATGAGGTGGCGCACGCGCTCCAGGTCGAACCGGGCGGTTTGGTCCATCGCGATGAATTCGCCGTCCGAGCGGCTGACGTAGGCCACTTCGCCGGCCTCGACGGCCGACCCTCAGGTACTCGACCCGAGACGTGGTGGTGCTCGTGCTCTGCGCGGCATGTGCGCCGGCGATGGACGACCGTTCCCGCGCCATCCGCGCCAGGCGGCCGATGAGGCTCCGCACGCCGGCCGACTGCCGGTCGAGGGGAGACTGGAGCGCGCGTACCACGACGGCGTCATCGGCCGGAGGTGGCGTCGGTGTCGGGCGAGCCTTGACCGAAATGAGGGCATCCGGGCGGGTGAGCACGGTGGTCCCTCGCGAATGCAGGACCACGCGCGGCTCGGGGTCGAGTCCCTGAGCCGAGACGTAATTGGCCATCGATTCGAACGTCACCATGCCCCGCTCGTCGAGGGCCTGGCCCCGGAGCGCTCGAAGCACCTGGTGGGTCAGCAGTCCATGCCGGCCGGCGGGATCCTCGCGGGCGAACTCGTCCTCGGCGCAGGCGGCGAGCATGGAGTGCCGCGCGTCGTTCCGTCCGGCGAAACTGATCATGTCGACGCCGCCGGCGCCGGCGAGGCTCCCAGCCCGGCAGCAGTCGAGGATCGACAAGGCTGTGCCGGCGAAAAGCGGAAGGACGTCGCGAACCAGGAACGCCATCCTCAGTCCCGCGTCCGGATCGTCGGAAAGCCTGGACACATCGAGGTCCGGAGTCACCAAGTAGACGTCGGTGCCATGACTCCAGGACGGGGCGACCGTGTGGCCGGCGAAATAGAAGAGCAATAAGTCGGACGGGCGGGAGCCGATCGCGATTCGGCGGAGGCTGGCCTTGATTTCGGTAGCGCCCGCTTCGGGTCCGAGGAAAAGGTGGACGTCGCCGGGATCGAAGGTGCCGATGTCGGGGTCGCAGAGCACATCCCGTACGGCCTGCGCGTCGCGCTGCGCGTACCGCAGGTCCGGCGCCGTGGAGCCGGTGCCTGGGCCATCCACACCGATGGCCACCACGTGGCGCCGTCCTGCCACTGAAATCTCCGAAGTCGAGCGTTACTCCGCCAGCGCCGACGAATTGCGCGCGCAGTGATACTAGCGATCAGGAGCCGCCAAACAAGCTCGATCAAGTCGAACGACAATTCCCGATGAGCATGAATGCTATTCATCTACGTACCCATTGCTGTCGTCGACAACAAATAGGCAGTCGCCTGTTGGTGGAACGTTCGATATGTACCTTTCGAGCAGGTCGACTGCGCCCCCGCCCTCCGCGTTGGCCACCGCAGCGTGATCGTGTCCTGACTGGATCGTCGACAGCCCTGCCGCCACTCGAAAGTGTGACCGAGACGCGGCTCACAGTCGGATCACGTCGGCAGCGCCCCCGCAAAGACGCCGCACGAGGCCCGCTTTGCGCCGCCGAGGACATGTGCCAATTGCACAGCACGGTGGACGGCAAAGCGGCGGCACAGGGAGGTTGGCACTGGACCGGACACGATCTGTCTGATCAGCGCCTCAGATCAACTTCATGATGCTTTCGTACGGGTGGAAGCGTTGGGCTCGCCTGCCGGGGACTTCGGGGCGAGGCGGTCCTGTCCGACAGGACGCGGTGGGTGTCCAAGATGTTCGAGGTCGCGGCCGGGACGGTCCTGCGTGTGGGCGCCGGGCATTTGTCGTGTCGCAGTGACGGTGACCGGGCAAGTGACGAGTTGCGCCGGCTGGACGCGCTGCGCGATTGGCCCGAGACGCCGCGGGGTGTAGGGCGGTTTCTCGTACGGGTCTGGCCCGCTCTCCGACCGCATGCCCGGCGCGGGCGCTATGGCCGTGACCCACCGCTCAGGTCGCCGGCGCGCCGGGTGCCCTTCTGTGCCCGTACCTCTGCGTCTTTTTGCTTGTTCCGGAACCGTGACCTGATCTCATGGCCGACCTGCGCGGTCTTTATCCGTCAAGATCGGGAAGCGCTTCCTGAGCCTCTAGCAGGCATTGACATGCGCCGAAACGGCGGTTCACAGTGTCGTATCGAAGAGCGCTTTCACAGCCCGTTCCCCGACGGGACATCGCTCGGAAACATCCCCCAAAGCAGGAGTCGCCCCATGACATCCCCAGTCCTGGACGGGCTCGGGACGCGCCGGCGCCGGCCGTCACCGACCCGATTCCTCGCCTTCACCGCCGGATTGGCCGGCCTGCTGGCGACCTTCCTCATCGCCGCCTCGCCCAACGCCAACGCCGCCGAAGTGGTCGTCTCGCAGGGCAAGCCGGCCACCGCGTCGTCGTCCGAGGTCGCCGGCGCCTATCTGGCGTCGGAGGCCAACGACGGCAACAACGGCACCCGGTGGGCCAGCACGTGGTCGGCCGCGCAGTGGTGGCAGGTGGATCTCGGCGCCACCACGTCGGTGAGCCGGATCGCGATCAACTGGGAGGCCGCGTACGCGACGGCCTTCACCATTCAGTTCTCCACCAACGGCTCCACCTACACCCAGGCGTACGCGACCACCACCGGCACGGGCGGCCAGCAGAGCATCGCGGTCTCCGGCAGCGCCCGGTACGTGCGGATCAACCTGACCACGCGGGCCCTGGCGGCCTACGGGTACTCCATCTGGGAGTTCCAGGTCTTCTCGGGCGGGACCACGACGCCGACCACGCCGCCGACCACGCCGACCACCACTCCGCCCACCTCGAGCGGCGGGGCGAAGCTGCTCTCCTACAACAAGCCGGCGCGGGCGTCGTCGGAGCAGAACGACGCCAACTGCAACCCGTGCACGCCGGACAAAGCGTTCGACAACGACCCGGCTTCGCGATGGGCCACCAGCCCCACCACCGGCTGGGTCGACCCGGGCTGGATCTACGTGGACCTCGGCGCGACCGCGCAGGTGAGTCAGGTCGTCCTCCAGTGGGATCCGGCCTTCGGGCGGGCCTACCAGATCCAGGTCTCCGGCGACGCTGCGAATTGGTCGACGATCTACTCGACCACGACCGGGGACGGGTTCAAGGACGTCATCAACGCCACCGGCAGCGGGCGCTACGTGCGGATGTACGGCACCGCTCGCAGCGGAGCGTACGGCTACTCGCTGTGGGAGTTCAGCGTCTACGGCACGGGCGGCAACCCGACGGCTCCGCCCGCCAAGCCCGCCGACCCGACCTTCCCGGCCACCCGGCTGGTCTTCTCCGACGAGTTCAACGGCGCAGCCGGCACGCGGGTCGACCAGTCGAAGTGGACGATCGACCCGGGCACCGGGCAGAACGGCGAGGCCGAGTACTACACCAACGGCGACAACGCGGCCACGGACGGCCAGGGCCACCTTGTCATGACGGCCCGCAAGGAGACCGTGGGCGGCCGCGACTACACGTCACACCGGATGAACACGGGCGGCAAGTTCACCTTCCAGTACGGCCGGGTCGAGGCGCGCATCAAGGTGCCGAAGGGCCAGGGCTTCTGGCCGGCGTTCTGGATGATGGGCGCCGACTTCCTCACCGGGCGGCCGTGGCCGTACAACGGCGAGGTCGACATCATGGAGGTCCTCGGCAAGGACACGTTCACCAGCTACTCGACGCTGCACGCGCCGATGTACAACGGCGGGGGTGGCTACGGCGGCTCGTACAAGGCCGCCGGGAACGCCGACCTGTCCAACGACTTCCACACGTGGGCTGCCGAGTGGGACAGCAAGGGCATCAAGTACTTCCTCGACAATACCCAGGTCTTCTACGCCAGCAAGGAGACGGTGGAGAACACCCGGGGCGCGTGGATCTTCGACCACCCGTTCTACATCATCCTGAACCTCGCGGTCGGCGGTGACTGGCCCGGTCCGGTCGACGCCACCACGCCGTTCCCCTCGCAGATGCTCGTGGACTACGTCCGCGTCTACCAGTGACGGCTCGGGCGGGGTCGCGTCTCGCGGCCCCGCCCCTTCCCCGAAGGGCTACACCGATGCGAAAGCTTGTCGCAGCGGTGGTGCTGGCTGCCGCCGCTATTCTGATCATCCCCACCACCTCCGCCTCCGCGGCCGACACTCTGATCTCACAGGGCAAGGCCGCTACGGCCTCGTCCACCGAGTCGGGGGCGTTTCCGGCCTCCAACGCCGTGGACGGCAACTTCGGGACGCGCTGGTCGAGCGCGTTCAGCGATCCACAGTGGCTCCAGGTCGACCTCGGCGCCACCGCGACCGTCACCTCGGTGCTGATCGACTGGGAGGCGGCGTACGCCCGGAGCTTCAGCGTCAAGGTCTCGTCCAACGGGAGCTCGTGGAGCAACCTCTACTCAACCACCTCCGGGGCCGGCGGTCGCCAGACTCTGACGGTCAGCGGCTCGGGGCGATATGTCCGGTTGGAGACCACTGCCCGCGCCACGCAGTGGGGCGTGTCGCTCAATGAGTTCCAGGTATTCGGCAGTGGCGGGTCTGCGGGGACGCCGACCATCCCACCGGGCGCCGTGCGAGTGGCTGAGTTCCTCGCTGACTGCCCGGCGAGTCACCGGCTGCCCGACGATCCGATCATCTTCCCGGGCCTGCCCGGCGCCTCACACATGCACAGCTTCTTCGGAAGTGTCGGGGCAAACGCCTACTCGACGGTCGACACGCTGCTCAACGCGAACAGCAACTGCAACCCGTCGATCGACAAGTCGGCCTACTGGATTCCGACCTTCTACAACAACGACGTCCCGGTCGAGCCGACCACCGGCGTCTTCTACTACCTCGGCGAGGGCGTGAGCGACGCCCTGATCGCGCAGACCCAGCCCCTGCCGCTCGGCCTGCGGATCGTCGCCGGCAACGCCAAGGCGACCGGTCCGGGCGACAACACGATCGCGCGCTGGTCGTGCCTGGGCGCCGGCGAGGTCAACCCGTCGACGAACTTCGTCACCTGCCCGGCCGGCTCGATGCTGGAGTCGTACCTGGACTTCCCGCACTGCTGGGACGGCGTTCACCTGGACTCGGCCGATCACAAGAGCCACATGGCCTACCCGGTGAACAACGCCTGCCCGGCCACCCACCCGGTCGTGGTGCCGAAGCTGCGGCAGGTCATGCGCTACCCGGTCAACGGCAACCCGGCCAGCTTCCGACTGGCGTCCGGGCCCGGCTACACGATGCACGGCGATTTCTTCAACGCGTGGCCGGCCGACGAGATGGCGCGGCGGGTCACCAACTGCATCCGCATCATCGTCAAGTGCGGCGCGGACGGACGGCCCTGAGATGAGCAGGGGCGTCGCCGCGGGTGACGGCGGCGCCTCACGCCGTGAGAGCGCTCTCCAGGCGTTCCCGCACGGTGCTATAACAGACCGCATGAGTTCCCGGCCCGCCCGCGGTGGCCAGCATCCGACGATGGACCAGGTGGCCGAGGCCGCAGGCGTCTCCCGGGCCACCGTCTCCCGCGTCATCAACGGCGCCCCCAGTGTCGACGCCAAGATCCGCGAGATGGTCGAGCGGGCGATCGCCCAGACCGGGTACGTCCCGAACGTCGCCGCCCGCAGCCTGGTCACCCGCCGCTCCAACTCGGTGGCGCTGGTGATCAGCGAGCCGGACCGGCCCGACAACAACTCGTTCCTGAACCGGATCTTCACGGATCCGTACTTCGGCCGCATCACCGCCGGCGCGACGAGCGCGCTGCGCCCGCACGACATCCATCTGGTCGTCATCCCCACCGACTCCTCCGACCATCACCAGGTGGTCCGCTACCTGCGCCAGGGGCACGTCGACGGGGTGCTGCTGATCAGCAGCCACGAGCAGGACACCCTGCCACGACAGGTGCACGAGCTCGGCATCCCGGCCGTGGTGTCGGCGCGGCCCACCTCACCGATCGCGGTGAGCTACGTCGACGTCGACCAGCGCCTGGGCGCGCGGCTGGCGGCGGACCACCTGCTGAGCCGCGGGTGTCAGCGGCCGGCGACGATCAGCGGGCCGTTGGACATCCCGTCCGGGCTCGACCGGCTCGAGGGATTCCGCGACTACCTGAGGTCGCGCGGCTTCACGTCGGTGCCGATGATCGAGGGCGATTTCACCCGCTCGGGCGGCGAGGTGGCGGCACGGCGGTTGCTCGCCGAGCACCCCGACATCGACGGCCTGTTCGTGGGAAACGACCTGATGGCCGAGGGGGCGCTGCGGACCGTTCAGGACCTGGGACGCCGGGTGCCGTCCGATGTGGCGGTGGTCGGCTTCGACGACAGCAGCGCGGCCCTGGACTGCCGGCCGCTGCTCACCACCGTGCGGCAGCCGGTGGAGGAGATGGCGGCGGAGATGGCCGAGGTGCTGCTGGCGCACATCGCCAGCCCGGGACGGCTGCCGCGATCGGTGACCTTCCAGCCGACCCTGGTCATCCGGGATTCCGCGTAGCCGGGCCGACCGCCGGTTGAGGATCCCAGGCCAGGGTCACCTCGAAGTTGCCCTCGGTGGCGGCCTTCGCGACCAGCCAGTTGGCGGTGCCGGTGACCTTGATGCCGAACTTCACCTCCACCCGGTCGGGGGACATCTCCTTGACCTGGTCGAGCACGGCGCGCGCCGCGGCCACCGCGGGGGCCATGGCGGTACGGACCCGGCCGATCACTTCCTCGGCCGAGGTGGCGGGCACGAAGCCGTCGACCGGCTGGATTTCGAAGGAGACCGCTACATCGTCCACGGAGTACGTGACGACCTGTGACGTCATGACCATCAGCGTACAAGTCCGTGGCGCGCGGCCGCCCTCTAGGCTCGGCCGATGACCGTCCTGGAATGGCTGCTTGAAGGCGACCCGGCGATCCGCTGGCAGGTCTTGCGCGATCTCACGGGCGCGCCCGGCGAGGTGGTGGCCACGGAACGCGCGCGGGTCGCCGGCGAGGGGTGGGGCGCGCGCCTGCTGGCGCTGCAGGGCGAGGACGGGCGGTGGGCCGGCGGCGCGCTCTTCCCGGCGGGCACGACCAGCATCGAGAACGGCCAGCCCTGGACCGCCACCGAGCCCACCCTCACCACGCTGCGGATCTTCGGGGTCGATCCGGGCGACGAGCGCGTCCGCCGGGCGGTGGCCAAGGTCAAGGACAACTGCCGTTGGGAGTACGACGATCTGCCGTTCTTCGCGGGCGAGGTCGAGCCCTGCATCAACGGGCGCACGGTCGGTCTCGGCGTCTACTTCGGCGAGAACGTCGACGCGCTCGTGGCGCGGCTCGTCTCGGAGCAGCTCGACGACGGCGGGTGGAACTGTGAGGCCGAGAACGGCTCGGTGCGCTCCTCGTTCGACACCACGATCAACGTGATGGAGGGGCTGCTGGCCCACGAGCGGGCGACCGGCGGCACGCGGGAATCGATCGCAGCCCGCCGCCGCGCCGAGGAGTACCTGCTGTCGAGGGGCCTGCTCCGCCGGCGCAGCACGGGCGAGGTCGTCAACCCGGCGTACCTGCAGATCTCGTTCCCGCCGCGCTGGCACTACGACATGCTGCGGGCGCTGGAGTATTTCCGCGAGGTGGGCGAGGCGCCGGACCCGCGGGTGACCGAGGCGATCGACATCGTGCGCGCCAAGCAGCAGCCGGACGGCGCGTGGCCACTGGAGAACACCCACCGCGGCGACGTCTACTTCCCGCTCGACGAGGGCGACGGCAAGCCGAGCCGCTGGAACACCTTGCGGGCACAGCGGGTGCTCGACTGGTACGAGAGAACTAGTCCGGGAGGATCGGGACCGACGGGTTGAGGTCGCGGCCCAGGGTGGCGGCCCGGGTCAGCAACTTCGAGCCGAAGCGGTCGCGAACCGCGTCCATCGCCACGTCGAGGCGGTCGTCGGTGATCTCGTCGAAGAGCGAGGGCTGGACGTTGCCCTCGCTGTCGAGGTTGCTCACCGCCACGCCGACCAGGGTCAGGCCTCGCGTCTCGATCAGGGGGCGGGCCTCGAGCAGCAGGGCGCGGGCCGTGTCGAGGATGGCCCGGGTCTGCATGGTGGATTTCAGCAGGCTGCGGGAGCGGGTGGCGCGGCCGAAGTCGTCGAAGCGCAGGCGCAGGGTCACGGTGCGGCCGGCGCGGTGGGCGTTGCGCATGCGGCGGGTCACGCGGTCGACCAGGGCCGCCAGCGTCGCATCGATCTCGGTGAACGGGCGCGGGCGGCGGCCGAGGGCGCATTGGCTGCCGATCGAGCCGCGGCGGTGCCCGACCCGTACGCGCCGGGGGTCGCGGTTGTGCGCGAGGGCGTGCAGGTGGCGGCCGTGGTGGGCGCCGAGCAGGCTGACCAGGGTGGCCTCGCCGAGGCGGGCCACGTGGCCGACCGTGGTGATCTGGTGCTTGCGGAGCTTGCCCGAGGTGACCGGGCCGACGCCCCACAGGCGCTCGATCGGCAGCGGGTGCAGGAACTCGAGCTCCTTGCCGGGCAACACCTCGAGCAGGCCGTCCGGCTTTCCGACACCGCTGGCGACCTTGGCCAGGAATTTGGTTCCGGCGATGCCGACCGTGATCGGCAGGCCGACGCGGGAGCGGACGTCGGCGCGCAGCCGGGCCGCGATCTCGCGGGCGGGGCCGTGAATCTTGTACAGCCCGGTGACGTCGAGGAAGGCCTCGTCGATGGAGATGCCCTCCACGAGCGGGGTGGTGTCGCGGAAGATGTCGAACACGGCCCGGCTGGCTTCCGTGTACGCGTGCATGCGGGGCGGAACCACGACGGCGCGCGGGCAGAGCGCCCGGGCCTGGGTCAGCCCCATCGGTGTGCGGACGCCCGCCGCCTTCGCCTCGTAGCTCGCCGCGAGCACCACCCCCATGCCGACGAGCACCGGCCGCCCGCGCAGCGCGGAATCGTCGCGCTGCTCGACCGACGCGTAGAAAGCGTCGAGGTCGGCATGCAGGATCGTCACGCTCCGCATCTTAGGACACCTGTACGACACAGGCCAGCCTAGCTGCGGAGACGTTCGTCTAGACAGCACAAAAGATCGAAGAATTTATCTGGAGAGTATTGACCGCCGAACATCGACCGGCGTTATGTGGGGACGTTCATCCACTTCACTGGCCACTTAATGTGGAGGCAAAGTGATCAGATCCACCATGAGGTCGCGCCTGGCGCTGGTTGTCGCACTCGGCACCGCCGCCGCCTCGGTCCTCGGGGCCGGCCCGGCCACCGCCGCGGCCCGTCCCGGACGGCACGTCCTCTCCGGGAGCCAGCCGCGATGGCTGACCCGGGCGCGGGCCACCGGTGGCGCCCCCGCCGCCGCTGACAAGATCCAGTTCGGCATCCTGCTCAACCTGCGCGACGCCGCGGCCGCCGAGGCCACCCTCGCCTCGATCTCCGACCCGGCGAGCGCTTCCTACGGCAAATGGCTGACCACCAGCCAGTTCAAGCAGCGGTACGCGCCGGCTCAGTCCGATGTCGACGCCGTGCGCGCGTGGCTGACGGGTCAGGGCTTCGGGCTGCGCGACACGCTCGGCGGCATGTACGTCGAGGCGTCCGGCAGCACCGCCCAGATCAACAAGGTCTTCGGCACGACCCTGAAGAACTACGTCTACCAGGGCAAGACGGTGCACGCGAACAGCACCGCGCTCTCCTTGCCCGAGAACACCCCGTCCTCGGTGATCGGCGTCCTGTCCGGCGTGCTGGGCCTCGACCAGGGCCAGGCGCTCAAGACCCCGGGCGACACACTGCCGGGCCCGGACGCCGGCTTCCGCCCGGGCACGCCGTCGTCGGCCTACTACGGCGAGAAGACCGCAACCACGCTGCCGGCCGCGAACGGCAAGAAGCAGCCGTACGTGGTCCGCGGCTACGAGCCGAAGCAGTACCAGTCGGCGTACGGCGTCAGCGATCTGATCAAGCGCGGCGTCGACGGCCGGGGCGTCACCGTCGCCGTCACCGACGCGTTCGCCTCGCCGACCATCGCGAGCGACATCGCGACGTACTCGCGCAAGCACGGCCTCCCGGCCTTCGGGCGGCACCAGTTCACCCAGATCACCCCCGCGCCCGACGGCTACCAGCTGATCGACGAGTGCGGCGGTGCCGGCTGGTACGGCGAGGAGACGCTCGACGTCGAGGCCGTGCACTCGATGGCCCCGGGCGCGCGGATCGTCTACGTCGGCGCGTCGGACTGCGCGGCCGGCCTCGACGAGGCGTGGGCCGCGACGATCGACAACCACGTCGCCGACATCGTCACCAACTCGTGGGGCAGCGGCACCGACTCGGTGGCGGACCTCGGCCAGGAGGCGGTCGACTTCTACTCGCAGTTCTCGCTCGAGGCCGCGCTGACCGGCATCACCGTGGACTTCTCCAGCGGCGACGCCGGCGACGAGACCCAGGGCGGCACGCACCCCGAGCTCAAGACGGTCGACTTCCCGGCCGACCTGCCGTACGTGACCGGCGTCGGCGGCACCAGCGTCGGCATCGACAAGCACGGCAAGCGGGTGTGGGAGCACGGCTGGCAGAGCGCGTACTCGGCGCTCTCGGCCGACGGCAAGTCGTGGGGCGACCCGGTGTACTCCTCGGGCGGTGGCGGCGGCACGAGCATCCTGTTCGGGCAGCCGTTCTACCAGCGCGGCGTCGTGCCCGACGCCATCTCGAAGTACTTCGGATCGACCCGGATGCGCACGGTGCCGGACATCTCGATGCCGGGCGATCCCAATACCGGCTTCCGGGTGGGCCAGACCCAGGAGTTCCCCGACGGGACCTACTACGACGAGTACCGCATCGGCGGCACGAGCCTGGCCTCGCCGCTCCTGGCGGGCCTGCAGGCGGTGCAGAGCCAGAAGCAGCGCCACCTGGTCGGCTTCGCCAACCCGGCGTACTACCGGGCGTTGAACTCCAACAAGATCACCGACATCGTGGCGCCCAGGACGCCGGTACTGCAGGCTCGCGCCAACTTCGTGAACGGGGTGGACGCGGCCGACGGCCGGAAGTTCCAGCTGCAGACGATCGACGTGCAGACCACGACGATCCACAGCACGCGGGGCTATGACGCGGAGACCGGCGTGGGTGTGCCGGGGCCGGCGTTCTTCAAGTAGTACTTCGTTCTTGAAAGGTGTGGGGCGGGCCACGATGGCCCGCCCCACACGCATGTCCGGGGAATTCCACGGCGAGAATCTCGGTTGAAACCGGAGGTTGAGCCCACCCCGCTCAACTTTGATAGCTGGAGGAACCACCCATGTTGCTCACTGGCGCCACCGCCCGCGACCTCGATCGGCTCACGGCGCGCGTGTTCGACTCGTCGTCCCGCAACACCGGCGCGCGGCTCGACGCGTACCGGATCGACGACACCTTCCACATCGACATCGACCTGCCCGGCGTCGACCCGGCCGGCATCGACATCACCGTGGACCGCAAGGTCCTGACCGTCCGCGCCGAGCGCAAGCGCGTCGAGGGCGAGAACGTGAAGTACGTCGTGGCCGAGCGGCCGGTCGGCACGGTCAGCCGCCAGGTGTTCCTCTCGGAGACCCTGGACACCGACCGGCTCGAGGCCAAGCACGAGAACGGGGTGCTCACGCTGAGCATTCCGGTCAAGGAGAAGGCCGCGCCGCGCAAGATCGAGATCGCTGCCTGACGTACCTGACATACCCGAAAGCCGCGTGAGAGCGCGGCTTTCCTCGTCAGTGGACGAACAGCAGCCAGTTGATGTTGAGGAAGTCGCCGCCGTCGTCGCGGGCGAAAGTCAGGTAGACCGTGTGCGTGCCGGTGACCGGAGTGAGCGTGACCTCGTCCGTTCGCCAGCTCTGCCATCCGCCCGTGCGGGTCACCCGCAGCGTGCCGACCGGTGTCGCGTCCGGCGCGTCCAGGCGTACGTCCATCCGCCCGTCCTCGGCCTCGGACGCCACCCGCACGTCCAGTTTGGTGGCCGGCACCGGGCCGAAGTCGACGTTGTCGAAGCGCATGGAGTCGCCGTTGGCGATCCAGCCGACGTTCTTGCCGCCGCCCTCGTCCTCGGTGTCCTGCGGGTCGATGCCGTTGAGGGTGGCGTTCTCGGCCTCGAGCTTGCTGTAGACCGTGGGCTCCGGCGGCGCGCTCGTCGGCGTCTCGGATGCCGGCTGCGCCGCGGGGGACGACGCCGACGAGACCGGCGCCGGAGCCGCCGCGGGCGCCGCCGGGGTGTCCTGCCAGCGCCCGATCAGGTAGCCCACGAGGACCAGGCCCACCGCCGCCAGCGCGATGAGGACGCGCTGGCGAGTGCGGTAGGCCCGGGTGCGATAGACGGACGGATTCGGCGGAGCGACCACTAGACCACTTCGGCGACGATCGACTCGACCGGCGGCTCGGCGAAGTGACAGGCCACCGTCTGGTCGGGGGCCTTCTCTTCGAGTGCCGGGTCTTGGGTGGTGCAGATGTCCTGCGCCTTCCAGCAACGGGTACGGAAGCGGCAGCCCGACGGCGGGTCGATCGGGCTGGGCACGTCGCCCACCAGGCGGATCCGCTGCTTCGGCGGCACGCCGCGGACCACGGCGATGTCCGGCACCGCGGAGAGCAACGCTTGCGTGTACGGGTGCTGCGGCTTCTCGTACAGCGCGTCCCGCGGCGCCTCCTCGACCACCCGGCCGAGGTACATGACCGCGACCCGGTCGCAGAAGTGCCGCACCACGCCGAGGTCGTGGGCGATGAAGACGAACGCGATGCCCAGCTCTTTGCGGAGGTTCTCCAGCAGGTTCATGACCTGGGCCTGGATGGACACGTCGAGCGCCGAGACCGGCTCGTCCGCCACGATGATCTTGGGCCGGGCGGCGAGCGCGCGGGCGATGCCGATGCGCTGCCGCTGACCGCCCGAGAACTCGTGCGGGTAGCGGTTGTAGTGCTCCGGGTTGAGGCCCACGACCTCGAGCAGTTCCTGCACCCGGCTCAGCTCGCCGGCCTTGGGAACCATGCCGTGGGTGCGCAGCGCGGTGCCGACGATCGTGCCGACCGTGTGCCGCGGGTTCAGCGACGAGTAGGGGTCCTGGAAGATCAGCTGGATCTCCCGCCGGTACGGCCGGAGCTGCCGCTCGGACATGTGCGCGATGTCCACGCCCTGGTACTTGATCGCGCCGGCGGTCGGCTCGAGCAGCCGGGTGATCAGCCGGGCGGTGGTGGACTTGCCACAGCCGGACTCGCCGACCAGGCCCAGCGTCTCGCCGGAATGCACGGTCAGGCTGACCCCGTCGACGGCCTGCACCCACTTGGTGCCGCGGGCCAGAAGGCCGTCGCCCTTCGTCCGGAAGTGCATCTTCACGTCGTCGAGCTCGAGAAGAGGGGAGCCCTCCACCACGGGGACGCCCGACTTGGTGCTGGCAGGAGCGGTCATCAGTGGTTCCTCTTACGGCAGCCGGGGCAGGACTTCGGTCTCGAACACCTTGTCGGGTTCCTTCAGGTGGCACCGGGAGGTGCGGCCCTGGTCCGCGGTCCGCGGGATCAGCTCGGGCTTGAGGGTCCGGCACAGGTCGCCGCCCACCCGCTCGCGGAACTCGCACCGCGGGTGGAACGCGCAGCCGGTGGGCATGGCGAGCAGGCTCGGCGGAGAACCGGGGATCGGGTGCAGCGGGCCGGGCGTGCCGGAGACCGCCGGGATGCTCTCGAGCAGGCCCCAGCTGTACGGGTGCAGCGGTGTGCCGAGGATCTTGTCGACCGGGCCGTGCTCGACCGCGTTGCCGGCGTACATGACCAGGATGTCGTCGGCGATCTCGGCCACCACGCCGAGGTCGTGGGTGATGAAGACGACCGCCGAGCCGAAGTCGCGCTGGAGGTCGGCGATGAGGTCGAGGATCTGCGCCTGCACGGTCACGTCGAGCGCCGTGGTGGGCTCGTCGGCGATCAGGAGCTTGGGGTCGTTGACCAGCGCCATCGCGATCATCGCGCGCTGCCGCATGCCGCCCGAGAACTCGTGCGGGTACTGGTTGACGCGGCGCGTCGGGTTGGGGATGCCGACCCGGCCGAGCATGTCGACGGCGCGTGCCTTCGCGGCCCTCCTCGAGACGCTGTTGTGCGCCCGGTACGACTCGGTGATCTGGTCGCCGATCGTGAAGAACGGGTGCAGCGACGACTGCGGGTCCTGGAAGATCATCGCGGCGTCGGCGCCACGGAAACTCATCAGCTCCTTCTCCGACATGCCGACGACCTCCTTGCCGCCGACCTTGATCGACCCGGAGATCCAGGTCGACTTGCGGTCGTGCAGGCCCATGATCGCCATGCTGGAGACGCTCTTGCCGGAGCCGGACTCGCCCACGATCGCCAGCGTGCGCCCGAGCGGCAGCGAGTAGCTCAGGCCCTGGACCGCCTGCACCTTGCCGTCCGCGGTGGGGAACTGCACGTGCAGGTCGGCGACCTCGAGATACGCCTCCTCGCCCTCGCGGCGGGTGCGGGGCGTGCGGGTGACCGTCTGCGGGGCACGGACAGTCTGATCGGTCATGTTGCCGCCTTGCGAGACTGAGGTGGTGGCCGGGTCGGTGTCGCTCATCCGAGCCGCACCCGGGGGTCGAGGACGGTGTAGAGGATGTCGACGGCCAGGTTCATGACTACCAGGACCGTGGCGCCGACCACGACGCCGCCCATCAGCACCGGCAGGTCGTACTGGTTGAACGCGTTGAGCAGGCGCAGGCCGAGGCCCGGCAGCTGGAAGATGCGCTCGGTGAAGATCGTGTTGACCAGCTGGAACGCGACGTCGACGCCGAAGATCGTGATGACCGGGGTCATGGCGGCCCGCAGCCCGTGCCGGTAGACCACGCGTCGTTCCGAGATGCCCTTGGACCGGGCGGTGCGCGTGTAGTCCTGCCCGAGAGCCTCGATCATGGACGCACGCGAGTACCTCGTGTACGAGGCGGAGTTGGTCAGGCCGAGACAGAGCCAAGCCGCGAGCAGACCGCTGGCCCAGGCGACCGGATTCGTGAAGAACGGCGTGTACTGCGTCTTGGGCAGGAACGTGGCATAGAGCGCGATGACCAGGGCGACGATGAAGTACGGGACCGAGCCGAGGACCAGCGAGCCGCCGACGGCCACGCGGTCGAGGGTCGTTCCCCTGAGTCTGGCCGCGGTCGTGCCGATCAGGACGCCGAAGACCAGATAGATCGTGGCGCCGCCGATGACGATCGAGAGGGTGACCGGGACGGCCTGGGCGAGCAGGTCGGTGACGGGCACGCCGAGAACGTAGGAGTAGCCGAGACAGGGGGCGTCGCAGTGCCGCGTGACGCCACCGGTGGTGTAGTCGCGGCCGACGACGATGCCCTTGAAGTAGGCGGTGATCTGGCTGGCCACCGGGTCATCCAGGCCCAGGCTGTCGGTGATGTTCTGCAGCCGTTCCGGGGTGCACCGCGGGCCGCAGATGACACCGGCCGGGTCGGTCGGCGCGACGAAGAACAGCAAGAAGCTGGCCACCACTGTGACTATCACGACCGAGATCGCGCTGATCACGCGTCGCAGGATGTACAGCAGCACGACGAGCACCTCTGGAGATGTTGGAAGCGGGTTGCTTGGGCGAACGAGGGTAGGCGTTACCGGTGGCCCGGCCGCCGAAGCGGCCGAGCCACCGGACGAACTGACCTAGGTCAGCTCTTCAGGAACATGTCCGGGAAGAACGGCATGCCCACGGTCGCGTCGCCAACGGCGCCACCGACGTTGCTACCGGCGATGACGGCCATCTTGGTGTAGTACCACGGCAGCGCGACGTACTGGCCCATGAGCTCCTGGTCCAGCGCGGCCCACTTGCCCGTGGCCTCGTCGGTCGGCAGGGCCGCGACGTCCTCGATCTTCTTGTCGATGGCGGCGTCCTGCAGGAAGCCCCAGCTGATGCCGTCGGCGATCGAGTGGGTCTCGAACAGCACCGGCAGCCACGAGGTTCCGGTCGGCCAGTCGGAGCACCAGCCGCGCGGACCCTGCGCCAGGTTCACCGGGGCGCTGTAATCCGAGATCTTGGCGCGCAGGTCGGCCGTGGCCACACCGATCGCCTTGACCTTGAAGCCGGCCTTGGTGAGGGCGTCGGCCCGGATGTTCGAGATCTGCTGCGGCAGCGGCTTGGTGTTGTCGTAGTACCAGCTGACCTCGAAGCCGACCTTGCCGGCCGTGGTCAGCAGCGCCTTGGCGCCCGCGGGGTCACCGGCGCCCGTGCCGGTGAGGTCGGGGAACGGGGTGTACTTGGTGTGGCCCGGAACACCCGGCGGGAGGAACGTGCTGGCAGCCTCGGCGGTGTAGTCGTTGTTGCCGTTGGCCTTGGACAGCGCGTCCCACGGCATCGCCTTGGCGATCGCCTTACGGACGTTGATGTCCGTGATCTTGCGGGTGTCGATGTTCAGGACATAGAGGCAGGGGCTCTCACCCTTGATCAGCTGGTTGGCCTTGTCGCCGGTCAGCTGCGGGATCAGCGAGGCGTCGATCTCCTCGTACTGCAGCGCGCTGGCGTCGTCGCCGCTGCTGTTGAGGACCTTCTGCTGGGTCGAGACGATCTCGCCGCCCCACTTGAAGCTCCACGCGTCCGCGTACGCGTGGCGCACGGGGTCGGTGTTGGGGTCCCAGTTCGGGTTCTTCTTCAGGGTCAGCGAGGTGCCGGCGACGTACTGGTCGAACATGTACGGACCGGTCGACAGCGGGTGGTTCTTGTAGTCCTGCTTCGTGTCCTTCGCCTTCGGGATCGGCGTGAACATCGGGAAGGTCATGTAGAACGGCAGGTCGGAGAACGCCTTGGCCAGGTGGATGATCAGGGTGTCGGTGCCCTGGGTCTCCACACCGGCGAAGGTGTCGCCGTCGGTGTACGGGCCCTTGTACTTGTCGCCGTCCTTGAAGTAGCCGAGCTGGTAGGCCGGGCCGTTCGGGAAGACGTCGTGCGCGAAGGAGCGCTTGATCGCGTACGCGAGGTCGTCGACCTTGACGTCGGTGCCGTCCTCGTACTTGAAGGCGCCCGTCATCTTGAAGGTCCAGGTCAGCTTGTCCGCCGAGACCGTACCGAGGTCGGTGAGGTCGGGGACGAGGACCGGCTGGCCGTTCCGGATCGCGTACTGCGTCGGGGTACGGAAGGTCAGCTTCTCGATCTCGTTCGAGTCGGTGTAGTACGTGTCGGTGGGGTCGAAGGTCGACGGCGTCGACTGGGCGTAGATCGTGATCGTGCCGCCCTTGTGCACGCCGGCCGCCTCGGGCGCCGGGCCCTTGGCGTTGGGGTCGGTCGCGCTCTGCTGCGCCGAGATCTTGCCGGTATCGGCCTTACCCGTATCACTCTTGGACGACGGGCTGCCACAGCCCGACAGCCCGAGGGCCACGGCGGCTGTCGCCGCTACGGCCACCTTGAAGCGCCTTGCCATTTCTCCTCTTTCTTTACAGGGCGTCGACGGGGTCACCGTCGGGTGCGGGGATCAAAAGCGTCTCGGATCGAGTCACCGAGGAGGCTCAGCGCCAGCACCAGGATGCTGATCGCCAGGACGGGCAGCCACAGGTAGAGCGGGTCGGCCCGGTAGTAGGTCGTCGCGTAGGCGATCGTGAGCCCCCACGACGGGGTCGGCTCCACCAGACCCACGCCGAGGAAGGTCAGACCCGCCTCGGCGACGATGTAGGTCGGCAGTGCCAGCGAAGTGGAGATGATGATCGGCGCCACCAGGTTTGGCAGCAGTTCCTTGAACAAGACCTTGCGGGTGGGCACCCCGAGCACCTTGGCGGCGGCGATGAACTCGCGCTCGCGCAGCGAGAAGACCTCGCCGCGGATCAAGCGGGCCAGGCTCGCCCAGCCGAAGAACGAGAGCACCAGGATCAGTGAGGCGAAGCGCGCCTTGGTCACGTCGCTCGTGCCCGCCTGGGTGGCATCGCCCACGAAGATCGTGAGCAGCACGGCCGGGACGGCGATCGCGAAGAGCAGGTAGGGCAGGCTCAGGACGAAGTCGATGATCCACGAGATGATCCGGTCGGCCCAGCCGCCGAGGAAGCCGGCGAGCAGACCCATGATCACGCCGACCACACCGGTGATCACGGTGACCGAGACGGCCACGATCAGTGACGGCCGGGCGCCGTAGACGAAGCGGGCGAACAGGTCGCGCCCGAGGCGGGGCTCGATGCCGAACCAGTGGTCCTTGTTCGCCGCGATCGTCGGCAGGCCGTACTGGTCGAGCAGGTCCTGGTGGAGGGTCGTGGTGTCCTGACCCTCGAGCTTGGCGAGCAGCGGTGCGAACACCGCGATCGCGAGGAAGAAGATGAAGATGCCCAGGCAGATCATCGCGAGCCGGTCCTTGCGCAGGCGCGCGAGGGCGATCTGAGTCGGCGACTTACGCCGGGTCTCGACCTTTCTGGCTTGGCCTGTGGGCGCGGTCATCGCGTCGATGGGGGCGCCCGCACGGTCGACGGCCGCCTCTTCGATCAGCGGTTCCACGCTCAATCACCTCCATGAACGACACACCCTCACATGCGTCGTGCGTGAGAGGTATTCGGATGCTGCGGTTGGGAAGGTAGTCCGGAACTGGCTCGTAGGAAATGAGTTGACGCATCGAATGAATAACAGCCCGCTGAAAGCCGCTCGTCACCCGGATCACATCGCCCGTCCCTCTAGCAGGGCACGAATACGTACTTGAGCAGACAAACCGTGCATCTTGACGATCAAGACCAGGTGGTATGTCCGAAATCACAACTCAAAGGGCAATCGTACTGTTGCGCAAAGTCATCGAAGTCCCGATCCGACGATTGCGGCTCGCTGTTTCGCCCTGGTTTCACCGTGATGTCGATCATGGGAGGGTGCGACCGTCGGATCCTGCGGCAGTAAGCGCTCCCACACGGAAGATCTACGGCCGATCGCCGGGGAGGGGGCCGGATCGACGGCGCGAGGGCCCGCCGAGGCACGGTTCCGTGTTGATCTCCGTTACTCCGCGAAGTCGGCGCCCGCGCCATTCCGATTACGATTGCGACGCCATTCCCGGCCATTAGCGGAGTTCGACGGCCGTCATCCCAACGTCACGCTCTGCTCTCCCGACGGGGATTCGCCGGCGGGCGCCAGGGCGGTGATGATCTCCTCGGCCCGCTCCCCCGCGGCGAGGGGGTCGGCGTCCGGCCCGCCGATCAGCGGATCCCAGTTCAGGTCGTAGAACAGCTCGGTCACCCCCGCCTCGGCGTACAGCTGGGCGCCGCCGCGGATCTGCTCCCAGTCCCCCGACAGCGGCATCGCGTCGTCGCGGCGGCCGGCCTGCACGTTCCCGCGCACCACGATGCGCACCAGGTCGGGGTCGCGCCCGGCCTCCTCGGCGGCCCGCCGCACGATCTGCACGCCGCGCGTGACGTCGTCCAGGCTGGTCCGGCTGCTGGTCACCCACCCCGCGGAGATCCGGCCCGCGCGCCGCAGCGCCGCGTCCGCGAGCCCGCCGAGCAGCACCGGTGGACCGCCGGGCTGGACCGGCCGGGGGGCCATCGTGCTCGGCGGCAGCTGGTAGAGCTCACCCTCGAAGGCGGCCACCTCGTCGTTCCAGAGGGCGTGCAGGACCGCCAGGTACTCCTCGACGCGCCGGCCGCGCGGATCGGGGCGCGAGCCGGTCGCCCGGAACTCGGGCTCCGACCAGCCCGTGCCCAGCCCCAGGTCGTGGCGTCCCCCGGAGAGCACGTCGAGGGTCGCGGCCTGCTTCGCGAGATAGGCGGGCGACACGTACGGCAGATTGATCACCGACACGCCGAGCCGGATGCGCTCCGTGCACGCGGCCGCGTACCCGAGCGCCACGATCGGGTCGAGCACGCTCCGATAGACCGGCGCCAGGTGCTGCTCGCGCCCGACGAGCAGCCGCTGGAACGACCACAGTCCGTGATAGCCGAGCTCCTCGGCGCGCCTCGCAAACCGCCCGAGCGACGCGGGATGGGCCCATGCTCCCGAAACCGGCAAACCACAGCTGATCAGCATGTGCCCCACGTTATCCGCCCACCTGAGCGTGCGGAGTCGCCGCGTGCCCCGCGGCTCACGAAGAGGCGCGGGCGAGTTCGCTGGTGAGGAGGGCGCCCAGCTCGGCCAGGCGGGCGTCGGGCGCCGCGGCGTGGACGGCGGCGATGAACGACAGGTAGGCGGCGCGCAGGGCGGGACGGGCGCCGTCGCGGGCCAGGATGCTGTGGGCGGCGTCGGCGACGCCGCGGAAGTCGGCCGGGGTCTCGGCGGGGACGCCCGGCAGCAGATCGGGTGGGCCCAGGGGCGACGGCGACGGGACGGCGGGGCTCGGGTCGGCCATCTCGGCGCGCAGGCGGAGGTTGGCGCCCAGCAGGCCGGGGCGGGACCCCTCGAAGGTGACGGCGGGCTCGAACTCGCGGGCGATCAGGCCGGCGCCCAGGGCGTTGAGGTGGCCCGGCTCGAGGTCGGTGCGGATGTCGCCGGGGCCCAGACTGAAGTAGCCGGCCAGGCGTTCGCGGACGGCCGGGATGCGGGTCGAGCAGCCGGCGAGCACGACCTGGTCGACGCCGTCGCGGCCGATGCCGTGTTCGGCCTCGGCGAAGGCCAGGGCGGCCGTGAGGTGGCCGAGCGACTTGGTCACGTCGGGCTCGATCATCGCCTCGAAGACCCGCCGGGACAGGGGAACGTTCGCGCTCACGGTGGCGGTCAGCAACGGGAGCTCGAGGACCGTGGCGTCGGCGGTGGAGAGCTCGCATTTGCGCAGCTCGGCCTCGCGGCGGATGCGGGTGCGGACGTCGTCGTCGCGGCTCAGGTCGACGTGGTGCCGCTCGCGGATCTGCCGCAACGCGTACCCGGTGATGTGCTCGTCGAAATCGTCGCCGCCCAGCCGGGGGTCGCCGGCGCCGCCGAGCACCGCCACGCCCTCGGCGTTGATCCGCACGATCGCGGTCTCGAAGGTGCCCCCGCCCAGGTCGTAGATGGCGTAGGTGCGCTCCCGGTCGTCGGTGCCGAGAGCGACGGCGGCCGCGACCGGGTCGTCGAGCAGGCGGCGCACGTTGAGCTGGGCCAGGCCGGCCGCCTCGCGGATCGCGCGGCGCTGGGGCTCGCCGGCCGAGCCGGAGACGGTGATGACGGCATCGTGGACCGGGCCGTCCAGGAACGCCTCGGCCTGCCGCTTCAGCTCGATCAGCAGGAACGCGCAGATCTCGGGCGGGCGGTACTGGCGGCCCCGCAGGCGGACGCGCTCGTCGCTGCCGAGCTCGCGCTTGATGCCGGCGATCACGGGCTGGGCGTCGCCGTCGGGCCGGTGGCCGACGACGATCTGTCCGGCGGCGTTCTGCGCCACGACGGAGGGCAGCGGGTCGGGGATGACGACCGGCTCGCTCCCGTTCCAGACGGACATGGTGCAGGAGGTCGTGCCGAGATCTATTCCGATGACCGGGTGGTAGGAGGTCTGCTCGGTCAAGGCCGCCCCCTATGACCAGCTGTCTGTCGGTCAAGTTACACAGGCCGAAGTACTGACCACGATCGATCAGTCGGGCATCCGACGAAGGCTGGACAGCCAGGTCGCCCCCGGGGGCGGGACATGAAAGAGTTCATGCTCATGGGGGTTGAGCTGATCGATCTGACGCCGGCCGAGCTCGAGGCCCGGCGCCCGGCGATGGCCGCGAGCTACGCCCGCGACGTCGTCCAGAATTTCGGGGTCGACCCCGACCGGGCGCTGGAGCAGTCCGCCCATCAGATCGGCGCCGGCCTGCCGGACGGCCTCGCCACCGAGGGCCAACTGCTGCGCAAGGCGGTCGACGGCGGCGACGAGGTCGGCTTCCTGTGGATGTCGATGCCGGGCACCGTCTACCCCGACATGGCCTGGCTCTCCGAGATCGAGGTCGCCGACGGGCTGCGCGGTCGCGGCTACGGCAGCCAGATGATCAACGCGGCCGAGGCCGACCTGGTCGCCCGCGGCGTGCGGCGGGTGGGCCTGCACGTGTTCGGGAACAACATCGGCGCCCGCCGCCTCTACCAGCGCCTCGGCTACCGGATCATGAGCCAGGTGCGCGCCCGGCCGGTCGTGCCCCCCGACCTCACCGGCCCCGGTGACGGCGACGACGATCTCGCGCTGGTGCCGATGACCCAGCAGACGTACGAGGAATGCGTCACCGACCTCGCCACCAACGACCCGTTCGCCCTCGTGCGCGACCCGTCCGCCACCACCGAGCGCGCGCTGCAGACCGCGAGCCGCATAGCGCCGGCCGGCGTGGCCACCGAGGGCGCCCTGCTGCGCACCGCGCACGCCGGCGGCCGGGAGGTCGGCTGGATCTGGTGCTCGCTGCCCACACCCGACCGCCCCACGATCGGCCTGGTTCTGCACCTCGAGATCGACCGGCGCCAGCGCCGCCGCGGCCTGGGCCGCCGCGTGATCGCCGCGACCGAGGCCGAGCTGGCCCGGCACGGCGTGCCGCGGATCGGCCTGAGCATCCCCGGCCGCACCGAGGCGCTCGCCTTCGCCGACTCCCTCGACATGAGCCTGGCCTCCGAGCAGATGATCAAGGATCTCCCGGGTCCAGAGCATCGCTGAGGGCCCGTGCGGCCCACCCGATCCGCTGCTCGCTCAGGCCGGCCGACCGGGCCTGGTGCACCGCCTCCCGCAGCAGCCGCAGCGCCTCGGCCCGGTTGCCGGCCGCCAGCTCGGCCTCCCCCAGCGCCAGCGTGCCGGTGGCGACCCGCCGCGGATCGCCGTACCTCTCCCGCAGCACCTGCGACATGCGCAGGTGCCGCAGGCCCTGAACCGGGTCGCCGGCCGCGTAGACGTAGTAGAACCCGATGTGCCGGTGCACCTCGGAGCGCACCATCTCGTCGGCGTACCGCTCGGCGAGCGTGAGCGCCTCGCGGTAGAACGGCAGCGCGGTCTGCCAGTCGCCGCGCAGCACCTGATGCACGAGCCCGAGCCCGAACAGCGCCTCGGCCGCCCCGGCCGGGTCGTCGGCGTCGCGCTGGATGGCGAGCGCCTCCTGGAACAGGCGCTCCTCGGCGGCCCAGTCGGCGCGGGAGAGATCGCCGCCGAGCGCCTGGAAATGCAGCAGCATGCCGAGCCTGGTCAGCGCGGTGGCCTCGTCCATCCGGTCGCGGGTCTCGCGCGCCCGCCGCCGGGCGGCCTCCAGCAGGTGGCGGGCGGGCAGGTAGTCACCGGTGCGGAACGCGGCCTCGACGAGGGCCTCGCTCCCCGCGGCGAGCAGTGCCCCGGCGGTCGGCTCGCTCCCCATAGGCATCGATGGTATTGAAACTCGCCGCGGCTCGGTGGCTTCGTCCCAGCAGGAGGAAGGCCCTCCGCGCGGGCGGCGCGCGCGCAGGCGGGATAACCTGCACCATCGTGCGGAAGATCTACGTGATCGGGATCGGCGCGGGCGACCCGGACCACCTCACCCTGCAGGCCGCGAAGGCGATCGGGCGGACCGACGTCTTCTTCGTGCTCGACAAGGGCGAGGCGAAGGAAAGCATGATCGAGCTGCGGCGGCGGCTCATGAAGGCGTACGGCCGGCCCAGCAGGCGTATCGCCGAGGGGCGCGACCCCGACCGTGACCGCCGGCCCGCCGACTACGAGGGCACGATCGCCGACTGGCGCAGCCGCCGCTCGCAGGTCACCGAGGCCCTGATCAGCGAGCACCTGCTCGACGGCGAGACCGGCTCGTTCCTGGTCTGGGGCGATCCGTCGCTCTACGACTCGACGATCGCGATCCTCGAGGAGATCCTCTCGCGGGGACAGACCCTGTTCGAGTACGAGGTCGTCCCGGGCATCAGCAGCGTCTCGGCCCTGGCCGCGAAGCACCGGATCGGGCTGAACCGGGTCGGTCAGCCGTTCCAGGTGACGACCGGGCGGCGGCTCACCGAGGGCTGGCCGGACGGGGTGGACGACGTGGTCGTCATGCTGGACGCACAACAGGCGTTCGCCGCCCACCCCGACGCGGACATCTACTGGGGCGCCTACATCGGCACCGAGGACGAGATCCTCGCCTCCGGGCGCGTGGCCGACGTGGGTGAGGAGATCGCCAAGACCCGGGCCGCGGCGCGCGGGCGCCACGGCTGGATCATGGATACGTACCTGCTCAGACGCGGCGACTCACGTGATAGTGAGTGATGCGGCCGCCGATCAGCACCACCGTGAGGTTGACCTCGACCGGGTCCCGGCCGTCCGTGAAATGGAAGTCGGCCTCGACCCAGCCCAGCACGACCTTGCCGAGCTGCTTCTCCCGCATGACGCGGTAGTCGACGGTCATCCCCGGCGGCTGGGAGTCGTAGTAGGCGGCGACCCCGGCCCGGCCCACGGTGTAGGGCTTGAGGCCCTGGAAGACGGCGTCCTCGGTGAAGACCGCGGCGACGTCGTCCGGCCGGTGCGCGTCGATGCCCGCCTTCCAGGCGTCGAGCGCGCCGCTGAGCTCAGTGGCCGGCACTCTGGCCTCCGTCGACGTGCAGGATCTCGCCGGTGACGAACGGCGCGTTCTCCAGGTAGAGGATCGCGTCGGTGATGTCGGAGACATCGCCCATGTGGCCGACCGGGTGCAGCGCCGCGAGGAACTCGTGCGTCTCGGCGGGGTGCATCGGGGTGCGGATGATGCCGGGCGACACCACGTTGAAGCGCACGTTCCGGCCGGCGTACTCGATCGCCAGGGACTTGGTGGCGGCGTTGAGGCCGCCCTTGGTCAGCGAGGCCAGCGCCGACGGCAGGTTGCTGTTGGCGTGCTCGACCAGGGTGGTGCTGATCGTGACGACGTGCCCGCCGCCCCGCTCGAGCATGGCCGCGACGGCCGGCTGGGTGATCGCGACGAAGCCGCGCAGGTTGACCCCGGTGATCTGGTCGAAGTCTTCGGCGGTGTACTCGGTGAACGGCTTGGCGATGAACACGCCCGCGTTGTTGACCAGCGTGTCGATCCGGCCGAACTCGGCCAGGCCGGCGCTGATCACCCGGGCGGCGACGGCCGGGTCGGCGATGTCGCCCGGCACCACGAGCACGCCCGGGTCGTCGGACGGCTTGATGGTGCGGGACGTGGCGACCACGTTCCAGCCCAGCTTGCGGTAGGCGGTGACAGTGGCGGCGCCGATGCCCTGAGAAGCACCGGTGACGACGGCAACCTTGGACATTTCCTGCTCCTTCGATCTCGGGTCTGAGTTGACTATCGGTCGCCGCGAAGTGATTGACACGTCTAGTCTTCTCTCGGCTGAGAGGCTGCGCCTACCAGCGCCGTACGCTGGGCGGATGGAGCTACGTCAGCTGCGCTACTTCGTCGCGGTCGCCGAGGAGCTGAGCTTCGCCCGGGCGGCCGAGCGGCTGCGCATCGCCGGGCCCTCGCTGTCGCAGCAGATCAAGGCCCTGGAACGCGATCTGGGCACCCGGCTCTTCGACCGGGACCGGCGCACGGTGGTGCTGACCGCGGCCGGGACGGCGCTGCTGCCGCGGACGGTGGCGCTGCTCGAACAGGCCGGCCAGCTCAGGCGTACGGCGCAGGGGCTGGCCGCCAGCGAGCCGGTGCGGCTCGGCTACGTGAACTGGCGGCCGGCCGACCTCGAGGAGCGCGCGGCCGGCGTCGCCCACCTGGTGGTCGACGCATGGGTGATGCCGTCGCACGCGCAGGCCGCCCGGGTCGCCGAGCGCGCCCTCGACCTGGCGATCTGCTGGGTGCCGGCGGACACGCTGCACGAGGAGAAGTTGGAGGCGCGCCTGCTCGGCGTCGACCGGCTCTACGCGATCAGCACGGGAACCGACGACGCCGCGGTGCGGGCGAAGGACGCGGTCGTGCTGATCGACGCCGACGAGGCCAGTTGGTCGTCGTGGAACCGCTGGGCCGCGGCAATGGCCGCCGAGACGGGCGCCCGCGCCGTGCATGTCCCCGAGGGCGGCGTCACCGGTCCCGCGTTCTTCGAGCACGTGCGCCGGCTGCGCCGCCCGGTGGTCAACAACCCCAAGAGCCAGCACGCCCCGATCCCGCCCGACCTCGTGGTACGGCCGATCGAGAGCCCGAAGCCCTACTGGACGTGGTCGCTGGTCAGTCGCCTCGACGAGCAACGGCCGGCGGTGCGGGCCCTCGCCGACGCGCTCACCCGCTCGATCGGCCGGCTCTGCCTCGACGAGCCCGGCGTCTGGGTGCCGGCGGACGACCCCTACTCGTTGTCCTCCAAGTCGCCCTCGGTCGACAGGTAGAGCTCCTGCAGGGCGCTGAGCGTCCCGGGCTCGGGTGACTCCCAGAGCTTGCGCTCGGCCGCTTCCAGCAGGCGCTCGGCGATCCCGTGCAGCGCCCATGGGTTGGACTCCTGGAAGAACTTCTGGTTCTCCGGGTCCAGCGCGTACGTGGTGGCGAGCTGCTCGTACATCCAGTCGGTCACCACGCCCGCCGTCGCGTCGTACCCGAAGAGATAGTCCACGGTGGCGGCGAGCTCGAACGCTCCCTTGTAGCCGTGCCGGCGCATCGCGGCGATCCAGCGGGGATTCACGACCCGGGCGCGGAAGATCCGGGCGGTCTCCTCGGTCAGGCTGCGGGTGCGTGCGGCGTCCGGGTTGGTGGAGTCTCCGACGTACGCGGCGGGCGCCTTCCCGGTGAGGGCACGGACCGTCGCGATCATCCCGCCGTGGTACTGGAAGTAGTCGTCCGAGTCGGCGATGTCGTGCTCGCGGGTGTCGATGTTCTTGGCGGCCACGTCGATCCGGCGGTACGCGTTCTCCATGTCCGGGCGGGCGGGCACACCGTCGAGTCCGCGGCCGTACGCGTAGCCGCCCCAGACCGCGTACACCTCGGCCAGGTCGGCGTCGTCGCGCCAGTTGCGGCTGTCGATGAGCGGGAGGATGCCGGCGCCGTACGCGCCCGGGCGGGAGCCGAAGATGCGCATGGTCGCCCGGCGCCAGTCGCCATGGTCGTCGCGGTCGCGCAAAGCGTGCGCGCGGACGTGGTTGTCGGGCTCGTCGATCTCGGCGACCATCCGGAACGCGTCGTCGAGCATCGCCACGACGTGCGGGAACGCGTCGCGGAAGAAGCCGGAGATGCGGACCGTGACGTCGACGCGGGGGCGGCCCAGTTCGTCGCGCGGGATCGGCTCGAGGCCGGTGACCCGGCGGGAGGCGGGATCCCAGACCGGGCGCACGCCGATCAGGGCGAGGATCTCGGCGATGTCGTCGCCGGCCGTGCGCATGGCGCTGGTCCCCCACGCCGACAGGCCGACCGATCGGGGCCAGTCGCCGTAGTCGGCGCGGTAGCGGGCGAGCAGCGAGTCGGCCATGGCCTGGCCGGTCTCCCACGCGAGGGCGGAGGGGATCGCCTTGGGGTCGACCGAGTAGAAGTTGCGGCCGGTGGGCAGAACGTTGATGAGGCCGCGCAGGGGCGAGCCGCTCGGCCCGGCCGGGACGTAGCCGCCGTCGAGGGCATGCAGCACGTTGCCGATCTCGTCGGTGGTGCGGGCCAGGCGCGGCACGATCTCGCGCGCCGCGAACTCGAGCACCGCCCGGACCGATTCCGATATCTCCGAAATCTCGGTCGGGACGTCGCGGGGCCAACCGGCCTCCTCCATCGCCGCCACCAGGCCACGGGCCTCCTGCTCCACCCGGTCGGTCTCGGCGGTCGAGGCGTCTTCCGCCAGGCCCAGCGCCTCACGCAGGCCCGGCAGCGCCGCCACCTGGCCGCCCCACATCTGCCGTGCCCGCAGCATCGCCAGGACCAGGTTGACGCGGGCCTCGCCGGTCGGCGCCGCGCCCAGCACGTGCAGCCCGTCGCGGATCTGCGCGTCCTTGACCTCGCACAGCCACCCGTCGACGTGCAGGATGAACTCGTCGAACTCCTCGTCGGCCGGCCGCAGCGCCAGCCCGAGGTCGTGGTCCATCCGGGCGGCCTCGATCAGCGTCCAGATCTGCGCCCGGATGGCCGGCAGCTTGGCCGGGTCGAGCGTCGCGATCGAAGCGTGCTCGTCGAGCAGTTGCTCCAGCCGCGCGATGTCGCCGTACGACTCGGCCCGCGCCATCGGCGGGATCAGGTGATCGACCAGCGTGGCGTGCGCCCGCCGCTTCGCCTGCGTGCCCTCCCCCGGGTCGTTGACCAGGAACGGGTAGATCAGCGGCAGGTCGCCCAGCGCCGCGTCGACGCCGTCCGAGGCCGACATGCCCACGTTCTTGCCCGGCAGCCACTCAAGGTTGCCGTGCTTGCCGACGTGCACGACCGCGTCGGCCCGGAACGAGCCGGCCACCCACCGGTACGCCGCCAGATAGTGGTGCGAGGGCGGCAGGTCGGGGTCGTGGTAGATCGCCACCGGGTTGGCGCCGAACCCGCGCGGCGGCTGCACCATGACCACGATGTTCTCGTCGCGCAGGGCGGCCAGCACGATGTCGCCGTTGTCGACGTAGAGCTCGCCCGGCGGCGGCCCCCAGTGCCGCTCGACGCGCTCGCGCAGATCTTCCGGGAGCGTCGCGAACCACGCCGTGTACTCGCCGCCCGGGATTCGTACCGGGTTGCCGCTGAGCTGTTCCTCGGTGAGCCAGTCGGGGTCCTGCCCGCCCGCCGCGATCAGCGCGTGGATGAGCCCGTCGCCGTCGTAGTTCCCGAAATCGCCGATCTGGTAGCCGTGGTCTCGCAGGGCCGCGAGCAGCGCCACCGTCGACGCCGGCGTGTCGAGGCCGACCGCGTTGCCGATGCGGGAGTGCTTAGTGGGGTAGGCCGAGAGCATCAGCACGATGCGCCGGTCGGCGGGCGGGACGTGCCGCAGCCGGGCGTGCGCGACCGCGATGCCGGCCACCCGGGCCGCCCGCTCGTCGTCGGCCACGTAGACCGACAGCCCGTCCTCGTCGAGCTCCTTGAACGAGAACGGCACCGTGATGATCCGCCCGTCGAACTCGGGGATCGCCACCTGCGTCGCCGCGTCCAGCGGGGTGAGCCCGTCGTCGCTCGCCTCCCACGCCGCGCGCCCGCTGGTCAGGCACAGCGCCTGCAGGATCGGCACGTCCAGCCCGGCGAGGACCCCGACGTCCCACGCCTCGTCGTCGCCGCCCGCTCCGACGGTGGCGGGCTTCGTGCCGCCCGCGGCGAGCACGGTCACGACCAGGGCGTCCGCCTTGCGCATCTCGGCGAGAAGCTCTTCCGACGCCGTACGCAAGGAGGCCGTGAAAATCGGCAGCGGCCGCGCGCCTTTCGCCTCGATCTGCCGGCACAGCGCCTCGACGAAGGCCGTGTTCCCGGCCATGTGGTGAGCGCGGTAGTAGAGAACCCCGACCACCGGCCCGTCGACCTCGGCCGTCTCGCGCGGCAGCACGCCCCAGTCCGGCGACGGGGCCGGCGCCGCGAAGCCGTTGCCGGTCAGCAGCACGGTGTCCGAGAGGAAGTCGTGCAGCGCGGCTAGGTTGTCCGCACCGCCGTACGCGAGGTATTTGTGCGCCTCGGCCGCGACCCCGGCCGGCACCGTGGAGAGCCTCATCAGCTCGGCGTCGGGGGCCTGCTCGCCGCCCAGCACCACCACCGGGACCGGCCCGGCGAGCAGCGCGTCGAGCCCTTCCTCCCAGGCCCGGCGCCCGCCGAGGATGCGCACCACGACCAGCTCGGCGCCGTCGAGCAGCGGGCGCAGGTCGTCGACGCTCGTGCGGGCCGGGTTGGCCAGGCGCCACGCCGAGCCGCCGGCCCGGGCGCTGAGCAGATCGGTGTCGGAGGTCGACAGCAGCAGGAACACGCGCACTCCCCACCAGGGTCCGCGCCCCGGATAGACGGAATCGCAGCGACCGGAGTTCCTGGCTCCCGGGTGCAAACCCCGGTGACAGTGGCGGGACCGCGCCGGACTCGCACCGGCTTCCTCCGCGGCGTCGCCGCTTGTGGCCACAGCCTTCCGGGCGCCGACGGTCGCCGTCAAGCCGGGGTCAGGTGTGTGACGATGCCGACGCGGGGATGCGTTTCTGTCGGTCCTCCTCCGTAGTATCCGGGCCGTGACTCGCCCCATCCGAGCATCCGAGACCGACGCCTGCCCCGGCGCGCTGCGGCTGCATGCCGCGGCCGACGGCCCGCTCGCGCGCGTCCGCCTGCCCGGCGGCATGCTCACCGGCGCCCAGCTGGCCGAGCTGGGCGCGATCGCCGCGGAATGGGGCGACGGCGGGCTGGAACTGACGTCCCGGGCGAATGTGCAGTTGCGCGCCCTCAACGGGGCAGACCCGGCGGTGCTGGCGGCCCGGCTTTTCGCCGCCGGCCTCCTACCGTCACAAACCCACGAGACCGTACGCAACATCGCCGCGCCCCCACTCGCCGATGCCGTGATCCGTGGTCTGGTGTGCGCGCTCGACGAGGCCCTGTGCGCCGACCCGGCCCTGGCCGCGCTGCCCGGCCGCTTCCTGTTCGCGATCGGCGAGGTGCCCCTGGCCGCCGACGTGGCAGCCCTTCCGTCGGCCGGCGGTTTCGCGATCCTGTTCGCCGGCCACGACGAGGGCCTGCGCGCGCCGGCCGGTCGCGTGGTGGAGGCGCTGCTGTCGGGCGCGCACGCCTTCCTCGCCGAGCGCGGCGCCGCCGAGGTGGCAGCCTGGCGACTGGCCGAGATCCCGGATGGGCCACGCCGCATAGCCGTCGACGTCGCCGCGGCCCTGCACGTGCCGCTCACGGCGGCGAAGCCGCCCACCACCGCGCCCTCTGCCACCACCGCGCCCTCTGCCACCACCCCGCCGTCTGCCACCACCCCGCCCGCCATCGCGCCGCTGGTGGGCGTCGTGGAACAGCCCGACGGGCGGGTGGCCGCGGGGGCGATCGTGCCTTTGGGACGGCTCACCGCCGTACAGATAAAGGTTTTGAGCGATGCACCCAGGCTGGCGCTGACCGCCTCGCGTGGGATGGTGATTCCCGATCTGTCGCCGGAGGCGGCGGGCGGTTGGGTCGATGCGCTTGCCGCGGCAGGGTTGGCGGTCGAGGCCGATTCGCGCTGGTCGGGGGTGACCGCCTGCGCCGGGCGGCCGGGGTGCGCCAAATCGCTCGCCGACGTCCGGGGCGATGCGATCGCCGCCACCCGCTTCGCCGAAGGGCTGCCCGTGCACTGGATCGGGTGCGCGCGTGGCTGCGGGTCTCCCTCCGGCGCGCACGTGCGGATCGAGGCGACGCCCGGGGGTTATGCCGTCAACGGCAAGGTCGTCGACGGCGACCTTGCCGAGATCGTGTCCGCTGCGAGGAGGCCCTGATGGAGTACGAGCGCGACGGCGCGGAGATCTACCGCAGATCGTTCGCCACCATTCGGGCCGAAGCCGATTTCTCCGGCATGCCCGACGATGTGGCCCGGGTGGCGGTGCGGATGATCCACGCGTGCGGGATGGTCGACCTCACCAAGGACATCGGGTTCAGCCCCGACGTCGCCGCCGTGGCGCGCAAGGCGCTGCTCGACGGCGCGCCGGTTCTGTGTGACGCCGAGATGGTGGCATCGGGGGTCACGCGCAAGCGGCTTCCGGCAGACAACGACGTGATCTGCACGCTGCGCGACCCGGCCGTGCCGGCGCTCGCCGCAAAGCTCGGCACGACGCGCAGCGCGGCGGCCCTCGACCTGTGGGGCGAGCGGCTCGGCGGGGCCGTGGTGGCGATCGGCAACGCGCCGACCGCGCTGTTCCGGCTGCTGGAGATGATCTCCGCGGGCGCGCCACGACCGGCGGCCGTGCTCGGCATCCCGGTCGGGTTCATCGGCGCGGCCGAGTCCAAGGAGGCGCTCGCCGCCTCCGGCCTCGAGCACCTGATCGTGCGGGGGCGGCGGGGTGGCAGCGCCATCACGGCCGCCGCGGTCAACGCCCTCGCCTCGGAAGCGGAGTGATGTCCATGCCAGGAAAGCTCTTCGGTGTGGGCGTCGGGCCCGGCGACCCCGAGCTGATCACGGTCAAGGCGGCGCGGCTGATCGGCGCGGCCGGCGTGGTGGCCTACCACTCGGCGCGGCACGGGCGCAGCAACGCGCGGGCGATCGCCGAGGCCTACTTGCGTCCGGGGCAGATCGAGGAGGCGCTGGTCTACCCGGTCACCACCGAGACCACCGATCACCCCGGCGGCTACCAGGGCGCGATCGACGACTTCTACGCCGAGGCCGCGGTCCGGCTCGCCGCGCACCTCGACGCGGGGCGCGACGTGGTGGTGCTGGCCGAGGGGGATCCGTTCTTCTACGGCTCCTACATGCACATGCACAAGCGGCTCGCCGGCCGCTACGAGACCGAGGTCGTCCCGGGCGTCACCTCGGTGAGCGCCGCCTCGGCCGCGCTGGGCCGCCCGCTCATGGAGCGCGACGAGGTGCTGACGATCCTGCCCGGCACCCTGCCCGCCGCCGACCTGGCCGCCCGCCTCGCCGGCACCGAGTCGGCCGCGGTCATGAAGCTCGGCCGCACCTTCCCCGCCGTGCGCGAGGCCCTGCAGCGTTCCGGCCGCCTCGACGACGCCTGGTACGTCGAGCGCGCCACCACCGCCGGCGAGCGCACCGCCCGGCTCGCCGAGGTCGACCCCGAGACCGTGCCGTACTTCTCCCTGGCCTTGCTGCCCAGCCCGGCCGCCACCGCGTTCGGCGCCGCGCCACCACCAGCGAGCGCGTTCGGCGCCGCGCCACCACGAGCGAGCGCGTTCGGCGCCACGCCACCACCAGCGAGCGGCGCGGACAACCGCATCCCGGCCGCGGACGGCGCGGAAAACGCGAGCCCCGCGCAGCCGGCGGCAACCGGCCCGGCAGACGGCGCGGAGGGCCCGAGCCCTGATGGGTACGTCGCCGTGGTCGGGCTCGGGCCCGGCGACCCGCGCTGGCTCACGCCGGAGGCCCGGGCGGCGATCGCCGAGGCCGACGACCTGGTCGGCTACGGCCCCTACCTCGATCGGGTCGCGCGGCGAGCTGGGCAGCTCCGGCACGCGTCCGACAACCGGGTCGAGGCCGAGCGCGCCGCGTTCGCGCTCGACCTGGCCAAGGGCGGCCGCCGGGTCGCGGTGATCTCGGCCGGCGACCCGGGCATCTTCGCCATGGCCGCGGCCGTGCTCGAGGTCGCCGAAGACCCGGAGTGGAAGGACGTGCCGGTGCGGATCGTCCCCGGGCTCACCGCCGCGCAGGCGGTCGCGTCCCGGGTCGGCGCGCCGCTGGGGCACGACTTCTGCGTCCTCTCGCTCTCTGACCGGCTCAAGCCCTGGTCGATGATCGAGGGCCGGCTGGTCGCGGCGGCCGCGGCCGACCTGGTCATCGCGATCTACAACCCGGCGTCGAAGTCGCGCACCGAGCAGCTCGTGCGGGCCCGCGAGCTGCTGCTGGAGCACCGCGACCCGCAGACCGTGGTGGTGATCGGCCGGGACGTCGGCGGGCCGTCCGAGTCGGTGCGGGTCACCACGCTCGCCGAGCTCGACCCGGCCACCATCGACATGCGCTGCCTGCTGCTGATCGGCTCGACGCAGACCCGCGCGGTCGCCGGCGCCGACGGCTCGGCCCGGGTGTATACGCCGCGAACCTATCCGCAACCCTGACCGCCGGGCCGTTGGGCCATCGTCCGGTGGGCGGGCAACCTTCCTGCCACCGAGCCGCACCGTCGATGCAATCAGCGAACCTCGACACCCCGAATGCAACCCGCCGATTGGAGGGGCCGCTCCCGAACTGATACCTGACGAAGGGCCCCCCGAGTGAAGCTCTCCCGCCGCAGCGCCGCAGTCATCGCCTCTACGGTCCTGCTGGGCCTCACCCTTCCGGCCTCCCCCGCGTTCGCCAAGGCGGCGAAGCCCGCCGCGAAGCCCGCCACCGCCAAGCCCGCCGCCGCCAAGCCCGCCGCCGCCAAGCCCGCCGCCGCCAAGCCGGTCGCCGCGAAGCCGGTCGCCGCGAAGCCGGTCGTCAAGACCACGACCACCCCGACGCGCGCGAGCCGCCTGGCCGCCGTCAAGACCGCCATGGTGATCAACTACTACCCGTCGACGGCGGGCTGGTCGAAGATGTGGACGAGCTTCGACGCCACGAAGGTCGACGCCGACCTGGCCAAGGCGCAGGCGCTCGGCGCCACCGGGGTGCGGGCCATCATCTTCCCGGCGACGTTCGGCTACCCGGCGCCGAGCGCCACCTACACCGACCGGCTCGCCACCTTCGTGAAGCTGGCCGCCGCCCGCGGGATGACCGTCAAGTTCACGCTCTTCGACTGGTGGAACGGCTACGCCGACATCTCGGGCAGCACCGCCTGGGCCACCGCGATCCTCAAGCCGTACAAGGACGACGCCCGGGTCATCTCGGTCGAGCTGCAGAACGAGTTCGACGCCACCAACACCGCCGCGGTCGGCTGGGCCAAGAAGATCGTCCCGGCCATGCGCTCGGCGTTCCCGACCATGCCGCTGACCTTCTCGGTGGACGGCGCGGCCGGCGCCACCGGGATGGCGAAGATCAAGACGGCGCTGTCGGCGGCCCCGCTCGACTACTACGACTACCACTTCTACGGCAACTCCGAGCGGGCGCTCGCGATGATCCGCCAGGCGCAGTCCGCGGTCTCGCCGGCCCCCATCGTGATCGGCGAGGCCGGCCTCAACACGCTGCAGAACACCGAGGGCGAGCAGGCCGCCTTCCTGGCCCGGGTGTTCCAGGCCGCCGACGTGGCCGGCGTGGACTCGGTGGCGCCGTGGACGCTGACCGACTTCGCGGCCGGCGCGATCCCCGACTCGTCGGTGGCGAAGATCCAGGCCCAGTACAACTACGGCCTGTACCGGACGAACGGCACGGCGAAGGCGGCCGCGGCCGTGGTCAAGGCGGCGTGGACCAACACGGCGATGCCGGCCACGCTGACCGACAACGGCTTCGAGAACGCGGCCGGGCTCACCCCGTGGCGCGCCTTCATGCCGGAGCTCGGGCTGGCGGTCAAGACGACGAGCGCCGCGCGCACCGGCAAGTGGTCGGTCACGCTGTCCGGCACCGGCAAGAACTCGGCGGGCTCGCCGTCGTTCCGGGTCGCGCCGGTCACGCCCGTGCAGCCCGGCCAGAAGTGGCACGGCGAGGTGTGGGCGAAGGGCAACGCGGCGACCGGCGCTACGCAGATCGCGCTGAGCTGGTTCGACATCAACGACAAGTGGCTCGGCGGCGGGTCGTCGGCGTCGCTGCCGGCCGGCACCACCGGCTGGACGAAGCTGTCGGTGGACGGGGTGGCGCCGGCCGGGTCGGCCAGCATGCAGATCCACCTGAAGTCGGGCGCGAACACCGGCACCGTCTGGTTCGACGACGTGCTGGTCACCGCCTCCTGACCCGGCACGTCGCAACAGCGACGCCGTCGCCCCCCAAGTGGGGGGGGGGGGGGGGGGGGGGGGGGGGGGGGCCCCCCCCCCCCCCCCCGGCCCGCCCCCCCCCCCCCCCCCCCCCGCCCCCCCCCCCCCCCCCCCCCCCCCCCCCCGGGGGGCCGCCCCCGCCCCCCCCCCCCCCCCCCCCACTCCGGCCGGGGCGGCGGCGTCGCTGTCACCGTCGACGAGTTGCGGCGCGCTCCGAGCGGCGAGTCATCGACGATGAGCTGGGGTGCGGTGCACGCGGCAACTCATCAAGAACGGGCAACTCATCAAGAGCCGGCGTGTCATCAAGAGCCGGCAACTCATCAAGAGCGGGCGGGTCATCAAGAGCAGGCGGGTCGTCAAGAGCGGGCGGGTCGTCAAGAGCAGGCGGGTCGTCAAAGCCAGGAACAGCGTGGACGCCGATCTCGGTGAGCAGGGTGTCGTAGGCGGCGACGGTGCTCTCCCACGAACAGGGGTCGGCGTGCCGATCGCCGATCAGCGGGAAGGCCTCGCGGATCGCCGCCGCCAGCCCGGCCGGGTCGCCCGGCTCGGCGAAGCGCACCCCCGGATAATCGCCGGCCGCCTCGACCAGCCCGCCGACCGCGGTCACCACCACCGGCAGGCCATGGCTCATCGCGATGTGCAGCGGCCCGCTCGCGGAGCTGCGCCGATAGGGCAGCACGACCAGGTCGGCGCCGGCGAAGAAGTCGTTCACCTCGGCGTCGGTCACGTACCGGTTGACCAGGTCGATGCGCTCGCGGGCCGGCGAGATGGCGATCATGTCGACCGGCAGCTGCCAGCCCTCCCAGGTCTCGCCCACGACGGTCAGCCGGCAGTCCTCGGGCAACAGAGCCAAGGCGTCGATCAGATCCTCGAGCCCCTTGTAGGGCCGGATCGTTCCGAAGAACAGCAGGCGGCGGGGCTCACCCGGGGCGACACGCCGCCGGGCCGTCGCGTGATGGTGGTCGTACGGGCCATGGCGGGCGATCACCTGGGGGACGGTGCTCAGGGCGTACGTGTGATGAACTGCCTCTTGATCGAAGCGTGAGTGAACGACGACGCCGGCGGTCGCGCGCAGCAGGGGCTTGATGAGTTTCCGCACGTAGAGCGAGGCCCAGCGGTGCGCGGCCTCGCCGGTGTCCTGCACCTCGTGGAACTCGACCACCACCCGGGCGCCGGTCATCCGGGCCGCCAGGCAGAGGGCGAGATAGGAGTGCAGGACGGCGCCGGTCCACCACTGCAGCACGAGCACATCCGGGCGAAATCTCCGGATGAATCGGGTGGCGCGCACGAGGCTCGGCAGCCCCCACCAGTCGACGCCGTCGAAGACCGGGACCCGCGAGTCGTAGCGGAGATCGTTGAGGGGGCGGCCGACCCGCGCGCGGCCCGGGTAGAGGCGGGTCGGCAACAGCTGCCGCATGAGGATGGCGCCGACGTCGTACCGGCTGCTCAGCGCGTTGGCGAGCCGGCAGGTGTAGTAGCTGATCCCGGAGGTGAACCGCCACCCCGAGCCGACGACGAGGATCCGCTTGCGGTCAGGCGATGCAGGCACGGTAGATCTCCTCGATCTGCGGGACCACGCGGGCCGCCGTGTAGTCGAGCCCCCGCCGGTACCCGGCCGAGCGCAGCCGGTCGGCGAGGGCGGGTTCGGTGAGCAGCCGGCACAGCGCCGCGTGCAGGGCCTCGGCGTCGCCGGGCGGGACGTGCAGGCCGCTCTCCCCGTCGCGGATCATGTCGGCCAGGCCGCCGGTGCGGGAGACGATCAGCGGGGTCCGCGCGAGCAGGGCCTCCACCGCCACCTGCCCCATCGCCTCCATGATGGACGGGACCACCCCGGCCGCCGCGCCGTGCCAGGCGGCCATCACCTCGGCGTGCGGCACGTCGTGCCGCACATGAACGCCGGGCGGGATCGGCGGCGTGTCGGCGCGGGGAGTGCCCACGCAGACGAGATCCGGCGCGTCTTTCCAGGCGCCGGCCAGCTTGCGGTACGCGGTGAAGAGCACGTCCACGCCCTTGTGCGGTCCGAGCGCCCCCACGAACAGGAGATAGGGCCGGTCCGGCAGCCACGCCGGTCGCGGGGTGTTGCGGGCCAGCTCGTCCAGCCCGTCCGGCACCAGGCTCGACACCACCCGCACCGGCAGCCCGGCCGGGAGCCGGGCCCGGTCGAGGGCCTCGGCCACCGACGGCGAGATCGCGGTCAGCGCGTCGATCCCGCGGTGCCGGTGCGCCCGCAGCGCCGCGGTCAGCGCCGCCGCCCGCGGCCGTCCGTATTGGCCGGTCGCACAGGACACGCAGCGCGACAACCGCGGCCCCGGCAGGCAGCCCCGCCCGTCGCGCGCGTAGGTCTTCTTGACGCAGGCGAGCCCGAAGTCGTGCGCGGTGTGCACGTGCGGCCGCCCCTCCTTGCGGTAGCGCAGCGGCAGGTACGAGTACATGAGCCAGTCGTGGCTGTGCACCACGTCGTAGTCGCCGCCGCACAGCTCGCGCCGGATGTCCGCCGTGGTCAGCGGGTCGGGCGCGGTGGGGTGGAACGGCTTGGCCGGGTCCTGGTTGATCCCGGGCAGCAGGGTGTTGGCCACGCTGCGGGCCCGCACGACGCGGACGCCGTTGCGGGTCTCGCCGGCTCGCGCGCCCGCCGTGGCCAGGGTGAGCACGGTGACGTCGTGCCCGCGCCGCACCAGCTCCTCGCTGCTGGTGGCGATGCTGCGCTCGAGCCCGCCGATGACGGGCGCGTAGAGATTGGCCAGCTGAAGAATCCTCACGGGGCCCTCCAAGTTCGCGAACGGGGTCGGGAGTGCGGTGCGGGGCGGCGGTTCCGGTTCCCCAGGCGCATGGCGGGACGCCCGCGCCCGACCGGGTGCGGCGGCCGCGCCGGCGACCGCGGCCGGGGCGCTGTCTTCCCTGGGGCCGGCCCGGGAGAGGGAGAGAGGAAGCGGCCCCACAACGCGTAGCCGGCCACGATCAGGGCCCCGGTGGACTGGCCGGTCAGCCAGGCGAGGCCGGCCGCCTCGATGCCCCAGGTGGGCAGCCACAGCCAGGTCAGGGTCAGGCAGGTGACGGCCATCAGCAGGTTCAGGCGCAGGCAGCGGCGCAGCGCGCCCTCGGAGCGCCAGTGTGCGACGGCCAGGTTGGTGATCGCGTCGGGGATCGCGGCCAGCACCAGGATCTTCAGCAGCGTCGCGCCGCCGAGGGCGTAGGCCGGGCTGAACAGCGCGAGGATCCAGCCGCCGGCCAGGAACAGACCGGTGGCGGGGGCGCCGATGACGACCAGCACCACCAGGGCGGCGCGCGGCAGCGAAGCCGAGCGGCCGGCGGCGTTGGCGCGCTCGGCGTACAGGGCCGAGGCCACCGCCGGCGACACCATGAACAGCACCGACGCGGTCATCCAGGCCATGTAGAAGTGGGCGTTGTCGGCGGCGCCGAGGCGAGCGGTGACCAGCACCGGGAGCACGGCGCTCGGCCCGGCCTGGGCCAGGTTGATCAGATGGTGGCCGGTGAGCGAGCCGCGCACGTGCCGCAGCTCGGCCGCCAGACCCGCGCCGGCCAGCCGGTAGCCGGGGCGCAGGCGGGGCAGGCTGCGGCGCAGCGTGTACCCGCTGACCACCAGCGACGGAAGCGTCCAGGCGAGCACGACCGCCGACGCCGTGGAGAGTCCCGCCGCGGTCAGGCCGAGCAGGGTCATGACCTTGCCGCCGGCGAGGGCCAGGTTGCGCCAGAGCATGCCCTGGCTCGCCCGGTGGGCCACGAAGACGTAGTCCAGCAGCATCGACGCGGTCAGGGCCACCGCGGTCGCGACCAGGGCGGCGGCGCCGGCCGGCTCGTCGAGGAAGCCGAAGTTGCCGGCCAGTCGGGGCAGCACGAGCACCGCCGCCAGCGAGGCGGCTGCGGTGGCGGCGCAGCCCAGGAGCAGGCCGGCGCTGACGATGCGGGACCAGGCCGCGGCGGGCACGCCGGGCAGGCGCTGGATGAACATGTGCCCGAGGCCCAGGTTGGCGATCATGCTGACCACCGTGGCCGCGGAGATCAGCGCGGTGGCGGTGCCGATCGCGGGACGGGGCAGCTCGCGGGCCGCGATCATCCAGTAGAGATAGCCGAGCCCGCTGGTGCCGACCGTGCTCGCCATGATCAGGACGCTGTTGCGGGCCAGCGAGTCGCGCCCGACCCTGCCTAACACGGCCCCACCCCCCGCGCACGGGCGTAGAACGCGGTGCTGGCCGCGCCCAGAGTGATCTCGACTCGCTGCGCGCAACCCTTCGGCGGCGCCGGCACGTGCACCTGGACCGCGCGGGTGCTGTCCGCGGCGATCGCCACCCGCAGCGGCGGACCGGCGGGGAGGTCGCCGACGCGGACGGCGAGGGTCTCGACCGCCGAGGGCCGGCCGGCGGTGGAGATCCGGATCGGCACGTCGAGGCCGCGGGCCGGGATGGTGACCGGGCGGGAGATGTCGGCGGCCCAGCCGCCCAATGCCACGCTGGTGAAACCGGGTTGCGGCGGGTGCGGCATCCGGACGTACGCGAAGGTCGCCGCAAACCCGACGACCAGCGCGACCACCCCGGGAATCGCGACCGCGGCGAGCGTGCGCGCGAAGCGCGGATCGGCCACCGCGGCGCCGGAGCGTTCCCGCACCAGCGCCACCCCACCCAGCCCGGCCGTCAGCGCGGCGAGCCCGGCGGTCAGCGGGAGCGCCCGGATCGGCACGCCGGCCAGGTGCAGCGCGAGCGCCACCAGCGGAAGGCTGATCAGGCCGGCCGTGCCGCCGAGGCCCAACCGGAAGAGCGGCGGGAGCGTCGAGCGGATCAGCGCGCGCAGCCACAGCTCGCCGGCCGCGAACAGGGCCACCGCGAGGAAGACCCCCATGATCCAGAACTGGCCGAGCGTGAGGGTGCAGAACGCCAGCGCCCCGAGGGAGAGCGCCGCCGCGCCGGCCAGCCGCGGGGTGGTCATCGGGAGACCTGAATGAAGTCGAAGCGGTAGATCGCGATGTCCCCACTGTCGTAGATCTTGATCGTCCAGGGCAGGCGGTCGAACTTCGTGAGCTGACCGAGCGTGAAGGCCGGCCGCCCGTCGTGCGGGATCGGCTCGTTGGTCTCGAAGTAGATGCCGATCTCCGGCACCTCCCGGGCCATCCGCCGGTCGACGATCAGGTACTCGAAGTTCCACGAGCTCAGTTGCGCGATGAGCGTCGGCGGGACGGGCGTGCCGGGCTGCGCGAGGTACAGCTCGTACGTAGGGAAAGTGACCGAGCCGGTGACCGGGAACTGCCCGCCGAACGAGCCGAAGATGAGCCCGGAGTAACGATCGGCGACGATCCGCAGGTCGCGGCCCTGTGTGGCGCGCAGCCAGTTCGAGGCGGCGACCACCTCGGGGGTGAGCGAGCGCGTGTCGGAGCCGTAGGCCGCCGGACCCGGGAAGCGGTAGGACGGGTTCATCCCGGCGGCGGTGTTGCCGACCAGCATCACCGCGAAGAGGGCGACCAGGGCGGGGCCGGCAATCTTGGCGGCCCGGTTGAGCAGAGCGACCATGAGCGGCGCCACGACCAGGGCGATCCCGACGTAGCTGAACGCCCACGACCGGCGCGCCCCCTCGGCGCCGGACGGGGTGAGGATGAGGACCGCGGCCGGGAAGTAGCAGAGGCCGATCGTCAACGCCGCCACGGCAAAACCGCGGGTGAGCGGATCGGCGGCGCGGCGCCGGCGCAGCCGCCAGGCCGCGGCGGCCGTCGCGGCCAGGGCGAGAACCGGCGCGGCGAACGCGGCCTTCTGCTCCCACCAGGGCGCGACCGACTGCTTGAACAGCGTGCGCCCGCCCGATCCGCTGTCGTCGACCATGCCGGCGATCTGGTCGAGCGCCTTGCCGAGGTACGGGTCGAGGTAGCCGGCGGTCTTCGGCGCGACCCAGAACAGCCAGCCGGTCACCAGGCAGGCGGCGGCGACGGTGAGCGCCCACGCGGTCCAGGCGGCCGGGGCGGCGTTGCGGCGGCCGGTCATCGCGGCCGAGAAGATGATCATGATGGCGATCAGGCCGAGCGCCGTGAGGTGGTGCGTGACGACGGTGGCGGCCGACAGGACGAGCGTGGTGACGATCCAGCCGGCGCTCCGGTCCCGCATGGCGCGCAGCAGCGCGACGAGCGTCCAGATCATCAGGGGAATGGCCAGCGACTCGTACCCGAACTGGGTGTCGAAGAACAGGAAAGAGCTGTTCAACGTGTACGCGATCGCCGCGACCGCCGCAGTGCGGCCGTCCCGCCAGATCTCCTCGGCGAGGACCGCGACGCCGAGCACCACGAGCACGTGTGCGGCGATGAGGACGAGCAGCGCGGCGTGCCAGATCGACGCGCCGGTCAGCGCGGAGAGCGCCGCCACCGTGGAGTGCAGGCCGGGGAAGTCGCCGATCACCCGGACGATCGGGTTGGGGTCGAAGAGCCGGCCGTCGAGCAGGATTCCGCGGCTCTGCCGCCAGTGCGCGAACTCGTCGTGGTACAGCGGGCCGGTCGGGTTGCGCAGGAGTTTCGGCAGGTAGGTGAAGCACGCGTACGCGACGAGCACGGCGACCCGCAACAGCGCGCCGGTGGCGCGGCGGCCGGCCCACCAGACGGCCGGCAGCGTGAAGACCAGCATGCCGAGCCAGAACCAGCCGAACGGGTTCCGTCCCCATTCGGCGGCCCGGTCCGCGGTCACCAGCGCCGCCGCCCCGGCCGCCCCCGCGGCGGTCAGGGTGACGGCACAGGCCCACGGCGTCTTGTCAGGCGATCTTTCGGAAATGCTGGTCGGGGTGACCCGGGGGACGGTCAGCGTCATCGGTCGCCGGCTCCCTGCTGGGTCAACCGGATCCGGGGCGCGACGCTCGCGTACACCTCCCGGGTGGACAGCACCACATCGCTCCAGGTGGGCAGGGCGTTGCTGCCGTGCGCGACCCGCCGGGTGGACGCCGCGACCCGCAGCGCGTCGGCGAGCGCCACCTCGTCGTCCGGGTTGACCAGCCACAGCGGAACCCCGTCCCCGGCCATCGCGGCCAGCTCCCGGTGCGCCGGGATGAAGGACGCCACGGTCGGGATTCCCGCGGTCAGCGCGTCCGCCACCGCCATGCCGAACGCCTCGTGCCCGGAGGCCGAGACGGCCGCGGCCGCGACCGTCATCCGCACCGCGAAGGCGTCGCCGGCGAGCCGGCCGTGGAACACCACCCGCCGGCCGAGGCCGTACCGGCCGGCCAGTAGCTCCAGCTCCTCGCGGGCCGGGCCCGACCCGACCACGTCGAGCCGGTGGTCGACGGGCAGGTGGACCATCGCCCGGATGACCCGGTCGACCCGCTTGTAGCGCTCGAGCCGGCCGACGCAGAGGATGCTGCGTCCCAGGTGATCGGCGGCCGTGGCCTCGACCACCCGCACCGGGTCGGTGCCGTTCGGGATGACCACCATCCGGTCGGCGGCCTCCGGGAAGTGCCGGGTGAGCAGCTCCCGCTCGGCCCGGGTGACGCAGATGAGCCGGTCGGACCGGGCGACGATCCGGCGGCCCACCGGGCGGTAGATCGGGTGCAGCGCCGCGCGCAGCAGGCTGTGCCCGGTGCCGTGGTAATGCGGGGTGAAGACCAGCGGCGTGTCGTTGGTGAGCGCGGCCGGCAGCGCCGCGAGCGCGTGGTAGCTGTGGGCGTGCAGCAGGTCGTACCGGCCGGCGTTGGCGCGCAGCCACGGCCAGAGGGCCCGCGAGAAGCGGTAGTTCGGGGCGGCGACGGTCAGCGGGAAGCGGCGCACCAGCACCCCGTCGAGGGTCTCCTCGACCGCGGTGGCGTGCTGGGTGAGCACCTCGACCTGGTCGCCGGCCGCGACCAGCGCCGCGCACAGTCGCCGGCAGTGCGTCTCGACCCCGCCGACGTCGGGGTGGTACGCGCTGGTGACGACGCCGATCCTCACCGGGCCCGCTCCGACACCCGGCGGGCCGACCGCCGGGCCGCCCGGTCGCGCCGCGGCCACTCCCGGGCGATGGTCCGCAGCACCCGCAGGCCGTCGGTCATCGCGTTGAGATTGCTCTCGCCGTGGATGCGCGCCTGCTCGAAGCTGGCGACCTCGACGATGCGCAGCCGGGCGCGGGCCGCGCGCAGGTTGAGCAGGGTCTCGATCTCGAAGCCGTCGCCCCAGAGCCGGCCGTCGCCGCGAACGGGTGCGGGCGTCGTGCTGTCCAGGCCGAACACGTCGAGGTGCCGGGCCCAGAACGCGTTGTACCCGTAGCAGAGGTCGCTGTATCGGGTGCGGAACAGGGTGTTGACCAGCATGCTCAGGCATTTGTTGCCGGCCGAGCGCAGGCGCGTGATGTCGGCGCTGCCGCCGGAGCCGCGGAACCGCGAGCCCTTCGCGAAGTCCGCGCCGCCGCGCAGCGCCGCGATGAAGCTCGGGATCTCCTTGGGGTCGGTCGACCCGTCCGCGTCGATCATCACCAGGATGTCGCCGGTCGCCGCCGCGAAGCCGCAGGCCAGGGCGTTCCCTTTGCCCCGGCGGTTCTGCGTGACGACCCGGATGCCGGGCATGAGGCGGCGGGCGACGCCGACCGTGTCGTCGGTGGACCCGCCGTCGACCAGGATCACCTCGTCGACCTCGGGCAGGCGGGCCAGCACGTATGGCAGGTTCCGCGCCTCGTTGAGGGCGGGGACGATGACGCTGACCAGGGGCTCGCCCGACGGGACTACCCCCGGGGGTAGCTCGGTCTCCGTTCCGGCCGATGGGCTGACGTAGGGGACCGTGGACATGGCAGTTCTCCAAGGCTCAGTGGGTGCTGCGAGGTGGTGCGGGATGCGCGGCCGGGCGCCGCCGGGGGCCCCGGCCGCGATGAGGTCGATCAGGCGCCGGACCCGTCGACCGTCCACGAGTAGATGTCCTGCTTCGAGAGCGCGTTGCCGGTCGCGGCGGTGAAGCCGACCCAGGCCGTGCTCGAGCCGACCTCGTCGGCCAGGTCGACGGTGGTCTCGAGGGCGAGCTCCTCCTCGGAGCCCGCGCGCAGCGACTTGACGTAGATCCGCAGGTCGTTGCTGTCGGCGTCGTAGTTGACCCGGGCCAGGAACGGCTTGCCGTACAGCGGGATCGACGGCTCGCCGACCGCCGAGTGGTGATCCGGGTTGCCGCCCATCACCACGGCGAGGTGGTTGTTGCTGGGGTCGGTGGAGTTCTGGAACGTGTCGAACTCGACCGCGACGCTGCGGGTGATGCCGCGGTAGCCGAGGCCGCCGCCCCAGCCACCGAGGGCCCGCGGGCCGTCGTCCTGCACGAGGAACGCGATGCCGTCCGCGCCGGGCTTGAAGTGGTGCAGGTAGACCTTGAACTCCGACTCGAACGACTCGCCGAGGTCGAGCTTGGTGCGCGACCAGGCCGAGCCGACCTGCCGGTACCCGCCGGCGGTGAGCCGCAGGATGCGCTGGTGGAGGCGACCGGACGAGGTGAGGATGTCGGCGCTGCCGTTGCGTTCCAGCGACGTGGAGGCGCCGGCGAATGTCGGGTAGTAGATCAGCGGTTCGTCGTCCGCGGCGAACGCGCCGGAGGGCGTGACGCCCCCCGCTATGGAGAAGGCGAGGGCGGCGACAAGGCCGCCGCGAGCGACTCGAGAGGAACGTGAAGAGAACACAGTTCTGCGCTCCATTTCGGATGATTTGCCCCACTTGGACGAGCCCCAAGGTAGGACAGTGCGCAGAGCCGCGTAAGCGAGTCCGGTTTATTTACCTCGAATTGGATGTTTCCCGGCTTTATCCCCTGAATCCTCGCGGATCGAAAGAGCCTGATCGGGTACGGCGTGACGCCGGCCGTACGATCCCCGCGTGCACCCCTATCTCGACGCGCCCAGGCCGCTCGCCTTCGCCCATCGCGGTGGCGCCGCGATCGGCGACGAGAACACCGCCGAGGCCTTCGCGCGCGCGATCCGGCTGGGCTTCCGGTACATCGAGACCGACGTGCACGCCACCGCGGACGGCATCCCGGTCGTCTTCCACGACGACACGCTCGCCCGGCTGACCGGCAGCACCGGCCGGGTCGCCGACCTGCGCTGGGCCGACCTCGCCACACTCCGGGTGGCCGGCGCGGCCGCGATCCCCCGCCTCGACGAGACGCTCGGGGCCTGGCCGGACATCCGCTTCAACATCGACGTCAAGGCCGGCAACGGCACCGGGCCCACGGTCGAGACGATCCGCCGGGCCGGCGCCGAGAACCGGGTGCTGCTCGCCTCGTTCAGCGACGCGCGACTGGCCCGGCTGCGGCAGTTGGCCGGGCCGCGGGTCGCCACCTCGCTCGGGATGCGTGCGGTCACGCTGCTGCGGCTCGCCGCCTGGGCCCGGGCGCCGCTGCGGCTGCCGGCCTCGGCGGTGGCGGCCCAGGTGCCGGTGCGGCACGCCCGGGTCACCGTGGTCGACCGCCGGTTCGTCGGCCACTGCCACCGGCTCGGCCTGCAGGTGCACGTGTGGACGATCGACGAGCCCGCCGAGATGCTGCGCCTGATCGACCTCGGCGTGGACGGCATCATGACCGACGACCTTTCCGCGCTGCGAAAGGCGTACGAATCACGAGGCCTTTGGCCGACGCATTAAAAATCGTATTCACAGGTGACTCCGAGGCACCGGAAGCCGATCTTGGTCTACATTTGATGTGGAGCCGCCCCGTGACGGACCGTAGATCGGTGGACATCTAAGTTCGCTGGTCAGCGAAAAATCTCGTGATCTTGTTGAACCCCGGACATCCTCCGTTCGGAGGATGCTCGGAGTTCGTGCCCGGCGGCATATTTCTTCTTTAAGTTTGGGACAAGAATTCATCAAATTCGCTGCTTGAATTGCTATTTCGGGGCGCTGCTCTTACCGTTCGAAGGCCGGTTTCAGGGAGCCGGACGGATTCTTCGAAGGCAGGTATCGCGCATGCGTAGGTCGGCTTATCGCCGTGCTACCGCACCAGGTGGCAACCGGCGTCTTCTCGCGGTCGGTGCGGTCATCGCCGCGCTGGGCGCGGTCGTCGCGTTCACCACGATCTCCAGCGCCGCCGAGAACGACGCCCCCGCGGGCAGCGGCGCCGGCAAGGTGGTCAACGGGCAGGTGATCCTCACCGACACGTGCGTGGACTCCAAGTTGCTGGCCCACGACGGTTTCCAGAAGGGCGACCGCTGCGTCTCCACCGAGTTCGGTGAGGTCTCCAGCGCCGCCAACAACTCGTCGCTGCTGATCACGCAGGCGCCCCGCACGGTCACGGTCAACACGCCGTTCACGCTCAAGGTCAGCACGCGGAACCTGATCCGCGACCGGTTCCTCGCGGCCGGCCAGGGCGGGTACTACGTGGAGGGCTCGGTCCTGCAGAACGGCATCGAGCGTGGCCACTTCCACACCGCCTGCCGCATGCTGGCGAGCACCCGGGAAGCGCCCGACCCCGCGCCGGTCCCCGCGTTCTTCGTGGCGACCGAGGACAAGAAGGGCGGCAAGGCCCCCGACACGGTGACCATCCAGGTGCCGGGCATGCCGACGATCGGCACCGCGCAGTGCGCCTCGTGGGCCGGCGACGGCTCGCACCGGGTGCCGATGATGGAGCGTGCCAACGAGACGCCGGCCATCGACGCGGTCCGCATCACGGTCCGCGGCGCCAACCAGGGCGGCAACACCGGCGGCGGTGGGAACACCGGCGGCAACAACGGTGGGAACACGGGCGGCAACCAGGGCGGCGGCGGCAACAACGGTGGGAACACCGGCGGCGGGAACAACGGCGGCGGCGCGACCACGGCTCCGACCACCGCTCCGACCACCGCCCCGGCCACGACCGCCCCGACGACCCAGGCCACCCAGCCGACCACCAAGGACGACTTCACTCCCAAGGCGACGCCGACGACCAAGAAGCCGGCGACCACGACCGGGACGAAGAAGGCCGACTCCGCCCCGAAGACGACGGCGCCGACCTCCACCCGTACGGAAGAAAGCGACGCCACCGCGACCGGCGACAACGACACCGCGAGCGACGACACCCAGAGCGACGACACTCAGGGTGAGGAGACCGCGAAGGCGAAGCCGAAGGCAAGCAAGAGCTCCGAGGCCGCCGCCGGCGACGACTACACCTACTCCAACGACGACGGCCAGCCGAACTCGGGCCTCGAGCCGCCGACCGCCCAGCAGGTGGCCGCGCAGACCACCAGCGAGGAGAAGAGCGGGGTGCTGGCGCTGACCGGCAACAACACGGTCGCCTTCCTCGGCGCCGCGGTGGTGCTGATGCTGGCCGGCCTCACGGTGATGGCGCTGACCCGGCGCCGCCGCCCGGGCACGCCCTGGGAGTAACCCTTCACCAACATCGAAAGGACGGCCCACTTCTCGGAGTGGGCCGTCCTTTCGCGTGTGGGCGGGGAGTGAGGGTAGCCTTACCGACGACGAGGCGGCGATCATCGAGCGGAAGAGGATCAGCATGCCGAACAGGCCGGCACGGCCAGCCCACCGGGCGAGCGTGACTCGCGTGGAGCAGCTCACCCCACACATGATCCGCGTGGTCGTGGGCGGCGAGGGGCTCCGGGCGATCACCGCGGGCGAGTTCACCGATCACTACGTGAAGGTGCTGTTCCCCCGGCCGGGAGTCACCTACCCGGAGCCGTTCGACCAGGGCGTGATCCGCGAGACGATGCCGCCTGCCGACTGGCCCGTGGTCCGCACCTACACGGTGCGCAAGTGGCTGCCCGAGATCCCCGAGATGTGGCTCGACTTCGTGGTGCACGGCGACGAGGGCATCGCGGGACCGTGGGCGGCGGGCGCCCAGCCCGGCGACACGGTCCTGTTCATGGGGCCGGGCGGCGGGTACGCGCCGCGCGAGGACGCCGCGTGGCACCTGCTGGCCGGGGACGAGAGCGCGCTGCCGGCGATCGGCGCGGCGCTCGAGGGCATGCCGGCCGGCGCGACCGTGCGCGCGTTCATCGAGGTGTCCGGCCCCGACGAGGAGCAGAAGCTCGAGACGCACGCCGACGCGGAGATCGTCTGGCTGCACCGCGGCGACGCCCGGCCCGGCACGCTGCTCGTCGAGACGGTCCGCGGCTGCGACTTCCCCGCGGGCAAGGTCCACGCGTTCGTGCACGGCGAGGCGCACCTGGTCAAGGAGCTGCGCGCCTTCCTGCGCCGGGACTGCGCGATCCCGCTCGAACAGCTGTCGATCTCGGGCTATTGGCGGCTGGGAATGAACGAGGACGGCTGGCAGTCGTCGAAGCGCGAGTGGAACCAGCAGGTGGAGAAGGAGCAGGAAGCGGTGTGAGTGCCCGCACTCCACCAGGCGTTTCCGGCAGGTAACGCCGATGATGTGTAAGTGGTGATTGCCGAAGAGGAGCTGACAACCTCGCGCCCCGCGGTCTCGAGGACCCGGGCGCGTCTCATCGCGGTGGCGGCGCTGCTGCTCGCCGCGGTCAACCTCCGGCTGGCAGTGACCAGCGTCGGTCCGGTGCTCAGCGAGGTCCGCTCCGGGCTCGGCATGAGCTCCTCGGTCGCCGGCCTGCTCACCTCGATCCCGGCATTCTGCTTCGCGATCCTCGGCCTCGCGGCGCCGCGCCTCGCCCGCCGCTTCGGCCCCGCCCGCGTGATCATCGTGGGCCTCGCGGTGCTCGCCGTGGGCCTGGCGCTGCGCGCCTACGTGCCCGGAACCGCACTGTTCCTCCTGCTCAGCGTGGTGGCACTGGCCGGCATCGCGGTCGTGAACGTGCTGCTCCCAATGATCGTCAAAGAGCACTTCCCCACCCAGGTCGGCACCATGACCGGCCTCTACACGGTGGCGCTCAACCTCGGCGCGACCCTGGCGGCCGCCGCGACGGTCCCGCTGACCGACTCGTTCGGCGGCGACTGGCGCCTCGGCCTGGCCTGCTGGGCGGTCCTGGCGGTGATCGCGCTCCCGGCGTGGATCCCGCTCGCCCGCAACGATCACACGGTCAAGACCCAGACCCAAGCCCACGATCTGGTACGGGTGAGCAGGCACCCGGTCGCGTGGGCGCTCGCCGTGTACTTCGGCCTCCAGTCGACCTCCGCCTACGTGATCATCGGCTGGCTCCCTCAGATCTACCGCGACGCCGGCCTGTCGGCGGACGAGGCCGGCCTGCTGTTCGCGGCCACCTCCCTGCTCGGCGTGCCGCTCGGCATGGCCCTGTCGGCACTGGCCGGCAAGATGCGCAGCCAGAGCTGGATAGCCGGGACGCTCGCCGTCTTCGGCATGGCCGGCTACGCGGGCCTGTGGTGGGACCCGGCCGCCGCGCCCTGGGCGTGGGCGGTGCTGCTGGGCATCGTCAACACGGCGTTCCCGCTGGTCCTCACGATGATCGGCCTACGCGGCAGCTCGCCGGCCACGGTGGTGCGGTTGTCGGCGTTCGCCCAGGGCGTCGGTTACCTGCTGGCCATCCCGGGCCCGATCCTGGTAGGCGTGCTGCACGACCACACGAACGGCTGGCGGGTGCCGCTGGCCCTCATGATCGTGCTGATGATCCCGCAGGGCATAGCCGGCATGGCCGCCGGCCGCGACCGCCAGATCTGACCCGCGCCCGGGGCGGGGCCGCCGCGCAGACCGGCCGACGCCGCGCGACCTTGATGACCCGCCGCACGCTCCGCGCCGCAACTCACCGTTGATGAGTCGCGGCGGGCGGGCGCTTTCAGAGCAGTTTGAGGAGCTCCGTCGCCACCTCGGTCGGGCGCTCCACGTGTGGGGAGTGTCCGCAGCTCTCGTACACGACCTCGGTGTAGGCGCCGCCGGCGGCCGAGTAGCGGTCGAGGACCGCGCGGGTCTGGCTCACCATCGGCTGGGGCGGGCAGGCTTCGGCGCCCGGCCAGCCGGGGACCACGCCGAGCGAGCCGAGGTACGCCAGATCGAAGAACGACGTGTCGGAGACGATGGCGTCCCGGTCGCCGCGCACCCAGGTGATCGGCGGCTTGGCAGCGACGGCCACCAGCTCGGCGGCGATGTTGAAGTGGTTCGGGGCCATCGTGTTGAGCACGCCGCGGTCCCCGGGCGCGACGCCGGGCCAGTTCTCGCTGGGCTTGCTGTCGCCGGGGTAGTTGTCGTCGCCGATCGCCGTCGACAGCACCGTGTCCAGCAGCAGCTGCTCGTCATCGCCGAGCGACGCCGGGTCGGCCACGTAGGCGGTACGCAACACGGCGAGCGGGCTGGTCGGGCCGTCGTCGTTGCGGTCGCCCTCGGCGATCCGGCGCACGAAGTCGGGGTTGGCGCCGCCACCGCCGGTGCCGGCGAAGTCGGCCGTCGTAGGGGTGCCGTCGAGGTCGCGGGTGCCGCCGAAACCGTACGGGCTGAGCGGCGCCTCGAGCAGCAGCGCCGACACCCGCGACGGGTGGTCGACGAGCAGCTGCATCGCGACGCCGCACCCCATGGAGTGGGCGGCGACGGTGACCGGCCCGCCGCCGGGGAACAGGGCCGGGTCCTCGAGCAGCGCCGCCACGTCGTCGGCGAAGTCGCGCAGGCCGCGGGTGGCGTCGACCGGCGCGGTCTCGGAGCGGCCGTATCCCCGCAGGTCGGGCACGACGACCCGCAGGGTGGGCGGCAGGTGGCGCAGGAGCGGCCGCCAGAAGTCGGCGGACGAGCAGTTGCCGTGCACGAGCAGCACCGGCGTGCCGTCGTCCGGCCCCGAGACGAGAACGTTGAGCGAAATGCCGCGGACGGCCACGGTTACCTCTTCCATCGCCGCAGCTTCCCACCGCCGACGCCCCTGGACAGTGTGGCCGGCCCACATATCCTCGGAGGTCATGGGAGACGTATGGGCGGTCGGCGACGCGTACGAGGCTTACGTCGGTCGATGGAGCCGCCCGGTGGCGGCCGAATTCCTGCGCTGGCTGACGGCGCCGGAAGACGAGCAGCGGGCGGTGCCGGGCGACGAGCAGCGGGCGGCGCCGGCGGGCGGCCGCTGGCTGGACGCGGGCTGCGGCACCGGCGCGCTCACCGGCGCCGTGCTGGCCGCCGCGTCGCCGGCCCTCGTCGTGGGCGTCGACATGTCGCGGGGCTTTCTGGCCGAGGCCCGCGCCCACCTCCCGGCCGCACGCTTCGTGGCCGGCGACGCCTCCGCCCTGCCCCTCGGCGAAGCCCGCTTCGACGCGGTGGTGAGCGGCCTGGCCCTGAACTTCGTGCCCGGCGCGCAGCGGGCGGTGAACGAGTTCGCCCGGGTGGCCGCCCCGGGCGCGACGGTGGCCGTCTACGTCTGGGACTACACGACCGGCATGCAGATGATGCGCCACTTCTGGGACGCTTCGCTCGAGGTCGACCCGGCCGCCGCCGACCAGGACGAGGGCCCGCGCTTCCCGATCTGCCACCCCGGCGCGCTGGCGCAGGCGTGGACCGACGCCGGGCTGCGCGACGTCGAGACCCGGCCGATCGAGATCCCCACGGTCTTCGCGGACTTCGACGACTACTGGCGGCCCTTCCTGGGCGGTCAGGGCGCGGCGCCCGCCTACCTGGCCCGCCTGAGGCCCGATCGGCAACGGGCGATCCGCGACCTCCTCGACGCCCGCCTCCCCCGCGACGGCGACGGCAAGATCGCCCTGACCGCCCGGGCCTGGGCCGTCCGTGGCGAAGCCCCGCGGTGACGGTGCTGAGGACGTACGCGGCAGGGGGTTGATTTAAGGTTATTTAAGGACAGACATCGATGGCCGAGCCTACTGTTAGCCGCCTTGCCAATTCCCCTCGACGGCTGCAAGAGGTATCCCCATGAAGAAGCGGAAGCTGCTCGCGATCGCCGTGTCCGTCGCGGTGGTCGGCACGCTCAGTGTCCTCGGCATCACCAACGCGTCGGCGGCCACCCTCGACCCGACACTCCCGCCCGGCGGCAACTTCAACCTGTCGATCTGGCAGCTCCAGCTGCCCACGGGCTCGCCGGGCAAGCCCGACACGATCCAGCCGGCGCAGCTCAAGGGCGTCAACGGCTACAGCAACCCGGCGTACTTCTGGACCGACAAGAACGACGGGTCGATGACCTTCTGGGCGCCGGAGAAGGGCGTGACCACGCCGAACTCCAATTACGCCCGGTCCGAGCTGCGGGAGACCGGCGAGTGGTCGCTCTCGGGCAACCACACGATGAACGCCCAGCTGCGCATTCCCTCGGTCACCAAGAACGTCTGCGTCGGGCAGGTCCACCTCGGCTCGGGCGGCTCGTCGACCAAGCCGCTGCTCGAGCTGTACTACCGGCCGAACGGCGACATCTACCTCGGCACCGAGAACTCGCCGGCCGGCGGGCAGACGCTGCACAAGGTCGGCAACGTGGCGCTCGGCGTGAAGTGGACCTACACCATCAACGTGACCGGCAACAAGATCAACCTGACGGTGAACGGGGCGAAGACCAGCTACACCATCCCGTCCTCGTTCAACCCGTACAAGCAGTACTTCAAGGCCGGCTCCTACAACCAGTCCTCCTCGGACAGCACCACCAACGGCGCGAAGGTCAAGTTTTACGCGCTGACCGTCACGCACGCCTGAGCAGCTCGATCACCGGGGCGAACTGCTCCATGAACAGGCCGCTCACCCCGATGTACGAGATGTCGAACTCCTCCCGGCGCCGGCAGAGCAGATCGGCGATCTGCTCGGCCGGGCCGGTGAGGAAGGCGATGCCGCCGGCCGCCGCCATCTCGCGCGGGTCGCCGCCGACCATGCGCGACAGGAACGGCGGCAGGTCGTCGACCGTCGGCGCGACGCCGGCCACGTTCATGTGCAGCTCGAGCTGATTGAAGCGGTCACTGTCCCGCAAGATCTCTACCGTCCGGGCCAATTCGGGCTCGGTCGACTGCGGCGGCAGACCCAGAGCCACGATGTCGGCCTCGGCGGCGGCCAGCCGCAGCATCCGCGGGCCGCTCGCGGCGACCAGCACCGGCGGCGCGTTCTCGAGCTTGCGGACCGCCGCGATCGTCTCGGCCACCCGCTCGATGCGGGAAGCGGGGGAGCCGAACGAGCCGCCCAGCACCGCCGCGTCGGCGGCGGCGCCCGGCCGGCCGCCGCCCACGCCCAGCTCGAAACGACCGTCGCTGAGCTGCTGCAACGTCTCGGTCTCCCAGGCGACGAGACCGGGCGCCCGGTTGGGTGCGCTCAGCACGTACGTGCCCAGGCGCAGGGTTTGGGTCACGGCGGCGGCCGCGGCCAGCGCCGCGAACGGCGCGAAGGTGTGCAGGGTGTCGGGGATGAGCAGGGTGTCGTACCCCAACTCTTCCGCCCTGCGTGCGGTGGCGGCCCATTCGGCGCCCGAGGGCGCCTTGCCGGCGACGACTCCGAAGCGAAAGTTCATGCCCAGCATGGTCCCGCGAACGGAAGATCGGGCGCATCCGACCACGGTCTACACCGCGAGTACGACCTAAGTCGTATGTACCCGGTGGTAGGCGCAAGGGTTTTCCCTATTTCCAAAGATGCCCGTCGATGCCTAGCGTCTCACCTCAAGTCGTCCTGGTGTGACTCATCGTCCACCGGACCTTGAGCCCGCCCAGACCCCCGGGCGGGAAAGGAGCACCCGCGTGAAACGTCGAACCCCCCTGATCGTCGCGCTGGCAGCGGGAACAGCCGCCGCGTCAGCCATGGTCGCGGTGGCCCAGCCGGCCACTGCTCAGCCGAGCGACCCGGCGGCCGCGGCGAAGACGGCGGCCACCAAGGCCGACGCGCTCGTCGCGAGCAAGCCGTCGGTCCTTCAGGCGAGCAGCTACGACACCTTCCAGCAGCAGAAGGTGATCTCGTCGCACGGCCTCAACTACGTCCCCTACCTCCGCAACTACAAGGGCCTTCCGGTCGAGGGCGGCGACCTCGTCGTCATGACCGACGCCAACGGGGCAACCAAGTTCACCTCGGTAGCGCAGTCGAGCCCGATCGGCGAGCTGTCCGTCACGCCGAAGCTGAGCGATGCGGACGCCGCGGCGATCGCCAAGAAGCAGCTCAAGTCAGTGTCCAAGGTGGAGGGCACCAAACTCGTCGTGGTGGCGCCGGAGGGCTCGGCCGCGAGGCTCGCCTGGCAGACGACGGTCGACGGCATCGGCGCCGAGGGTGTCAGCCGGCTCTCCGTGAACGTCGACGCCCTGACCGGCGCCGTGCTCAGCACCAAGGAGCACGTCATCGACGTTTCCGGCACCGGCACCGGCTGGATCAACGGGTCGGTCACCATCGACACCACCCTCTCCGGTTCGACGTACTCGATGCGGTCCTCGACCCAGTCGACGATGCAGTGCCAGGACGCGTCGACCAACACGACGTTCAGCGGGACCGACAACGTCTGGGGCAACGGCACCGGCACCAACAAGGAGACCGGCTGCGTCGACGCCCTGTACGTGGGTGAGAAGCAGACCGCGATGCTCTCCGCGTGGCTGGGCCGCAACGGGCAGAACGGCTCGGGCGGGGCGTGGCCGATCCGGGTCGGCCTGAACGACCAGAACGCGTACTACGACGGCAGCCAGGTGCAGATCGGCAAGAACACCGCCGGTCAGTGGATCTCGTCGGCGGACGTGCTGGGCCACGAGCTCGGCCACGGCATCGACGACTACACCCCGGGCGGTATCTCGGGCGGCAACACTCAGGAGTTCGTGGCCGACACCTTCGGCGCGGCGACCGAGTGGTACATCAACAACCCGAACGACCCGCCGGACTACACCGTCGGCGAGGAAGTCAACCTCGTCGGCAGCGGCCCGATCCGCAACATGTACAACCCGTCGGCGCTGGGCGACTCGAACTGCTACTCCTCGAGCGTCCCGTCGCAGGAGGTGCACGCCGCGGCCGGTCCCGGCAACCACTGGTTCTACCTGCTCGCGCAGGGCACCAGCGGCAACGGCCAGCCCGCCAGCTCGACCTGCAACAGCTCGACGGTGACCGGCCTGGGCATCCAGAAGGCCATCACCATCATGTACAACGCGATGCTGCTGAAGACCTCGAGCTCGTCGTACCTGAAGTACCGGACCTGGACGCTCACCGCGGCCAAGAACCTGTACCCGGGCAGCTGCACCGAGTTCAACACGGTCAAGGCGGCATGGGACGCGATCAGCGTTCCGGCCCAGTCGGCCGATCCGACCTGCTCCGGCACCACCACGCCGCCGACCGGCACCAACCTGCTCGGCAACCCGGGCTTCGAGAGCGGCGCCACCACCTGGTCGCAGACCTCGGGCGTCATCTCGACCGCGTCCGGTACCAACGTTCCCTACGCGGGCAGCTACTTCGCCTGGCTCGACGGCTACGGCACCACCCACACCGACACGCTGACCCAGTCGGTGACGATCCCGTCCACCGCCTCGACCGCGACGCTGAGCTTCTACCTGAAGATCACGTCGGCCGAGACCACCACGTCGACGGCGTACGACAAGCTGACCGTCAAGGCCGGCTCGACGACCCTCGCGACCTACTCCAACCTCAACAAGAGCTCCGCGTACGCCCTGAAGTCGTTCGACGTGTCCAGCCTCAAGGGACAGACCGTGACGATCTCGTTCAGCGGCGTCGAGGACTCCTCGCTTCAGACGTCCTTCCAGATCGACAACACCGCCCTCACCACCAGCTGAGGTCGTAAGACAAGGGAGGGCCGGCGCGTGCTCGCGCCGGCCCTCCGCCGTCACGGACGCACGTTGTGGTTGCCGGAAAAGAGATTGGCCGGGTCGTACTCGCGCTTGACCGCGACGAGCCGCCGGTAGGTCTCCTCCGGGTAGATCGCGGCGACGTCCTGATCGGTGGCCGAGCTGAGGAAATTGGCGTAGGCGCCGCTCACGTGCGGCCCGAGCCGCTCCCAGGTCGCCGTCTGCTCCTGGTTCACGGTGGCGGTCGTGACCATCAGCTCCGCCTGCCGGTGCGCGTACGCGGTGGCGTCGCCGGGGACCCGGGCCACCGCGCCGCCGACGCTGCGGACCGCGATTGCCGGCGACTGTCCCGACGCTCCGATCTCGACCAGAACCCGCAGCGCGTCGGACACCGACTCCCTGTCCACGAAAGCGCCGCGGCTGACGAACCGGAATCCGGGCGGCGGGACCAGCCCGTCCACGAGCACGTCGGCGTACGCCTTGAGCGTCACCTCGTCGGCGACCACCGTGCCGAGCCCGCGAATCGGGTCGAGAGCCCGCGCGGCGAGCGAGGGGTCGTCTCCGTCGTACGCGACGTGGACCTCGACCGGCGCCTGCGCGCCACCGGCGAACGGGTTGGCGAACGACGCGATCGACGTGAGCTCCTCCGGCGCCGTACGCATGTAGTCGGCCCACCCGTTCAGGACGTTGCCCGCCTCGGCGGCGGGGAAGGCGATCCGGCCGTGGAAGACGTCGGTCGTCGGGTGCGCGGCGAACTCGAACGCGGTCACGATCCCGAAGTTGCCGCCACCACCGCGAAGGGCCCAGAACAGCTCCGGGTTCTCGTCGGCGCTCGCCCGCACGAGGTCACCATCGGCCGTCACCACCTCGGCCGCGACCACGCTGTCCAGCGCCAGCCCGTACTTGCGGACCTTCCAGCCGATGCCGCCGGTCAGGGTCAGCCCGCCGACCCCGACGCTCCTGGTGTCGCCCGACGAGATCGCCAGGCCGTGCGGGGCCAGCGCCGTCGTGACCTGCCCCCACGTCGCGCCGCCACCGATCCGTACGACATGACGGTCTTTGTCGGTCAGCGAGACGTCGGCCAGGCGGCTCAGGTCGACCACGATGCCGTCGTCGTTGGTGCCGAAGCCGACGAAGCTGTGGCCGCCGCCGCGCACGGAAAGTTTCAGATCCCAGCCGGCGGCGAACGTGACGGCCGCCTGCACATCCCGGACGCTGCCGGGACGTACCACGAAGGCCGGGCTGCCGGATGCGAACAGCGAGCCACTCGCCGCCGCGTACTCCGCAGTCCCGGGCTCCAGAACTTCTCCACCCAAGTCTGTTTTCTTCATATCCGGCTGACGAAACGGACCGGACGGATGTGAGACCCGCGCGGCGTGACCTGTGTCTCCCCGCCCCTCTGGTGCGGCGGGAGCACAATGCGAGTTGTGACGAGTGAGACGCTGGTCGGCCGGGTCGGCACGGTGATCACCGCGATCCGCGGCGGCGGGCGCGCCGGAGAGGTACGCCTGCTGGTCCAGGGCATAGCGCACTACTACCTCGCGTACGCCGCGACGCCGGTCCCCACCGGGTCCGAGGTTCTCGTCATCAACAACCGTGGCGCGCGCCAGATCGACGTCGAGCCATGGCCCGTCGAAGAAGGGCTGTAGAAGTGTTCGGTTATCGGGTGCCCGCCCCCAACGAGGCGTTGCTGATCAGTGGCCGCAAACAACGGGGTGCGGACGCGTTGCCGTTCAAGATCGTCACCGGGCACGGCGTCTTCGTCGCGCCCATCATCTCCAAGGCCACCCGGCTCACGCTGGCCATGCAGGAGGCCGAGGTCGCCGAGGACTGCTACACCCAGCAGGGCCTCACGCTGTCCGTCGAGGCGATCATCGCCTTCAAGGTCGGCGACGACCACGAGTCGATCGCCGCGGCCGCCCGCCGCTTCCAGGGCGACCAGGGCCAGATGCCCACGCTCGTCGGCCGGATCTTCTCGGGCCACCTGCGCAGCATCATCGGCAGCATGACCGTCGAGTCGATCATCCGCGAGCAGCAGACGCTCGCCGACGCGATCGTCGACGCCAGCAAGCCCGAGATGGCCCGGATCGGGCTGGCGGTCGACTCGCTGCAGATCAGCAGCATCGACGACAAGGGCGTCGGCTACATCAAGGCGCTCGCGGCGCCGCACCAGGCCCGGGTCAACCAGGAGGCGAAGGTCGCGCAGGCCGCCGCCGACCGCCAGAGCGCGATGGCCCAGCAGGAGAGCATCCGGCACCAGGCCGAGTACGCGCGGCAGACCGCGATCGCCAAGGCCGAGTACCAGGCCGAGATCGACCAGGCCCAGCAGACCGCCGCACAGTCCGGCCCGCTCGCCGCCGCCCGCGCCGCTCAGGACGTGATCAAGGAGCGCGCGCTGGTCGCCCAGAAGAACGCCGAGCTGCGCGAGGCCGAGCTGATCGCCGAGGTGATCCGGCCGGCCGAGGCCGAGGCCGAGCGGATCCGGGCGCTGGCCCGCGCCGAGGCCGACGCCACCAAGATGTCCGCCGAGGCCGCGGCGGCCCAGGGCCGGATCGCGCTCGATCAGGCGATCATCGACAAGCTGCCGGACATGCTGCGGGCCGCGGCCGAGGGCCTGCAGGGCGCGAACGTGACGGTGCTGGACGGCGCCGAGGGGCTCAACAGCGTTGTCGCGTCGCTGGCCGCGCAGGGCATGACCATGCTCGAAACCCTGCGGAAGGGTCTGCACCCCGAGCCCGGCACGGCGATCACCCCGATCGGGCCCAAGTCGGCGGCGTGAGAAACGGCCCGGCCGCCACCTCGCGGCCGGGCTGTTATGTTGGGCCGCGTGCCTTCGCTCCGCAAACTCGTTCTGGCCGGCCTGAGCGTCGCCGCGGTCGCGGCCTGCTCCTCGTCACCCAAGGCCGAACCGGCCTGGGTGGGCTCGGTGAAAAGCCTCGAGCCGACCTCGGCGCCTTCTCCGGCGCCCAGCCCGTCGGCCGCCGCCAAGCCGAAGGCAGCCGCCGTCGTCAAGATCACGTACACGTTTCCGGTGGTCGGCAAGAGCTCGTACGCGCACACCCACCACGATTACCAGGCCACCGACGTCATGACCGCCTGCGGCAACCGCTTCGTGGCCGTGACCAGCGGCGTCGTCCTGGCCGTCAGCAAGAAGGACACGTGGTCGCCCAAGGTCAACGCGGGCGCCACCCGGGGCGGCCTGTCCGTCTCCCTCCTGGGCGACGACGGCGTGCGCTACTACGGATCGCATCTCTCGGCGATCGATAAGGCCATAAATCCGGGTGTACGGGTCAAGAGCGGTCAAACCCTCGGAAAGACCGGCGACACCGGCGACGCGAGCGCCTGCCACCTGCACTTCGGGATCTCGCCGCCGTGCGCCAAGACCGGTGACTGGTGGAACCAGCGCGGCACGCTCTACCCCTGGCCGTACCTGGACTCCTGGCGCAAGAAGGGCCAGAAGTCCCCGGTGGCGGCGGTCAAGGCCTGGCAGCAGAAGCACGGCTGCCCCAAGGCGCCGACCGTCGACAAGTAGCGCTTCGGGTCGCGCCGGGTGCAGGGCGGTTTACCCGCTCACCGCCCGGCGCTCCTCCCCGATCGGTATTCACGTCACCGATCGCCAGGAGGAAACACTTGAAGCGTCTCGTTGCCATCGCCGCGCTCGCCGCCATCCCGACCCTGTTCGGCGCGCCGGCCTTCGCGGCCAGCACGGCCTCCGCCCCCACCGCGGCCTCCGCCCCCACCGCGGCCTCCGCCCCCACCGCGGCCTCCGCCGCCACCGCGGCCTCCGCCACCGCGGCCTCCGCCACCGCGGTCGCGAAGCCGTCGGCCGAGGTCATGACGGGGTACGAGAACGAGGTCGTGCGCCTGACCAACGTGCAGCGCACCGCGAAGGGCTGCAAGGCCCTGCGGATCGACGAGCGGCTCCGCACGGCCGCCCGCGCGCACAGCACCGACATGGTGACGCGCAACTTCTTCAGCCACACCGGCTCGAACGGCAGCAACTTCGTCGCCCGCGAGGCGGCGGCCGGCTACCCGAGCCGGAGCGCGAGCGCCGAGAACATCGCCTGGGGCTACCGCACCCCGAAGGTCGTCGTCACCGGCTGGATGAACAGCCCCGGCCACCGCGCCAACATCCTCAACTGCGGCAGCGTCGCGGTGGGCGTCGGCCTGGCCTACACCAAGGGCGGCGCGCCCTACTGGACCCAGGACTTCGGCCGCTCCTGACCGCGGCCTGGGCCACCCTCGGCAGCACCGACCCGGCCGCCCGCGGCCCCGACCAGGGCCTGATCATGGCGGCCCCTCGACAGCGAGTGGGGGGGGGGGGGGGGGGGGGGGGGGGGGGGCCCCCGGCCCGGGGGGGGGGGGGCGGCGGCGGCCCCCCCCCGGCCCCCGGCCGCCGGGCGCCGC